>JBOEHE010000018.1:0-75615 GCA_050633785.1 Arenicella sp.
GATGGTTCGGGTGATATAAACAGTCAGTATGTGTATCACCGCCAGCAGCCAGTGGTGAAGTTGGAAGGCAAGACGCCTTATTATATTCATGTTGATCATTTGGGCACGCCGAGAATGGTGACAGATGCAAAGCAGAATATTGCCTGGCAGGCGCAGTACACACCATTTGGCAGTGCTGAGGTTGTTAAGCAAGAGATAGAGCTTAACTTGCGTTTCCCTGGTCAGTATGAGGATAAGGAATCAGGGACGTATTACAATTATTTCCGTGATTATGATCCAGAGATCGGGCGTTATCTGACCAGTGATCCGATTGGCTTGAAAGGGGGAATCAATACATATGCTTATGTTGAAGGTAATCCATTAATAAAATATGACCCACTGGGTTTGGATATTTTGGTTATTCACAATGGTGCAACAGATGGAAATCCTTTTGGACATACTGCAATTGCTGTAGAGAATCATGGTCTATATAGTCCTGGAAACGCTCAGTCTGATCCTAATGGAGTCAATAACAATATTATGGGTGGTAATTTAGAGAATTATATACGTCGAGAGGCTACCCGCAGAGATACAAGGTTTACTTTGATTGAAACCACCCCTGAACAAGACCAGAGAATACTTGCTGTTCTTAATGGACAAACTACTACATCTGGGTATTTTGATAATTGTGCTTCCAGAGTTGCTCTAGCAATACATGAGTTATATCAGGACCTTAGTTTTTTTCAACAACTGAATGCTCCCAACCCTCATTTGACGCCAGTTATTCTTCCCGTTGCTGTTGAAAGCCAGGCTCAGTATTATATGGGTATATTAGGAGGGAGAAGGTTTTCGCTTGATCGTGTAGCTTCTCAGGAAATTGCTGATAGTTTGAATTTTATAGATGATATTAGTAGGTTTGAAAGGGCTCAATGAAGTTTACATTGATAGTTTTGGTGTGTGTGTTCATACTTTCGTTGATGTATGTTTTTTTTCTACAACACAGTCTTAGCAAACGCTATCTAGAGGTGAATAGTGGAGATAGTAAAAGTGTGGTTGAAGAAAAAATGGGGAAACCTAAACAAGTAGAAAAAAATTATCAAAATGCCTCAGCTGAGAATTGGAATTATTATAGTTGGCCATTTCCACGTGTTTATACATTTGTGATCCTTAATGATGAAGTGATTGATAAATACGATTCTATTTCTCCATAGGGTTGTGAAATAAGGGGGTATGGAGCTGTTTTTGGCCGCTTCTAAATACCGATGATTTATTTGGATAAAAATATACTTCTGTATCTGGTTAGAGAGTATTTATGAAAAAGCGGTTTAGTGTTCTACTTGTGACTATCATTGCATCTGTATCTTGGGGAGGGTTTTCATTGGCTTCTCCTTTTAATGAGAGTGAGATGATTGTCTATCGATCCAATCAAAGCAAGGCATCCATTTTTGTTTTTACCGACATTGATTGTGGTTATTGCCGAAAGTTGCACAAGGAAATTCCCTCGCTGATAGCATCTGGCGTAGAGGTGCACTATTTACCATTTCCACGAGCAGGTATTGGATCAAAAAGTTATAAGAAATTCGTCAGTGTTTATTGTTCGGTGGATAAACAAAAAGCCCTGGATTTAGCCAAAAACGGTGTGAATATTCCTGATCGTAAGTGCGAAAATCCAGTGAAAAAGGTGTATCTTGCAGCCAAGAAAACTGGCATTCGTGGGACGCCGGCTATATTCACTAAAAATGGAAAAAAATTAGGTGGGTATAGGAGTGCTCGGGCATTGACTAAAGACCTTGGGGTGCCTTTCGTTGCTGCAAGCACTGAAAAATTGAAGGTTTATAGTCCCTAGCCAAAACATGTGATTTGTAGTGCAACTTAATTACATCATCAGAGCAAAATATCTCTATGCAGTGTACGCCATAGTGCCAATCATTACTCTTATTGTATTGATTGATTTATGCTTATTAAATGGAAGTATAAAAAAAGTATTGCAGAGCAGTCCTAACCAAACACTTTGGTTTATTATTCTATTTGGGGCCCCACATATTGTTGCCAGTACAATAGCGTATTGTGATAAGGATTATTTTCAGCGGTATAAGATGAATATTATTTGGGGCTTGTCAGGCTCTTTTATGCTCACATTATTGACTATCGTTTATTTACCAATAACGATTGGATTTTCGCTATTAGTCGTCATTGGGACATTGCACTTAGTTGGGCAACAGGCTGGTATTTCAAGACTGTTTATCCGCCAAGCTATAAGTAATTTTAAACTCTGGCAATGGAGCACTACTATTATTACTTGTATTGTTGCTTTGTCGGTAGGCTTGAGTAATAACGCGAGTTCCTGGCAATATATTCCTTATTTACCATGGTTGTTAATCCTGTATCTGGGCTTCACGACTTTTCTGGTTATCAACATCGTTTTGCAAGTTCAAAACAAGCAACAAACATTATATCTGTTAATGAACCAAATCATGGTAATCATGATCGTGGTCTTTTTGTTAATGGGATATGATTTGTTTGTTGTCCTGATGCCTCGTCTGGTTCATGATTCAACAGCTTTTATTTTTTATATGGTCCATGATGCAAACCGACTGGAAAAGTCCAATGGCAATTTGTTTTATAGAGTATTGCATTTTAAGCCTTCTACCATATTATTTGGTTTGCCTGTGATTGCTTTGGGTATAGCGTTGGCACTTAACTCTGTATTGCCGCAAATAGTCATCTTGACTATCACTTACTTTCATTATTACATCGAAGGTGTTGCTTGGAAAAATGGCAGCATTCACCGGGATAATATTTCCATATACGCGTAAAAAAAACATACGTATTTCACTAAAACATCAAGGAAAACAATCTGTGTTGACAGAGAAAATAGCAGTGCCTCTCTGAAAGAACAATTGTTGAAAGACTTCTCTTTGTCTATAACTGTAAGAAAGCATTTCAGTATACGTACTTAATCGTTTGCAATGAACTTATAAAATGTTCGGTCAATTAAGGTGTCTCTATCATGAAAGTGATATGATTTAGATTGATCCCAAGTTTGTTTGTAGCATTCATTGTCAACTAACATTAATAAGTATAAAAAATATGAAAAAAATGATTGTTATCGTAGCGCTTCTGCTAATAGTAGGATTGGTATTAGCGCTGTTGGTTTATCAAGAGAATCAGAAATTAAATGATAGTTTTTTCGTTGAGACAACATCCTCTGTTCGACGAATGAAAGAATTGGATAGTGAATTGAGTACTCAATTGCTTAAATTACGCTATGGTTTGAATGAAAATTATGATGCTTTGGCAGATTTGGAAGCTGAATTAGATGAAGAGTTTGATCGCTTGCGCTATACAGGGACATTTGTTGAATTTGATTTTGATGATCCCGTACAGAAGTTATTGTCCAGCTATGAAAAATTGGCCCGAGAGAAAGGCGTTCATATACAAGAGTTTATGGTTGTTAATGAGGCTTTGAACAAAGTACTGTCAGATTTTCCCGAATTGAGTCAAAGAGTGATTCGCTTTGCGGACCTTGTACCAGAAGTATCAAGAGATAATTTTATTCACAGAGTCGATGAATTGAATGTTGATATCTATCGTTACCTTAATTCGGGAGATGATGCCAGCAGACAACATATTCTTGAATGGGCTCCAGTGCTTGAGAATATAGTTCGTGACTCAAATATGGATAATGTCGATGAGGCGGTGAAGCTCATGACAGAATACCGGTCGACACTCTTGTTATTGATGGAACAGCGTAGCAGTGTGCAAAAACATATGATGCATGCGTTGGACATACCAACGTTTGATCAACTCAGTACGATGCAGGCAGGTTATACTGATTTTCATAATAACTTATTGATCAAGTCAGAGAGATTGAGAAATGCTCTGGTCGTTTATGGTTTCTTATTACTGCTGATATTAGGCTTTCTGGCTTATAAATTGCGCAAAAATTACGTTAATCTGGAACAAACCATTGCAGAACGTACTCGTGAAATTAAGGAATCACAGGAACAGTTGATTCAATCCGAAAAAATGGCTTCTCTGGGTGAGATGGTTGCCGGGGTGGCACACGAAGTGAATACACCGCTGGGCTATGTCAGCAGTAATGTTGAAACCATGGGCCTTAACTTTGCCGATATGGATCAGTTACTGACTCGTGTGAAGGATTTGTGGCAATACTCCAGTTCAGCTGATTTAAATGTTGTAAAAATTGCAGAGAAATCCAAACAAATTGTCGATATTTATTCGAATGCTCAAATTGAAGAAATTTTCTCAGAGAGCCAGGAATTGCTCAAAGACAGCGGTCATGGTCTGGAAGAAATTTCAGGGCTTGTTCAAAGCCTGAAAGATTTTTCCCGTTTGGACCGACAGTCAACGGATCATATTGATGTGCATGATTGCATCGAGAGTTCTTTGAAAATTGCAATGAATAAAATCAAGGAATGCAATGTTGTGGTGGAGAAAAATTATGCCAGCCTACCTAAGATTACCTGCACACCTTCAAAATTAAACCAACTTTTTCTGAATGTGATTACTAATGCTGCTCAAGCGATGAAGGCTGAGGGTGGAACCCTCAGTGTGAGTACTGCCAGAGATGGTGAGCACGTAATAATTGATTTTCGAGATGAAGGCAGTGGCATGGATGAGGAAACGATGAAAAAAATGTTTGATCCTTTTTTTACTACTAAAGCAATTGGAGAAGGTACTGGTCTGGGAATGTCTATTTCGTATAAAATAGTACAAGATCATGGGGGTGATATTAATGTCCAGTCAGAAGTTGGTAAAGGTACAGTTTTAAGTGTTAGCTTACCCATTAAGAGTAAATAATCGAGATTTATAATGTCTGATAGTAATAGAAAGTACAGGGTCCTTTTTGTTGATGATGAACGACGAATTTTAACTGCGCTGCGTTCCATTTTTCGCCGAGAGTATGAGGTTTATACGGCTAATGGAGGCGCTGAAGCACTGGAAATTCTCAAAGAGAATAAAGTTGATGTCGTCGTCAGTGATCAGCGCATGCCCAATATGCTAGGCAACGAATTGTTAGCTCAGGTGCATAAACTGTATCCTCAGACCATGCGTGTGTTGTTGACTGGGTTTATGGACAAAGAAGCCATTATAGACACGATAAATCAGGGACAAATATACCGCTTTATTAATAAGCCCTGGAAGAATGATGATATTCGAGAGATTATCGCTGAAGCGGCTTTAGCATCTGAGTTTGAAATGGAAGCTTTAGCCGATGAGAGTGCTTTGTCTGAACTCGATCCTGTCAAAGCGGATAGTCAAGACGCTTCTTCGGGCACGGACAAAGTACTAAACAAACGGGCGAATCCTTCTTTGTTGTTGATGGATGATGATCGTGGAACGCAAAAAGGACTGAAAGATTATTGTGCTACACAAGGATCAAAACTGTATATTGCCAATGATATCAATCAAGTAGTATCAGCTTTACAATCACACAGTAGCATTGGTGTTCTGATTATCAAACTACCTGTTGATTCCAGTGATACCCTGCAATCAATTTCGTTGTTGAAGCAATATCGTCCTGAACTTATTACAACTATCTTAGCTACGCAAACCGATGCTGAGACTATAGTAAGCCTTATCAATGCCGGACAGATTTTCCGTTATTTATCCCATCCATATGATCCAACTATTTTGGAAATGACTCTGGATGAGTCATTTAAACATCATAAATTGCTTAAGAAAAAAGCCAAGTTGCAGAAACGTGTGAAAGTGGACAATAGAAAACTGACGTTTTCTGATCGAATTAAACGTTTGTTCTTACCCTTTAATCGAGAAACAAGCAGTGCTAGTTAAGTGTGTTGGCCAAAGTTGAAAAAAATCTTTTGAGGGAGAAGGTTACTGCTCCTAGTATGCGTCTTAATAACAACAGTGGCAAATTGTGATTTTTAAAACCTGAAAAATAGGCTTGAAAAGCGAATTCAGGCTTGAGATATAAACAATAAACCCAGTCGAATTGCCTTTTGGTTGGCTGCGACTGGGTTTAAAGTTTAGAGATATGAAAATAGCTGGCTTTCAATCAAAATTGAATTTACAAAGAATGCTTAATTATCTTTCTGGGCTTTTAATAATTCAGGCCAGAATTTATCCGCTTGTGAAATGAATTTTTTTGGCTTTTTGCTCCACCGTTTAAGAACTCTATTATTGTAGTTCAAGTAAAGTTTATCGTTACGTATGGTAAAGACTTTTGGGTCAATGCCTGCATAACTGTCGTTGGCGATAGCATACGCACAATAACCCCCGTATTGCGGGGCATACTTTTCAGGGTTTGCTTTAAACGTGGACAAGTTTTCAGCACTGGCAAATAGCCAGGTAGCCTCATTCCATTGATGCTTGAATTTTTTATCTCCTTTTATGGCTTTATTTTCTGTGAAGTAGGCAACAGTGTCATAACCTTTAATGGCAAAACCTTTTCTGTCAACATAGGTCGGGCCTTCATCTGCATAGCTAGGCAGTGCTGTGAAAAGCAACACAAGACTTATGATTAATTTCGTTATGGACTGTTTGGATACTATTTTTGGATACATTGTAGAGTTCCTCATACTTTAGGGCTCGGATATTTATTGCTCTATGAATAATCTTAATTATAAGACCTTTTCGCTATATATATTCTTTCAGTTTAATTACTGGTGAATCAGTTAAGGCACACTTTATTGTATACTGAACCAGGTGTATGGGGGCTAGAGTTAGTCTAATTTCGGTATAAGTATGTCTTCACCGAAATAACAGTTTATATCTTAATAAGAAAATAATATTAAAGTTGTTGAGCAACTGGTTTATATTGATTGTACATACCAGAATTTAGATTCGCGGGGAAGTCTGGTGTCGTAAAGCTCATAGATGAGAGCTTTATTAGTTATAGATCCGCGGTTTATAGCAGCAACGTTTTTATTTATGACTGAAAATTGCACGCCTGCACTGTATTGTTGGAACGATAAAGTGTTGTATATTGGCCAGGAACAGGGCCGTGGATTACGTTCTCACAGTGATGCACCTGTTGCCGCTTTAGTGGCGGGAATGACTGGTGATATTAGCTTATCATCAGATTTGAAGCCTGAAATGGAGTTGAAATGTCGAAGTGCATTTTGGCAGCCCGGTAGTAGCTGGAATGATCAATTCACAGATCATTTCTCCAGCTCCCTCATGATTGACCCGTTGAACCCTCTAAGGCAAGCTATTGTGTCCAGAACAACGGCGCATGATCTTGATTGTGGCTACAAATTAGATAATGAAGAACAATGGATAGAGTTATTGCAGGAAATTTACCGAGATAGACCAGAGCAAGACGAGGTAGAAGCGAGAATTCATGAACTTTTCTATCCAAATTCAGCGGAACCACAAGAGTCTTCTTTAGATAAACGCATTGTCGAAATTGCAGGATTGCTCGAACAAAATTACATGATCAAAAAAACAACGGCTGAGTTGGCTGAACATGTAAACCTGTCAGAAGTCCATCTCGTGCAATTGTTTAAACGTCAGGTTGGCGTACCAATAGGGCGCTATATATTCTGGCGTCGATTTTTGCATACGATGAGAGCCGTATTGCAGGGAAAAAATGTTACCGAATCTGCAATGGAAGCAGGTTTCGCTGATACGGCACATTTTTCCAGAGCATTTAAAACTGCCATTGGTGTTTCACCTTCTAAATATTGGAAACGCCTCTACCAGAAAACGTGATGTTCTGAATGGATGTTCTGTTATTCGATAATGTTCCCAGGTTGAGGGCATCTCGAACAAAATCATAAAAACGTTCAAGTTTTATAAGCGTGACTTGTTTATATTGGTAGCTGTTTTACCACCGGTTAGTTTTTGTTTTATAAGCGCTTTTTCGGTGTTAAGGAATCAACGGAATGTCAGTTGAACTGATTTTCAGTTGTTTATGTATTTTCAGGATTTTGTCGGGGGACACGCACTATGCAGCCAATTATCTATCTTTTTAACGAAACTATTTTATTTATTGGCGATATCCCTCCTAACGATTGGCACGCGATACCTGTTGAAACGATAGCAACTCATTTGGCTGGAGAATTTTCAGTTCAAAGCCATTGTGGTCAGCAACAACCGATGACAAGTATTTATTGGCCAGCCAGTATGGAACGTAAAACAAAGTACAATGATGGAGAAGTGCTAGCCTATTTTATGTTTCCACGATATTTGAATATATTTACCAAGTTGGAGGGTAGTTTGAATCAGGTATGGTCAGTTAATGGTGAGGTACGTTATGAAATGGTTCGTGAGCAACAATGGATCGCTTTGTTAAAAGAGGCTTATCGCTTCCGATTAGATGCACAGACAGTCAAAGGACGGATTAACGATATTTTTTCTGATCAAGGTCAAAATAATTTATTCGATTACAACCACTGTCGCTTAGACCCGAGAATTCGTCAATTGATTCAACTGCTTAAGGAAGAGGTGGCATGTAATCGCGAGATAGATTTTTCTGCTCATTTAGGTTTATCTGAACAGCATTTAAGGCGGTTGTTTAAAGAAACGGTTGGCTGTAGCATTGCTCAGTATAAAACACATTTGCGTATGTGTTTAGTCGTGCTGTTGAAATCTCAAGGTCATAATGTAACTGAGAGTACTGCTGGGGCAGGTTTTTATGATTTATCTCATGCTGATAAACAACATAAAAAAGTCTATGGTATTTCAACTGCTTACACACTTTCGAGAAGCGATGTAGTGGTTGATGAACAGGTTTGCCTTGAACAGTTTCTAGGCAATAAAGTAGCAGTGTAACTGGCAAGCTGTGCTCAATCGAGATGATTGCAGGTCATGTTCGAAAATTACAAGTGTCCATCTAATCAATGTTTATAATTGGGCCATAGCGTTTCTTATTGTGTAAAAGGTGTTTTGACGTTATGGGTGTATTAGGTCTGTAAAACAGCATTTAAACTGTTTGCAGACCTTTTTTATGCCAGTTAGGGAACAAGGACTGGCTATCGTTGGAGCAGCGTCAGGCAAGAAGCCATGCTTTAAAAAGTGCCAATGAAATGATTTTCAATCCATTGTCATTAAATGCCAGACAGTTTCAGTGGCAGCTAATACTCCTTTGAGTCCACCAACAACATCTACACATTCCAATGAAGATATAGCGTATTTGCCAGCATAATGTTGATGAACTTCATCTTCAGTTATGGAAAATGGTGGTCCTTCCATTAAGGTTTGATCGTACTCAAAAGTAATCAATAATTGTGGGGCATTAGTCGTGATATTCATTAGGTGTTGGCTATAATCAATTCGCATTTTTTCTGGAAGAGCGACCAGAGCAGCTCGATCAAAAACAGCATCTATAGGGCCTAATATTTGACTATTGAGTTCAAAAATATTCCCAACAAAAATATCTATTTTTGGTGCGTAGTAATGTTTAATTGTGCCAATGATCTTTATTTGTGCTTCTAAGCCAAGATCTGTAAATAATTGCTTAATGGCTAATTCACTTAGTTCTGCCCCAACTACAGAATATCCATTGGCAAGCAACCAACCAATATCAAGTGTTTTTCCACACAATGGAACAAACACACGGTTACTTTGTGCAATGTTTAGCTGATAAAAATTATTGGTTAATAGCGGGTTGGCTTTGTTTTCGTGAAAGCCAATTTCATTTGTCTCCCAGCGTTTATGCCAAAAATATGTGTCCATAAGAGCCTCATAAGGTTGCAATATTATCTCAAGATAAACAGTATAAAACCTCAAGTTGACTTGAGGTCAATAGGGCTGATTCAAAAAAGTACTTTGTAATATATGACCTTATTATTGAGAGTTACTTGCTTCCAATTGAATATTGATATCATTTTGGCTGCCGATGTTGATCTGCTGAGTTTTGTTTTTGTGCTCAGGACAACCGCTTAAGGATAGAGTATGTTCTCCACTACCAAGATCTGTTCGTCTGATGATACCCAGACTGTCTGATTGAACCGTTTTGCTTGAAGAGATACTGACGTCATTTTCTTTATAACGCCAAGATAGTTGCGACCGATTACAGACGACGGCTTGGCCGTTGGTGCCTGTTACAGCAATGCGAATTTCTTGATCACCATGGTCGGCAGTTAAGGTGATATTGTTATGTCTGTTTCGGTCAATGCCAGAAGCTCGAAGTGGGAGTGACCGTTCATACAGTTGCAATGAACCTGCTGGAACCTCAGCAAAGCTAACCACCCCATTGCTGTCGGTTTGTTGTTTAGCAATGAGGTATGAACCTTGGCTCAATTCTATAGTCAAGTTGGCCAACGGAGCATGCTGTTGATTGCGAATAGTGGCAGTAAATGTACCTAGTTCAAATTGCAGTGATTCTACTTCAAGCGATAAAACAGTGCTGCTGTCACTGATGCTGATTCCTTTTGAGGAGGGTGTTGGGACATAGCGATGGTTGCGGTCAGTAGACATTCGCACTTCATAATCCTCAGCAGGTTTAACATTTTTAATAGTGAACTGGCCTTTGATATTGGATGAGACATAAGACGTACTGTAACGTAGATTCGGTGAATATAGCGCTACTCGTTGATTGGTGACCGGATTACCAGTGTTTTTATCAACGACATTGCCTGTGACTGTTAATCCAGACAAAGCCGTCAGGTTGGCATCAACAATGTAATCATTTCCCTGACTGTTATCTGGCAGCGCTTTAGCCAATGATTGATAGTTAGCTTTGGTGAAGTGAATTTTGTGGTGATAGTTATCCTGGGTTTTGAATGGCATCTGGTAACGACCATTAGCATCTGTTCTTGCGGCTTGAGAACTGCTGGAACCACTAATGCGAATGAAAACATCTGCCACTGGTGCGTTTTGTTCATCGGTAACTATACCGCGCAGAGTTTTAACATCTGACAAACGATTGACCTTTAAATCGGCGGTTTGTTGAGGGGGCAGTACTTGAATGCAGGTTGAACTGTATAAATCAGAAGAGTTGCTGCAGATTCGATAGCTGGCGTTGAGGATATTACGAAAAGCATAATACCCCTGTTCATTAGTATTACTGATTAAAGTGATTGCAGGTTTGTCGGCATCTGTCGATGCAATATTGAATGGCTTTGCTGTTAAGGTGATATCGGCGACTGTCTGCCCGCCATCTGTGAACACTCTGCCAACAATAATATCTGGTGTGCCAGTGAGATCGGCTGTGTCAGAATTAACCGTTGCCGCATCTTCTTTGCTCACACCCTGATTAAGGCTGCTTTGCTTTGTATTGGTCGTTTCTGTCGTTATTGGTAAAGCTATTTTTTGATTTTCTTGGAAAACCTCTTTGCTTGGATCAACAGTCACAGGAGAATTGGTGTTGCTGGAGCTCAAAGAAGAGGGTAGTTGCTTGTCAAAGTCGGTCGATTGTTCTGTTTGAACTTTCTGAGTGTCAGCAACGAGCTTTGATGATGCAGGGTCTAAATCAGTTAAATGGCGCTGCCCATTTTCCGTTTCATTGAGGGAAGGTTGAACGGTATATACGGCCTGATCGCCGTTGACCGGTTGCATTAGTTCCGATGCAGCCATGACAATAAAAATCAAAACCACCAATGCTACCAGACAGCCTATAAGAGTTTTTTCATTCAATTGAGTTTTGCCTGCCAGTTATATCCGAAAAGCTAGCCATCACATCAGCTGGCTATTAAATACGGTGTTTATTGTGTATTCAGAAAAACAGTAACTTGATAATAAAAGCGATCAATACCACATTCAATATCCATTTAATAATATCAGTGCCTTGCCTGATCTGCACATGTGTGCCGAGCCAACCACCAATACCGGCTCCCAGCCCAAGATAGAGTCCGACACGCCAGTCGATTTCAACCTGAGAGGCGAATACCGCCAACGCCACAATGGTATAGATCAGAACAATAGTGACCTTGTGCATATTAGTGCGAATCAGATCAAGTCCCATCACCCGATGTAAAATGGGCATGAGGATGAAACCAACGCCAATTTGTATAAATCCTCCCCAGAAACCCGCTGCCACCATCAGAATATGCCCTAAAACTAAGCGGTTCTTGCTGATATGTGTTGTTATGGCTTCTGTGGGTGCAGAATCGCCAGTGTTTTGCTTTTTATCACCAAACCACATCAGCAATAAAACGCCACCCATTATAATAGCAAGCAGATGGTTGAAATTGTCGCTGCGTATTCCAGAGGCGACAAAAGCGCCAATAATTGCCCCCGGAATGGTGCAGGCTGCCAGACTGAGGCTTAGTTTGATATCAGAAATACCTTGTTTGTAAAATGCCGAAATAGAGGTGATGCTTTCTGCCAGAATGGCGACGCGATTAGTGGCATTGGCAATATGCCCCGGCATGCCGAGAAAAATCATAACCGGCACCGAGACCATGGAACCGCCGCCAGCCATGATATTTAAAAAGCCAGCAAGAATACCAACGCCAACTAATAACAGCGTTTCTAGCATGATTCTGCCAGTACTTCCGTATTTGTATTTTCAAGCAAAGGCTTTAAATAATGACCGGTATGACTGCAATCGGTGTTGGCGATATCCATTGGTGTGCCTTCGGCGATGATATTACCGCCGCCAGTGCCGCCTTCAGGACCAAGGTCAATCACCCAGTCAGCGGTTTTGATCACATCAAGGTTGTGTTCGATGATCACTACAGTATTGCCTTGGTTTCTCAGAGTATGTAAAACCTCCAGCAACTGCCTGATATCATAGAAATGCAAGCCAGTGGTCGGTTCATCCAGAATATACAAAGTGCGCCCAGTATCGCGTTTCGACAATTCGCGTGACAGCTTTATGCGCTGTGCCTCACCACCAGACAGGGTCACTGCGCTCTGGCCCAGTTTGATATAGCCAAGACCTACGGCCATCAGCGTGTCCAGTTTGCGTTTGATATTGGGTACTGCATCAAAGAAAGCGGCACCATCTTCAACCGTCATTTCCAGAATGTCTTTAATGTTCTTGCCTTTGTAGTGAATATCCAATGTTTCCCGGTTATATCGTGCGCCTTTGCAGACATCACAAGAAACATAAACATCGGCCAGAAAATGCATTTCAACTTTGATCAAACCATCGCCTTGACAAGCTTCACAGCGGCCCCCTTTGACATTGAATGAAAAGCGTCCCGGCTTGTAACCCCTGGCTCGTGCCTCTTGAGTTTCAGATAACAACTCTCGAATTGGAGTGAACAAACCTGTGTAGGTTGCCGGATTTGAGCGAGGCGTGCGGCCAATAGGGCTTTGGTTGATATCAACGATCTTATCGATATTCTCAAGGCCCAGGACATCCTGATGCGCAGCCGCAGGTGTGCGGTTACGGTTTAAACGTTGGGCAACAACCGGATATAGTGTGCTGTTGATCAAAGTGGATTTGCCGGAACCTGATACACCAGTAACACAGGTAAGTAAGCCAACAGGAATTTTGACCGATACATTTTTAAGGTTGTTACCTGTGGCACCAACAATCTCAATTTCTTTTTCTGGATCATAAGATGTTAGTGTTTGAGGAACTTCGATACGTTCCTGTCCTGACAGGAAACGCCCCGTCATTGATGACGGGTTGTTGAGAATCTGGTTCAAGGTTCCCTGGGCAGAGATCTCACCACCATGGACACCGGCTCCCGGACCAATATCCAGAATATGGTCCGCACAACGGATAGCATCTTCATCATGTTCAACAACAATCACCGTATTACCCAGATCGCGCAGGTGGGTCAAGGTATCGATCAAGCGACTGTTGTCCCGCTGATGCAAGCCAATGGACGGTTCATCCAGCACATACATCACACCGACCAGCCCAGAACCAATCTGTGACGCCAGACGAATTCGCTGCGCTTCTCCGCCAGACAGAGTATCCGCTGATCGGCTCAAACTCAGATAGTTCAAGCCTACGTTGACTAAAAAACCCAGGCGTTCACTGATTTCTTTAAGGATTTTTTCAGCTATTTGTTCTTTAGCACCAGTCAATTCCAGTTGGTCAAAGAATTTCAGGGCGTCGGCGATAGTTAAAGCCGTTATATTGTGGATGGCCTCACTACCAACAAAAACATTACGCGCAGCACGGTTCATACGACTGCCATTACAATCCGGGCAAGATTGAGTGCTGATGTATTTGCCGAGCTCATCGCGAATCGCATTAGATTCGGTTTCGCGGTAACGACGTTCCATATTGCCGATGACGCCTTCCCAAGTGGTTTTGCGTTGGTAGGGTGGTCGGCCGGGACGTTTGAACTCGAAATTAATTTTTTCTTTGCCACTGCCATTGAGAATTATGCCCTGCATATCCGCAGGAATGTCTTCATAGGCCTGATCCAGATCGAATTGATAATGGTCAGCCAGGCACTGTAGCATTTGATAATAATACAGATGGCGTTTATCCCAGCCCCGAATAGCTCCGGATGCAATGCTTAACTCACCATCAAAAATGACTTCTTCGGGGTCAAAGAACTTCTTCATCCCCAAACCGTCACAACCCTGACAGGCTCCAGCGGGGTTGTTGAAGGAGAATAAACGAGGTTCCAGTTCTTTTATGCTGTAGCCACAGTGTGGGCAGGCGTATTTTGCTGAGAATAATAAGAGTTCTTCTTTGTCGCTGGGGTCAGCCTCTTTGCCAGGCAATACGGCAACATGGGCGACGTCGTCTGCCAGTTCCAGAGCCGTTTCGAAGGATTCAGCCATGCGCTGTTCAATGCCTTCGCGGACTACCAGTCGGTCAACCACGACTTCGATATTGTGCTTGATATTTTTTTCCAGAGTTGGAGGGTCGGACAGCTCAATCACTTCACCATCAATTCGGGCGCGTACAAAACCTTGAGCATGCAGAGTTTCCAATAGTTGAACATGCTCCCCTTTGCGGCTGTTCACCACTGGAGCCAATAGCAGAATTCTACTGCCTTCAGGCAGTTCCATCACTTGGTCCACCATTTGTGACACAGTCTGTGAACTCAATGTGACATCATGATCTGGACACCGTGGGTCGCCAATGCGAGCGAACAGCAAGCGCAGATAGTCATAAACTTCAGTGACTGTACCCACCGTGGAGCGAGGATTGTGTGATGTGGCTTTTTGTTCAATTGAAATAGCCGGTGACAAACCTTCAATAACATCCACATCTGGTTTTTCCATCAAAGACAGGAATTGTCTGGCATAAGCTGACAAGGATTCAACGTAACGACGTTGACCTTCAGCGTAGATGGTGTCAAATGCCAGGGAAGATTTTCCTGAGCCAGACAAGCCGGTGATCACAATCAACTGATTGCGGGGTAATTCCAGATCGATGTTTTTAAGGTTGTGGGTTCTGGCCCCACGAATCACTATATTTTGCATGCTAAATTTCGTCAAAGTCCGACCAGTAACTATAAGGGCTTTCAGTATCAGATAGCAAAGTAATTTAACGGGTATTTTGTAAAAATAATGTGAGTCTGACAAAGTGCTTCAAAAGCGTTTTATATTCCAATACACTTGCGACTTTATTGATGGCCACCTGTGGCTCTTTTACTTTTGCGTACTTCATCGTTGGCTTACTCTTGAAAAAACAGAAAACTTCCCAGGCCTTTACAGACCTAGAACGGCGTTCAGTGATGGCTTTAAGCAGCATCTATGCACTGCGCATGTTCGGTTTGTTCCTGATTTTGCCTGTATTGTCGGTGTATGCGGACTCTTTAAGCAATGCTACGCCGTTGTTGATTGGTATGGCTCTGGGTGCCTATGGATTCACTCAGGCAGTGTTGCAGATTCCTTTTGGATTGTTATCTGACCGTATGGGCCGTAAACGGGTCATCACCGCTGGATTGGTTCTATTTGTCCTTGGGAGTCTGGTAGCAGCAGTTGCACACGATATAGTCTGGGTAATTATCGGCCGAGCCTTGCAAGGCTCTGGAGCAATTGCGGCAGTTGTGTTGGCTTTGACAGCTGATCTGACTCGAGAAAACCAGCGTTCTAAAGCGATGGCTTTGATAGGCATGAGTATCGGCATGGCTTTTATGTTGGCTTTAGTACTGGCACCAATATTTGCTGGAGTTGTCGGCGTGCAGGGACTGTTTGTCTTGACTGCTGTCCTGGCCGTTCTGGCAATGATCGTTTTATGGCGTTGGGTTCCTAGTCCGGCACAACGACCAAACCGGGAAGTTCAAGCGGTACCCAGTGATATTTTACGCCTTCTGGCTGATCCACAGTTGATTCGTCTGGATGTGGGTATCTTTGTGCTGCATTTTGTGCTGACAGCCATGTTTGTCGTGGTTCCGTTATTGTTGGTCAAAGAAATGGGCGTTGCAACCAGCAAACATTGGCAAGTGTATCTACCAGCATTGCTGGCATCGGTTGCTGCCATGGTGCCTCTGGTTATGTTAAGTGCACGGAAAAAACGCACGATGAGAGTGTTTTTTGCCGCTATTTGTATTTTGCTGGCCTCTCAAGTGTTGTTTTTATGGAAACCAGTCAGCAATGTGTATTCCCTGGGAATGATGTTGTTCGTCTTTTTCTGGGGCTTTAACACGCTGGAAGCGATGTTGCCATCTTTGGTGACTCGCTTGTCACCAGCAGCGACTAAAGGCACTGCGGTGGGTGTCTATAACACCTTTCAGTTTGCTGGTGTTTTTGCTGGTGGTGCTCTGGGAGGTCTGGTCTATGGACAATTTGGCTATACCGCTGTATTTGTGTTGTGTGGCTTACTCTTGGTATTATGGGCATTGTTAGTGCAAACAGCGCCTGCTACATCTCTGTATGACAGTCGCATTGTGCAACTGACGGACCTGATGAAGCAGAATCAATCGTCTAGTGAGTCAAGAGATGCTACAATTGAGCAACTGTATCAACAACTTAAGTCGATTGTCGGTGTCAAGGATGTGACCATCATCGAAGATGAATGTCTGGCGTATTTAAAAGTCGATAAAGACTATTTTGATGAAGAGCAATTGGCTGGGTTTGAGCGTAGTGTTTGAACCTGAAGGCAGGCCTTGTGGCAAGGTCTGTATGAATCTATTTTTATGACAGTATTTTTTATTTGAGGAATATTATGGCAAGTCGCGGTATTAACAAAGTAATCGTATTGGGCAATCTGGGCAATGATCCGGAAATGAAATACGCCAGCAGCGGCAGTGCGATCGCCCGTATCAGCATTGCAACATCTGAACAATGGAATGACAAAAACTCGGGTGAAAAACAGGAACGCACGGAATGGCATCGCGTGGTGTTTTTTGGCAAATTGGCTGAAATTGTTGGTGAATACCTGCGTAAAGGTTCACAAGTCTATGTCGAAGGCAGCCTGCGTACCAATAAATGGCAAGACCAGCAAGGCAACGATCGATACACCACAGAAATCGTCGCCAGCGACATGCAAATGCTGGGCGGTCGTCAGGATTCAGGCGGCATGGGCGGCGGTATGAATAATAATATGAACAACAATATGGGCAGCAATAATAACTATTCCGCTCCGCAACAGCAGAATAACTCGTTTCAGAACAACGCGCCTCAGCAACAACAGCAACCGAACAACTATAATAATCAACAACAGAATAATCCAGCACCAGCGCAGTCACAACCAGCGCCGAGTAATGATTTTGATGATGATATTCCGTTCTAAGGAACACCATTGAATTAACTGTAAAGAGTATTTTTGAAAGCCCCTTTGTCTGGGGCTTTTTTCTTGTATAAAACGTGAGCGCTCCACGAATCCCATTCTATTCAAAGAAATTTAGCCATGCCATAGTTCCTGTTTTCCATATACTGAGACAAACGTATATTGATCTTAACGATCCACAGGACTACGCATCCCTAAAATACCTTTATGCAAAACATGAGTATAAACCTCGATGGTTTCAACACTGCAATGGCCCAACAACTCTTGAACAGTTCGAATGTCGTTTCCTTGCTCAAGTAGCCTAGTCGCAAATGAATGACGAAACGTATGACAATTCGCATGCTTGGGAATGCTACAAGTTCTAATTGCATTTTTAACATTGCGCTGTAAAGAACGGTCATAAACGTGATCTCTTCTTTACCAGAATGGACTGCTATCATATGTTGGTCAAAGTCGATGTCTTTCACTCTTAGTGAAATTGCTTTATCTGTTCTTAACCCAGAGCCATACATGATGGATGCGATTAACTGCCAAGGGTAGCCTAAATGTGGAATAACAGAAGTTGTCATACGCATTTGATGCATGACAAAACAGGTTGTTGGGGTAGTGGTCGACGAATCTCATCCATTTCATTCATAGTTTCACTCCTTAAAACTAATGTGCTGACAATTGAATGATTAAGTATAACTAGCAATGCTCACAAAAAAACGACCGGCAATCGGACTAATATATTAGCAATAGTTGCGTAACTGTTTGATTTTTCTTACTAAAAATAATAATCTCTACAAAAGCGACGAAGAATAGACCGACATGAAGTCGGTTTTTAGGAGGGAGGAAGAAATGAAAAACGGCATAAGCTGTTGTTTTAAAAATAAAAATAACTCAAATTCTAAAAGTCGGGCTATTATATTAGTCCGACAAATATTCAACCGACATAGAGACGGTGAATAAAACTGTTATATCTGCAAAGTGAACTGAAAAAATTACAATGACAAACTATGAAAAGTTAAGAAATAAAGGTTTGGTTCAAGGCTCATTGAGCCTTGATGAAATTTTTACAGTTATGGAAAATGAAATTAAACTCCCTTCTGATTTCGCAGAGGTAAAAGAAAAGTTAGAAAGTGAAGGTATCATTATTGATATAAGTGAACAGTCTCAGAAATTACAAGCTCTAATAAAAAAAGGAGTAAGTAATGGTTTACTAAAACGGACAGAGATCGTTTTGCATCTACCTTTTGAAATGGTAGATCAAGAGCAAATTAATGACATTATTCAAATGATTGAAGGTATGGGTATTAAAGTTGAAAATTAAAAGCAAATATAACAAGCAGTTTAAAATGGACAGCGTAAACGCTGCCCTTTAACTGAGCGTTATGATTACTAGCTCATGCTCTCTGACTCAGAAGTAAGGCTTGAAAAGCCGCGAGTCGAACTGGCCGAAGAAATTCGAGATGCATTAGTAGAATCCTATTCCGAGCACGTAGAATTTTTGCTTTGGCCCGAACCTGAACCCTGCATTGAAAAAGTGCGAGAAAATGTCCAGCAGGCTATCTACAATTTCGAGAACGACGTAGAGGAGTACCGGTTTCTCATTTTGAGAAATTCAGACTCCAAGCTTGTAGGTACCATAGGCTTGCTAATAATTGATCTAGAGATTCCATATCTAGAAATCGGCTATTGGGCTCGTAGCTCTGAACAAGGAAAGGGCTACATCGGGCGAGCGGTAGAGATGCTTGAGAACTACGCTCAGAACGAGCTTAGCGTCCGGCGCCTAGAAATACGGATGGCGGAATCTAATAGTAGAAGCAGGCGGGTGGCGGAGAGGGCTGGATACACACTTGAGGCAAAACTTCATTTCGATCGAAAATTACCCAATGGCACTATTGATAACTCATTGGTTTATTGTAAAACGTACTCATAACAAGTGCGGGCAGTACGCTCCCTTCGGTCACCGGACGCCCAAACCGTTGTGCGGTTCGTGCGTCTGCTGCCACAGGCGTTATGTTTCTTAAGAAAATGTTTATACAAGAAATACAAGAATGTAATTGGGATGAGATTTTGCACATTCAAGAAGAAGCTTATCGAGAGATAGGCTCTGAAGAGTTAAATATACTTAAAAATAAACAAAAATATTCTCCGTCTACATGCTTAGTGTCGATTTCTAAAGCGAATGAAGTACAGGGTTATCTTTTAGCTCATCCGTGGTCTGGTAAAGAACCACCGAAACTGTTTGAAACCTTGCCAAGTATTAGTGATCCTGACCGTTTATATCTTCACGACATGGTTGTTTCCCCAAAATTTAGAGGGGTAGGTTTAGGCACTAAGTTGGTGAAACATTTGTTTTCAATTGTAAAAGATCAACAAGTAAATAAAATTGCGCTCGTTGCTGTTCAAGGCTCTTGTGGTTTTTGGGCTAATAATGGTTTTAATGTGGTTACAGATGTAAGAGTGGATTCAAGTTATGGTAATGATGCCGTACTTATGGAGAACTCACTACCTGCATAACAAAGCCATCAATCTGACGGCTTTTCCGTTGCTCGTTTTTGTGCTTGAATAGCANNAACCAACCAACTACAAAGCTGCAGCTTATGGCGGCGTTAATGGAATCAGAATGAAGTATGTACTACTTACGATAACTCTACTTTTCGCGAATCTTGTTTCAGCAGATACGGTTGCTTATAGCACCACGAAGCAATTGAGAGAAGCAAGCTATGAAAGATACATCCTTGTAAAAGGCAACTCTTTAAAGTCACCTATACAAAAGCTAAAAGATCATGGAAAACTTGCTTCTACGGGACCTTCAATATTCTATGATTTTGAAATTTCCACTAGTGGTGCTTGGACAGTAATAAAGCTGCCAAGTACAACGAGCCATTGGATTCATCACAACATTACTTATTGGTTTCTTGGCTGGGGCCCAGATGACCCAAATTACGCCGATTCTGTTGTAGGTCTCGCTATCAATCGCAGTGGTTCAAGTTACGCAATATATGGCACTAATGACACATCTGAGCCGCAAGATTCTCTTTATGGCGAAACATCTACTGGTATCTCTTTTGTTGTTAACATTCCATTCGACGAGTTAGTTATAGATAAGACGTCTAAAATACCAAAAGCACCCTCAGTGGTCAGCGGTCTACAGTTACCAAGTGGTCTTGAGTTTTCTAAAGTAAGCATCGAGTATCATGAGAGTCTTGATCAAAAAAACATTAACAAGGCAAAGCAGCGGATCGTCACACTGCGTGCTCCGCACCGCTATTTTCGGCGTTAGATTTCACTCAAGACTGGAATATAAATGGCGTTAGGAAAAGTAGAAACACTTTGGAGATATCCAGTCAAATCACTTATTGGTGAGTCCTTAGGTGATTTAGTTATTGATAGCAGAGGGGTTTCTGGTGATAGGCTCTATGCCATATCAAATTCAGATGGCAAGTTCGGAAGTGGCAAGGATACTCGCAGGTTTCGGCGTATTGACGGGCTTTTTTCTATGTCAGCAGAAACTACAGAGAACGGTATATCTATTAGATTCCCTGATGGAAGCGTCTTTTTAGGAAGCGACCCTGCCATAGATAATATGCTTTCACAAACTCTTGGCCAGAGTGTAACCTTAACCAAAGAGGGTGACATATCTCATTTTGATGATGGCGCCGTACACATATTAACAACAGAATCACTATCTCTTCTCAATCAGAAATTGCCGGGTTCTGGTATAGATCCAAAGAGGTTCAGGCCAAATTTGGTGATTGCAAGCCGGCTTCAAGATCAAGAGCTTTTGGGAAAGGTCATAAATATTGGATCAGCTTCATTAGAGGTAACTCATAAAACTGAGCGGTGCCGTATGATTACAATCGAACAGCCGGGATTTGAAAATAGACCGGATATCCTAAAGGTCGTATCTCAAGGTTTTGGTCTAGATTTTGGGGTTTACGCCAAAGTTATATCGACTGGCTCAGTATCTGTTGGAGATAAAGTTGAGTTTATCCAAAAATAAATCTAATAAGGCGCTGAAGCGGGACAAAGTGCTTCGCTCTTAGCTAAGCGTTAAGTGTATGAAGTAACGATCATCTCATATAGATATTAATGACAAAGAAAGCTTCTTGAAAATGGTTGCAGGAAAAGTATTTCATGCAACGGATGAGGCCAATGTAAATTCGATTATTAATGGCGGGGTTATTGTTCCGAATAGTGATTTATCTAAAACCTCAATCTTCGGCAAAAGCGTTAAGGGTATTTCAGAACAAGGGGTTGCGTGTCATTCTTCGATTATCGCCGTTATGGGTCAACTGAATGGAAAGAGCATGCATATAAATGTTTTCCAATTTCTGAGGACAGTTCATCTAATTCAACAGCCATCCTATTTCTGCAAGATAAAGAGTATTCAACATTATTATCTTGGTCAGGTCTGAAAAAAGAAGAAGCATGGTCAGAGCGAATCGTTCCGCATATTGAGGTAGGGTATTAAAGAGAGGTTTCAGTGAAATATATTAGTTGGCTGTTGGTGATTCATCATGGTCGCAGCTAACAAGGCCATCAAAATCGCCTACAAATAACAAGATAGGACACTCTTAATATGCTATAAATGTATTTATAACATTGGACTATCTGAAAATTGCCCAAAATGGAAACTTAAATGGACGCTACACAATCTCTTATTCCTTCCGAACTGTCGGAGTTTCTACTAAATGTTGCGCCAGTGCGGCCAGTCTTCATTTGGGGACCACCAGGTATTGGTAAGTCGTCTTTAGTAGAGGAGTTTGCTGCATCAGTCGGGATGCCTTGCGTTTCTATGCTAGGGTCTCAGCTTGCGCCTGAAGATATTATTGGTGTTCCAAGGGTTGAGGATGGTGTGTCGTATTTCTGTCCTCCAGCTCAAATTGCACGTAAAGATCCTTTTTGTCTTTTCCTGGATGAACTCAATGCTTGTTCGCAAGAGGTGCAAAAAGCGTTTTATTCACTGATAAATGATCGCCGGATTGGTGAGTACCATTTGCCCGAAGGCACCGTCGTTATTGGAGCGGGTAATCGTGCACAAGATGCAGCCATCGTCAAACCGATTTCGTCAGCCTTGATCAACCGAATGGCTCATGTCGAGTTGCGTGCCAGCGCCGCTGACTGGCTAAATTGGGCAGGTCAAGCTGGGATTCACACTTTGATTAATGATTACATCCGTTTACGGCCGGATCACCTCTGGTCAAAACCTCAAAAGCATGAGGAACCATTTTCAACGCCTCGTTCATGGCATATTCTTTCGGATGCGATGACGTCCTATGGCAAGCAGGGGTTGACTGAACAGGCGGTCAATGTGTTGGCGTCTGGACTGTTGACACCTGCTCATGCACGCCAGTTTGTTGCCTTCTACCGTCAACGTTTGCGTGACTTTGATTTAAGCGCAATTTTAAAAGGCGAAATCGGCTGGCCAGAGGCTCCCGACGAACGTGATGTACTGTATTTTCTGGTGCAATCGTTTCGTGCTCAACTGATCAAAGAGCTTCCTCAAAATGCGAAAAAAGCTTCTGCAGAAGTAAAAGCGCTTGCGTTGTCAGCAAAAGATCGGTTGGTACAATTATCTCGCATCTCTCTTGAAATGTCACAGTTAGTAGTGGCAGAAGATGAAAACGGTACCGCATTGCCAGATTGGTTCCTGATTGAAATAGCACGTGATTTACCACGATTAATGGCCGGACGAAATGGCTGATGTCGAGATCAACAAGCGGAAAATTTAAGGCCAATATAGATGCAATTAATCACGGTAAGGAGATAGCCGTTGCGCACCCATTGATTAACTCGTTACCGGGGTTTTCATTGACATTACAGGATGATGCTGCTCAATTACCTAAAGGTGCCTATGTCAAAGTAGTCACCTCGCAGAACTCTTATCCATCATGGTCCCACAATCATATCAGCGAGTTACCCGTAACCGTCTGGCCGAATGTTCGCAGACGAGCAGAACCTGAAGTTTGGGCGTATATCTTTGCACGTATCAGTATGCATATCGCTTTAAACCACCTTGACCCTAAGCAAACTGATCTGAGTTGGCATTTTGCTTGTTGGTTCAAGGCTGAAGAGATGATTTCAATCTCTGGCGTTGGGAGAAGACCAAGTGGGTTTCCCGGTTTGCCACAAGGTTTACCACGCGGCGATGAAGCACAGCTCGCTCAGCATTTTATGCAACATGAAGTGCCTGGTGACTTGAAAATATTATCATTAGGCAGTGAAGGGCAGATGTTTTGGACGGTTGATAAATCGGTAAATATTTCGGAGGAATTACGCAAACAACGTCAAACGGGTTTGGCCAAAGGCATCCGTGCGGCTGCTTCAGCAGCGATTGATGTGGCGGGAGGTGTGCGAACCACACTGGGACAAGAACGTGGCGAAGATAGTATTTTGAAGCGTGCGAAAAGCTGGGTAATCTCGGAATTTCCTCTGCTCGCTTCTCTTGCTTCTTCTTTTACACTGATCGAGGATCATGAACTTTGCCAATCAATGGGCGTAACGGTTGCCGCGATTTCTGATCAGACACAAGAGATTTATTTCAATCCAAGAATAAGTATCACTGAAGAAGAAGCCAAATTCGTGATGACTCATGAGTTTTTGCACGTAGGCCTTCGCCATACTGCACGCCGACAAGGGCGAGATGCGTGGTATTGGAATGTTGCCTGTGATTACATAATCAATGACTGGTTGTTGGAAATGCAAGTGGGTCATGCTCCTGAACAGCTGGGGTATCTACACGATCCAAGCTTGCGAGGGCAATCTGCTGAAGAAGTGTATGACCGGATTGTTTGTGATGTGCGTTGGATGAGGAGGTTGAAAAAAGCTCGTACCATGAATGGGGCAAACGCCGACATGCTCGAAGGTCAACATAAGCCAGGTTGGTGGTTAGGCGGGGGTATTGACCTTGATAGTTTTTATCGTCGTGCATTGACTGAGGGCTTGGACCTTCATCTGGATAAAAAACGTGGATTGTTGCCTGCTGGGTTAGTGGAAGAAATTCGCTCACTTAACCAGCCACCTGTTCCATGGGATGTTGAACTAGGGCAATGGTTGGATCAGTATTTTCCCCCAATAGAGAAGCGTCGTAGCTTTTCCCGGGCTCACCGACGGCAATCAGCCACACCGGATATCGTTCGCCCGGCATGGGTATCACCTGATGAACAGCGTTCAGGGCGAGTGTTTGCAGCCATTGTTGATACCTCCGGTTCTATGAGTCGTTCAGACCTGGGTAAAGCCGTTGGGGCAATTGCGAGCTACGCTATGAGCCGAGATGTAGGCTTTGTGCGATTGATTCAATGTGATGCCTCTGCCCATGATTCAGGGTATATCGAGCCCGAATCGTTATTAGACCGAGTTCAAGTCAAAGGTCGTGGTGGTACGGTGTTAATGCCAGGTGTAAAACTTTTGGAAGAAACGATGGATTTTCCAAAAGACGGTCCAGTATTGGTGATTACGGACGGCGCTTGTGACCGATTAACTATACGAAGAAATCATGCTTATTTGCTTACAGAAGGTAAACGATTGCCTTTTCCTGCAAAGGGTCCTGTTTTCCGGTTTTCTTGAAACTTGCCGGTTTATTAGCGGGTTTTTCAGAGTTTTTTGGGGGGCAGTATTATGTTTTTTGGTAAAGAGCTAATTCTCAGGGTTGGTTGATAGCGTTGATTTTTCTTTCTCAACTTTTCGCTTGAATTTATATTGGAAAGTTATGATTTGGGATTATGCAGTGAAAATAGGAATTCCTGATTGTCTATTTTACGACAATTAGCTGTTGGTTGCCCCCTCAAGCTCTGCCTGACTTTTTAATGTTTGAAAATGTATTTGACTTATATATGTACTCTGTGACATTATTTATTTAATTACACAGAGACAATAAATAAATCATAAAATGAACATTACAATAGAAACAGTTGCTGGAGACCCGATTTCAATTAAAACCATGGGTTTTTCAGGTGGTGAGCGACATGTTCAATTGACAGACTTGCCCGCAGGAGATATCGCGGCTTTTACCATAAAAGCGCGTGTCCAGAATGCGAATGATTTGATGGATTTGTTGTTGGTCGACAATGCGATAAAGAGTCATTATGGGGCATCGGTTGACGTTAATTTGGAGTTGCCCTATTTGCCTTATGCTCGCCAAGACCGTGTTTGTGCCGAAGGGCAGGCCTTTTCATTGCAATTAATGGCGAGTTTATTAAATGGAATGAGGTTAAAACAGCTTGTCACCTGGGATTGTCATAGTCAGATCGGTATTGAGTTGACTGGCGCAAGCAATGTAGAACCAACCGAGATTATTAAAAACAGCAATGACTTATTAGCCATCTTACAGGCTGAAGATAGTGTTTTGATTTGTCCAGATAAAGGGGCTCTTAAGCGCTGTACTCAATTGAAACACGATTTGGCAATAGAGCATATGGTGTTGTGTGAAAAGCGGCGTGACCCAGCCACAGGGAAAATTACCCATACTGACGTCTTAGTGGACAACTTGAGCGGTAAGACTGCCGTTATCACAGATGATATTTGTGATGGCGGTTATACATTTATAAAGATTGCAGAGCAATTGAAGCAAAAACAAGTGAACAAAATCGTATTGTTTGTAACACACGGTATATTCAGCAAAGGTTTGGTAGTGTTTGATGGTCTGGTTGACCGAATTTTCACTACCAACAGCTTTCCACAGGAGGAAAGTCATTTAGTAAAGGTGATTGATTTCACTTACGATTTTAAACAGTAATATCAGTAAAAGGAGAGCAACAATGAACCCATTAATGGCAATCGATTTTTATAAGGCAGATCACAGAAGGCAATATCCAGAAGGGACGGAGTTTGTTTATTCTAACTTTACCCCTCGTTCAGCAAGGTTAGCACCCGTCCTCGATGGTTTTGATGATCGTGTCGTAGTCATTGGTTTGCAGGCTTATATAAAACGTGTGTTGATCGAGCAATGGAATAGGGAGTTTTTCTCAAAACCCAAAGCGGATGTGATTGCAATATATAAGCGGCGGATGGACACTTCTCTGGGAGAAGGGGCTGTTCCTGTAGACCACATGGAAGCATTGCATGATTTGGGCTATTTACCTCTGAAGATTAAGGCATTGCCAGAAGGTTCCAGAGTCAACATTAAAGTCCCCATGTTTACAGTCATTAATACTTTGCCGGAGTTCTACTGGTTGACCAATTACATTGAAACCAGCATCAGTGCAGAAATCTGGAAACCATGCACTACGGCAACAATCGCATATGAGTATAAGAGGTTGCTGACTGAGTATGCTGTGAAAACGGGAGCTCCATTGGATTTTGTGCCATTACAAGGCCACGATTTCAGCTTCAGGGGAATGAGCGGTGCTGAAGATGCTGCACAGGCAGGGATAGGGCATTTGGCGAGTTTCATAGGTACAGATACGGTCACCGCCATTGATTATGCGGAAGATTACTATGGTGTAGAAGGTGTGGTTGGCGTTTCTGTTCCAGCGACTGAGCATAGTGTTATGTGCATGGGAACTAAAGACAATGAAATAGACACTTTTAGACGTCTTATCAGTGATTTATATCCCTCTGGGATTGTCAGCATCGTNNTTGGCAAAAGTTGTCTTCAGACCTGATAGTGGTGACCCGGTAAATATTATTTGTGGCGATCCGAGTGCACCAACAGGCACACCAGAGCACAAAGGTGCGGTTGAGTGTTTGTGGGAAATATTTGGCGGAACTGAAACTGACAAGGGCTATAAATTATTGCATGAACGTGTTGGCTTGATTTACGGTGACTCTATTACTTTGCAGAGAGCTCAGGCGATCTTGCAGCGCTTGGAAGCCAAAGGCTTTGCTTCTACGAATATTGTATTTGGCATTGGCAGCTATACCTATCAGTATCAAACTCGAGATTCTTTTGGTTTTGCTATTAAAGCAACCTGGGGACAGGTCAACGGTGAAGGTCGAGAGATTTTCAAAGATCCTGCGACGGATAAAGGTGAGAAAAAGTCAGCTGCTGGTTTGTTGAGGGTGGAAGAAACGACAAGTGGTTTTGAATTATTTGATCGTCAAACGGTTGAACAGGAACAACAAGGTGCTTTGCAGTCTGTTTTTGAGGATGGCAAGCTTGTTAAGGAAACCAGTTTTGCCGATATTAAAGAGCGTTTGGCTATTTAACCTTATTTGTTAATGTTGAATTGGCCAGGGACGGCTGATTTGATTTGGAATTTGAGGTATTACTATGAGCGAAAAAGAGTTTCTGAAGAGTTACAATATACATGATTTTGATGTGCCATTATGTACTGTCGATATGGTAATTTTCTCCTTGGTTGAAGGAGAAATAAATGTCTTATTGGTTTATCGTGATCAATACCCTCATAAAGACCGGTGGGCTTTGCCTGGTGGTTTTATTGACCTCAGACAAGATGAATCTACTGAAGCAGCAGCCCATAGAAAATTAAATGAAAAAACAGGATTGTCATCGGCTTATTTAGAACAAGTCGGGACGACGGGTTCGCCTGATCGTGACCCCCGAGGCTGGTCTTTGACAGTATTATATTTTGCCCTGGTAGACATCAATCGCGTAACACTTTCTGATGTGGGTAAAGAGTCCATGTGGATGCCTATTGCTAAGATTAAAGAAGAGTCGTTGGCTTTTGATCATGCTGAGTTGATAGAAAAAGCGATGCAGAGGTTGCATTCAAAGGCCGCATATACTGCTTTGCCAATAGAGTTAATGCCTGATGAGTTCACACTTACAGAATTGCAACAAGTATTCGAAATGATTCTGAGACGTACATTTCAACCTAAGGCGTTTAGACATCGAGTTCTATCAGCAGAAATGGTTGAGGAAACGGGTAATAGTAAGATCAGTGGGAAGAGACCCGCAAAGCTCTACCGGTCCACTAAAATTGATAGAGACACTTACTTTTCGCGCCCCTTGAAGGACTAGGAGTAAACATGGCCAGTATTATTTATATCGACATAGACGACACCTTGGCGGATATGAAAACAGCATTGAAAAATGCTAAGCAATCAAACCCGAAGATGCCTTTCCCTCAAGCGGAATATGGTTTTTATGCCAATCTGACCCCACTCAGTGGCGCTATCGAAGCTGTGAGATGGCTTCTCAGCTCATCGGATTTTAAGCCATATATATTAACAGCACCATCAATCATGAACCCCTTAAGCTATACAGAAAAACGAGTTTGGGTTGAGAAATATCTGGGTATGGAAATGGTTGAACGACTCATAATCTCACCCGATAAATCATTGTTAAAAGGTGAATATCTGATAGATGACAATATCCAAGGCAGAGGACAAGAGGCTTTTGAGGGAACCGTTTTTCACTATGGCTCACGGGCTTATCCAGACTGGGATTCAGTGATCAACACACTAAAACAGAAAGAAGCTTTACAGGATAAACAAAAATAAGGAAAAGAACTAAATTATGAAAACAATAACATTGTATCGCCCAACGGGGCCAAGTGAACTTGAATTGGTTAAAATACGGATTATACCCAGTGGCCACCACGCCTACTTGGACAACCAATTTTTTACCCAGTGACTAATGAACAATATGCAAAAGAGATCGCTACTCAGTGGAACATCAAAGACAGCGGTGTGGGTTATGTCACTCGGTTTGAGGTTGAAAAAAAGTTTATGGACAACTACAGCATTGAGCAGGTGGGAGCTTCTCATCATACGGAATGGTGGATACCTGCCTCTGAACTGGAGGAACTGAATCGACATATTGTTGGTAAGATTGAGGTGATAGGTGAGTATAAAAAAACATAAGAGGCCTCTGGTATTTAAAACCAGAGGTGAGTTGAGCCTTTATGTTAACTCTGGCAGAAAAGTGAAGTTCCTATTCTTCTGGGGACATCAGAAACCTCAACAGGGAGTGTCAAACAGTTGCTTCAGTCAATGGTATGAGTCCTAATTTGAGCATGATGGGCAGTCCTTTATGACCGCAGAACATTACATGATGTATGCAAAAGCAAAACTGTTTGGTGATGAGCAAGCAATGGAACGTTTGCTTAAAGCCAGCAACCCAGGCGAAGCCAAAGCCATAGGACGTCAGGTTCAGGGGTTTGATGAAGAACACTGGCAGCAACATAGATTTGGGATAGTTGTAACGGGGAATCTGGCAAAGTTTTCCTATAATGCAGACTTGCAAGAGTATCTATTAAATACGGGCAACAGAGTTCTGGTGGAAGCCAGCCCTGTTGACAGAATATGGGGAATTGGAATGGCCGCAGATAATCCAGCAGCTGAAAACCCTGATCGATGGAAGGGTGATAACTTATTAGGGTTTGCCTTGATGCAGGTCCGTGAAGAACTGTTTACTGGAGAAGATAATTAGATGAGTGCAAAGGTGAATACCATACAAGCTGATATCACCCAGTTGCCAGTTGATGCTGTTGTGAACGCTGCGAACCAGGCCATGTGTGGTGGTGGTGGGGTAGATGGGGCTATTCATCGAGCTGCTGGCAAAGGGTTGCTTGAAGAATGTCGCACCATGGGCGGTTGTAAAACCGGCCACGCGAAAATCACTTCTGCTTATCAACTTCCTGCAAAATATATTATTCATGCAGTAGGCCCAGTCTGGTACGGTGGCCACAAAGGCGAGGCGGAATTGCTTGCGTCCTGCTACCGTGAGTCCATGAATCTGGCTGCTGATAATGGCATCAGGTCGATTGCCTTTCCTGCTATCAGTTGTGGGGCTTATCGATTTCCCTTGAATCAAGCCTGTGAGATAGCGGTTAAAACTGTACTGAATAGTTTGCAGAAACACCAAGGAATAACAGAGGTTATTTTCGCCTGTGTTGACAAAAAAATTGAACAGCAGTTAATAAAACAATTGATGTTGAAATGAAACCTCTTCTACAGGATAGAGTTACGGGAGCATTGATCGGTCTGGCTGTGGGTGACGCCGTAGGCACGACACTGGAATTTAAGCCCCGAGGAAGTTTCACTCCCATAACCGAGATGACAGGCGGTGGGCCTTTTCGATTAAACAAAGGAGAATGGACAGATGATACTTCCATGGCTTTGTGTCTTGCGCATAGTTTGTTGCATAAGAAAGGGTTTGATCCGGTCGATCAGATGAATCGATATTGTAATTGGTGGCGAGTTGGCTACATGAGCAGCAACGGAAGATGTTTTGATATTGGTGGTACGGTAATGACTGCACTGGATAAGTATCTCGAATTCAAAGATCCTTTCAGTGGTTCGTCTGCCGAAGACTCCTCTGGGAATGGTTCTTTGATGAGGTTAGCTCCTATTCCAATGTTTTATTCAGGAAATAAGGCTAAAGCCATTGAATTTGCAGGGGAAAGTTCCCGTACAACACACGGTTCGGCAGAATGTATAGATAGCAGCCGTTTGTTCTCGAGTTTACTTGTTGAAGCGTTTTCCGCGGAATCAAAANNAAAACGAAAGATATCAACCATATTGTCCCCGAGTGATAGATATTGCCAACTTGAAGTTTTTGTCAAACAACTATGAACAACTGACTGGCAGTGGCTATGTTATTGAAAGTTTAGAGTCTGCTTTGTGGTGTTTTATGCAAGCAGATAATTTTGAGGAAGCTATATTAATGGCAGCCAATATTGGCAATGACGCAGATACTACCGCGGCTATTTGTGGGCAAATAGCCGGAGCATATTATGGTTTTTCACAGATACCTGAAAAATGGCGGTCCAGCATAACGATGTCAGAAGAAATTCAAACTTGGAGTGAGCAGTTATTCCATATGGGTAATAAAGCGTTGAAAGCGAAAATTTGAAACGATTAAATCTCGGCATATGAATTGTTATTGTTTTTAGGGAAACTAATAGCAATGTATATGAACGGCTATGCCCACAGCCTGTCTTAGAACTAAGCTATTGTTCCGGTATCCGCACAATGGCTTTGACTTCAAACACGAATGGTTCGGCTAATGCGGCAACGCCGATAGCGGTCCAGTTTGGGGTGTTGTTTATTCCAAAAAACTGGTCTCGCACTGGCCGCGCCAGAGAGGAGTGTTCTGGGTAGTTGGTGTAAAAGGCGGTCAGGTCGACGACATCATCGAAGCTGGCTCCAACGGATTCCAGAATGCTGCCCATGTTGATGAAGGCCTGTTCCATCTGTGCAGATGGATCGGTGGGAATGGTGCCATCAGATTTGATGCCGACTTGGCCACCGATAAACAGGAAATCGCCTGACAGAACTGCGGGAGAAAATCCCCAGGCATCGTAGCTTTGTTTGAGTAGTGAAGGGTTCACTGGAGTGCGTGTCATATTGATCCGGGCTTTGGGTAAGCCTTTGTTGGTTGATGGTGCGAAGAGTGTATCGAGGAGGAGGATCTGCGACAAACGAGAGTTTCTGCTGCATTGACTTAGAAAATCTATGCCTTAAAATGGCGCAACCCTTTCCACTTTTTAGAAACTGACTCCTAATACATGACCTATCGATTACCATCCTTGAATGGCTTGCGGGCCTTTGAAGCGTCCGCTCGACATTTGAGTTTCAAACATGCCGCTACTGAGCTGTGTGTGACGGCCGGTGCGGTCAGCCAGCAAGTGAAAGCACTGGAAGCCTCGCTTGGCGTTGAGTTGTTTCGACGGTTGCCTCGAGGTTTGTTGTTAACAACAGAAGGCGAAGACTATCTGCAGCCCATCAGCGATGCTTTTCGGCAGATTTCGCGCGCCACGGATGAGGTCTCAACCACGCTGAAGAGTCGCGAGTTTCGTCTGGGCATTTCCCCATCCCTAGGGGCTGACTTTTTCAAGGCTATCAGTGAGCTGAGAGATGTCAAGACTCAAGGCCCGGTGGCGCTTGTCAGTGAAGCCAGTGATCCGGCTTTGTTATTGGATGGCAGTTTAGACGCCTTGCTTCGTTCCCCCATCAAATCCCACCCAGGCTTGCATCTGGATCAGTTGGAATTGGTCAGCTCAGGCAATAAACAAACAGTCACTCTTGCTTTGATTCCTGGAACCGCCGGGTGTCGAGAGCATCAATTATTGCTCAAGGCTCTGGACGATATGACATCAGAGTGATGCAATATCTGCCGACGATGAACTTTTTATCTTAGACTCTTTTACGTGACCGGATAGCCATGAAATTTCTGCACACCTCGGATTGGCATATTGGCCGCCAATTGCACAATCAGTCCTTATTGGATGATCAAGCCCATGTTCTGGAGCAAATCGTTGCGCTTGCACGAGAACATAAGGTTGATGCAGTGGTGGTTGCCGGTGATATTTATGACCGCTCCGTGCCACCAACAACAGCAGTTGATTTATTGAATGCGGTGTTGAGCCGTTTGGTTGATGAGTTGGGCATCAGTGTGTTGATGATTGCGGGCAACCACGACAGTCATTCGCGTCTGGGCTTTGCTGCTGCACAGATGGAGTCCAGTGGCTTGCATATTGTTGGGCCATTGAATGACAGCCTTGAACCGATTGTGCTCAGTGGTCAGCAGGGTGATGCGGCATTCTTTTTGATTCCCTATGTTGAACCGGTTCTGGTCAAGAATGTCTATGGCGATGCAGCTGCGGATATTGTGACACACCAGGATGCAATGGCCTTTTTGCTGGAACAGGTGCGGGCTTGTGATGTGAAGGGGTTACCCAAAGTGATCGTTGCCCATTGCTTTCTTGATGGTGCGGATGAGTCTGAGTCGGAACGGCCTTTAAGCATTGGCGGGGCGGACAGAATCAGCCCGACATTGTTTGACGATTTTGCTTATGCTGCTCTGGGGCATTTGCATGGACCGCAATACAAAGGGGCGGAACATATTCGTTATTCGGGTTCAATTTTGAAATACTCGTTCAGTGAAGTGAGCCAGAAAAAGTCGGTAACTCTGGTTGATATGATTGACCTTGACGAGTCCGACAAAGCTAAGATTTCCTTGTTGCCATTGAAGCCCATTCGTGACCTTAGAATAGTTGAAGGCATGTTGGACGATATTCAGTTGAATGCGGCAAGCGATGTCAATGCGGATGATTACTTGATGGTGCGGCTGCTGGATAAACAAGCCATTCTTGACCCGATCGGTAAGCTGCGTTCGGTGTACAAAAATGTATTGCATCTGGAACGAACCGGTTTGCTGGCTGAACGTGATGAAGCCACTTTGACTCCCGTTAATTTGCAGCAAAGTGAAATGGATATGTTCCACAGTTTTTTTGAACAAGTGACTGGCGATACACTCAATGAACAGCAGCAGGATGTCGTGAAAACGGTGATCGAGGATTTGTACAAAGATCTTTCAACAGGCAAAACACAATGAAACCTCTGAAGCTGACCATGAGCGCTTTTGGGCCATTCTCTGCAACCGAAGAGGTGGATTTTACCCGCTTGGGTGAGTCTCCCTTGTTTCTGATTAACGGTCCCACAGGGGCTGGCAAGACCAGCCTNNTTGGATGCCATGTGCTATGCGCTCTATGGCAAAACCACTGGGGATGAACGCGAAGCCTCGCAAATGCGCTGTGATTCTGCCAAAGACACCGTGTTGACAGAAGTCATTTTTGAGTTCAGTTTAGGTGACAGTCGGTATCGCATACGCCGGGTTCCTGAACAAACCCGGCAGAAAAGTGTCGGAGAAGGTACGACCAGCCAGAAAACAGAAGCTCAGTTATACCGCTTGGAGGGTGATGATGGTGAGAAAGAGACGTTGATTGTTGCCAAAAAGGTGAAAGAAGCGACTGATGAAATAAAACGCTTAACCGGTCTGCATGTCGATCAGTTCCGACAGGTTATGGTGTTGCCACAAGGCAAGTTCCGTCAATTGCTGATGGCTGATTCTCATGAACGGGAAAAAATTTTCAGTCAATTGTTTCAAACCCATCGCTATCGACACATCGAAGAACGCTTGAAAGCTCAGGCAGCAACGATACGTCAGAATGTGCGTGAACAACGGGATATTAAACGAGGAATTCTTGAAAACAGTGAACTTGATGATGATACCGACATCACTGAACTTATTGCTGAGGCAACAAAAGAATTGCAAGCNNGCAACAAACCTCAAACAGGAATTGGCGCAGGCCAACACTAAAGCAACGCAGGCACTTGAAACTGCCAGAAATCAACAGGTTGACTTTGCGGCACTGGCTGAGCTTCGTGAGGTTGAAACGGGCTTAAACCAACAAAAACACAGCATTGAACAGCACAAAGAGATGCTGGGTCTGGCACAACAAGCCGAACAGTTCAGTTCAATTCTCAATAAGTTTGACGAGCGCAAACAAGAGCTTAATATAGCTCAGGATCAATTCAAGGCGGCAGAGTCTGAAGCCGAATCAGCCCAGCTTGAGTTGGATAAATGCCTTGAACAGCATAATACCCTGGGAGATATCAAACGCTCTCTGACACAACAGCAGCGCAAACTTGAATTGATGGAAGGCCTGAAGCCTCAGCTCGAACAGTTATCCGCATTGCGCCAGGAAGTGGCATCCGTGTTGTCCAGCACTGACACTGCCCAAACAGCGGTTGATACGGCAGAACAACAATTGAAAATGCTTGGTGAACAACAGCAATCAACCCAGCTTAAAGTCACTGAGTTGAAACAACAACTTGAAGACGTACCTGATGTGTTGCATGTTCAACATGAACTGAGTGATGTAGTCAATCTTTACCAGCAGTGGAACAATAAATCCTCGGACTGGCATGCAGCTCAAGCCCAACTGACCCAAAATGCTTCCAGAGGAAAAGAACTGGCCGATGCGCATAAGGCTCATCAGGAGCGGGCTAATCGAATGCAGTTGTCCTGGCATCAGGGNNCAGGCAGCCATTCTGGCAGCTGAGCTTCAACAGGGACAGGCGTGTCCTGTCTGTGGCAGTCATGAGCACCCAAACCCGGCTCAAGGTTCGGAGGCGCTTCCTTGCGAAGCTGATTTACAGCAGGCTGGACTGGCTGAAGAACAGGCGCGTTTGGCCTTGGAGACAGCGAGAGTGAATTATGCCGCGTTGCAGCAAAAAAATGATGAAATGCAATTGCAGGCGGATGAACTTAAAGCCCGTTTGGGCGAGGCGGCGTCTCTCCCGTTAGCAGAACTTGAGCATCAATTGAGTGTTGTAACGGCTAAACTGAACCACCTTGAAACGGTTAAAGTTGAGTATGCTCAATTAGAGTTGGCCAGTAGCGACCACCAGAAGGCCATTGACAAGCAGATGCGTTTAGTAGAACAGGCAAAAACAGAACAACAAACACTGGGCATGACTTTGTCGTCGTTGAAAGGAAAACTTGAAGCTGCGGAGCAGCAAGTGCCTGCCGAGTATACTGACATCACGGTACTTAACGATGCGATCAATGGGGCATTGACTCAAAAGAACAGGATCGAACAGCAAATAGTACAGATCGAACAACACTATCAATCAGCAGGCCAACGCTGTTCAGCGGCATTGGCTGCAGTGCAAGCGAAACAACAGCGTTTGAGTGAGGCTGATACGATCGTAGCGCAGACACAAGAAACTCTGGATGAACAATTAAGTTCGTCTGTGTTTGTCAGCGTTGAAGCCGTTCAGCAGGCTCAACTAACACCAGAAGACTTTACTTCCTTGAAACAGTCTGTTGAGGCTTACGACCTTCAATATCAGGAAAATCAGGTTCGAATACAACAATTGCAGCAAAAGCTGAAAGACAAGCCTGAACCGGAGATATCGAGTTATGAAGACGCTCTGCATAAGGCGAATGAAAGCTATCAAACAGCCGAGAGTGATTGGCAGAACAAGCAAAGTCGTTATGACCGTCTGGAGCAAACGAGAACGCTGTTGCAAGAGGCTGATGAACGTCGTGGGGCGCTTGATCAGGAATATGCGGTTATCGGCACTTTGGCCGATGTGGCTAATGGACAAACCGGCAATAAAATCAGTTTGCAACGTTTTGTCCTGACAGTATTGTTGGATGATGTGTTGCTGGTTGCCGGAGAACACCTGAAATTAATGAGCAAAGGGCGCTATCGCTTGCACAGAAAACAGGATAAGGCCAAAGGCGGAAAAGCCTCGGGTCTGGAGCTTGAAGTTGAAGATTCTTATACCTCAAAATCAAGGCCAATCGCCACTTTAAGTGGAGGTGAAAGTTTTATGGCTGCCTTAGCAATGGCATTGGGCCTGTCGGATGTGGTGCAGGCTCATGCCGGAGGTATCAAACTGGACACCTTGTTTATCGATGAAGGCTTTGGCAGTCTNNTGATTGACCTGCAGTCGGCGGGCAGAATGGTGGGTGTTATCTCTCATGTGTCCGAGCTGAAAGAACAAATAGGCTTGAGGCTCGATATTCACAAGACTCCGCATGGCAGCAAAACGGAATTGGTTTTGCCTTAGGCCATGCATGGCCTAAGGGGCAACCATAGTTTTCAAATTGTCTTCAAGGTTTTGACACTGCGGCATACAGCCGGCTGGCAGATGCTTTTTCATTCATGTCGATCACTAATTTCAATATTTCAGAGATTGCTTTATTTAACCCGTTATCTATTTCAGAGGGTTGTGCATTTGTGAATGCATCAATAAACATATCTGTTGAGTTTTTTCTGCCTGATTTTATTTGTTCAGCAATAGATGTCAGTGTTTCCTGAATCTCAATTATTGCATTGAGATCGACACTGGAGTTTGCCTCAATTTTTGTTATGTCCGGTGAATTATGGCTGTCACCCAGGTTTAAAACAGCAGTCTGAGCAAAAGGCTGCAGTTCTTTACTTGGTTTTGGATGAGCACCAATTCTTTTGTTTGTCTCTGCCAGACAGCTACGTTCGTAACGGTGGTAGTGTATGAAAGTATCTAAGTCATTTACCACCTTAAGCAATTGCTTCTGGGATTTCTTTAAGTGCTTTTTATAAGGTTTTTCTTCCCAGAAATTCGCACAAGCCTGTTCCAATTGGCTCAAGGATACGAAAATACCCGAGACTGATGTTGAAAGTGCAGAACCAGCTTCGGCACCAGAAACAACCATGTGAGTCCATAGAGTTTCAGAGTCCAGGCTTTGTGCCATTTGATCTATATCTGAATCCGTGTCAGTGTCATCGGGTTCTGGAATATCTCGGTCAGTATCAGTTCCACCTTCTTCATCATCTCCGCCACCACCTTCAGGTTGTCCCGGAGTCGGTGGGTCTGGGTAAGGATTTTCAATAGGGATTTCGGGAGCTATAGGGTTGAAGATAAAAACCATTGTTAGTTACCATTGAATAGTTGATGTTAGAAAAAAACGGCCACTTCTGGTAATGCATTGTCCTGACAGCGAAATTACACCGGTTTTCCTGAGGTCGCAATCAATAGTTAGTTGCATATTCAACTACAGCTCAACTACAGCACCCCTGTTTTAATTCTGTTGTCTGAAGATGTTTTGTCTTTAGATACACTGAAACCGATTCAATCTGTCCTGTCGATAAATGGGTTTAACAGCCCGATTCTGTTGAGAAAAAGAGGTGTTATGTCAGCTATGTCAGCTTGTACCTGGTACTAACACCCAGATGCTCTTATCAACTGAGAAACCGCGTAGCAGGCATTGATATAGCCCTGGGAGCTTGTTGAGTTGTGTAACGCTTCTTGCGCCTGCTGCGGAGATAAGTGAGGTTTGCGCTCTCGAAGCAATGCCAGCACACCAGAGACATGTGCGGTTGAAATCGAACTGCCGGAGAAAAAGTCGTATTTGTCATCGGGGCCGGTGCTGAGTATTTTGTTGCCTGGAGCATGGATGACTCTTTCAGCTTGTCTGCTGTTGTTGTTTGTCTGATCCGTCACCGCAATGACCCCAGTAACGTTGGTTGGGAAAGAGTGTCTGAGTCTGGGGTGAACTGAACCAACGACAATGATGTTGTTTTTCATGGCTTGTTCCAACAACTTTTCCAATAACGGATCAGGCGGTCCAGCCAGACTCAGGTTGATAATGTCAACGCCAATGTTAATTGCATAATTGACCGCTTTTGACAAGGTGTATGTGTTGCAGAAAGCGGCGCTGTAATTTTTCTGTTCCTGCCAACAGGCTTTGATGGCGACAATATCTGCATTGGGAGCAACTCCGACCATGCCAGAATTGTTGTTGGCATCAGCGGCAATAACACCTGCGATGGCTGTGCCATGAATGTCTTCACGAAAACTCTGTTGATTCTGGAAGACATAATCACGGGTTATTCTGGTCTTATCCTTAAGTTCAATGTGTTGTGTGTCCAGACCAGTATCGATAACCGCTACTTTGACTCCAGAACCCGTGGCCCAGCGATGGGACTCACTGGCTTGCAGGGTTTTCAGGCCATTTTGCATATTCAGCAAGGGGTCGTTATAGCTTGCTGTGGCGACTTGATGAATTTTCAGGGTTTGTACATCATCAATCAACTCATTGTCTTTGAGATCGTTCAACCAGTCATCATTGAGATTGGAGTTGTTGTGTGCAAAGACAAAGCATCGAATTCCAAGAGTGGCAATTGGCCAGTCCGCAACCCGTTTGATGCCAAACTCTGTGGCCAGATCACTGAGGAAATGACCGTATCGTTCTGGCAGATTATCCTGACGGCTGATCTTTTGACCATTGCTCAAGTGCTTGTGAGCGCTCTGGCTCATAGTCACAAGAATCAGTTCTTTATCTTGATTCTTATGATAGGTTCCCATGGTCAGGTCAAGGGTGGACTCATTGTTACTGTGTTGCACAATGTGCTGTGGAATGCTCTCACAAGCCAATGTTGTGGCTGATAATAAAACAAGGAATACTCGTTGGAGCAATGTGTTCACAGGCATCTACCGTTGTTAATCGGTTAATAATTCTACACTGGAAATCTCAGGTTGCAATTTCAATGTCTGCAAAAATCGACTGATGTCGGTCACGGTGTAGGTTTCTGGCAATGAAACCAAAAGCCTTTGTGAGCTGGCTTGCTCCAACTCAAAAGAGGTGTTTATTGAATTGAGTAATGGCTGCAGGTCGTTTGCTTGAGAGCCTGTATGCAAAGTAATCGCGACTTTGGGCAGATGGTTGCTATCATTCTGATGGGTAGTCAGTACCTGATATTGTTCTTGAGTCTGTCCGGTTAAGTCAGCACGTTGCATATTCACAATGATCAAGGTCGCAATAAACAATGCCGTAATCGAAGCCGCCATAGACAGTTTCATCCAGAGCGGTTTAGGGTGGTTTTTTGTTTCAACTTTCGTTAACGGAACAACATTGCCAGCTTCACTGTCATCCACCCGTTGCATAATATTTTGAAATTGCATGGTGCTGGGTTGAACGGAGTCATTGTGGTTGGATACTTTCAGCATTTCAATCAATTCATCGTGATCCTGTTGACAGATTTTGCATTGATTCAAATGCTGTTCCACAAGAGCGGTTTCGTCTTTGCTCAGTGTGTTATTAACATACCAGGGCAATAACTCGGTTATTTGATCGTGTTGCTTGTTGATGTAAACGAGTTTTAACATGATTCTGTGAACCCCTTTGTTTGTTCATTGATGAAGTTATTTTTTATTAAGTAACGTTTGAGTTGTTTGCGAGCGTGAAACATTCTGGTTTTTACGGTATTCACCGGACAGTCGATGATTTCTGCAATTTCGTCATAGGCCATGCCCATTGCTGTTAATTGAACGACTGCCCGGTGACTCTCACTGAGTCTGGTGATACCGGTTTGTACATTCTGAGCAAACTCGTCGTAGGCTGTGGCCTGTTCCGGGTTTAAGGCTTTGTCAGTGTCCGTTTGATTCTCAAGGTCATCCAGCTCAACACTGTTTTTTTGATGTTTGCTGTGTTTCTGTAAATTTTTCAACGATTGACGGTAGGCGATGCCTAGAATCCAGGTCGATGCTTTTGACTTGCTCTGAAAACTTCCAGCGTTTTGCCAGATGGCATAAAGTGTGTCGTTGACAACTTCATCTGCGATGGATGGCTGTTTAACGATACGTAATGAAAAGCTGTAGATACGTCGAAAGTATTGATGATACAGACGCTCAAAAGCCAGTTTGTCCTTTTTGGCAATGCTCTTTATTAGCTCAATATCATCATTCATGTGTGTGACCCTTGCTGTTTTCGTTGTGTGCTGACAGTATTTGATGACAGCAATTAATAGTGATCGTTTTGCTATTAAGTACGACTGGCCGACAATAAGGTTCAAATAAATATCAAAAATAGATCTTTTATTGAACCTTTCAGGGTAAAGGCAGTACACAGTTTACATAAAAAATGTTTGTTTGTGGCAGAACCCGTTAAACCACGTTTGTATTCAGGAGGATATAAAATGCGTTACCACAATATTCCAGTGCTGTTCTTGATGGTTTTTGTCTGTTCCGCTTGTGTGCAGACACAACCATTGATATCTCACGCTCATTTGGGTCATGCCTTGACGACGTGGCATGACACACCCAGACAGCAAGGTTTATTACAAACGGCTCAGGATGAGGCCGAATACGCTTTATCGATCGCAGCCAGAGTAAAAAAGACATCTGACAATGTCAGTAAACGTCGGGGAATCGATGAAATTGGCTATGTTATCAATCCCGATGTTTTTTCCGCAAAGAACTATCCGCATCGCTATGGTGTTTTGCGCTCGTTGACCGGAGTGCTGGATCATGTAGAGTTTGCCGCATCATCGCAGGATTCCAGCCTGAACCTGGTCAAATCAGTCAACGATATATCTGTCAAAGGTGAACAAGTTATTGAGCAATTCAGGGTGATTCAACAAACAGTTCAGTCGGTTGACCACTATGGTGATGACCTGTCGGCATTAAGTAATGAACTTTATCAGCGTTTATATAATGCTGTTAACGGGGGGCATAGTCGAGGGACAGTCCCTTTTTATGGCCTGAGTGATTTTGAACGTGATTTCGATCTGATGGTAGCTCGAGAAAAAGACCCTCGCTATGAACCTTTACCGAAAAAATACTTGCTTGGAGTGGTCCGGTTGCCAGGAGGTCGATGGGGGTTTCGCATCGATAGTTCTGACTTCAGCAACACTTATCCCAAAGGTTGGTAGCCACAAATGAGGTTCATAGCGTCCCGTTTCGTTTCTAAGCCGTACATCATCTTGCCAGTGATGATGTTCTTGTCAATGCTGTTGATTCGCATCGGATATGCTATTGAAACAGAGCAGGCACGTTGTCTGGATATTCAGTTACCAGCAGCTGAATGTGTTACTGCTGCTGAGCTTGTCGACAAGGATATAGACGCATTGCTGGTTCTGGCAGGAGAGCTGGAAACATCTTCTCAGTTTGAGAAAGCAATGGTGGTTTATGATATTGCCAGCAAAGAGTTTTCTGACAGTAAGGTTGTTTATCAAGGTTTAATCAGGGCCAGAGCCAAATGGCGGGAACAAAAACGAACCTATCCGGTTTATATCAATTCTGAGCAACATCAACAAAACCAGCAGTCAAATGAGGCTTCAGAAAAGCGTCATTCCGTTACGGATATCAATAAGCTACGTGAAGATTGCTTTCGCCTGCGCTGGCAAGAGGCTCAACAGGCCTGTCAGTCAGTGATTCAGGTACGGCCTGATGACGCCGCAGTGTTGGAACGTTCAGGCGATGTACATCGAGGCTTGGGCCAAGTTGATAAGGCCATGGCATTGTATACCCGCAGCGCGCGTTTGAACCCTGGTAATTTATCCATCAAACGAAAAATGCGAGCATTGCAAAATACAGTCAGTAAGGAATCACCAACTCCAGTGTCGAGTGAGCAGAGCGGTGGTCTGAGCAATCAGGTACAAGGTCAAGTGCGAGTAAGTCAAGATAACCTGAATAACCAATCACAGCGTTTGAACAAGGTGGTGAAAGTCGATTCACGCTGGCGTTCTTTGAATAATCGGAATTATCATGCCTTGATTATTGGCAACAACGACTATTCTGACGCATCATTTCCAGACTTGTTGACTGCAAAGGCTGATGCCAGAAAAATTGCCACTATTTTGAAAACGAAATATGGTTTTCAGAATCAGGTGCTGATTGACGCCAGTCGCTATGACATTATGCGAGCTATCTCTGACTATCGGAAAAAACTGACAGAACACGACAAGTTTGTCATCTACTATGCTGGACATGGCGTTCTTGATGAGGTGACTCAGCAGGGCTATTGGTTGCCAGTGGATGCTGAGAATGATAATCAAGCGAACTGGATTTCGGCCAATGATGTGATCAATGCTTTAACGGGGATTAATGCTAAACACGCTCTGGTGATAGCCGATTCCTGTTTTTCAGGCAGCCTGCTCAGAAACTCTTTAGGTCTTGATCTGGATGAACGCGATGCCTTACTGCTGAGATTGGATGACAAGCGATCACGCACTGTCATGACCTCTGGAGGATTGGAACCGGTGCAGGATGATGGCGGCGGCAAGCATTCGGTCTTTGCTAACGCATTGCTCTGGGTGCTTGAACACAATCAAGGAGTTCTGGAGGCTGGAAAAATGTTTGTGCAGTTACGTGACAGAGTGGTTGCCAATGCTGAACAGACCCCTCAATATGCGCCAATTGGTAAAGCAGGGCATGATGGCGGTGACTTTATTTTTGTGCCTCGGTAGAGAACGCACAGGTTAATAAAGCCTTTCAACCGTACATGCATGGGGGCATTGGAAAGGAGCGAAATGAACCGTTAATTGTTTGACAATTAACGGTTTTTTTGTGAAAAAAATGAACATCCCTGCCTGAATTCAGTACTCATTAAACAACAATAACAGACAAACTTTAAGGGTGAGTTGATTGTGAAAATTGAGACTGATTTGAATCCTGTGAAGATGGTTTCCGATGTGTTGATTATTGAAAATAATCGACAGACGTTGACAGAGCTAACCGAACTTATTACCACCAATGGCAAACGGGTCAAAGCATTCAGAGATGTTCCTGAGTTCATCGAATGGATTGATTACGATCAGATACCCGAACGGTGTTGTGTGCTGTCAGAGGTTGATTTGCCGGAAATGAGCGGTATTGATTTGCTGAATGTTCTGGCGGCAGATGATGTGGTATTGCCCACCATCCTAATGACACGGGAACCAACGGTCTCGATGGCGGTCACGGGCTTGCTCTCTGGGGCCATTAATTTCATTGAAAAGCCTTGCGTTCACAATGTTCTTTTGCAGGCTATTGATGAGGCACTGCAGATGAATAACAAGCGCCAACCATTACCAGAAGTGGTGCAGATCAAACAACGCTATGCTGCGCTTTCACCTCGACAGAAACAGGTGTTTATGTATGTATTTCGTGGGAAACTGAACAAAACGATTGCGGATCATCTGAGTATCAGCATCAAAACAGTTGAATTGCATCGCGCTCAAATGATGGAAAAAATGCGCGCCGGTTCGATTGCTGAATTAGTTCGAATGGCAACCTTGATTAATGATATACCAATGGAGGTGCATTGATGGACATGTCTGCTCAGGCTGTTGCGTTGACGAAACAGGATCTTCCAACTCTTTCTGTCGGCGCTGTTGCTGCCAAAAACCGTTTATTGGCCAGTAAACCAACAGTGATTGACAATGATGGCGCTAGTTATTGCTGGAGTTGGCAGGCTGAACCCTCTGCTGAAGGAGGACAAGATTTGCTGTTTAAGGGAAACAAAGCCAGCTATTCAGTGTCCTTACAGCATAATCTGATGCATGCAGATGCAGGCTTTTCAGCTGAATTTGACTCCTATGATAATGAGACTGCCTGCATTATCTGGAGTGCTGTATTTTCAGACTTTATCGATTGTCTGCAGAAAGTAAGTGCCGATGTGGTGCATCTCGAACAGTTTGGATTTTCACAGGAACAGTGCATGCTTAGCGACCAGAGCAGAGTGACCATCGGTTTTAATATCCAGCTGGCAGAACAACATCTGATTTGTCAGGGCTCTTTAACAATGCCTGCTGGTGTAGCTGCTGAGTTACCAGCGCCAGCTCTGGAGAGTGAGGCTCTATCACGCAGGCATACACAGATTCGTCACCGATTGCCAATAATCATTGATGAAGTGGAGTTGTCCCAAGAGGAAATGGATATTTTGCAAACCGGTGCGGTTATTCGTCTGAATAATAGCTCTGTCGCTACTGATACCAGTTATCTGTCAGTCAAGATGGGGTCGTCACTGGTGCGTTTGTCCGTACAGGGAAATCAGGCTGAAGTTGTCGGTTTAAGTGAATGATTTTAATGTTGAGAAAGCCTTGTTGGAGGTATTTATGTCGACGAAAATAGACAGTAGTTCCATTGCTGCAGATCTGTATCCCCATATCAATGATGAGGTTTCTGACAGTACTCATCAAAAAACAGTGTCCCAGCAAGAACCTCTTAACGCTGTTTCTGCGCAGACTGATAATATTACTGAGGCAATGCCTGAAACCGAAAAACAAGTACTTTCAGGCACGCTGACATCATTGTCTGCTCAATTACCGGTAAAATTTGATATCAGTGCGGGCGAGCTGGTGTTATCGGGTGCGCAAGTGGCTGGTTTACACGTGGGCTCAGTGTTGACTCTGGATAAAGGTTTGTCCGATCAGACGTTTAACCTTTCAGCAAATGGAGTTGATTTTGCCCGAGGTGAATTGGTGGCTGTTGGTGATTTTATCGGTGTGCGCTTGACCACACTCTTAGGTTGAGGCTCGGATTATGGAACTCAGCTCACTGTCTCCCGGTTTAATTCTTGTCGTGGTTGTCAGTCTTGCATTGGCGCCCTATATCGCTGTGATGATAACAGCTTTCACCAAATTGGTGGTGGTGTTCAGTCTGTTGCGCAATGCTCTGGGCTTACAGCAAACCCCGCCGAATATGGTGCTTAATGGTCTGGCGATTATTCTGTCCATTTATGTGATGTACCCGGTTGGTCTGGAAATGTCGGATTACGCCAGAGAAGAATTAGCCAACAATACAGAAGAAGTGCAATTGGAACAACTGTTGACCATAGCCAGCAAAGCGAAAGAGCCTCTACGAGAATTTTTGATCAAACATACCGCAGACAGTGAACGTGCTTTTTTCCTGAGTTCAGCTAAACGCTTATTACCTGAGGAAAGATCATCCGAGGTCAGCAAAGACGATTTAATTGTGGTTGTTCCTGCCTTTACTGTCAGCGAATTATCCAGAGCGTTTCAAATTGGCTTTTTGATATTCCTGCCATTCCTGGTCATTGACTTGTTGGTTTCAAATATTCTCCAGGCCTTGGGCATGATGATGCTGTCGCCAACAACCATATCGTTGCCATTTAAACTCCTGCTGTTTGTGTTGTTAGATGGATGGTCAAAGTTAATTCATGGTTTGATATTGACATACTGAACCTTATGGACGCGCAGGCAATACAATTTACCAAAGAAGCTTTGTGGTTGGTGCTGGTATTGTCAGCACCACCGATTCTGGCAGCTACTGCCGTTGGTTTGCTGGTTGCCATTACTCAGGCGGTCACACAGGTGCAGGAACAAACCGTGCAATACCTGTTTAAGTTTGTCGCTGTTGTGCTGACTTTGTTTGTCACGGCCGCATTGCTGGGTGGTTCTCTATATCAGTTTGCCGACCGTTTGTTTCTGGACTTCCCTGGGTTGATTCGCTAGGGCAATGGAGGAATTTTATCGATTGTCGTTGTTTGTGCAGAACTTTGCGGTGGCGATTCCCCGGGTGGCTGCAGCCTTTCTGATTCTGCCTTTGATCAGTCAGGAAACAATGCCTTCGATGGTGCGTAATATTTTTCTGGTCAGTATCGCCATTGTCGTGTTCCCTTACATCATGCTGGCTCTGGATGAACCCCTGTCGATTGGAACCAGCTTAGTACCAGTTGTGCTCAAAGAGGCTTTTATTGGTTTGATTATTGGTTTTTCTTTCAGCATTGTTTTTTGGATATTAGAAGGTGCTGGACAAGTAATAGACAACAAAATAGGCACTACAACTGCACAGATAACGGATCCTATGGCAGGGCACCAGACCACCTTGATAGGGAGCTTTATGAACCATTTTGCAACCTATGTTTTTGTTGTGTCTGGTGGTTTGATTGTTTTTCTGCAGTTGATTATTGAAAGCTATATTATCTGGCCAATTCACAGCAATTTTCCTGACTTACCAGCGTTTGGACAATCGTTTTTTATCGAACGTTTTGAGCGATTGATGTACTTAACTTTGTTGATGGCGACGCCAGCTTTATTGGTGTTGACCATTGCGGAGTTTGGTCTGGGGTTTGTCAATCGCTATGCCCAGCAATTGAATATTTTCTCATTGTCTATGCCCATCAAAGCATGGTTGGGGATTCTGGTCATTGCTTTGATGCTGAATAGCATCATCGAATTTATCGTTGCCTGGCTTTCTGAACAGCAACAGTTATTAAATGTGTTACAGCAGGTGTTACTGCTTCGCTAGATAAACTGCTATGAGCCAACAAGACAATAATACGGGTGAAAAAACGGAGAAAGCCTCCCCAAAAAAACTGCGTGATGCCCGTCAGGAAGGCAATGTAGCCAAAAGCAGGGATATGTCGCAAACTGTGACTACTTTGATCTGGGCATTAATTCTGGTAGGAATGAGCGATTTTTTCGCTGACACAATGGGGCGTTTGTTGCTGCAAACCTGGCAAACAGTGCCTGAACTGTCTCATCAAACCATGCTGAATAATATGGCTTCGGCGGCAAAGACATTGCTTATTTTGACTATGGCACCGCTGGCATGTGTTGCAGTGGTTGGTATTCTTGTTGAATTTATTCAGGCAGGACCCGTGTTTGCAGTGAAACGTATAACACCCCAATTTAACCGTTTGGACCCGAGTCAAGGTGTTAAACGGATTTTTTCGATGGACAACATCGTCGAAGTCATAAAGTCGATGCTGAAAACGGGTGTGTTACTGGTGCTGATTATTATCTTGATCTGGCAGTACTTGCCTCAGATTATGCAATTGCCACAAAGCAACTTGCTGGCTTATATCAACATTGAGCATCATATGCTACTGCTGTTAATGTCATGGATTATCGCTTTGTTTTTATTATTCTCCATTGGTGATTGGCTTTATCAGAAGTTCAGTCATGCTAAAAAACTGCGTATGAGTAAATACGATGTTAAAAAAGAGCATAAACAACAGGAGGGTGACCCCATGTTCAAAGGCAAGCGCAAGCAATTGCATCGTCAATGGGCAAATCAGGATGCCCGGCAGGCTACGCGCTCGGCCAGTGCGTTGTTGGTGAATCCAACGCATATCAGCATTGCGCTCTATTATCAGCCAGAAGAAACGGCAGTGCCTGTCATCAGCGCCAAAGGTGAAGGTGATCTGGCTAAATTGATGCGTGAAACCGCGAGGCAGGAAGGAGTGCCGATAGTACGCAATATACCCTTGGCCAGAGCCTTGAATTACCGCGGTGAGGAAGATGATTTTATCCCTGAAGACTTATTTCAAGCAGTGGCGGAAGTTATTGCCTGGGCTGAAATGGTTCGGCAACAAAGTGCTTCTGCAGATGAGCTTGATTTAAGTCGATAGGATTGATTGGAGGGATACTAGGGTTTGCCCTGATAAGTGGAACCTGAGTGCTGTTGTAATGTATTAACTAGAGTAGTGAAACAACGAGTAATAATCCAGAGGAATAACAATGTCAGAAAACGTTCGACCATCCACAGTGAATGCTATTGATAATAATGACAATGGTTTTATTGAAAACTCAGTAAGAGGGGTTGCAGATCGAGCGCTGGCCTTACTTGGCAACCAGTTGAAAGCGATAAATGTTCTGGCGAAGAAAGGTGACGCCTGGTTAACTAGGCATCTGGGTGATGCTGGCAAATTGTATTGGGACGGTTCCAGTATTATTCCACAGTGGATTTCCTCCAGACAGGCCAGGCAATTAATCAAGCAGGGCTATCAGAGCGATGATTTTTTTGATGCACTGGCCAATGAGTTAATCGATGTCGATATGGGCTATCGAGCACAGTATAGCTGGCAGCAGGTGAAACAACATTTTAATGAAAAGGGCATGAGTGCGCCGGGTTTTGGTCTGGTGCTGGCTTATGCTGCTGAACAGGGTGTGCAGTCGATTCCTGATATGTTGTCAGCGGTGTTAAACTTGCCAGCGTATATCACAGCCAGAGCTGGGGAGATCGGTGATGCGCGTGCTGTTAATAAGGGGAAACAAGGCCTGGATTTCATTGAATTATTAGAGGCCTTGCCATTTGCCGTTGGTGCAGCTGCGCTGGAGAGGGTGGGAGCCAAAGGTATTACTCAGGCGGGTGTTGAAAACCTTGGTGTTGAAGTGCTCAAACGCAGCATTGAACAAAGCGTCAGTAAAGTCATTGTCGCTGGTTCTAAAGCGGGTTTGAAAGAAGCTGGAACCGAAGCAGTTCAAAGTGGCGTGCTTGAATATCTGGGAGAACGGGTTTTAACAGATGCAAATCTAAGCTTAAACGAAGCGGTTGATCAGGCACTGGCAGGTGCTGTAGCCGGTGGGATCTATGGTGCTGGCGCAGCTTATGCATCTGGTGCAATCAATGAAACTCGGGCTAAAACAGCCGATGGTACCCAGTTGATTTCTGGACTGCTTTCTGGAAAGTCAGATGCACCCATTAACATCGAATTGCCCAAATTGGATTACTATGCTGAAAATGCCAATCTACTGGTTATCATACGTGATTATTTAAATCACTTTCTATTGGAAAGAAAACAATTAACAGCTGCTGAGATAACCATGGTGCATGATTGGGCTGTGCAGGGAGTAACAAAAATAGGATCTATCTCAGCCTTAGAGCGTGCTGAATTGAACCTGCTCAGTGAACGGCTCGAAAGAGTTTATTATCAACAGGCAACCGGTACTAAGCAACAGAGTCACAGGTTCAGTGGTCAATGGTTTAGCCAGATGAATAACTCAGTGTCGTTGGAGGAATTAAAAACATATAGTGAACCCTCAGTGTTGGAGCAGGTGGGACAGACAGAACTTCAATTGCCCAATCTGGATTTTATTCAAGCCTCTGATCGCGGACGTATTATTCTGGAAATATTGGGTAATGTCTTTCACGCTGGACCTCAGGCAGTTATGGGGCAAGGCACGCATTTATCGGCAGAACAATTCAAACAGTTGCGACTATGGGTCCAGAAGCATGATAAAGCTGCCAGTTACGCATGGTCAAAAGAGGTAATAGATGACTTGAATCGCTTAAGTGTTGAATTGGAAATTGTTACATTTAATATCAATATCGCCAACAAACATTTGCCTGTGCCGCATGATGGACATGTGCACAACGGTGGTTGGTTCCGTGGCAGTTATGAACCTCGAGTCAAACACCCAGTTTATGGCGACGAGAATCCACTGACATGGCTGTTTGATCAATTAGATGCTATGGGCCAGCTGAGCAATCAAATCTTTTTCAGTGTTGCGCCTTACCGCAGCATCGCAGATCATCGGGCAGGGCATACGCACGATCATCTTGGTTATTATGCCTTGCGACAAGCCGGGCTCAGATCACCGTTTGATGGTGTTTTCAAACGCAATGATAAAACGGGAATGTGGGAAGCTGATTCGGTTACCATTCAACGAGCTGTTCGTGATGAAAAAGGTGTTCCCAGCTATGAAATAGATGCTTATGGCGCCAGGCATGTCGTCCGACGGGAAGAAATTATCGATGGTAAGTTTGAAATTTCTGATCAGGAGTTGATGGAACAATTAGGCAGAGAAACCCTGCCGGACGATGACCTCATTCACTTTGGGTATACACAGACACATCACTGCAACCTGTGTTATTCCGATGCCAGGCGTGATTATGCGATTGCTAAAGATATTATCGAATTGCCAGAAAAATACCGCGAACACGCGCTATTAGGCATGGTTGCTGGTAATCCCTTTGCCAAAGATGGCTGGAAGGCTCGTTTTGAACAACTACGCAACATTGTTGAACTGGAAAGCCGTTATGCCAATGAGGGCAATGGCCATGTCGGTATGATCAAAATACCCGGCGCTGGTGAAATTACACTGGCTAAAGAGATGGTGTTGGGTTTGGTCAATGATGCCAGAGTCAATGCTATAGGTTTACTCAATAGATCCAGTATGAACAATGTGACGCATTATTTTAAAACTCTGTTTGAAACTGGCGGTGTTGCGATAGTCCATGCAGATATTGGTAATGTGCAACCTATCGCTCAGCGTTTTCCTCAGTTGTCGAGCGTTAATGACAACCTTGATGCTATCCGGGAACTGTTTCGAAGTTTGCCCAATGGCCGCTTTGTCTGGGCGCATGGCGGTGGTCTTGGTCGTTTTGTTATGCCAGGGCCAAACCATATCCGTATGCTGAGACATTTTATGCAGGACCCGAGTTTATCGCATGTCAATATCGACCTATCTTGGGATGTGATCAACACCTACATGGTTAAGAACCCTGACGTCATGAAACAATGGGCCAGGCTTGTTCACGATTTTCCCGATCGTTTTATCTATGGCAGTGACTCTGTCGCTGTTAGCCAACACACTGGCATAACGCCGCATTTCACGGGTTTTCAGATGTTGGAACACGCTGGCTTTTTTATCGAACTGATGAAACTTGATCGAGAGGCAGGTTCCGCCCGCAACACGGCAGAACAATTCTTGCGCACTAATTTTGAGAACACATTCCTGCCAGCCGCATCAAGAACCAGTGAATGGCGAGCCAATAAAGAGGTGCAGAAATGGTTGGATGAAAAAGACTATGATAACTCGGTGCCCATGCCGGTGGTGTATCCACCTGTTCTTGGTGACGATGGCATCGTTTCGCACGATACCGGGCAGGCACACTATAACCTGACGTATTTCAGACAACGCTATGGCGATGCTTACCAACAGCAACTCAGTTACGCCCAAGCGCAGCAGGCTTTGCCGGTGTTTACCAATCTTGTGCAGTAGCTTTCTTGAGTAATATGAGGATTTTTTGGTCAACGTTCTTAAATAATCCACATTAACGTTTGAAGATTATATTCAAACTACAGGCGTACGCTACTATGATCCTGAACGTTCGATAAGAGATTAAGTACCTATTATCTAGCTGTGCAGTTTCATCAACTGAGACATAGTTAGATATACGCTTTTTTTGTAACTGTTTGAGCATTGAGTGTTTTCTTTGTTCTTGCCTATCTAGAACACCAATCACATAAGAATAGGACCTGTTTTTCTCCATTGCGTGTGCAGGCTAAATTTGGTCGTATTTATGTCATCCGATATCCCATGGAAGTTAGGGCAATATGTTAAAGAAATGGTGGTTTTAAAATGGGCGTCATGGCATTTTAAAGTAAAGCCATATGTGTAAATGAAGTGCCTGAAATTTGTAGCTAGTTGCTAGACAAGATATGCTTTCTGTAATGAAATAAGTTAGAATATTAATTCATTATAGAAAGTGTTGTAACCGCTGTCAGGGATTTGATCATGCTATATAAAATAACCATCTCAGTATTAACCTCTTTTATATCGACTGTTTTTGCCTTTGCATTTTTTTTTGCAATGACGGGAGGAAATAGTAGCAATGTTTTCAGCTGGCATTTGTTTGAATTAACAATGGGTGAATCTTTAGCTGGAAAAGTTTTCAAAGAATATGAGTTTTTTCAAAATCACATTTTCAGTATAGCGTTAACATATAGTCTTATCTTTGTAGTTTTCTTTGTGGTGGCATTGTTGCTGTTCTACGTTTTAGATCTTGTTAATGTAAAAGTTATCAAAGTGTTGAATGTTCAAAAAGAGTATAGGGTGGCTATGCTTGCCATGCTTTGGAGTTTTAAGAACCTTCTGACATGGCAGTTTTTATGTCTATTAATCATGCTCGTAGCACCACTTTACTTGTTTCCAATATTTACTGAGTATTTAAATCTTGATAACGAGCTGCTTTTTACTGTTTTTATAGTTATTCTAGGGCTTGAGCATATTGTATTTTATTTAATCACCCTTAAACGCGATAACCTTGAAAAAAATGCTTACATCAATTGGTTCTCTGCCTTTGTGCCCACAGCAAAAACATTCTTTTATAGTGTTTTCATCTACTTCTTGTTGGATGCCGTAATTTGGGTATTTGATTTGTCCGATAGTTCTATAATACTTGTTGCAGGGGCTGTGTTCGTTGCCATATTGTTTTGGGAACCTCTTACACAAATTATACTGGTTTCAAATATTCAGTCTAATCAGTATTGGAAGGTAGTGTTAAAAAGGCTGGATATAAAATATTTCAAAATGATAGTTGTCTTATATAGCCGTTATTTGAAAGTGTTGTTTTTATTGTCTCCTCTGGCGTTTATGGCTATCGCGCTTATTCTATTTGACTTGTTCTTGCTTCCTCAGGTCGACTCTAACCTTAAATCTGGATATTACAGCGGGCATATGCAAGAAATAGTTTTTCAAATTTTAGATAAATATTACATTTCTCGAAACATATTATTGAATACCTCTGTTTATTGGAGCATGGCATTTGGATTTATATTTATCGCATTTCACAACTTATTTTTAGGGAAATATATAGTGCTCACAAACCTTGTATTAGAAGAAGATAGGGTTCTAATGCAAATAAAGGCGAGTTAAGTACCTGAAACAGGTTTGAGGGCATTTTGATAATATATCCAATAGTTATATTTCAGACAAAAATGGCGTGATATTGCCCATGGCACGCTCTACATAGTCCTCTTTTTCTGCAACAGGTGCAACGTAGTGAATGGCGTTTTCAGCGGCTTCTACGCCTTCAAACTTAGCGATAATCCAGGCTGCAAGGTATTGAGATGACAGACAGCCACCGGCAGTTGCTAGATTGCCATTAGCAAAAAAAGCTTGGTTTAATACCTTAATTCCGGCTTCCTGGACCCAGGGTTTTGTCGTGAGATCAGTGCAGGCAGGCACTTCATTTAATAAACCAAGTTTTGCCAGTATCAGCGTTCCAGAGCATTGTGCGCCCAATAGTTGCCGAGATGGATCAAATTGTAATTGCTGCATGATTTGGCTGTCAGCAACAATATCTCGAGTTTTCATACCGCTGCCTACGATAATCGCATCAGCAGCGCAGGCTTCTTCCAAGGAAACATGACGTTCTATGACCACGCCATTCATTGATTCAACAGACTGGGTTGGGCTGGCAATGGTTACGCGCCAATCTGGCTTTTTAATTCTATTGAGAATGCCCAGTGCAATCAGGGAATCGAGTTCGTTGTAGCCATCAAAAGTTAGAATGGAAATATGCATTTTTTTGTCTCAATTAAGGTTGCGATGGTGCATCATACCTCGTAATATCATGACAATAAAATTATTGTCATGGATACATTGCCTATGGTTCGCGCCCGATACAAACGGTTGGTCGATACGTTTGCAGCTGATATAAGAGATGGGCACTTAGCCCCAGGCACCAGGCTTCCTACCCATAGGAGGCTTGCTTCTGAGCATGGAATAGCTTTGGTTACTGCGTCAAGAGTGTATGCGGAACTTGAAAAAATGGGTTTAGTCAGTGGAGAAACTGGAAGGGGAACCTTTGTCAGGGAAACGGCATTGCCTTTGAGTCATGGAATAGACCAAAAGTCCGTCGCTGAAGGGATGGTTGATCTGAATTTCAACTCTCCTTCATTACCAGAGCAAACAAGTTTATTTCGCGACACACTTCGGCAGCTGGCATCTTCAGGTGATATCGAAGCTTTATTGCATTATCAGCCCCATGTTGGCCGTAAACATGAACGTTCTATAATAGCTGACCATCTGAGCCATAGAGGGATTGATGTGGAGACAGAACGTGTCATCGTCGTCAATGGAGCACAGCATGGTTTAGCCACAATCGTTATGGGACTGTTAAGCCCTGGTGATGTGGTTGCTACAGATGCCTTGACCTATCCAGGCTTCAAAGTATTGGCTGATGTTCATCGCTTGGAACTTGCGCCAATATCGCTTTCAAAGCAGGGACCAGACTTGGCGTCTCTGGAAGAGTTGTGTCAGAACCGAAAAGTCAAAGCCGTATATGCCATGCCGACACTGCATAATCCAATGGGGTGGGTGATAAATCTTGATTGGAGAAAACAGTTGATAGCTATTGCTCGAAAGTACAAGCTGCTCATTATTGAAGATGCTGCTTATGCGTTTCATGCTGAAGAGCCACCAGCCTCACTGGTATCCCTTGCCCCGGATATCACCGTCTATGTTTCTGGAATCTCTAAAAGCATTGCCACTGGCTTGAGGGTTGGATTTGTTGTAGCGCCTTGCAAATGGATACCTGAAATCGAACGGGTAATAAGAGCGACGACGTGGAATACTCCAGCTTTGATGACCGGCATAGCCTGTCGGTGGATAGAAGATGGCACGGTTATTCGCCTGGAAGTTGAAAAACGAAAAGATGCTGAAACCAGACAATTGATGGCGAAAGACATATTCAAGGGCTTTGACTATGTAAGTCATCCAACCTCATATTTTATCTGGCTCCCCTTGCCGGAAGAGGTTCGTTCGGATCAAATTGTTATGCAGTTATTACGGGAAAATATTTCCGTTTCTACAGCCGAGCCCTTTGCCACGACAGATCATGTGCCCCATGCACTGCGTATTGCTCTTGGCTCAGTAGATTTAGAGATGCTGCAGAAGGCTTTAATGAAAGTGAGGCAGGCCATCGATGGATATGCTTATTAATCAAAATTTCATAGTCTAATTGATAATGCGTTTTGCATCATCTGGACTGAAGTGCAACCTGATATATCGGTGGGCCTTGGCGATTAGGGGTTCTATTGCGGCGGCTGAGTCTGGGTTTTGCTTGATCATTTTTTGAAGCGAATGAAGGTATGTTTGAATATAATCTATGGACATGGTCGACAACGTCTCTGGCAGTTCCTTACCTGTTTTTCGAATTGAGTTTCTTCGCATAATGCCATGAGTTCTCGCTTCCACTAAAATTTCAATCAGGCTTCGTATTTCTTCTGATTCAGAGTATTTCTCAGCCAGAGCTGGCATAGCCTTATATTGCCTTTGATGGTTGAGTTCGTGGAGAATGAGTGCAAATAACTCTTCAACATTTTCAGATTTAAACGATGCTTCATGAACGGCTAAAACACTCTTTTGATTGATATCGGGAAACAACATACCGTCAATTTGTGGGGAATCAGTGATCGCCAGACTATCAATATATCGAGTCCAGTCTTTTATATTGGCTATTTCTGCCGCATATTGAATGATGTGTTCCAATTGCTTCAATCTGGGATGAACAAAATAAAGATGGATATCACCAAATTCTGTTGTCACGACTTGTGAATTCGGCATTCTATTGGGTTTGCTGTTAATATCGCCTGAACTTGTTTCTACATTAGAGCTTGGCTTTTTTCCACTAACCATTCCCATTGCAATGGTGGAACCTGCCAACTTAGTTCCCATAGCGGTTATTTTCCCCAATGGGTTTGCGGTTTCAGCCCAGGCTTCACCACGAATCTCTGGGTTGTTATGTGTCAGCTTAGAGAGTTGTTCTTGGACCATTGAAGCCCACAATGGAATTGTTTTTGTCGGTGAATAGATCAGATTGCCAAACAGAGTGTCGTCGACGCGGGCAAAGCGGTGGTATTGAATCAAACCATTAACCATTTTCTCAGCCGTTTCCACGGGGGATAACAGGCTCTCGACGGTATTCTGTATATAGTTCTGTGCACCCTGTCTCATACCTTGTATTTGTTGATAGAGCGTCATTTGAGTCAAAACGATATTGTTTAAAGCAACATGTGAGTCAGCAAGGTTCTTGGTTTGTTTTATGGGTGTGGTTTGCTTTTGATTGCTTGTCTTTTCTATGGGCTCAGGTTCGCTTTCAATCATTGGTGAAAGCGTGGTTTTTTGTATATCAGTCATGATCTTTTTTATGCGTCGTTGTTGGTGTTGCTTTGCTTCAACCACATCAATGTCTCAGGTTCTGAAAGCTCAGGTGCCAGTGATGAAACATCATCGGCCCACTGCAGCAACTTGTCAGCAGCCAGATTCAGGCCTAAACCACGTGCCGTGTTACTCATACCTGCCAAAGCGGAGGGCAATAGCCCGTTATGTTGATCAAGTTTTGTCAAATACTCATCGGCCATTTTTTCCAGGAAGGACTCAATGTGTATTTTCTGGTGGTTAACTCTGACAAACAGCTCTCCGTTGTCGAGCATTCCTTCCAATCGCCAGTCGGCACCAGTCCAGATATTGAGTTTGGGACCTAACAGCCCTTTGACGGCCATGGCTAGAGGAGTGTTATTACCGCCAAAATAACGGTTGAGGATATGGTCTGTCATTGAGACCCCCAAACCACTGTGAAAACTGGTGATACCCGTTTTGCCTTCTTCCATATCTCGATAAACCTCACTGCGAAGATGCAAATAAGCAATCATCTTTGTGCCTGATTTAGTGCTCAATGGCAGAGTGACGCCGAAGCCAGGCTCAGAAGCACCGTCATCGACAAAAGGAATGCCATCCATTGACACTAATGTGGAACATGTCAGCTTTTTGGGAATAAAGGCAGGGCAGGGAACGGCATGTGAGCCGACGACTGCATCTGGTGTCAGATTGGTGTTTTCATTAAGCCCCCAGATCACGAATGAAGCACCTTTGCCCCACAAACCTTTGTTGGTCAATTCTGGATGAGATTCTCCTATCCAGGCTGCTGTTGGACTGGTCAAACCATGAAACGACAGGTCCAGTTCAGGTCTGCTATCCGATTCTGTTCCTTGTCTGGATTGCCAGTTTCGAATTAATAGTGGAAGAATTTCTGCGTCATAAGCATTTTCGATTCCCGCTTTAGTGATGATTTGCCAGTATTTAATTTCATGTTTAGCGGGTAGGGCATTGCCGTAGTCTGCAGCGATTATTCGTTTGATGTTTGTCAGGTTCTTTTCAATTAATGCCGTTGCCAGAGGGGAGGGTAAGCCATCGACGAAGTCGGACAGAGTTTTTAATGCTGTCAACGCTTGTTGCTGCTTCAAAGGCATGAGTTGTTGAGCTTCAGATGTTCTGGATGCGTCATATAACATTGGGGCCAATACGTGTGTTGTTGCTAATTCCAACAACGCTTGAATATCCGAACCGGGAAGCAACATCCTGGCAGCCGAGTCGGGCAAATTCAGGTCTTTTATCAAATCCAGCGCAAGCCAGATATCTTTCGAAGAAGGGTGTTCAATAACTTGCTGAATAAACTGTCTCGTAGCCTGATGTTGTCTGCTGACTGTATTGTCATTTGCCATAGCTTCTAACACTGTTGATCTTTGAGGAGACGGTTTGTGTGGACGTGGTTTGGCTTTGGGGATAATACCCTGACCAATGTCTGGTCTTGTTTCGTCGGTTTGTTGGTCGTCCAATGGTGGTAATTCGATAACTTGAATTTTCGACTTTATCTCTGCCATGGCTTAATCCTCATTGTTATGTTCAATCAACATAGACAGAACTGAACTGAAAGGGAATAAGGGTTGACCCTCATGCAAGTGTTCTGTTTATGGCCTTCGTTTGTCGGTAAGTGTTGTTGTATATGACCTATGTTCAATTTTCTCCACCGACCTAGGGTCGACCCCATCCAGCTGAACCCACGGTTTTTTTTGTGGCACTTAGTGAGTGAATCGATTGCAAAGCAGTCCGTATTTTCACCCTCGGGTTGGCCCTAGTGGTGAGATTGCTGAGCATTTGATGCAATGATTTCGTGTGAAACTAAACGACAAACTGGAGGCAGTTATGAATGTAGATGGTTCTGATAATAATGTTGGTGCCGGATCCGAAAATGGTGGCGACAATGGTGCTGGAGGGCCAGATAACGGTGGTGTTGATAATGATGTTGGATTGAATGATGTTGATTTTTCCGGGCCAGAAGAAGATACCACTACGGAAGCGGCGACTGATGCAGCCCGGGAAGCCGCAAAACAGGCAGTGGATACGGTAGCGGATAAAGTTGAAGCGGCAACAGGAGTTGATATTCCTGAGGATGTGAGAGCTGAGATTGCTGACAAAGTGGCAAAAGAGGGTATCGATAAAGCCGCTGCTGCTGTTGCTTCAGTGGTAGAAAAAACGCTTGAAAAAGCCGGGGTTCCCTATGCAGGTGAGATCACAAAGGCCATTGTGGATGCGATAGATAATCCAAACAAGTCAGCCACCGATATTGCAAAAGACTTTGTGGCAAGCCTTGCCAAACAAGGCATAGCTGTCATGGATCTGTCTCCTGTTGCCAAGTCGGTAGTCACTGGTTTGCTGGAAGCATTTACCAACCCGGATTATAACATGGCGGATTTGATGGGTGACATTGCCAACATGGCGGTCAACGTTGTTGGCCATAGCATTGTCGCTTCTTTTAGTTTGGGCAGTGCCAATATCGCAGCAGCAGTTGGAATCGGCAAGCTGGGTGATATGGCTGAGAACGCCATGCATGATCACATTGACCAAGCTATAGCGAATGGTGATGTGGTGAACCCGGGTGAGCAGGGATACAACGTTGAACATGGGCCGGGGCATGACAAAAGTGAGACACCAATATTATTGGTCTAGGTCAATTTCAAAATCAATAAAGAGCAGTGTGAATTTAAGCAATTAATGCCATTTATGGCAGGAGATAAACATGGTAGAAGCAGTCGATCATAACAATATAGACATCTTTTTTGATGCAAGCAATCTTTCAGGCGAAGAAGCTTTGCTCCAGTTTGAAGCTAAAGTTGAAGAATTGTTGGCTCGAAATACAGATTTGTCAAAACAGGAAATTCAGGAATTGAAGGCACTCTTGAATGAGTTAAAAGATCACCCTGAATTGAAAGGCAAAGGCAGTGAGATTTTTGGTGTATTGGATAACAAAATCAATGCTTTAGAACAAAATCGAATGGGAAAACTCAAGGAAGGCAAGGAGTTTGACCCTCAAAAAGAAGATAATCTTCTGGAATCGATGGCCAATATCTCTGAAAGAGAAGGAACCGATATGGTTGAGGAGAAAATGGACAGTGGTGAAGCAGTTCGTGGTGATCTGGCCAAGGAAATAGCCAGAGATCTGGCTATTGATAATGTGCAAAAGACCACAAAAGAAAACGATGGAGAAAATGACCGAGGATCCAATGCAGCTGGTGGTGGTGGTAGCAGGAAAGCATCGATCCTCAATATTGGTGCATCGTTGGCTGAAGTGACGGATGATCGTTTTGAAACCGCTTTAGCCAGTGCAGACAAGATTGGTGAGGACGCCACTGTCGGGGACACCATTAAGCTAAATGCCGAATACCAACTGGCATCCACCATGGCAACAGTCGCCACCGAGGCTGTAAAAGCAGCTGGTCAATCAGCCAAAGCGGGATCAAGAACGGCATAATCATTCTTTTTCTGCTGTTTATTGCAAGCAGGAACCTGAGGGTTCCTGCTTTTTGTTGCAAACAGAAGGCCTTGTTGTTTACTCCAGAATTAAATATAACGTCGAACACAACAAAAAAATGTTTTTTCAGTACGAAAACTGTAACCGCCCAAGCGCATATCAACGTGCGCAAATTCTAAGAATGGACTAGCCAAATCCACCTCCCTGTTTCTATTCTTAGAAAGGCTTATTAACACACATCAATTAATAATTAACGAGCACGCTCGCTTTGTCCAAAAAAGGGTGCGTGTTATCATTTTGTGAAAAGTAAAAAGTCACTTCAAATCAATTAGTTAAAATTCTTGTTATAGAATTAACAGGAATGCACATTAATTGGGATAACGCGCATGCGCGTTTAGCTCGTTGCACAAAAAGATATGATTTGTTATTTTGTCCTTAATATTCAATGAGGTAACAAGGAGCAATGGAAGAAACAGCCCAGACAAACCGAGCATGCCTTATATACAAATGTTAAATGAATGGAAGTCATGACGAGTAACGAGTTAAAACTACTTGAGTATCTGGTAGGGCATTTCCAATCGGGAAATATTAGTCCAGATAACCCCGCGACACACTTGCCTTATTCAAAGGTATTGGCAGAGTTGGACTTTTCAAATGATGGCCGAACTCCCGGCGATAGCCTTAACCATCATGCAATGGGTGGTCTGGCTGAGTGGCTGCATGAAAATAATCTCCCTGCAATAACCGGAATTATAGTAAACAAGCTGACTGATCAGAAACGAGGAGGCTTTCCGTCAAAATCATACTTTGCTTACCATGATCGGCAGGACATGGACTTTGAGTGGCAGCGAGGTGAAATTAGAAAGGCTTGTCAAATTGATTGGAATGCCGAGCTAGAAAAGTTGGGCGTTTCGCTTCAAGGCGATTTTGAACTACCAGAAGAAGTTCCAGATTTTTTGACTGAGGGTGCAAAGAAAACAATTACTGTAAACGCTTACGAACGAAATTCAGCCGCCAGAAACGCTTGTATCAAAGAACACGGAGTTACTTGCGTGGTATGTGAATTCAATTTTGAGGCATTTTATGGTGAGAGAGGTAAAGGATTCATTCATGTGCATCATTTGCGTTCCCTCGCGGATGTAGGTCAAGAGTATGAGGTCGACCCAGTAAATGACTTAAGGCCTGTATGCCCTAATTGTCACGCAATGCTACACAGAAAAGGCAATATAGGTATAGAACAGCTTCAAAGCGAAATATCATTTAACAAGGCATTGCGGCGGACAGGCCGCTGAATGCGGCGTTAGAGGGAAAAATGCTCATCTGGATACCGATCACAATAGCCGCCTTCGTAATAGCTGGCTGGCTTTTATCTAGACGTAGTAGCAATGAAATCCCTGTGTTCATCAATGGGCTTATACCATCTCTACCTGACGCAAAAGACAAGAGTGAAAGTGGAACCACTGTGTATATCGTTTATCTCGATAATGAAGAAGAAGAGATATTTCGAGGTTATGCCGACGAAGATGGGCGTGTTGAAAAATACATTTCGAGGAAAAATGTTGGTAGGCGAGTTCTGATTCGAGTCCGCCATGCAGCTTATAAATTTGATGAATTTGAAATGACAGTGCCAGAGCACGGAATAACTCATACCGTCAAGATGGTTAAGGACGGAGTCTACAATGGGAAGATACATGGAAAAGATGTTGGTGATCTCGATAAATACTATATGGAGGCACTGGAATTTGCCAATACGGCCAAGGTGAGATTTATGCGGAATGCGGACTCTATTAATATCCACCAATTTGCTCGCATCCCAGTTTGGTTTTGGCTCCTTAGCTATGGTTTTCTAATAGTCGGCTTCGCTGGTGATTATTGGCGTCTGGAGGAAGGGTTTGATAAGTGCTGGGACACATTCGTACATGCCGTCTATTTTAGCGCTGTGACAATTACTACATTGGGTTATGGAGACAATTATCCAACAAGTGACTTGCTTAGACTTTGCGCTTCTGGTGAAGCAGTATTAGGTATTTTTATCGTGGGTTTTGCACTGAATTCGTTGTTCTATGGTCCGCAGAAATAATCCTCTAACAAGTAGCTTCACCGGACAAAATACTCGCTATGCTCGCATTTTTCCGGTGAACACGGCGTTGAGACTGGTTAGAAACTGTGATGTTTGAATTAATCTTGATAAATGCAGAACTTGGCCAAATGCTTAATAAAAATGGTGATACACATATCCGAGGTACAGAAGAATTTCAGCCTCAATTTGAATCAGAAGCCGAAGCTATTGAAGAAAAGGATAGATTACTGAATGAGTTTATTTATGCTGCAGTAATTATTAAAAACCTAGAAACGGACATGGTATCGCAAGAATATTGCAACGAAGAACTAGGACCAAAATTTAGGCAAGAAAAACATGAATATTATAAATGGTGTTATCTACCATTTTATAAGAAGTGGTTTACACCAAAACCAAGTTTTAAATATTATGATGGCAAGCATTAATCAAAAGCACCTAATATGTGGGCGTTAGCACTCAATAGTCATGAACGAAATTGAAGCACGAGAAATTGTTAGTAAGCAAATAGTTGGAAAGCTAGAGGAATTTTCCTTGATGGATGAGTCTACTCAAGAGTTTGCTACTTGCTTTGCTTTTTATTACCAGAATAACGATTATATAAAGTCTCGCGATTTTAGAGAAATGAGTGTAGGTGCTGGCCCGGTCTTAGTTTGCAAACAATCGGGCTCAGTTTTTGAAACAGGCTCAACGTATTCAACTGAGCAATATGTCAAGGCATTTGAGTCATGCGGTGACCCGTTCGGTGAGCTGACTAAAAATATTTCTGTATATGGTTGGCGCGAAGGCGCTAATAAAGTGGCAGCAACAAAACTGATTAAGGCTAAGTCCGGCCTAAATTTGCGAGATTCAAAAAACATTATCGATAAAACACTTAATAACGAAGAGTCACGTTTTTCTACGGAAAGTGTTGAAGAGTCGAGATTGGTAAATGAAGAACTCGTTGAGTATGGTTTTAAGTGTAAACAACTGTGGAGTAACCAGTGCTAACAAGGCCATCAATCAACGGAAAAGTCTCAGCTTATGGCGGCGTTAAGAGATAAATGAATCCTGATTATATACGAATACTCGTTTTACTTTCACTCATTTTTGGATCGTTAATTATTAATGAGTTATCGAATTACCAGGATCTTGGTTTTAGTGTGTTTATTGGCATCATTGGTGGGCTTCTAATGAGCTCTAATAAAGAGTGGCTGACAGATGCTAATGGTGCTCTTATATGCATAATCATAGGTTTGGTGTTGGCACCTGTAACTTATTTATACATTAGTAGTTTTAATGTGACACCATCAAACAGTTACTTAGCAGACAGGGGTTATTACTTATCAATAGTTCTTATGATTGCAGGTAGTCTTAGGTTTGTTATTGGTATGGTATATGAAAAATACTATTAACAAGTCGCTACGCAGGTGGGTAAGGCGTTATGAGTTTACTTGGAGTGTGGGGTTGTGAGCAGAAACTTTGAGGTACCTGATGAGATAAATCTCATTGAAAGAGATTTCTACCCAACTGTTGAAGGTATGGGAGTCATTGATGCAATTGCTAGCATATTCAGCTTTTAGAAATACTACTCATAACAAGCACATGAAAAATGCTCCTTTCAGTCGCTCGACGCTCTCAAGCTCGCGCGGTTTACGTGGGCGTTAGACGTCAAGTTAAACCATGCCATATTTTGTAAGAGCATTTTGTAAATCAAAAACTATCCCAACTATCGCTGAGATTGAGGACATCTTGAAAGCAGATTATCCCCAAGTCAATATAAAGACTGAAGATGCTAGAACTGGCCAATGGAAACATGCAGAGTACTACTATAAAAATAGTCATAAACCTGTAGTTTTGGAGTGCAATAAAAACACCTCACCTACTAGTCTTTGCGTCGAAGAATGCGAAGAATTTATCGAAAAGATTGGCAGTCCTGGCCTTTCCCTTGTAAAAAGAAAAGTGATACGACATCTTAAAAAAACACACTACATAATAAGTTGCCAGCTTTTAAATGACATTGACGAAAATGGCTACCATTTAAATGGTGAATTATTGAATATTTGTGTATCAAGATATGAAGGCATAATTCAAGCTGATAGCGAAGGTTTCTATGACGGTTATAAGATTTCGGTAGTAATCAAATGACGCCTAACAAGAACATGAAAAATCGCTTCACTGCGTTGCGCTGGAAACTCGCAAGCGAGTGTCTTTTATGTGGGCGCTAAGCACTTTATGAAAACAATATTTAAAATAGGCATAGCAACACTCGCATCAATATTAGGTTTTTTTATTGGCGTGATTGCAGTTGTTCCTTTTGGGTATTTAGAAAAAGTGTATGTAATGTCTTCAGCATTAATTACTGCCAGCATATTTGGTTTGATAAGCTTTAATTTATCAAGACTCATAATTAATAAAGTAACCAAACAACACGTTTATTTATTAGGTGCCGTTGGCATTATTTTTACTATAGGTAGCCTTTACGCGTTTCTAGCATTAACGGGCTAAATGCTTAACAAGTATTGATTCCTTGATCTAGAATGGCGACAGTTTGAGCATTAGAAATGCAAGGCATAAAAGCCAGCAAGAAATAAAAAAAGTGGAATATTTTAACTTGAACATATGGGAATCCATGAGAAAAAATGAGCGGATGCAGGTGTAAAGAAATGAAGATGATAATTAGAAAAGAAACAACAGATGATGTCTCAGCCATTGAAACTGTGACCAGGCAAGCATTTCTTAATGTGCAGTATTCCAGTCATACTGAACAATTTATTGTTCGTGCACTGCGAGAGGCGGATGCGCTCACAATTTCATTGGTTGCTGAAATCGAACAGAAAGTTGTTGGCCATGTTGCTGTATCTCCTGTCCGTGTTTCTGATGGTTCAAGCGATTGGTATGGCCTTGGCCCAATTTCTGTCATGCCAGACCAGCAAAAGATGGGTATTGGTTCTCAGCTTATGCGAACTGCGCTTGACGAACTCCAAGATATAGGGGCATCAGCTTGTGTGCTCCTGGGCAATCCAGATTATTATCAACGTTTTGGATTCAAGCCAGCATCAAACCTTATTTTATCAGGCGTGCCAGCCCTGTATTTTCAAGTGCTTTCATTCCACGGTTCCATGGCTCAAGGGGAGGTTACTTATCATGATGCATTTAATGCCTTGGAGTAAGCCTTCTATAATAAGCTCAATACTTTCTGTGATTGGGCAAACTTATGAATGTTTGAGATAGGTTCATAAAGTATTTAAGGGACCAGTGAGAGAGTTTGATAATAATAACCCTTGGCATGTTGGTGCAGGTTTTATGTTTGGTTTTTACTGTGAAAAATGTGAAAACCAGATAAACCTGGATGATGTTGAGAGTGAAGACTTTTCAGAGCAATGTGTTGAAATGGCAGAAATAGCAATAAAAATGGGTGGTTATGTCTGGATGATTTTGTTTTTATCTGTAAGGACTGTGCAGATAAAAATCAACATACATAGCTAAGTCTATGCTGTGGAAATTTATCCATTTTTACGGGTTATATAAAAGGTCTTACTCGGTGGTCTAATTGCTGCTTAAAAATAGTATTGATCGAGGGTAATACTGGATTCTATAAGATATATGATCTTAACTCTGGGTTGAAGCGGTAAGGTATTATGAGATCAATATCGATGGTCGAATCAATTGTATATTGGCTACAGAACACAAATAAGGAGTGCCGGACTCTATGACGTTGGAAAACTCCAGTTTGTACAACCAGGAAAAAATCAAATGAATAATGAGAGTAAAAGTGGGAGTTGCCTTTGCGGCGAAGTTGGCTATGAAATAACGGGCAATCTGGGTATTTTTCAATATTGTCATTGTTCTCGCTGCCGCAAATTCACCGGCAGTGCACATGCATCAAACCTGTTTGTTTCTCCCGATCAATTTAAGTGGGTTAAAGGAGAGTTATTTGTAAGCACTTTCTTACCTGAAGAGACCAAACATTTTGCTACGGCATTCTGCAACAACTGTGGTTCTTCTTTGCCCTGGACATCAAAAAGCGGCAAGGCTGTGATCATACCGGCCGGGACACTTGATGAACATCCAGGTATTGAGCCATTTCAGAATATATTCTGTGCGTCAAAAGCTGACTGGTATAAGGCACCGAATGAGTTACCCGAACATAATGAGTTGCCGCGTAAGTAAGCCCATCAGTTTAGACAAGGAAAAAGAATGATTGAATTTGAAACAGAAGATCCATTGGTTCAGGAAACTCAAAAACACGGCACTATTGACCGAGACAGTATGCACAAGACTTTCTTAGAACACGATTGGAGAGGTCTGTATGAAAAAATGCAAGGCAGTGAGTCCAGCGAAACTTTTCATAGCCCTTCGATATACTTTAAGGATAAGGAAAATCACATTGAAATATGCTTTTCTTTGCTTGATATATCAACTGATCTTGAGTTTTTAGTTTTCTTCTCACGGCAAAAAAACGTCAGAGGGTTTTTAGGGTTTGGTTCCAAAATACAACGTGTTACTTCTGATTTGTCTGGAATAAGCGCCGAGGCATGTCAGGCTATTCTCAGTGATTTCATTAATGTAGATCTTGAGGCTTTAGAAAAAAAATTTATTGTATAAAGTGGGTAATACAATAATCACAATGGTTTTATATTAAGGGATTTCATTCTAACTCTCCTGTCTATTGCGCAAAATTAGTTAAGGACTGAACTATAGGAAATAGATTGTTATGAGTAACTTAAACCGTTAAAAATTTAGAAAAAACAAGTGCGAAAGGGAAGGCAAATCTAAGCTTCCAATAATTTGTTGGTTTTGAAATAATACACTCAACTGGATTAAGTAATTCTTTAAAAAGGACTTGATTCATTCGTGAGTAGATACTCTTAAAATTATAAAGGAACAATAATGAGATTAAACACACTAATAACAATAAGCTGCCTTGCTTTGACTTTGTCTTTTGGTCAGGTATTCGCAGACAGTAACGAAACACCCGAAAAAACTGATATCTCTGAAGCAGTTAATGAACTGTATAATGAAGCGTATCAATTGATAGACCAGAACAATCGAGAAGCATTTTTAGATGCGCGAAAAAAACTGGAACAGTTAATCGAACTGGACCCTGATTTTCCAAGAGCTTATCTTGAGTTGGCACGTTTGGAAATGAAAACGCGGTGGCCGGAAGGTTTGCGTAAGGCTGAAAAACAGATACTTATTGCAAAATCTATCGACTCAAATCTAGCTGACACCAATATTTTATTGGGGTACGTTTATACAAACTTAAGACGCTTCTCCGAAGCTGAGTCCTTGTATAAAGAGGCTGAAAAAGTAGGTTCCGATAACCTCTGGCTTTATGCAAATTGGGGCCTCAACTATGAACTTCAATTAAAATTTGAGGAAGCTATTAATCGATACTATAAAGTATTGGATAGTCCCGTTAGAAGAGTAGGTAAAAATGTCAGGCCTCTTGAATGGGTTTATCAATACAGTATGTTGTACTCAATATTAACCGAACTTGGCCGAATGGAAGAGGCCGATGAACTATATACGAGAAATGCGAAAGAGTTTCCGGAGAGAATATGCAAAGGCATTAGGCAAGCAAAACATCGCCTGTATAATATGGACAACGTTCAATTAGCTTTGACAAGTATTAAAGCGGTCAGACAAAGAGGGTGTGAGAAGGGTAAGGACATATTGTCTATTGCACATTACATGGAATGGTTTGAATTGAAGGAACAAGACAAAGGCAACAAAGCGGCAGCTATCGCTTTACGCAAAGCACAGGCATTTGCACCTGAAGACAATGAACTGATTTTAGCCTTGTTGAAGTCGGGCAAAACGGCTCAATTAATATCAAAAATTCCAGACTTGGACATCAATTATCACGATGGTTCGGGTAACACCGCTCTTTCGAATGCGGTAAGTCGATCGGCATGGAACGATCTAGAAGCTTTGTTAAAAATAGGAGCTGATCCTAATATTGAAACTAATGACGACACCATAATGTCAAACCCTCTGGTAATTGCAACTCTGAAGAAAAGTGTATCGATGGTGGAGATTTTGCTCAAACATGGTGCCGATCCCCACCAAGTAATACGAAATGAGTATACAATAGCAGATCTTATAAAAGACAATGGTTTAGAGTCTCGCTTGAGTGAAAAGATAGGGGGATGACAGTTGTTATATAGAGGTAGGTCCTGAATCATAAATGTCGGTCTAGAGGATAGACATTCTCATAGGGTTCAGGTTTTCCTTGTTTTAAAAGGTATAACCTGAATCTTGAGATTGATGAAAGCTCAGCGGAAAGTCAAAAAGAAGAACTAACAATAAGGTCGTATGAATAATGTTTAACCGGCAGCGGCAGTGCTGTTGTCTAAGGGGATTAAACAAGTCCATATTAACGCTACAAAAATATCCTCTTAATGGTGGTTCTCAAGCTACACTTAGCTGACATACGGTGCAGTTCGGCATCGCTCAGACCAATGTCTTTTTTGATCTCTGGGCTTAAACTTTTTAGCTCGCGTAAGTTTTTTCGATCTTGCGCTGAAGCTTTGGCTTTTGAGAGCAGTTTCTCAACGATACTTTTGTTCGCAAATTGCTTGGGTACTTGCAGAGAAATGTGAGGTAAAGCTCGTTGCATGCAGCCATTCATATTGTTGTTTTCAATCAGTGGGGCTATTGCTAAATTTGATTTCTTCATTTCATTGTTCCTCATAAATTTGTTTGAAAGTGACTTGTATAGAAGGAAATATAGCTCTAGTATAGTTTTGTAACAAACGATAATATTTGACTTACGGTTTAGAAAATCTAACGCATGACCAGGTTGCCTCCTCTTAACTCATTACGAGCTTTTGAAAGTGCTGGACGTTGTCTCAGCTTCAGTAAAGCTGCGGACGAACTGAATGTAACGCCGGGAGCAATAAGCCAGCAGATTCGTTCTCTTGAGGATTTCCTCGGTACTGCGCTTTTTAAACGTTATCACCGAGTTATTGTGTTAACTGATGCAGGGCAATTATGTCTACCATTAGTATCGGAAGGTTTTAAATGTTTGAGCGAAGCGGTCCAGACTGTTAAGAAATATGAAGAAGATGCGTCTTTAACGATTACTTCTTCTGCTTCATTTATTTCCAAATGGTTGATACCGAGGCTCGATAAATTTAAACAAAAACACCCGGATATTGATGTTCGTATCGATGTGTCAAATCGTATCGTTGATTTAGCCCATGAAGACATTGACCTGGCCATTCGTTTTGGCAGAGATGAATTTACTGACCTGGAAGCAACGCTTTTGTTTTCATATAGTTTGATTCCAGTCTGCAGCCCCAATTTGATTAACAAAGGCAATACTTTGCAGGATCTGTCAGATATTCAAAACTACACTCTATTACATGGTCAGTATGATGAAATGGATCCTAGTTGGCCTGATTGGACGATGTGGTTGGCAACAGCAGGGGCAGAGGATGTAGATACCAGCCATGGTATTTATTTCAATCAAGGTGACATGCTGTTGGAAGCTGCCATTGAAGGTCAGGGTATTGCTCTGGTTGGTGAGTTACTGGCGGCCAACGACATTGCTTCGGGTCGTCTGGTACAACCTTTTAAAATGAGTATGCCTGTTGATCTGAGTTATTACTTTGTATCCACTGTATCCAAATCTATTAATGCAAAAGTGATCGCTTTTCGTGAATGGGTATTGGAAGAAAGTGCTTATTTGCGGCAAGAGTAAAACACTCACCTCATTAACGACAAGAGGGGTATGCTGCGCATTTTGTAAACCATAGCATGAGAAGGTGCTTACGCTAATCTAATTTTCTTTTATGCAAAGACTGTATCCTTATTATGTAAAAATAAACAACCGTACTGACCTCTATCAGCTACAGGATGGTAGGTTTCAGTTGATCAAGCAGGGACCTCTTGACTCTATGATGGTGGGTTATAAATATGTTTTAGTGAAGAATTCGGTTGCTGATTATCTGCACAGTTTAGGCATAGAACGTGTCACCTTTAAACCGGCTATTGTCTGGAATAGAGCATCTGATACTGAAGATTTAAGTTATACCCAGGTGTTAGTGAACCACCATTTTAATACTGAAGATATAAACGATCTTGATATAGAAGGTTCTCAGTTTCTTATAATGGACCAACGATATCTGTTTGTTACTCCTGGGTTGAAATCAAAGCTTGAAAAGTCATCTCTGGGTTGGACCTTCAGTGCAGGTTTAAGCAGTTTTTTTGGGTGAGAAGGGAAACACTCAATAGTGATTTTACTTGATCAGACTGTGTTTGTAATACCCTGTAATACTGACATCTCATGTCTTGGGCTATAGTGAGAATATAGTACACATTAGAATTGTCTCAGCGTGATTGTCTATTCGACATAGCTGTTTCGGTCATACAGCTAATGCCTAAGAAAATTCAGAGGACAGGCTGAGCTGGAGTCTGCCGTATCGCGCCAAGAATAATTCGAAAGACAATAAAGAAACATTAGATACTAATCTGGAGGGACAGCAATGAGCAATAATCCTGCTTTTGACAGTGTTTTCATTATTATGTTTGAAAATGAAAACGCTTCCACGGTCTTGCAAAATGCCTATTTTGCTGACAAAGCCGACCAAGGGGTCTTACTGACTGAATATCGAGGTGTGACACACCCATCTCAACCCAATTATCTTGCCACTATTGCAGGTGATTTTTTTGGTTGGGCCAGTGATGAATGCACCGACCTTGATGACACAACAATTGTTGATCTGCTCGAATCCAAGCAGGTGGACTGGATGGCTTATATGGAGGATTTGCCTGAGGATGACAAAACAGTTTGCCAACAGGGACTGTATTATCGCAAACACAATCCTTTTGTATCATTTACTCCCAATCAAACCAGCGACCGCTTAGCAAAAATTGTCAATGCTCAGGACAACTTTGACCCTGACACAGTTCCAGCATTTGCCTGGTATGGCCCTAATATTCAGAACTGCGGTCATACGGTTCCGGGCTGTTCATCGGCTGGTGGTTCGATTTGTAATGTCAACTTTGCAGCTCAATGGCTTGAGGGTTTTCTGGAACCATTGCTGGCAAACGATTCGTTTATGAAAAACCGGTTAATTGTCCTGACGTTTGATGAAGACTGGCCGCAGGTTGATGATGGTCAGCCGGAAACTGGTGATCCAACATATATGGTTCTTCTTGGGGATATGGTTGATCCAGGCACCACTCAAGATGACAGCTATACACATTATAATTTGTTAGCCACTATTGAGAAGAATTTTAATCTGGGTAATTTGGGCCGCAATGATGAAAATGCTGAGACCTTTGATTTTCTCTGGGAAGATAATTGATCGTTGGGATAATTCTAGTACAAGGACAACTATGGAGTGAGTCGTCAGAGGATATTGTGGGAGAGTTGTCTTGTCTAGCTCAAGTTGGACGGGGTTGTTGTTCAACTTGAGCTTTTTTATTGTGTCAGATTTTTCGTTTGTTCCACCTCTTCAGTTTTGTCTTGAATCCCTCCAATCGTTTATCGGTAACTAGCAACAGGGCTGTTGTATAAACATGTATCTCCTAATTTGTTTGAACGAATTGTGTGCCTGCCGGCACTTACGTGAATACAAATAAATTGCGGAGATAGTGTTATGCGTTGGTTTCAGGTTTTATCTACAGCGGTCTTGCTGAATTTCTCTTTTGCAGCGCAGGGTAGCGATGATGTTCCTGTATTTGTGACACCACCGACCCCCAAGGCTCTGGCCGATATCTTATTCAAACCTCGTTACCGCAGTGTTGCTGGCGGAACTGAAAAACAAGCGAATGAGTTTGGCATGATGATTAACTTTGAGTTTGATTCAACCCAAATATTGCCCGCTTCATTGCCACTGTTGGACTCGGTTGGAGAAATGTTGAGTCTTAAGCGAATCGAGAATGAAGTGCTTGTGATTGAAGGGCATACGGATTCTTCTGGAACTGAGCGCTATAACTCGGGTTTGTCCGAGAGGCGTGCTGAAGCGATTAAAACTTATCTGGTAGACAGTTTTGGCATTGCGGCTCAACGGTTGGTGACACTGGGCCGTGGGGAAGTGGATTTATATGACTTTAAGCAGCCTGAGAACCCACTGAATAGAAGGGCGGTCTTTAAACCTTTCAATAATATATCCATTAATTAGTCGATACCTGTTCAGGAGAAATTGCATGTCAGAATATCCCGGTTTTCAAGTCAGTCAGTCGCAGAATCATTCTTTTCATAGTACGCGTCCACCCTATAAAATATCAGACACTCACAGATCCGAAGGTTTGATCTCAGAAGCTACTGATCCTGACGGTCAAACGACATTTTTTGCACAGCAATCAATCTGCGAACGATACTCAACGGATGAGGTTTACGCTGTCGTTATGCAGTTTTTTTCATGGATTTCCTTGCACACTGGTTGGTGTCCGAGTGATTTCTGTGATGCTTTTTACATCTATCAAGGAGCAACCGGATACAGTCAAAACGAACGCAGTGAGAATGGTGGTGGGAATAACAGAGTGCTTGCCATAAACGAACAGACCCTTGAGCAACCCATTTCTATTTCTCACCCTTTATATCTGGCTATTCGTAATCAGCGTTGGGTCGTTCCTGGACATGGTGTGATGGTTGCAGAGCAGTTTGAATTTTCTGGTGAAGCACAACAGCAGGCATACCGTAGCGTGCATCAGGCAGCAGAACTATTATGGATTGACCTCAATGATTATATCGATCAAGTTGCAGTTTTTGATGAGGTTCATGCTCGGCGTGATTGCCTGGGGTATTTGAATGTTTCACAGTTTGCACCTGAGAGAATATTATTGCTGCGCAGTGATATACCTTCTGATATTGATTCAGTTGAGATTGCCTTGCACCTGTTGATGCATGCGCTGATTCAAACCCATGAGAAACAACCGTATTTTCCCGAAACAGTGCGTCAACTGTTCAGTACAGAGCCAACTCTTCTGGAGTTGAAAGCATTACAGGATCTGTATGCACGGGCTCATGCTATTGCCATTTATCGGGAAAACATAGGTCCTTTGACACAGCAACGTGCTGAAGATCTGCTGAATATGATGCTACAACAGGTTAAGGTTTTGCCTGTATCTGTGCAGGAATGTGTCGTCATGCAATTGCTTAAACCATTGCAAATGAGCCAATAGGAGATCAGTTCAAGCCTGTAGGAGGCTTCTCATGCATACAGCGAGAAAAGCAAATTCGAATATATTAAGCATTAATAAATACAGCGATGTGGCATTGGCATTGGCTGTGTTGGTCATCATTTCACTGATGGTGTTTCGCTTGCCAACGGCGCTGATTGATGCTTTGGTGGGCATTAATATTGCCATGGGCATTGGGTTGTTGTTGATGGCGATTTACATCCCAACCCCTGTTGCTTTTAACAGCTTTCCCAGTGTGCTTCTAATCAGTACTTTGTTCAGGCTGTCGTTGTCAGTAGCTACAACACGGTTGATTTTGCTGGAAGCGGATGCGGGAGACATCATCACGGCATTTGGCAATTTTGTCGCTGGCGGTAATTTAGTGGTTGGTATTGTGGTTTTTATCATCATCACCGTTGTGCAGTTTATTGTGATAGCCAAAGGTGCTGAGCGGGTGGCAGAGGTGGCCGCGCGCTTCACGCTTGATGCTATGCCGGGAAAACAAATGAGCATTGATTCGGATTTGCGTTCAGGTTTGATTGATAAGGATGAAGCTAAAAGGCGACGTGAATTGCTTGCTGCCGAAAGCCAACTTAATGGCGCATTGGATGGCGCTATGAAATTTGTTAAGGGTGATGCCATTGCCAGCATCATTATTGTTATTGTGAATCTGGTTGGTGGTTTAGCGGTGGGTATGTTGCAAAATGGCATGGCAGCTGGCGATGCGATGCGAGTCTATTCTATATTGACCATTGGTGATGGCATGGTGGCACAGGTTCCGGCGTTGCTTGGAGCAATGGCCGCTGGACTGGTAGTGACTCGCACTGCCGGGCAAAACAACGACCGACATCTGGGCGAAGCCATAAGTCGACAAATTCTGGGACAACCGAGAGCGTTGATGGTGACTGGGTTTATTGCATTGTTGATAGCTTGGGTTCCTGGTTTTCCCAGCTTGGTATTCGTGGTTTTAGGTTGTGTGTTGTTGGGTATAAGCTATTGGATTGCCCCTTCGATGTATGCTCGAATCTTAGGTCAACAACCAGCAACCCCGGATTATATCGAAGGGCAGTTACTACCGAATGAACAACCCTATGATTTGGTTAAGCCATTAGTGGTTGAATTGAGTCATGATGTGAGTTTGACATTGACTGATGTACAGGCACGAGGTCAGCTGTTTCGCTTTTGCGAGGATTTTTCCGAACAAATGGGCGTGACGATACCTCTGCCGGTATTTATGGTTGGCAATGACCTGGATGAAGCCAGCTATCGTATCAGTGTATTTGATGTGTCTGTGGCAACGAGTGAACCAGAACTCTCTAGTGGGGATGTACAAGGACTGTTGTCCAGCTTGGAACAACAGTTGTTGACTGTTCTACGACAGCATATCGGGCAGTTTCTAGCGGTGCAGGAAGTCAGCGATATGATGGAGAATATTGGCAAACAGTATCCTGCTCTGGTTACTGAAGTGACTCGTTTGGTGTCCAACCAGGAGATAGTAGAGATATTACGAAATTTGCTGAGCGAAGGTATTCCAGTGCGTAATATGCGCGACATTTTAGGCGCTTTGGTGCAATGGGCTGAAAAAGAGAAGGATACTCATGGCTTGACTGAATTTGTCCGAATTGCTTTGAAACCTTATATCACTCGGAGATTTACCAGTTCTGATAACAATCTGCATGCCTGGATTATTGATCAGTCTCTTGAGCAGTTGATTCGCGACAATATCAACGAATCGGCTGCTGGCAGTATTCTGGTTTTGGATCCTGCAGTTATCAAGGCAGTTCAGGATCAACTGATGAGGATGATAGAAAGTAAACAGTTTGAACTTTCTGCACCGGAACAGGCACTGACTCAATTACAAAATAAAGCAAATAACGAGGTTATTTTGACCTCTGTTGATGTTCGTCGACATGTACGAACCATGTTTGCTGAAGTGCTACCTGATATGCAGGTGCTGTCTTACCATGAATTAAAAATGCCGGTGAATGTGGTCAATCTGGGACAACTAAATGCAGTGTAACTGAGTACAACTAAGTTAATGGTTAATCGAATGATAATGCAAAAGTACAATGACAGAAATCCAGGTGAAAAACGCCAATCGAGTTGGGCTACATTGGCGCCTTTGTTGCTGGTTTTTATCGTGCTTAGTTTTGATGTCGAAGCCAACGGAGCACCACCTTGGATCCAAAAGAAAGTACATGTAGTAGTTCAAGACCAGCCATTACAACAGTTTTTAACCAGATTATTCACGGCTAGCGCTATTAAAGTGGTGTTAAGTGCTCAAATACAAGGTCAGGTTAGCGGCGAATTTAATGCGGTACCACAGAAAATATTTGCAGACTTGAGCAAAGCTTATGACTTACTTGCCTATTTCGATGGAGATAGGATGTATATCAGCACAATTAATGAGATTGAAACGAAATCGATTACTGTAGGTAAAAATCAGGTCGATAGGGTGATGAAATCACTGGTTACTATGGATTTGTCAGATCGTCGCCAGTCAATCAAAGTTGAAGCCGACAAGGGCATTATCAAAGTTCGAGGTATCTCTGCATTTGTTCGGGATGTTAGCAATACGATTGCCTCATTATCGCAACCTGTCAAAAAAGCACTTTATCGTCCGAAAAAGATAATTGTGCAAGCACCAACTGCCCCTCAACCTCAAAAGCCACAGATTATTTTTAAATCATTCCCCTTACAGTATGCTACTGCGGCTGATGTGAGTTATCAGCAGAATGGTCAGGAAATTATTATTCCAGGAGTAGCCAGTTTACTGAAAAACATGTTGGGAGACAGCCAGTCTCTGAGGACAAGTCAGATTCGTGCCAGTTTGCCAGATAACACCTTACCT
>JBOEHE010000019.1:0-13667 GCA_050633785.1 Arenicella sp.
TAATGCAAGTCATGCCTTTTTGGAAGAATGAACTGGGTAGACACACAGATGATCTGTTTAACCCTCGAATAAACATTCGCTATGGATGTGCTATTTTAAAGCACTATATAAAACTGTATTCTCCCAGCTTGCCAAGAGCTCTGGCAGCCTATAATGGTTCTCTAGGCAGAGACAAGTATCCCAATAAAGTACTCAAAAGATTGGCTCGAGAATGGCCTTTTAATCCAATCTATTCGATGCAACCAAGCAGTGTGGCCCAATCTGACTTGCAAAATACTCTGGAAGTAAATAACTAAAGGCGTTTCATTTGTGATTAACGCCTGTTGGCGTTATTATCACGGCATGAAAAAAGCAACTATTTACCACAACCCCCGCTGTTCCAAATCGCGTCAGACTTTGGAGCTTTTACAACAGCATGAGTTAGCGATCAATGTCGTGGAATATCTGCAGACACCACCTGATCAGCAACAACTGGATGAGTTACTACAAGCCCTGAATTGTCAACCTCGTGATTTGATGCGCAAATCAGAAGCAGAATATAAAGAACTGTCCCTGGATGATGACTCCTTGAGCCGTGAACAACTTATCGCTGCTATGGTAGAAAATCCTCGTTTGATAGAACGCCCTATTGTCAGCGTTGACGGCAAAGTAGCTGTCGGTCGTCCACCAGAAAACATCCTCTCAATACTGTAAAATCTGCGCCCGGCGCACCTCAAACCATGGCACAAATTTTAGTTGTCTACCATTCACGTTTGGGCTCAGTTCAAGCAATGGCCGACTTAATTTCCCGCGGTGTGGCTAGCGTAACCGGCTGTGAAGCGATATTGCGCACAGTGCCTAAGGTCGCCAGCACCATTGTAGAACCTGAACCAGCAATCCCTGCTTCAGGCCCCCCTTACGTTACCTTAGAAGAACTATCTGATTGCGATGGGTTGTTACTCGGTAGTCCCACTCGTTTTGGCAATATGTCAGCCGAAATGAAATTTTTTCTGGACTCTACCAGCAAGCTATGGATGAGTGGCGCTCTGTCTGGCAAGCCAGCTGCTGTTTTCAGTTCAAGTTCATCGATGCACGGAGGGCAGGAATCCACATTGCTGAGCATGATGAACCCATTATTGCACCATGGCATGATCATCAGTGGCATTCCCTATTCAGAACCCGCTTTAGCTAAGACAACAACTGGTGGCACACCCTATGGCGCAACTCATGTTGCTGGCAGCAATAACAACCAGCCTATCAGTGACGATGAAAAGGCATTGTGTCTGGCTCTGGGCAAACGTGTTGCCAGTCTGGCTCAGAAGCTCAAAAACTGAAACAGAATCAATCGCCTAATCAAATCTCAGACAAGATTTGCTGCATAAACGGAATAGTAATTTTACGTTTAGCCACCAGCGATGCTTTATCAAGTTGATCAATCGCTTTGAATAAGCTGTGTTTATCTCGAGCGAAATGAGTCAATAAATAATTTATCGCGTCATCACTGATAACCAGACCTCGCTGTTTCACTCGAAGTCGTATCGCCTCAAATGCTCCCACATCATCCAATTCATGCACACGGTAAACGACCCCACTATCCAGACGACTGACTAGATCTGCAAGAGCAAAACCTGCTTGTTGTGGTTTAGACTGAGCGGCTAATAACAACGGCCACTGCCGCTGTTTAACCTGTTCCACAAGATTGAACAGCGCCTGCTCACCAGCGGAATACCCAGCCCAGGCATCAACATTATCAACGCATATCAGCCTGTAGGATTCCAAGCTGGATAGCTGTTCAGGCTGGGTATGAGCAGCGGCTAAGTCAAAAAAGGAGGTTGGCAAATTGCCTTCTTCCTGGTTAAACCTCATTGTTGCCGATAATAAATGTGTTTTACCACTACCGGTTGAACCATGCAGATAAAATGGCGTAGGTTCGCCTTGCACAACCAGTTGTTGCAGGCCTTGAGTCAGCTCAGCATTACTGCCCGAAATTGCTTCAGAGGAAAGCCAGAAGTTAGAGAAACTGGAAGCATCGGACTGAATTGCTAATAAGGGCAACTGCCGGACATTATAAGAAGAAACAACCATCAACTAAGACTCTCCACGCATAGCAAACATCGACCATTTACAAACATAGATCAAGCCACTGACAATGCTTGTGATACCCACCAAAACACCACCAATCTCAATCACTCCCTGCAAAGACAATTCAATACCTCCAAACAATTCTGATAGCTGCAGTAATATCATAATGACCAGTAAAATCTGCAACAACGTATTTAACTTGCTAACCAATAAGGGTTTCATATCAATACGTTCATACATAACACTCAATATAATACATCCACCAACAATAATTATGTCTCTGAAGACGACGATAACAACCAGCCAGAAAGGTAGATGTTCCATAACGGCCAAAGTAATAAAGGCACTCACCAGCAGGCATTTGTCAGCCAAAGGGTCTAGAATCGCACCCAGTTTGGTTTCGCAGTCATAATGCTTGGCAATATAGCCATCAAGACCATCAGAAATACCCGCAATCGCAAATACCAGCAAACTGAAGCCATACTGATGATTATCAATCAATATGACAATGATCGGCACCAAACCAATACGCAACAATGTCAACAGATTGGGAATGTAAATCATGGCCTTATTATCCCTGCAAAAACAAGTATTTTCTAGACCTGACCATAGCCGTGAAGCATTTTTAATGAAGTTTGTGATTAAAACGGGGCAGAACGTTTAATTAATATGGGCATGCTGTAGATATAGTAGGCTCTTAGACGTTACAATACCGCCTTTTATTATTTCTATTGGAGCATCCGTTTTGAGCGACAACAAAACCACTGCGAAACCCTCTCTAAGTTATAAAGATGCGGGAGTTGATATTGAAACTGGTGATGCCTTTATTGACGTCATAAAGCCAGTCGCAAAAAGCACTTTACGCGAAGGTTGTATGTCCGGCTTAGGCGGCTTTGGTGCTTTATTTGAAATCCCTAAAGGCTATAAGAACCCTGTTTTAGTTTCAGGAACTGATGGGGTAGGCACTAAATTAAAGCTTGCATTTGATTTGCAAAAGCACGACACCATTGGCATCGACCTGGTTGCAATGTGCGTTAATGACATTCTGGTTCAGGGAGCAGAACCACTGTTTTTCCTGGATTATTTTGCGACAGGAAAGCTTAGTACTGAAGTGGCTGCTGATGTTGTCACCGGTATTGGTGAAGGCTGCCGCCAATCAAATGCAGCATTAATCGGTGGTGAAACAGCCGAAATGCCTGGGATGTACGCTGGCGGCGAATACGACCTGGCTGGCTTCTGCGTTGGCGCTGTTGAAAAAGACCGCATCATTGATGGCAGCAAAGTCAAAGCAGGTGATTGTTTGATTGGCCTACCCTCTTCTGGAGCTCATTCAAATGGTTATTCTCTGATCCGCAAAGTCATCGACACCTATAAAGTACCATTGGACACTATGCTCGATGGAAAATCTTTAGCGCAAAGAGTATTGGAACCAACAACTATTTATGTCAAACCGGTTTTAGAACTGCTGAAAACCATAGACATTCATGCTTTAGCCCATATCACTGGTGGCGGCATTCCCGGCAACCTTGTCAGGGTTTTACCTGATAATTGCCATGCTACGGTTCAGCAAAGCAGCTGGCAATGGCCAACGCTATTTCAGTGGTTATCAGATACAGCCAATATTGAACGCGATGAGATGTACAAAACATTTAACTGCGGCATAGGCATGATGCTTGTCGTCAATTCTGCAGACAAAGAAACAACCCTGGCCGCCTTGGCTGAACAAGGTATCACCGGGATTGATATGGGCACCATCAATGACGGCGAAGCAGATGCTTCTGGCAATCGAGTTGCAATTATCTAATACCGCCTCACCCCATTAATTATTTAATTAGATCTATCTGTTAATGTCGACCCCCTTTAATATCGTTGTTTTAATCTCTGGCAACGGCAGCAACTTGCAAGCGCTGATTGATGGTATGCAGAATCAGGAACTGCCTATTAATATAACGGCAGTTATCAGCAACAAAGCTGATGCTTATGGTTTACAACGTGCCAGAGACGCTAATATTCCTGCGTTGACCCTGTCGCATAAAGACTTTGATACTCGCCAGGACTTTGATGCCAAACTGGCAGAACTGGTAGATGAACACTCACCAGACCTGATAGTTCTGGCTGGCTTCATGCGCATTTTTTCAGAAGGCTTTGTTGACCAGTTTGCAGATAGGATTGTTAATATCCATCCATCACTATTACCCAAATATACTGGTTTAAACACCCACCAACGGGCCCTTTCAGCCAATGAAAAGTATCATGGTGTGAGTATACATTTTGTCACAGCTGAGCTTGATGCCGGCCCTGTAATCATTCAAGGACGGCTGACCATCAAACCTGATGATACTGCTGAGACATTGCAACAACGAGTTCATTCCATAGAGCATATTATTTATCCTTTAGCAGTCAAATGGTTTGCACAAAATCGTATTACACTGAATAATGGACAAGCATTACTCGATGGTCATGCTTCTAGCGAACAATTAGTTGACTTTGACTGTTAGAATACTCGCTAAGTCATACGATGTTGCCAAACCATGTTACGAACTCAATTCTCACCATTAAGATATCTCACTGTCAGTGCAATTATTCTGTTTACAGCATTGCCAACTTTTGCCGACACAGAAAATCAGCAAATTAAGCTTAATTATTCCGTCATCTGGAACGGCTCCAACCTAGGGCAGATTGAAACCAATATCACTCAGGAAGAAGATCGCTTTGAAATTGCCTCAGTGACTAAAGCCGAAGGTATGGCCTCCATTTGGCTCGGTGGAAATCTTTTGCAGAAATGCAGTTTCCAGACACGTGACAGTATGATTTTCTCCAATGAGTTTCATTCCACCAAAAAAGGCAAGGCGGGTTATTCGAATACAATAAACTACGATTGGAAGTCGCAGAAAATCACATTCAATGATGACCCTGCTTTTGATATGCCTAAAGGTTATATTGTCGATAATTGCAACTTCCACTTTGCAGCTGCTTATACCGCAATTAATAAGCTAAAGGAAAACTCCATTTATGTCATGGATGGAAAAAAGAAACGCATTCGAGGCTATGTCTTCAAATCAATTTCTGAAGAACAATTGACAACTCCTATTGGAGACTTCGATACAACAAAGATTGTTTTGGAACGTGAACTTGATCCCAACAAGACATTTACGTTCTGGATTTCGCCTGACAAACCTTATTTTCCATTGAAAATGATGGATCAAAGGAAATCCGGTCAACGCATAATGTTGATCCAGAACTTGAATCCCAGCAGCTAGTCTAGTTTTTTAAGTTCAAGAAAGAATCAACGACCAACCTGACTCTCAACTCTTGAGTCAGGCATGAAGTCAAAGCCTGCTTAAACAGGCTTTTTCAGAAAGCGTTCACCCCGTCTCCACTATTTTTTATTAAAAAAGGACCTTCGCAAGAATTCAGTTTGAACTAATCAACCGAAGTTTCGTCAACATCTTCAGTCGTTTTGTCACCATTTGGCACCGACTTTGGTAACTGCGCTTGTAAAGGCCGCAAGTCGAATACCAATTTACCCGCTTTTGCCGATAAACTTACTGAACCACCTTGATCCAACTTACCAAACAACAGCTCATCAGCCAATGCTCGTTTAATTTCATTCTGAATCAAACGTGATAAAGGGCGTGCCCCCATTTTGCTGTCATAACCGTTCTCAGCCAACCATTGACGCGCCAGTTTATCCACACGCAATGTCACATTTCGATCTAACAGCTGCGACTCAACATGCAAAAGTTCTTTATCAACAATTTTGGAGATCACCTCTTTGCTTAACGGACTAAAACGTACTGTTGCATCCAGCCGATTACGGAATTCAGGGGTAAACATGCGTTCAATTTCCTTCATATCATCGATCGAATGATCCTGTTCGGTAAAGCCCATCGAACTGCGTGACATTTTTTGTGCGCCTGCGTTGGTTGTCATAACGATAATGACATTACGAAAATCAGCTTTACGCCCATTATTATCCGTCAACGTACCATGATCCATCACCTGCAAGAGCAAGTTAAAAACATCAGGGTGGGCTTTTTCAATTTCATCCAGTAACAAAACAGCATGAGGATGCTTGTTAACTTCTTCTGTCATCAACCCTCCCTGATCATAACCAACATAGCCAGGAGGGGCACCAATCAAACGGGAAACAGTATGCCTTTCCATATATTCCGACATGTCAAAGCGAATCAACTCAACACCAAGCGTATGAGCCAATTGTCGAGTGACTTCGGTCTTTCCTACACCTGTCGGCCCCGAAAATAGAAATGATCCTATAGGTTTCTCTGGTTTACCCAGACCGGAGCGTGACATTTTAATAGCCGATGATAGCTGAGTAATCGCTTCATCCTGACCAAACACGACCAGCTTCAAATCTCGCTCAAGATTGCGCAAAGCATCAACATCCGAGGACGAGACAGTCTTCGGTGGAATTCTAGCCATAGTGGCCACGACACCTTCAATCTCAGAAGTGTCTATAACGATTTTTTCCTTCTGTTCAGCATCACTGGATGCAAGAATTTTGGTTCTGGCACCTGCCTCATCAATCACATCAATTGCCTTATCAGGCAGAAAACGATCATTGATGTATCGCTCTGATAACTGAGCGGCAGTCCGTAATGCTTCTGGCGTGTATTCAACACTATGATGGTCTTCATAATGTTTTTTCAAGCCGCGCAAAATTTTAACCGTTTCTTCAATTGTCGGTGGCTCAATATCAATCTTCTGGAAACGACGTGACAATGCCCGGTCTTTATCAAAAATGCCCCGATACTCCTGATAGGTTGTAGACCCTATGCACTTCAGCACCCCGGAAGACAGGCTGGGTTTGAGTAGGTTGGACGCATCCAGAGCACCTCCAGAAGTCGCTCCAGCGCCAATTATGGTGTGAATTTCATCGATAAATAAAATAGCATTTTGCTCTTTTTCCAGTTCGGTCAAAACACCCTTCAAACGTTTTTCGAATTCACCCCGGTATTTAGTACCCGCCAGTAAAGCCCCAATATCCAATGCATAAACAACGGCATCATTTAATACTGAAGGCACTTCTTTATCATGAATTTTCTTAGCCAGACCTTCTGCAATGGCAGTTTTTCCAACTCCCGCTTCACCGACAAACAACGGATTATTCTTTCTACGACGGCACAGTATCTGCACCGTACGCTCTAATTCTTTTTCACGACCGATCAATGGGTCAATGCGATTTTGCGCTGCTTTATTATTTAAGTTGACAGTAAAGTTTTCTAATGGCCCTGCAGCTTCTTCAACATCACCATCAACTTGCTGAGAACTCATCACTGGTTCTTCAGTAATTTTTGTAATGCCATGGGATACATAACTGACGGCATCAAAACGGCTGACATCTTGTTTTGACAGATAATACACTGCGTAACTTTCTTGTTCAGAGAAGATAGAAATCAGCAGATTAGCGCCTTCAACCACTTTATTGCCAGAACTCTGTCCATGCAATACAGCACGCTTGATAACACGTTGAAAACCCATACTGGGTTGAGTATGGGCTTCAATCTCCTCATTCAGTTGAGGGACATTTTCCTGAATATGTTCATGTAAGTCTTTTCTCAATTGCTCCATGTCAGTTCCACAGGCAATCAAAACATTTCGTGCTGATTGATTGTCCAGCAAAGCCAGCAACAAATGCTCAACAGTGACGAATTCGTGCTTGCCGTCTTGTGCAAATTGAACTGAAAACTCAATCGTTTTTTCTAATTCAGGTGATAACATCAGCTTTCCTCTCCTTCACTTTCTGGTTCCATAGTACATTGTAGAGGGTGCTGATTGGATTGTGCAAACTCCATCACCATCTCCACCTTGGTTTCAGCAATCTCGCGAGTATAAACACCACATACACCAACACCCTTTTCATGTACATGCAACATGACTTGCATCGCTTTTTCCTGGGGCAATGCAAACACAGAACGCAGTAACACCACAACAAAATCCATGGGTGTGTAATCATCATTCAATAACAATACTTTATACAGTGGTGGTTTTTTTAATTTTGGCTTTGTCATTTCGACTAAAGCGCCATCAGAATAATCCGGCTCATCATTCTGAGATATAATATTGGTCATAATTAAAGTAGGCATAAATCGTTTGATATAGTTCTATATTTAGAGATTAAAAAAGGTTTTTCAACTACTTGGAGTCGAATCTTGCTATTTTGTAACCTATAGCAGAAGTTTGATATGGATCACTTGACCAATTATTCACAACTATGTAACACTTGGAATTCATAATATTAGCACATGTTGATATTATGATTGTCTAACACCCTAAATGAGGAACTTAAGAATGAGTAGTTTACGAGGAACCGTAAAATGGTTTAACTCAACAAAAGGTTTTGGTTTTATTGAACCAGCTGATGGTGGAACTGATGTGTTCGCACACTTTTCTGAAATTGATATGGACGGTTATAAGTCACTGGCAGAAGGCCAGCAAGTTGAGTATGAGCTGGAGGAGGGAGATAAAGGCCCGAAAGCAGCGAAAATCAAAGCAGTATAAAAATTTAGATAGTCAGTACAGTAAAAAACACCCCTTATGGCTCTATTGAGCCATAGAAATCGCTGAATTTATTTTTATAAAACAGTGATTTAAGTTGAGAACTTTTTGACTAATTTAATGAGAAACCCGACACGCAAGTGTCGGGTTTTTTCGTTTAAATCTAGAGAAATTCCAATAATTTCATTAACTTTTTGTTAGATTTGACAAAAAATTCACTTATTGAAACTAACCCACTATCTGATTAAAAGTGCTACTTGGCCGCATAGCAACACGAGCTTTGTCAAAATCAGGTAAGTAATAGCCACCAATATCCGTTGGCTCACCTTGAACATCATCCAATTCGCTTAAAATCTGTGCTTCATTTTCAAGCAACTGAGCAGCAATTTCCTTAAACACCGCTGCCAATTCTTCATCTACAACCTGACTTGCCAAAGCTTGCGCCCAATACATTGCCAGATAAAAATGGCTGCCACGATTATCCAGCTGGCCAACTTTACGCATTGGTGATTTATTATTGTCCAAAACCATGCCCGTTGCTTGATCAAGAGTTTCTGACAAAATTTTAGCCTTAGTATTACCTGACACTTCTGATAAATGTTCAAAAGAAGCAGCTAAAGCCAAAAACTCACCCAATGAATCCCAACGTAAATGCCCTTCTTCATTGAACTGTTGAACATGCTTTGGTGCAGAACCACCCGCCCCAGTCTCAAACAAACCACCACCAGCCATCAAAGGAACAATAGAAAGCATCTTCGCGCTGGTTCCAACCTCTAGAATGGGGAATAAGTCCGTTAGATAGTCACGTAAAACATTACCTGTTACAGAAATAGTATCCAAACCTTGCTTGATTCTCTCCAGAGAAAAGCGTGTCGCTTCTACTGGTGACATAATGGGTAAATCCAAGCCATCGGTATTATGAGCCAGCAGGTACTCCTTCACCTTTTTTATCAGCAATGCGTCATGAGCCCTGTTTTCATCTAGCCAGAAAACTGCTGGCAAACCACTGGCTCTGGCCCTATTAACAGCCAATTTGACCCAATCTTTTATTGGCTCATCCTTAACTTGGCACATACGAAAAATATCACCTGTTGCAACATCTTGCTCAAGTAGTATTTGTCCATTTGAATCAATAGCACGTATTGTTCCCGACGCTGGTGCTTCAAAGGTTTTATCATGAGAACCATACTCCTGGGCCTTTTGAGCCATTAACCCGACATTGGAGACACTGCCCATTTTTGCTGGGTCGAATGCACCATGCTTTTTACAAAATTCAATGGTTTCTGAATAGACACCAGCGTAACAACGGTCTGGGATCAATGCCTTGGTATCAGCCATACTGCCATCAAGCCCCCAAACTTTTCCACCTGCGCGAATCATAGCTGGCATAGAAGCGTCAATAATAACATCACTGGGTACATGCAAGTTGGTAATACCCTTATCAGAATTCACCATGGATAAGCCAGGGCGACTAGCATAGGCTTCCTGAATATCAGCTTCGATTTCAGCGCGTTTGTCAGCATCAAGGGTCGCTATGCGACTGCATACTGCACCAAAACCGTTATTCGGATTAACTCCTATTTCGGCAAAGATGTGTTCATGTTTCGCAAAAACTTCCTTGAAAAATACGTTTACTGCATGACCAAACATGATGGGGTCGGACACCTTCATCATCGTTGCCTTAAAATGTAGGGATAAAAGAACATTGTCCTGCTTTGCCGCCTGAAATTCTCTTTCAAAGAAATCGCAAAGTGCTTTTCGACTCATAACAGCAGCATCAATTATCTCGCCTTCAATCAAGGGAGTTGATTCTTTCAAAACAGTGACTACACCATCGGAGCTGACGTGTTCAATGCTCATATCAGTTGCCTGATTGATTAATAGCGACTTTTCGCTGCCATAAAAATCACCTTCAGACATATGTGCTACATGCGTTTTGGACTCGCTGTCCCACGCTCCCATGGAGTGAGGGTTCTTTCTAGCATAATTTTTAACCGCCAGAGGAGCACGACGATCAGAATTACCTTCGCGTAGCACTGGATTTACAGCACTGCCCAACACTTTGCCATAACGTGCACGTATTTCTTTGTCAGTTTCCGTTTCAGGTTCATCTGGAAAATTCGGAATGGCATAACCCTGGGCTTGCAGTTCCACGATAGCTGCTTTTAATTGAGGTATAGAAGCACTGACATTGGGTAATTTAATAATATTCGTCTTTGGATCCTGAGTCATTTTTCCCAACTCAGCCAAGGCATCATTGATGCGTTGCTCAGGTGTCAGATTTTCAGGGAAATTAGCTATAATACGACCTGCTAGAGAGATGTCTCGCGTCTCAATATCAATATTTGCAGGCAAGGAAAATGCTTTGATAATGGGCAATAAAGAGTGGGTTGCTAATGCTGGGGCTTCATCTGTGATGGTATAGATGATTTTGTGGGCTTGGTCTGTCATTCAATTATCCTGTCAGTTTTTTGCGGTTTGTACCGCGACTATCAAGGGAACCTTTATTAATTGAATAATTCTCAAACATTTTACAGCGACCATCACGCCATGATAGAAAATGCATCCAATTAATAAAGACGCCCCATACTACATATTTTATTTATGTCTAGGCGCGTGATTATACACAAAACCCTGCATATATTCCTTGCGGTTTTCATCTTCATTAACGGTAATCCATCTAATCCATACCTAATAATGCAGTTATAATAGAATAGTCAGCTGTAAAGAATAGAAACAGGTACTCTCTCAAACGAATATGCCGGGAAAGAATTAACGACTCTTTGAGTGACTAAAAGAGCAAGCCCTCAGATTTTATGGGATTACCACCAACATTAAAGGACATTATGATGAAACGCCTATATCTACCTCTTATTATTTGCGCAGCTTTACTGACAACAGCTTGCCTGGAAACAATCAATAAGGACCTGGCCATAGGTGCCGGTGTTGATATATTCAAGTCAGCTACGGTCTCAGACTCAGAGGTTATTGGCCTGGCTAAGGTCTCAGCAAAAGAACTGGACTCTAAAAACAAAGTCGCAGGCCCTGAAAATCCCTATACCAAACGCCTGAACAAGGTTTTCGGCAAGCATAAAAACGAAGATGGTCTGGCACTCAATTATAAAGTCTATCTATCCGACACTTTTAATGCTTTTGCAATGCCAGATGGCACTATTCGAGTATATTCCGGATTGATGGATGAATTAAGCGATGAGGAATTATTAGCAGTCATTGGACACGAAATAGGTCACGTCAAAAAGGAACATTCTCTGCGCTCATACCGCAGTGCTTACCTGTCATCAGGAATTCGCAAAGGCGCAGCTTCTCTGGGAGGAACAGGTGGTGAACTGGTTGCCTCACAACTGGGAGCAATCGGTGAACAGTTCGTCTCTTCACAATTTTCTCAGGCCCATGAACTCGAAGCTGACCAATACGGCATGGATCTGATGAAAAAGCACGGTTACAACCCCAGAGCAATGATCACAGCCTTTCAGAAAATGAAAAAAGTCGCCGGTGAAGGCGGCGGCATCATGTCCAGTCATCCATCAACATCTAAGCGCATAGAAAAAATGGAAAGTCAGCTGTAACAGCCTCATGCGCCCCAACATACACGTTACAGTTGCTTCAATCTGTGAAGAGAACGGCCGTTTCCTGATGGTTGAAGAACAACCATCAGGACACAAAATCAGTGTCTTTAACCAACCTGCTGGCCATGTTGAACTCAACGAAACCATTACAGAAGCTGTCGTACGGGAAACATTAGAAGAAACTGGTTGCTTGTTTTCCCCGGAAGCAATCGTGGGCATTTATCAATATCAAGTCGATGAGACCATGAGTTACCTGCGTTACTGTTTCTGCGGAGCAATTACCCAACCAGAGGCTCACTGCACTTTGGACCCAGACATCATTGACGTGCATTGGATGGATGCAACAACTATCCTGCAGCACCCAGATTTAAGAAGTCCATTAGTTACTTTGTGCCTGCAAGATTACTTGCAAGGTCAACGCTACCCTCTTGCTATACTAAAAAGCGCCCCCAAATATTAAGCTGCGTTTATATACGCCTTGTTCTAGAATATGGCGCAGAATATAAGCACAGACCGACTAATTAACACTATACTGAAATACCTTCTAAGCAAGCACTTTAATACTATCTAATGGCTACTGTACACACTCCCCAAGAATCCCATGTTGTTGTCGGCATGTCGGGCGGCGTTGATTCCTCTGTCAGCGCTATGCTATTGCTTGAACAAGGCTATCAAGTGACTGGCATGTTCATGAAAAACTGGGAAGAAGATGACACCCAAGAATCATGTACAGCTGATGAAGATGTTAAAGACGCTCAAACTGTTTGTGATCAACTTGGAATCAAACTACATCGCAGAAATTTTGCCAGCGAATATTGGGATCATGTTTTTGAAGAGTTTTTATCAGAATACCAACAAGGTAGAACACCTAATCCAGACATACTTTGTAACCGCGAAATTAAATTCAAAACATTCCTTGATCATGCTGATGATTTAAATGCTGACATGATGGCAACAGGTCATTATGTGCGTAAATCTGAAACCAATGGCAGCTTTCAATTGCTTAAGGGCATAGATCAAAACAAAGATCAGAGTTATTTTTTATATGCAATCAATCAGTATCAACTGTCACGAACCTTATTTCCAGTAGGTGAAATTGAAAAACCTGAGGTGCGGAAAATTGCTGAATCACTTGGCCTGAATGTTTTTGATAAAAAGGATTCAACAGGGATTTGTTTCATTGGAGAAAAAAGATTTCAAGACTTTTTATCCCAATATTTGAAACCAAACCCAGGGCAAATCGTAACGCCTGATGGTCAAGTCATCGGTCAACATAATGGCCTCATGTATTACACCATTGGACAAAGACAAGGACTGGGGATAGGTGGCGTTAAAAATGGACTGGCTGAACCCTGGTTTGTGATCGCTAAAAGCCATCAAAACAACCAGCTTATTGCTGGTCAAAGTAATGTCAAACATCTGATGGAAGATCAAGAATTACTGGCAAAACAAGTCACTTGGATCGCTGGGAAAAACCCCAAATACCCACTGACATGCCAA
>JBOEHE010000020.1:0-153939 GCA_050633785.1 Arenicella sp.
CCACTTGACGAACCATATCCTGTTCATGCTGATGGAAATGGATTGCAAAATGTTCAGTCTGCAAAGTCCGCCAGTTCAATGATGGATTATATGAGAATGCAGCAAAAACATTCGAAGAAAACAGACAATAAAATACACCAGAAACTATCAGGTGATGTGGTGAGAACCGGCTTAAATTCATAACAAAAAATAGCTATTTATAAGGTTAAAGGTGTTTTGAACTGTCAATAATTTTCTGCAAGGACGCGATATAGTCTTTGAAAGCAGCATGTCCTGTATCTGTCAGCGAATAAAACGTAATCATGCGTTTCAACTGTTTTGCCTTACGCGCGTTTATGTATTGGTTCTGAATGAGCTTTTTCATATGAGCATCCAGATTGCCATCGGTTACCCCAGTCAACTCTTTCAGCTCAGAGAAACTGGCTTCTTCTCTGGCACACAGAAACGCCACTATCTGGGTGCGGGTAGGTTGATGTAAAAGAGGGTCTAATGCCCCTGACGACTCTTTAGTCATTCCACTAATGCAATACAATCACATTGTTTACTCAAGAAATAAGGCAGGAAAAAGTCAAACCGCAAACCATCCAGCGTCGTGACATGAACATATGACCATTGTCTGGCACTTTGAAATGGTTCACGATTTTCCCAATTTTTGCCCATGACACGAAAGCGATTTTCATAGTCTTTTCCATTGAAAACCAGTTGTATGTTCTTGTTAATTTTGACCGTAACTTGCGGAGATTTTTCAGGCCAGATTGTAAATCGATCCACAGAAAAATCACCTGAAAGTTCACTTTTTGCTGCTAATTCAAGAATATAACGCCCCTGAGGCTTTTCATCACTTAACTGGTAGACTGGCAGCTCACCTGGGTATTTCTCAATAGAATAGTGCAAGTAATGTCCTGCGATAGTACCGGCTAGAATAAGTCCCCCGAGTACGATACTCGAAATAATATGGCGTGGGGTTGTGCCTTGTGTTGATGGCGTCAGTAACTCAGTCGCAGTAAAGCCAATAATGAGAACACTGACACCAAACCAGACTAGAGTGGAGGCAGGCACCTGCAAAAAAACAAGAAGTGTACTGAGTAAGGCAAAAACAGCTCCTGACCAGCAATACCAGCGATTTGAAAATAAACCTAAATAGAAAAATATAATGCTGACTATATAAATATAACTGACTTGCACTACCGGGTTGTTAGCAAATACCAAAGCTAATACGTATATGGTTGTTATAATCAACAAACTGAAAATTACCGCACGCATGATTTGCTTTTGCACCATTGGCATCACCTGCTCGTGCCGTGCTTTCCAGCGCAAGGTCAAATGCCTGTCAATAAAAAACACCAGACACAGGGGTAATACCAGGCTGATTATATCAATGGCTCTTCTCACATTGTCATCTGCAATGAAATGCCACAGATACTCGGAGAAGATGGGTTGCAAGCCAATAACCAGTCCCCACAAAGGCAGAGTATAAGGACACAACTGAAACCCACTGCCTTTTTGCAACATGGATTGAATCAGGTCAAGCTGCTGTTTAGCTGTCTGTGACATTCAAGAAAACCTCAATATTGATATTAACTACAGCCAACTCTGAAAAACAGAGTTAATTCTCAGCAGTCTACTCTGAAATTCAGAGTTCATCAACTGAGTACGCCTAATTTTCAAAAAAATATCTGCAGACAGACTGAATGCTGCTAAGGCCTGTTCACACTANNCCTCGGGGTACGAGGCAGAAATTATGCTGTTTAGTCGTTCTAAGCGCATTATTTCTAACAAAGTACTGGGTGCCCTCGGGGTAAAAATTTAGTGTAAACAGACCCCTAGACCCATAGAGTGTTTATGCTAATTCTCTAATCGATTCACCCACTGCATTGATTAAGCTATCAATCTCTTGTTTTTCAACGGTGAATGGGAGCCCTATTTGAATGGTATCGCCACCATATCTAACGTAAAAACCTTTCTCCCAACACTTCATCGCTATTTCGAAAGGCCGAAGTAGCGGCTCTGCTGGAGACGGCTCAATTGTCAGCCCCCCAGCAAACCCATAATTACGTATATCGTGAATATATTGGGTGCCTTTCAAAGCATGCAAACTCTCCTCAAAATATGGAGACAATGATTTAACACGTGAAACCAATTGATCCTTTTCCAGAACATCCAATGATGCCAAGCCTGCCGCACAAGCAACTGGATGCGCAGAATAAGTATAGCCATGTGGCATCTCCAGTAAATACTCGGAGCCACCGGTTTGCATAAAAGTATCGTAAATCTCTTGTTTAACAACCATTGCTCCCAAGGGTATCGCGCCATTTGTCACTTGTTTTGCAATGGTCACAATGTCCGGTACAACACCGAATTCTTCTGCTCCCGTATTAGAGCCAACCCGCCCAAAAGCAGTAATAACCTCATCGAAGATCAATAGGATATTATGTTGAGTACAAATGTCTCGAAGGCCCTGCAAATAACCCTCAGGAGGTGGAATAACACCTGCAGAACCAGCCACTGGCTCGACAATCACCGCTGCGATATTAGCTGCATCATACAGCGCAATCATATCTTCCAGTTCACTCGTTAAGTGCGCGCCCTCTGCAGGCATGCCTCTAGTAAACAAATTCTCAGGCGACATGGTGTGCTGGAGATGAGACGTTTCAAGTGCTTGACCAAATAATGCTTTATTTGGAGCTATGCCACCGACACTGATTCCTCCCCAGTTGACACCATGATAACCTTTCACGCGTCCGATAAAACGCGTTTTGCTTGATTGCCCTTTTTTGCGCCAATAGGCTCGCGCTACTTTTAATGACGTCTCTACCGAATCTGAACCTGAGTTTGTGAAAAAAACCCGATTCAAACCATCAGGCATGAATTCAGTAATACGATGCGCTAATTCAAATGATTTAGGATGACCATGCTGGAAGGCTGGAGAATAATCCAATTCTTTCATTTGTTTCGCCACTGCTTCAGTGATCTCAGGTCGACTATGACCTGCACCGCAAGTCCATAAACCAGACAAACCATCAAACACTCTTCGGCCTTCAGCATCGATATAATATTTACCCTCAGCTGAGACAATCATACGCGGATTTTTTTTGAATTCCCGGTTTCCGGTATAAGGCATCCAATGGCTATCTAACTGTTCTTGAGAAAGGTTGCAGCTAGCTAACACTTTATTCTTACTTTGCACATTGACCTCGCATTTAAATTTCAAGATATGAGAGTCATTATGGACCAACCATTAGATTAATAAATACAAACATATTAAACTTAACATAAGTGTATAGTTAACTATTTAAGTTGCAGCTATGGCAAACAAGAACTCTACAAAAAATTTATTACCCCACAAGATTGGAGACACCCATATCCGCCTCTTACGGATATATAAAGCTGTGATCGAATCTGGTGGGTTTGCCTCTGCAGAGGTAGAATTAAATATCAGCCAACCAGCTATCAGTTTAGCGATCAGTGAGTTAGAAAGTTTACTCAATATGCGTCTGTGCAATCGTGGTCGCTCAGGCTTTTCAGTGACCAATGAAGGTGAAGCTGTTTATCAATCATCACTACAACTGTTAGGCAGTCTGGAAACCTTTAAATCTCAAGTCAATGCGATCAATAGAGAACTAAAAGGCGAGCTCAATATTGGCATTACTGACAATCTGGCGACCATACCGCAAATGCGTATCACGGATGCTCTTGCGGCGCTAAAAGACCGTGGTCCCGAAGTCGTTATCAACATTCGCATGATTCCACCCAAAGATATTGAAACCGCTGTGATAGATGGGCAACTGCATATCGGTGTTGTACCCGATATACGCACTCTTTCAAGCTTAAACTATATCCCACTCTACAAAGAGAAATCATTGTTGTACTGTAGCCATGATCACCCACTATTCAATAGCAATAATTCCAAGCTAAGCCATACCCAACTTTCCCAATACGATGCAGTTCTACCCGTTTACCCACAAGCAAGAGAAATCAAACAACAGCAAAAACAACTGAAACCAGCAGCAACCTCAACTGATAGAGAAGGAATCGCTTTCTTAATACTTACTGGACGATACATTGGTTTTTTGCCTACTCATTATGCGCAAAGTTGGGTCAAGGAAGGCGTATTAAGCGCAATCCTCCCTGGCAAGATAAACTTCATTACACATTACTCAGCCGTCACTCGGAAAGGGTCCCGAGCTAACTACATATTGGAAGCGTATTTGGAAGAATTAGAGCCGGTAAACAATAACGGTTTCAATTAAGAATCAAAGTCATTGTCGATCACTTAACCCTGATAAAAACTCAGCAAATACCCTGACTTTTTCAGGTACATAAGCACGAGAAGCAAAGACCAACCAAATCGCACTATCAAATGTTCTTCCTGCTCCTTCCCAATCTGGAAGAACATTAATTAAACGCCCCTCATTGAGATCCCTCTCAATAAGCCAGTCAGGCAACAATGCTATACCAGCACCATCACAGACACATCGGTGGATAGTTTGAGCATTAGATACGGCCACAACTGGATTGATCATGATTTCTTTTTCAATGGCACCTTTTCGAACCATCCAGCTAGACCTGAACTCGTCGTATAAGAAAGCAATTGTGGGATGACATGCAATATCTTCTGGCACAACAAGCCGCTGAGCATTTTTCAAATATTCTGGGCTGGCTACAATTCGATAGGAAACATGAGTTAACTTACGTGCCACCAAAGAACTATCCGCCAGTTTTCCGTGGCGTACCGCTAAATCTATTCGCTCGCTGATAATATCGATATGACTGTCTGAGAGTAAAAGCTCCAGTTTGATCTCAGGATACATATCTGTAAATGTCTTTAGCCTTGGAGCAATCATAGCTTGCCCATAAGACACTGAAGCGGTAATACGTAAAATTCCATGAGGCTTCTGCGTCTGATCAAGCAACTCTTCTCGAACCGCGTGAAATTCTTCAACCAAGGGTGCAATTCTTGCAAAAAAAATATCACCAGCTTTGGTTGGAGACAGGTGCCTGGTCGTACGTTGAAACAATCGCACGGCAAGATCAGTTTCTAACTTAGCAACCACTCTCGAAACCGATGAAGGTGCTATACCCAATTCCATAGCCACAGGAGCAAAGCCTCCAGCTCTGTATACGGCCATAAAAATACTTAAATGCTCAACATTCATTCGTGCAAATTCTACACTAATAAAATGCTTTTTTCACAGTTTATTGCGTACATTCAATCTGACAAAATGATCCAACAAATTCAATTCAGAAAGAATCAACCCTTTTAATCGAGGCAAACACATGTCCTATATTTTACGCATAGACTCCAGTCCACGTTCAACAGAATCACATTCAAGACGAATAGCAAATTACATCGAAAATGCACTACTGGCTAAAAACTCAGAGCTGCACATACGTCGCCGAGATTTGGCCGCTATGTCCATACCCCATATCAACAACGATACAATTGCTGGTTTTTTCACGCCAGACAATGCTATGACTACAGAGCTACAACTGGCAACAGCACTGTCAAATGAACTGATAAGCGAACTCAAAGACGCCAGTATTTTGATTATCAGCGCACCTATTTATAATTTCTCAACACCTTCTGCATTAAAAGCCTGGATAGATCAAATTGTCAGAATAAATGCCACTTTTTCCTATGATGGAGAATCTTTTACAGGTCTAGTTTCTATCAAACAGGTATATTTAGCACTTTCCTATGGTGCCTCAGGTTATGCTGACCAATTGGTTTCTATGAATTTTCTTGAGCCTTATCTGGTTTCATTAATGAACTTTCTGGGAATGGATCAAGTAGACATTTTCACAATTGAAGGTACCACCGGGGATGAGAACATAGTCGCTGCTGCTCATTCCCAATTAGAACTGGATATCAATCGCAGCATACTTTAAGTAAAACTGTGATACGTACAACTGATGAACACAATAGACAAACTCAACCAACGAGAAACGGATATGATTGATCTGACCAACAAAACTGCCTTAATTACTGGTGCCAGCCGAGGCATTGGGGCTGCTATTGCCAAAGAACTCTCTGCTTGTGGCGCTACAGTTATCCTTGCTGCTCGCACTGAAACTGCAATACAGAGCAATGCCCATGAAATTAACACTGCGGGTGGCAAAGCCTATGCTATCAGCTGTGATGTCAGTCAATACAGTGAACTGCAAGCCGCCAGCTCATTTTGCCTTGAACAATCCGGTTCTCTTGATATTCTAATCAACAATGCAGGTGTGATAGAACCTATATCTCGATTGGCAGATTCAGATCCCGACCTTTGGAGCTGCGCTGTAGACATTAACTTTAAAGGTGTTTATTTTGGCATGCGTGCGGCAATACCCATCATGGAAAAACAAGGTTCAGGAACCATTATCAATCTGAGCTCCGGTGCCGCAAATGGTGCGTTAGAAGGCTGGAGCCATTATTGTTCAACCAAGTCAGCCGCTCAAAAGCTGACAGAATGTGCCCATAAAGAGTATTTCGACCGAGGCATACGGGTTATAGGGCTCAGCCCGGGAACAGTAGCAACTGATATGATGAGCACAATCAAAGAATCAGGAGTGAACCCGGTCAGTCAGCTTGACTGGTCTGTACATATACCAGCCGAATGGCCAGCAAAAGCAGTTGCCTATCTTTGCTCTGAAGGTGGTGATGATTTTGTCGGTAGTGACTTTTCACTGAAAACTGAGCTGGGAAGACAAAAAGTTGGCTTGCCCTGGTGACATAAAGCCTTAACGCAGTGAATCTGGGAGCCACATCAAAAACATGAATGCTATTTCACATTAATTAGCTCGCTTGAGTGGCTGCCATTGCAAATAGGTCAGGCAACGCCAACACCATTCCAATGGGCCATAACGAAAGCGAGCTAACCACCATGGCGATAGAACCAACTGCAAAACCCAAACTCCAATCACAAACCCAAACTGTTCCAGACGATTGAGTTGAGCAAACAATCCCAGACCAGCACCATTAAAAATCAACAAGCCTAGAAGTGAGTGCATGATGTAGTTAGTTAATGCCATTCTGCCCACTGCTTGCAAACGCTCACGCAAGCCTGACCACAACTGCGATTGATTCCACAGCATAACCAAGCCGATATAACCAGCAACCGTAAAGCCCGTAGCCAGATTATTCCAGACACGTCCGCCCACTGCTGAATACAAATGATGCCAGTCATGCTGAATATACTGCCATAAACCCCACGATGTCAGGGGTAAACCAACCCCAAATCCAATTAACAGTAAACGCTTATAGAACAAGAGGCTTTTTCTATTGGTCAACACGCCACTGGTATACAAAGCCATGCCAATAAGCATCATTCCTGCCGCACGGCCAAATACCTCAACATAGAATGAGCTATAAAATAATTCGCCTGCCAACGTAGCCGCCATGGGTTGATTAGGTGATATAACCGCAGCTAATTGTTCCAAATAAGAACTTTGCCGCAAGGCAATTTCTTTAGCGATAGTCTGTGTAGCTGGTTGCCAGATTTCCGCCAGCATTGCTGAGTCAGCCTCACCCAAGGCCATAATGTCAAATTGTAAAATCAGTTGAAGCATGGCAGGAGCTAGAAACAACAACATGCCTGCGGTAAATTGCACCATAACGCTCCAATTACGACACCAATACAAAAACAGACCGCATACAGCATAGACAGTCAGCACATCGCCTTCCCAGATAAAAATACTGTGGAACAAGCCAATGACGAGCAACCAGAAAGTCCTGGAATAATAAACACCAAGCACTTTACGTCCCTTTTCAGCCAAAACAGACGCAATCAGCATCAGACTTGCACCGAATAACAACGAAAACAGCCCCATCATTTTCTGATCGAACAACACGTGATTAATGCTGAAAACTACCGTATTCAGCATGGTTTCGTCGTAAGCATTCGGATTGAAATAAGCGGCATATGGATAAGCAAAACTAACGACATTCATCAATAGAATGCCTAATAAGGCAAAACCTCTTAATACATCGATTGATACAATCCGTTTCATAGAACCCACATTTATATTGGCGTATTTTAATGCTGAATAGTTTTGATAAAAAACACTATACCAAGTAAGAAATGTATCTTCCGTATAACATTTGTATCACGCGTATGTGCACAAATAGCAAGGCTATCAAAAGACATCCGCAGTCATGGACCCAAGTCCATTGAAACCTGCCATCTGACGCTTACATGTAATAGCGATAACGTTCACTGACAAGAACAACAGCTTGGGCAACAGAAAAAGTGTGCATTCAATCTTCTCGAATGGCCTGTGTAAAACGACTATAACTCGCTGGAGAATAACTCACAGCCAATAGAAGAAGAAAGGAAATTCCAATAGCCATAAGCAACCATGCTTGCGACAGGTCTGCAAAGATATCGCGTAACCATCCGGCTAACAACGGCATAAAGCTCGCAATAATATAACCTCCTCCGGTCACAAAGGCAGTAAAGTCTCCGGCTCTTGTCGGATTATCAATATGATCGACTGTGACAATTAATGACAAAGGAAACAAAATACCAATACCGACACCCAATAAAACGACAGCTGCCAACACTAGCTTAACAGGCATTAATACCAGACAGGCAAGACCAGCAATAACGGTCATTAATGACGCTACCAATGGGCCACGACGATCTGGATAACGATGAATTATTGACGAAATAATAAGGGCGGTAATTAGCTCTACAACCGTAAAACCAGCCAGCAAATAACCCGCAAACTCTCTGCTTTTTCCAAGAGCCACATAAAAAGGAGGAAGCCAGGCCAGAATTAACATAAATGCTCCAGTAGCAATCCCAAAGAAGAAAAGCAAAGACCAACTTCGAGCATTCCACCAAAAAGGGATTTTTTCAACCCGAGGCATAGCAGCAATCTGTTCAGCTTCATTTGAGTCACCACCTGCAAACAACCACAATACCATTGCAAGCAATGCCGGAACACCCCAAAACGCCAATGCTTCAGACCAACCGACATAGTTGGCTAATTGGGCAGAACTTGCGGCTGCAAGAGCAGCGCCACCCACGATAGCCGATGAATAAAAACCAATAACCCGGCCTGTATCAACACCAAAATTGCGCTTAATGATTGCTGGCAATAATGCCTGCACTGTTGCAATACCCATTCCCGCAGCGACTGCTGTCAGTACCAACCCAATGTCAGTATTCAACCAAACCCTCCCAAAACATGACATAGTGATTAAAGCAGCACCAACCGTAATACCCTGTTTTTCACCAAAAGTAGTTCGTAGCCACTTAATGCACAAAGCCCCCACCCCCATAAAAAATATGGGCAGCATCGTCAGTAAACCAATGCCGGTGGAATTGAGGCCCGTTTGGGTTTCCAGCAAGTCAGCCAAAGGCCCAATGGCAGCTATAGCAGGCCTTAAGTTAAGTGCCAACGCAAGTATTGCCAACAATATTAGCGCTGAATTATGTGTTGTATTCTCTGTGTTCATTTTTATCCTGATGTAGTAATGAAGAGTGATAATTTCAATGAAAGTGCCATACCTGATAATTGTGGTACAATCATTCCAAAATAAGACAAAAAAAACCGCAACACATTTGTCTCGGTTTTTTCTTTTTATAGCAACGCTGCCAAAGACGTCTCTATAATATCATTTAGACGTTTGTGTTCAGTTTCAGAGCTAGCCTTGCTTAGAACTCGTAGCCCTTGCATAGTATTCAAAATACAGGCCGCAACATTAGCAGCATCGTGATGCTTAGAAATTTCTCCCGAGTTCTGGCCTTGCTGAATATTTCTGTGTAAAGCTTGTTCCAGCATAGCGAAATTTTGACGCACCAGTTGTAATACACGCTCATCATTATCGATGAGCTCAATAGCGGTATTCGTGATAAGACACCCGCGTTTTGCAGAGTGTTTATGATCTGTTTTAACAATATCTGTCAGCAATGATTTAATCGCTTGTTTCTTGGAACTTGCCTCATCCAAACAGTCGACATGTTGTGCGGTGCGCACCGTGTACCGCATCAATGCTTGCTCAAAGAGACCTTGTTTATTAACAAAGGCATTATAAAGACTGCTTCGTGTTAAGCCCGTAGCATCTACCAGGTCTTGAGCAGAGGTGGATTCAAAACCTCGACGCCAGAACACATCCATAATTGCGTCTAATACTTTTTCCTCTTGGTACTCTCTGGGTCGTGCCATGGATTACATGCCTCTAATTTTGGAACAACCATACCATAACCGTCCAATAAGAATCTGTCAACCCGTTCACTCGGATTCAATTCAATGGCTGGCTAATTTATCTCGACCTGATTCATTCGAAGTAAAATCACAATGGAAAGAACAGCTGGGGTAACAATGCAATAAGCCATTATCGGTATACCAAGACTTAAGTTGCCCAGCATGAAAAGTACTCCAATTGCACCACATACCGCCGTTATAATAGCGGCATGCTGAACTGTAAACGTTTTACACATACAGCTTATGATGATTGCACTCAAAACACTGACGGGTATGGCTACATAGGACATCAATATCGGAAGCCTCAAAGACTCTAGCGAGAAAAAGCCAACACCAGTGTATATACTTTCTGCAATTGAAGATGCGCCAAATCCAAGAATATTAGCACCAACAAGCCCTGCCAATATTGTCAGTGGATAACGGTAAAATATCGACCTTCCATGCACAGCTGAATTTTGATCGGCCCTCTCTCCTTTGGTATGAATAAGAATGGTACTGACAAACAAAGGTGCAAACACATAAAAGCCAGCAGGTAATTCAGTGAGTACTTTTCCTATGACTACCACAGAAATAAAACCTATGGGAGCTCCTGCCATAAACAGCAACCAGTTTTTCAAATTAAATTCCAACCTTGGCCAGATAAGCACAAAAAAACAGGCTATCGCGGCATAAAGTACTAAAATATGCATGTATTTTCCTCTTTAAACCCGTTTTAAAACATTAGTGCCCACCAAACAAAAAGGAACCTTTTGCCTGAATCAGGGTATTCAACCCAGAATGATTGCGCGCATGAGCCGTTGCATAAAACTGGCGTTGTACGTCTTCAACATCAGGGCCACGCCCGTTATGCCGCAGAATCAACAACAGATCAGACACCCCTTTAACCAGTGCGTTAAGTGTATGTTGTTCAAATTCATCACTATCAAAAGAGGCATCAACATCTTTCAATCGTGCTGATTCATCAAACACAGAAAATAATTCATCCAGTTTTTGCATGGGTTCTAACAGAAACTGATTACATATTTCCCATTGTTCAGCTGCAACCAGATCCTCCCAGACAAATTTAATCAATTTACTCGCTGATTTTGAGCTGCTTGAATACAAAGTCAAAAACTGCTGCAAACTTTCTTCCTGTCGATTCAAGTAGTGGCTGATGCAGTAATAGTCATGGAAGGTTTCAGGGACCTTGCTCAACTGATATTGTTGCAATACCTCCTGCTGTTTTTGTTCCAGACGCTGCCTCGCCCCAACAAATTCCTGTGCCAGACGCCCCCAACCAGCAAGGCAATAGGATAAACGCACACCATACAAAGCGTAGGGATCATCATCCAGAGCATGGTCAAAAAAATGTTCATAAAATTTGAGGGCGTTGACAAAATCACCCGCTCGATGAGCCAGTTCAGCATTATCGAGAACTTTAATAATTTCTGGTTTTTCCATAAGTCTAAAGTAATAGCAATTCTTTCAGGCACGTTGTCATCGAGCGGTTAAGCATTGCAGACCATTCTCGGCCTGGAAGCTAAAGTCGGATCGATGACGAAAATGCAGCATCATCGGGCAAAATCGCAGCATCAACCAATGCCCGCCCCTGAACCATGTCAAAGGGCTGTTCATTATCAATGAAACCCAACTGATAAGCCAGTTGATCAGACTTACCTGGCAATAAAATCCGTGTATCAAGCCAACTTGTCCAGCTGGAAAAAGGTTTTGATTCCTCCAACAACCCAGTTATACAATTATCCAGCAGGGTGTTATAAAACTCAGGTTTCCAATTCAGGTGTTGCGCACCACGCAAATAATTCAACAACAATGAGGTCTGATTCAACTTGGTGATAGTTAACGCATAAAGATAGACAGGTTCCTTATGCACATTTGAACGCAAACCAATAACATCCTGTTCCGTCCCCAGGACCACCATCTTAGTATAGGCACGAAACAAACCTTTGATAGGGTTATAGTCTTCATTCTCACGGCGCCTCGCTTCAATTGACACAACCAGATATTGACCATCAGCAAACTCAAAACTCATGAAAACATGAGCCAGGCCAAACTTACCAAAATGTGAAATACCATACCAGGCAGCTTTCAATTCGGATACTCGATAGGCTTGAGTTTTATAGTTAGCTTCGGCAACACTGCCATCACTGTTATAACGAAAATCACGTAAGCCTTTAACTGTGATCGTATCATCTTCCAATGTTATTTCTGGCAAAACCTGCTGAGCCAGCCGCCATTGTTTTTCGTTTCCTGGCGTTTTTAACGACAAAAACAACACAAACAAAGCAAAACAGACTATGGTCAGAAACATCATTTTCAACATTCTCCGCAAACCCTGCTCTTTGGTTTTATAGCTTAAGACGGGCAATCACATAAGCATGGTCACTGGGTTTGCTGCCCAACTTCCCGGGAGTAATACCCATCAATTCATTACCATGCAGAATTTCATATTCGGCACGGCCCTCCTGCATTTGTTGCTGGCTGACGATACCATGCATCAGAACCTGCAGTTTCCCACGATGATTATAATCGTAACGTTCACCAGCAGGTAATGACATCACAAGATTGACACTGTGTTCTCCCACTAATGCCTGCAATGTCGCACTGTATTCTGTGTCATTGAAGTCACCAGTGACGTAGTAATCGACACCTTGTTGCCTCAATCTGCGCAATTCATCACGCACCAATTCAGCTTGCGCAACACGCACCGACAATTTAGCATCATACCCAGGCCTTTCCGGAGCAAAGATGCTATGTTGGTGCCGTTTGGATGCCAAATGGACATTGATAACAGCCAGACGCGTTTGGGTCTCTTTCAAGCGAAATTGTGCGACCAATGGTTTACGGGATCCTTCATAAGGTGCTGCCGTTTCTCCCAGACGTTTTACAGAAGACTCTATCAAATCAACACGTTCAGTATTGTATAAATAACCATTACGAATGTTGCCACCTGGTTGCCCACCATCCGCTTGATTATCTGGAGCAATATCAACCCATGCATATCGTACAGTACTCAGTTCATTGATCGCAGCAATCAATGCTCGATAGGTTTCGCTGGCATCAACCTCATCACTTTTTTCAGCACCGTCGTTATCTTGTATTTCCTGCAGAGCAACAATATCAGGCATAGCAGCTTGCAATACGACAGCCTGTGCCAATAACTGAAAGCGCCCATCACCCAGGTCATCATCAATATCCTGACTGGGGTTCTGCACCTTATCGGCAGATTCAATATGAGTATCCAAGTTTAAGCCATTCAACGTCAAAACAGTCAATTGTCCTGACTCAGGAACTAAGTGTGTCTTATTAACTGAAATAAACTCAGGCTCCACCTCAATCTCATGATTGACTGAAACCTGATAAGATGATGCCCGATAATTTAATGGGCCAACAACTCGACTCAGCAACTTGGCTCCGACATTCAAACGCGGTGCATTGGTATAATCTGTCACACGAAAACTTGGATACCAACGATCCGGGTTATCCTGGTCAATAATCATTCTGCCTTGTCCAGCTATTTCTCTTTCATCAAATGACACGACATAGTCACCAAAAGGGTTGCTCGGTTGAATAAACACCGCACCAGCTTCAAGTTCAACCAGCATATATTCGAGACCATTTAAAAATACGGCCTGCTCTTCAGGATCCGTTGGAAGGTTTTCAGCATTGATAAGAACGGGTTCTATAATTGGCCCACGCCTTTCCAGCAACTTGCCATCAACAATGCGCAATTGAGTCACAGGTTTATCGTTATCAGCCTTGACATAGTCACTGACTTCAGCTTTCAACTCGAGATAGCTGCCTATTTCCGGCTTACGTTCAGGGCTATAAACGAAAATCCCATCTGATGAAAGAGGATCAGGACTTCGGTTTAAACCTTGAAAAAAGAAACCTTTACGAACGATGCCAGTGATGACTCCGCGAACACGCACTGTTTCTCCAGCTAGTGGTGACCAAAGCCCATCGCCTTGAATCTTATGAATTGGTGTTATCTGCACAATTTTTCTTCGTACCATTTTTGGTCAATTATCTGTTATCTGTAGTTTATATCATCATTGGGCATTCGCTTAAGCAAATTAAATTAAAGCTTCCATTACTGCCAGATTTCGCTATGATCAACGCCTTCTCAAGATGTAAGGCTTCCTGTTGTGTTTAGGTATCCCGCGGACCGACTTCCTGTAGCAATCATTCTTGCTGTCAGTTGTATTGATTTCTGCTTATATTTCTGGGTTGAAGCCACTTGGGCTTTGGCCACTTTCTGGTTGTTGATGATAATACCCAAAGGCAAAATCTGCGCCTGGAATCACCACCATCAACACACCCCCACATTTAAAAAGAATAGCCTGAACCGTCTGCTGGAGTTTTTCTATGCACTGCATACCGGCGTTACAAGTAACTTATGGTTGTTGCACCACGTTCTGGGACACCATAAAAACTATCTAGACCAAACTACTGACGAAAGTCGCTGGCAACGAAAGTCAGGGCAAAAAATGGGCGCATTAGAATACACTCTAAATGTTGCTGGCACTGCTTATTTTCGGGGATTCAAAGTTGGTAAGCGCTTTCCTCGTTTACAAAAAACGTTCATTGTCTATACTGTCCTGACCTCAAGCACCGTCATATTCTTAGTGTGGTTAAAGCCAGTATCAGCGTTATTCCTGTTTGTATTACCTATGATTTCAGGTTTACTTCTCACTTCCTGGGCAACGTATAAACACCATTCAGGCTTAGGTACTGACGACCAGTTCTCCGCTTCCAGAAATAACCTCAACCGCTTTTACAACCTGGTCACTGGAAATCTTGGCTACCATACAGCCCACCACTACAAGCAAGGCGTCCATTGGTCAGAATTACCCAAGCTGCATGAAAAAATCAAAGACAAAATTCCTGCTCATCTTATAAGCCACAGACTCTATTAAGAGCAGTGCAAACACCAACACCTGCTGTTTTTATGGGTCTCTGGTCCAAAGTTACCTCAGAATTTCACCCTGCAATACAAGCCTACCAGTATTTAGGGTAATTACTCTCGCGGGTCAGGTTGTTATAAAACAAGGCAACCACTGTTACTATGACTGCACCAATAAGAGTCGGAAACAGGACAAAGTCCCATGCTGGCAAGGTCAGAAAAACAATCACTGGGTTTGAGCCTGCAGGAGGGTGTACTGTTCGAGTCAGCATCATTGCTGCAATCGCTGTTCCAACAGAAAGAGCCATAGCCCACCAATGCGGACCAAATACAGTCAGAAACAAAAGTCCAACAGATGAGCTGATTACATGTCCTATGACAACATTTCTGGGTTGTGAGAAAGGCACATCAGGATAGCCAAACACGAGCACACATGATGCCCCAAAGGAACCTAATACAAGCGCAACAGCAAAAACATCTGTCATAATAGCCACAGCTGCTATGGCCAGAAACCCTCCCAACCATGCCAACATAACTGCTTTGATGGCGGGTTTTGGCGGCAAATCTGCAGCATCTCCCTTGAATTTATGAATAAATGACATAATTACCTCCTGATCATATTAGCCTGATAAATTGAGGCTACACTGTGATTTTCTGAATCTGTACTCATTTTGACAGATGAGTAACCCTGCCCTTTGTAATGATTATTATGGTATATGTCCAATTATTTTGACAATAAAAAGCCTTTCCGAAAGATCTCCATCCTCCTCTTTTGTATGAAATACATGAATTGCCTATGATCATGAAATAGACATTATTTTTTTATGGTAAAAGTGGGTATTGACAAGGCCTCCAAAGAACAATGGCTGTTTATACAGCACCATCATAGGGCCACAAACCGCTGGTAAAAGCATTTCAAGCCGCCTAAAATTTATTGATACAAGATCAGCACGATAATAATACAAAGGAGACACCATGTCGGAACACCCTCAAGATCCATTATTAAGTCACGAGCAAGCCAGAGTTCTGGCCTGTCTGATGGAAAAACATCTGGCAACACCTAACAACTACCCTTTAACCATAAACTCGCTGGTATTGGCCTGCAATCAAAAATCCAACCGCGAACCAGTGATGAACCTCACTGAAGGGCAAGTAGGACACATTGTCAATGAACTATCAGAACAGAGTTTTGTCAGTATCGACTATGGCGACCGTGCCAATAAAATGTCTCATCGCGCCCCGGGAGCCTTTAAAATTACCCGTGAGGAGCAAGCCGTTTTATGCATGCTGATGTTACGAGCACCACTGACCATCAATGATATTAAAGCTCGCACCGAGCGCATGGTAACGTTTGACTCAATCGATGCTGTCAAAGCAACCATCGATAGCCTACTCGATCGAGAAGAACCTATTGTCGTATTAATCCCAAAAGGTTCTGGCCAACGCGAAGACCGCTATACCCATTTACTCTGTGGTGAACCTGATTTGGAAGCCTACGCCAAAGCAAGCGCCCCACGCAGTTCAACCAACAACACAGCTTATGAAGAAAAAATTGCGGCACTTGAGGCTCGTATTGAACGACTGGAGAACCACTTAGGTCTGGTTCACCCAACTAACGAAACAGACTAATACTCATGGGTGTTGCATCGAACAAAAGACATCCCTGTCTTACGCAACACCCATAACCTCTGCTTAAAACGACAAACTTAAAAGGACAATATAAACCCGTTTCCTAAAACCCTGCTTTCAAAGCTAACCCACGTTGATAAACCAGCTGTTGCAAAGCCACAAACTTATCGGCAGCAATCGCCTCGCTGGGCTCATCCAAGCCAGAAACATTCATCATAAAGACAAATCCCATATCCAGCTCGGGGCTGTATTGCAGATTAGAGATCACCCCAGGATCACCACCATCATGCCCAAACATAAAGTTATCTCGAGTCCAGAAAATACCTTGCTCACCCTCATCGCTTAATTGTTCCGTTTGTGGTGATAACATGGCAGCAATACCCTGGTCACTCAATATCCTGGTGACACCAGGGTGCTCTGGGCTGATTATCGACAGCAACAACGTTGACAGATCAATCACTGACGTTCTTAAATCGCCATCAGCCCAAGTCGCCAATCCATGTTCAGGCAATGCTGCTGGCTGAGCTTCATCATCAAGAACATAGCGAATTGCAGGTTTGATACTACTATTTTGGAATCGGCTGTTAAACCAGTGAGTGTTGCTCATTCCTAAAGGTTGAAAGACATTAAGCTCAGTCCAACTTTCAAAGTCCATACCCGCGGCACTGGCCAGAACTTCAGCTGTCAGTGCTGCACCAATATTGCTGTAGTTATAGCGTGTACCCAACGGTTGGTCGATAAAGTTATCGTCTGCTGAATACAATGCCCCATTTTGTGTTAAATAACTCGACAGAAACTCAGATTGTTTAGTCATTACTGGGCTTGGACAATCCTGTCCTGTTAGAGCTGCGGCCAGACTACTGTTATCCGCTTCCAGATAATAAGCACAAACATAAGCCTCACTATCATTGATACTAGCGGTATGAGTGACTAATTGCCGCAAAGTCATAGCACTACTATCTTCAGTAGGATGATTGATGTTGAACGGCAAAATAGAAGCCAGGCCAGAATCAAAATCAATCATGCCTCGTTCCAACATCTGTGTGGCGCCGATACCGACTATGGTTTTACTTACAGAACCCACTTTATAAGGAGTATTGACTGTCGCAGCAACTCCCCGTTCAAGGTCAGCATAACCATAAGCTTTTGCTGACAATCGGCCCGCCTTATCCAACCAGGCTACACTGAAACCAGGTATACTTCCATCACCCATCAAAGCTTGCACTCGCTCTTCAAATTCAACTTGTGTCAACGGTTGAAGAGCACCCAACTCATGTAAGGCCAAATCAACTGCTGGGAATATCCCATAATTTAAGGCTTTTGGACTTGAAACCGACACTTTTCTAAGCGGAGGAATGCCCTCGCCTTCGAAGACATTACCCATTCCATCGGTATAAATCTCATGTGATAGGTTAGTCGACCAGTTCTCATTCAAGCTCACTGGCAAAATATCGGAATGCGCCCCTTGAGTTGCTTGTCCAATGTGAGTTACGTGTGGCAATGATCGCATAGCCATCGTGAAAATCTCAGCGGCACTGGCAGTATCCGGGCCAGTGATCAGCACTACTGGTTTAGTGTAGCTGCGTTTACCTCGAGGTTTGATTCGCCAGACTTCTGCGTTATTACCTGCAGAAGCAAGCAATGTCCCAACTGCATGTTGCTGATATTTTCTCTTAGTAAAGGCAATGCGTTTTTTATCAGCAAACCGACTCGCCAGCGCTAATGCAACCGAGTCAAAACCACCGCCATTAAAACGCACATCAACAATCATGGCGTTGGTTTTATTCAAATCTCGCATGACTCGATTCATAACACGGTTAATACGGCGGCGATCCCGTCTTGAGGTTACGATCTCTGCCTCTTTTTCTTTGACAAAATTATCACCCATACTATTTATTTGCAGATAAGCAATATTTCCTTGCAAAGTTCCCCAAACCAGTGGTGGTAAATCTTCACCATTGCCTTTCCATTGTTTAAATGTTTTTCGCCTGAGAGCTTTGTCGATATCCCCATATTGTTGATTCAACAGTTGATTAAACCCGGCAACCGTTTCTACAGCAACATCATCTCCATCTTCCTGCTCAATGTTTGAAATCGCTCCAAAATGACGAGACCAACCCAGAGGTATTGCCGGACTGAAACCAGCCTCTAACTCTCCTTGTTCGAAACTCAGATCAATATGTCCATCATCCAATGGCGCTATCATTTGGGCCAATAATGTAAATAAATCAGCTCTATTGGTTTGCGTTGTCACACGGGACCTGAACTGGTCATACTGCTGTTGCCAATCCAGCTCATATAATGAGAAAAAGGGATAATAGTCGTTAAACACATGCCATGTGTGTTCGAAGATAAACTCCGGATCAAACTCTTCTTTATCTGGAGCATTGACACAAACTTCAGGTAGCTGTTTCAGACGGCTAAATTGAAAACGCAAATGTTCAGTGCCGCCCGAAGGCACAACTGAAAAACGACCACGGCGAGCATTGCCATTCAGCTTGCCCCAAGCACGATTAGCTTGCCTGAAATTATCATATTCGTTCTGCAATGAGCATGTTTTTCTGGTCGCATTATAAAAACGCATCCCGTCACCCGTGATGTGGAAAATACGGCCAGTACCCACTTGTTCCCAGACTCCGGGGAAATTCTGCAAGCGTTTCTTTGCATGCCATGGCGCAGCAACAACAGATGTGCCCGACACAACCATACAGCAAATTATCACTGACTTAATCAGTGTCCTGATAGGCTTGATGCCCTGCATAATAGTCACCTTTTATGATGGAATTGAAGTTAATCCATCATAAGGAAACTGCCTTGGTAACAAGAGCAACTAAGTGTATAAAGTTTGTATATATTTAGTTACTTTTGACCAATTTCACAAACACTGACAGCACTCTTTTTACACTTAAATAATCACTCCATTTATCAGCCACAAGTGATTTGGGCAACCAGGGAGCAACAACCTGATTTGGTGACCAACCTGGTCTCCATGGATAAGATAACTTCTTACGGTTAAAAATGGTCAATACCGGTAACCCCATTGCGGAAGCCAGATGCCCATTGCCTGAGTCATTACCAATAAATGCAGCAGATTCATAATAGTAATGTGCCAACTCAAGTATTGAGGAAAAACAAGGAGCCAGATAGCGTCCATTCAACCATGAATTCCAGCGTTCCCATTCATCAGGGGCAACGGTAAATTCAGGGTTCCAACCCAGGCTATGCAGGTTTTCTGCTAATTCCAGAAATCGATGTGGCGACCAATTCTTGATCTCCATGGAACTGGTCGGATGGATCAAAACACGTTTATCGTATTTTTTCTTGTACCAGCTTTCGGGAATATTCATAGCTGGCAACAGGTCATAGTGATCAATATTCAATACTTTTTTCGCAATCCATTGAAAATGTTCACTAACACTATAGCTATGTTTGACCGGATGCCGAATGCTCCGATTAAAACCACTGAGTTTTTGCAATGACAGTGAGTTCAGCTGTTGCAGATGTTCCATGAACTTCGACAATTCCAACTCATGAGCTAAGGCGCTGCGTGAGACTACATAAGCTATAAAATGGTCTGGAACTTGATCAAATTCCGGCAACATTCTCCGGGCAAAGCGAGACCCTTGATCAAAAAGCACAACTTTATGTTCCGCCAATGCTTGCTGCATAGATGAAGCGTCTAAGTAGGGACTGACTTTAACCAGATCAATAATCGGTGACAGGCTGGACATATGATTCTGATAAAAAGTCACACTATAACCCTGTCGAACCAGATTTTGCGCAAAAACCAGTTGTAACAACCCATCCCCAAGGCCCTGTGAGGATACCAGTGCGACATCGGAAACCAATGCAGCATTTTCTTTGAGTTTCGATTCAGGAGAAATCATCACTAATACACAATAAAATAGGAATTATTAACAAAGTAACAACGGTGGCAAATAATACCCCAAATGCCAGTGAAACGGCCATAGGAATGATAATTTGAGCCTGTTCAGAACGTTCCAGAAGCAATGGTATCAAACCTGCAAATGTTGTAATAGAGGTTAGGATAATTGCCCTGAAACGAGTTATTCCAGCAGCAACTGCAGCTTGCAGAGAATCACCCACCTCTGCTTTTATCTGGTTAAACCGACTGGCCAGAATCAAGGCGTCATTAACAACAACACCGCTTAAAGCAAGAACCCCGAAAAAAGATAACAAAGTAAACGGGATACCCACCAGCAGATGCCCGGCTATCGCGCCAATAATACCAAAGGGAATCGCTGACATAATCAGTAAAGGTTCCAAATACGATTTCAATGGGATAGCCAACAACACATAGATCAATAATAAACCCAGCACAAAGCCTTTGAGAAGAGACATAATAACTTTACCTTCCTCTTCTGCATCACCTTCTAAGCGCACCATAACTCCCGGATAGTCACGGCTGATATCGTTAACAGCCTGATCCAACTTAGTGTCTAAATCCTCAGCGGCCAAAGCGTCGTTGATGCTGCCAAATACCAATACTACTCGTTGTTTCTGATAGCGTAAAATGCGGCTCAATGTTTTTTCTGACTTTAATTCAGCCACACTTGACAAGGTCACTTTGTCACCCGCCGGTGTTTGTATACGCAATTTATTTAAGTCATAGACCACATCACGATCGGCATGCGGCAATCGAACCATGACCGCAATATCATCCTGACCACGTTGAAAACGCTGAGCTTCATAACCATACAAGGCCTGGCGTATTTGTTGAGTAACGTTTTTCTGTGTCAAACCCAACATATGCGCCATGGGCAATAGCTCAATTTTCATTGCCAATTCTCCACCTTCTATACTGCTTCGCACATCTTCAACGCCGGTAAAGCCAGAGATTGTTTTTTCCAACTGTTTTGCCGCAGTATTGAGCTGCCGCAAATCATCACCCAGTAAAGCGATATAAATATCACTATCATCATCCTCATCAAAGCGAAACGATTTGATCTGCGCAATACCCTGCAAAGCGGGTCGCCATTGTTGAATCAATTCCTGCTTGGAAAAAGTACGCCGACTACCGGCAGTGATTTGTGCAGCAATGTAGATACCACTTAAAGAGTCTGACTGGGTATACAAATGCACTACCGGAGGTTCGTCCAAGTTCAACTCATCCTGCATCTTCGTGCTCAATTCCAATAGGGATTGTTCCGCTGTTTCGCTGACCTGGGTCACCGCATCTATCGTCAGTCCATCATGCAAAACCAGAGTTGCCTGGATAAAATCATCTTCAATATCTGGAAAAAACTCACTTTTAATAACGCCACTGGGAATCAGACTGACACTCACCAGAAACAAAGCCACAAAACCACACATTGCATTGTAACGATGCGTCACCATGACACTTGCCAAAGGCTTATAATAATTGTGCACTATACGCTGCAAGCCCTTATCAATCCGGGTTCTAATCGAATAAAAAAAACGGGAAATGGCGTTGCGCGGGGCGCCATCAACTTTCTGATAGGCCAGATGGGCAGGCAAGATCCATTTCGATTCAACCAGAGAAAACAGCAGACAGGCAATTACCACGATAACTATCTGACTGAATAACATGCCCATTTCCCCGGCTATTCGGGTTAAGGGGAAAAAGGCAGCAACCGTGGTTAACACACCAAATGTTGCAGGCATTGCGACCTGAGAAACACCATCAATGGTTGCTTGAACAGGGTTGGCCCTGGCTGCGTCATCAGCATTCTTAGCAGAGTGAATGCTCTCGCCGATTATGATCGCATCATCAACGACAATTCCAAGCACAATGATAAAACCAAAGGTCGTCAAGTGGTTGATTGATAGATTCAAATACTCTGGACTCATCAATGCAACCGTTCCAGCAAAGCTTACGGGAATCCCAACAGCCACCCAGAAAGCAACATGGAGATCCAGAAACAATGCAAGAATGATAAAAACCAGAATAATACCTAACAGGCCATTACTGCCCATCATACGTAAACGGTCCCGTATTGATTCTGACTCATCATTCCATGTAGCTATACTGATCGTATCAGGCAGCCAGCTGACTTGCTTGAGCTGCGCCACTTTCGCTTTCACCGTTTCTGCAGTTTCAGTAATGCTGGCATCGCCCAACAGCTCTATATTCAGTTGGATACTGTTCTTTGCCTGAAAACGACTGAAACCATACTCTTGAGTAGAACCATCACGAATATCAGCAACATCGCCTAATCTCAGTAAGCTATTATTATCGCTGCGAATAACGATATCAGCGAATTGTTTTGCTGCATACGCCTGCTGTTCACTAAACACACGAATGCGATTACTGCTGGTTCTAATATGACCTCCAGACAAATTAATCGATTGCTGTTCAATTGCTTCAGCAACCTCCTGCAAGCTCAAATTAAAACGCTCTAGAACCGGCTGTTTCACTTCAATGCTGATTTCAGGCTGACGATCACCACTGACCGTGATTTTATTCACTGAGTTTAATGCCAATAGCTCATCACGCAAACGCAGAGCGTTTTGACGCAACAATGGATAATCCACTGCTCCATAGACCTCAACACTGACTACATGGTTTGCTTCAATGGTTTGTTTGATAATCGGCCTCTCGGCTAAATCCGGTAGATCATTAATACCATCAATACGGGACTTAACCTGTTCTTTAAGAACCGCCATTGGATAGCCTTGTGTTGCAGTTACCGTTGTGTCGGTGCTATCACTCAAAACCTCTGTAAAAACAGACTTCACCCCGGTCAGGCCATTTAATGCGGTCTCTACCTTAACCGCTACTGCTAACTCCAACTCCTCTGGTGAACCACCTTGAAATGGAATATGAATATTGATGGTATTCTCAGGAATAGAAGGCCAGCCTTCCACTCTCGATGTCACCAATCCCAATACACCCATGATAAGCAACACTACCATCAACAAATTTGCAGTCACTGGATTGAGAATAAACCATGCCATCAAGCCATTGTTGTTTTTTACAAGCTTATTATTCATTGTCCTTCCGCTGTAACGCTACTGACATTCCCGCATAGAACGTCTTACTGGGATAACAGACCACCTTCAGTTCGTTTAATTCTTCCGATTCTTCCGATTCTTCCAATTCTTCCAATTCTTTTGCAGAATCCTGGTTAATTGCCTGCAGATACACATATTGTTCACTTTGGGACAGATATTTATTCTCAAATAACTGGAGAGTACTTTGTTCATCGACATACCAGATACGGCTGTCTCCACTGATACAATCCCGTGGGACTTGTACAACATTATCCTGTTTTGCTGCAGTTAACTCAGCGGTCACAAACTGCCCCAGCAAAGGCAGATCTTCATCGGCAATATTGCCAAGCAACTCAGCCACAACAGTAGCCTGACGACTCTTTGAGTCAATCACCTTACTCTGACGAACCGCATGCGCCAACCATTGCTGACGGCCATCCGCAGATTTCAACGTAATAGATACCTCCCCAGAGGATAAATATGCCAATTGCGATTGAATCACTGGCAAATTAACCTGCAAATGCTCTCTGGAATAGATCTCAGCGATCTCAGCTTCCGTTGCAAGATAGTCACCCAGGCTTATGCGTCTGCTGATAGTTGCCCCATCATAAGGGGCTGTGATATTTGTATTTTGCAAATTATGCCGAGCTCTTTGCAGTGTGATCTGAGCTGCTTCAAGCTGTGATTTGGCAGCATGAAGTTGCGGCTTACGCAACAGCAAATCAGTTGGCTGGCCTGACAAACCGGAGAGGCGCCAATCCTGTTCCGCTCGAGAAGCTTGTTGTTGTTCCTGCAACAATAACTGCTGAGCTGTAGCCAAAGCACTCTCAGCCTCTGCCAGTGCCACACGGTAAGGGCCGTTGTCTATACGTAATAGAACATCGCCTTGTTTAAATTCTCCTCCGATAAATAGCGCTGGTGACACATGAGTCACTCGCCCAGAGACATCACTGGTTAAAACAGATTGCCAACGAGCGCTGACGTTACCATGACTCACAACTGGAACAACCTGGCTTTGCGGTGCTAATGACATCACCGTCACTCTCGCTAAACCATTATTAGTCGACCTTATTTCATCTTCACTATCACCGCTGAACAACCAGAACATGACCACTACAGCACCCAGTAAAAAAACAACACCAATGTATTTTTTAATATATTTAATCATGCTACACCCCCTGCCCCAAGGCCAAACCAAGAGTCACTCGATTCTGCAATCGCTGATTGCTTAACTCGACCAGTTGTATCAATACATCCAGGGCATTTACTTGATGATCCAGATAATCTTCCAACTTTATTCGGCCAAAGCGATAATCAAACTCAGCCCGAGAGGCATTTTCACGGGCCAGCTGCGCTGCTGCCCGTAAGGCTTTTTCTTGCTCAATCAAACTTTCTCCCTGACTCAGAGCTACCTCAACTTCATGCAATGCATTTAAAATTCGTTGTAGAAACACAATATAATCCTGTTCAGCACGGCTCTTAGCCGCTCTATAATTATTTTTTAAACGACCAGCGTTAAATAGTGGAACCTTAATCATGGTCAGCACATTCCAGATACTTGGTTGATCCATCAGACGTCGTAGAGACGTACCATTCTTGCCAAACTGACCAGTCAACTCGATACTGGGATACATCGCCCAATAGTCAGCCTTGGCATTAGCATTAGCAGCATTCACCGCCTGCCATGCAGCCTGTACATCTGGACGCCGATGAATAACATGAGCTGGAATACCAACTGCCACTGGCGGCAAAGTAATCGTCAAGAAGTCATCAACCACCTGCGAGCTGCTTAGCTTTGAGTTTTGGGTATCAAGATGCTCAGGATACTCTCCAAGAAGAGCCTGCAATTGGTATTGGCTCTCAGTTAACAACTGCCGCTGTTCCAGTAGAGAGGCCTGGAACTGCATCTTTTTTGCACGGACATCGTCCAACTCTGACAAATCAGCCAATCCATCCTGATAGCGTTGTCTTACCAGCATTTGCAAGCGCTCCAACTGTTGCACGCGCAGCTGTTCAATCTGAACTCGTTCGGTTTGACTGATATTCGTAAACCATAATTGCATCACTCGTGCCGCAATCGAATTCCTCGCAGCATGAAAGTCCTGGAGCAAAGATTCAGTTTTTGCTTTCTGAGCCTGACGTTGTTGATGTAAGCGTCCCCATAGATCCAACTCCCAACTGACAGCAATGTTGGCTGAATAATCAGTTCTGCGCGTACTTTCACCGCCATCAGCAACAGCACTGACATCCTTACTTCGATTAACATTCAAATCCAAGTCAGCTTCTGGCCACCGGTTAGCCTGGCCCATCTGATTTAAAAAACCAGATTCACGCAACCGTTCAGCAGCCAATTGCAAATCAAGGTTATTCTCTAGAGCCTTTTCCACAACAATATTCAAGTCCGCGTTGTCAAACAGCGCCAACAGACTTTGACTCAAAACAAGTTCACCTGACTCCAATGAAGTCCCGTGTGACTGTTGCCAAGTCTTATCTGATAACAATTGAGCCACGGTTTGCTGTCTGACAACTTGTTGTGGCAACGCAACGCAAGCACTTAATACAAAACCAAGGCTCACCGCCAGGCTGAGACGAAAAAACACCATAACAATACTCTCAATACTCTCAGCTTAGTTAATCAGTTTGAGCTGCACATCGTCTTCACTGAATGCCAATACCTTGCCCTGAGCATTAATGGTGATTGAAACCTCATCTTCATTTTCTTTAACAAATTCCTTGTCACCGATGTAACGAAAACTCACGGATAAATGGTCGGCCTGCTTATCCAGCGCTGTCAGTTTGATACCTTGAATGGAACCACTGTCAAAGTCCAGATAGCTAAGTTCATCACCCACTTGTTTCTGGCTGAATAACTTGTATTGCAATAGTGGCGGGGTAATCTCTGATAGCTCAAACTGATCTGCGCTGATAACAAAAGTTTGTGGAGGTTCTTCTTCCTCTTGTGCGACGATTTCAAACTTAGAGCCAAAGCGCCGTCCTGAAATAGAGCCCTTTTCCCCATCAAATGTTTCAGAACTTGAAAACTCATTGATTCCCTTATCATCAAAAGAAACCGTGATTTCACTTGAAAGATTAAAGGTCATGAAAAATTGTTTAAATTTTGCAGTAGTCTTTTCGCTGTAACTGTTTTGTCCATCAGCAAGCGTTTCCATAGAGGCCAATTGCGTGCCTACTTTTTTGCCATTATAAATAATGTCGTACTGCACCTGTTCAGCAAGGGCTAAGTGTGATTGTAGACCCAGACCGATGAAGGCAATACCTGTGGCTAATAGATGACGTGATAGCATGATTAATCCCATAAGTGATAAAGGGATACATTAGCTATTTTTTTATCAATACACTGTTATGAAATTGTATAGAGCCTGTTATTGTTGCTTATCCAGGGCCTGTTTACACTAAATTCTTGACCGAGAGTACTGGGCGAGAGTACTGGGTGTCCCTTGAGGGTATGACTAAAATTTAGTGTTAACAGGCCCTAGGCAAGGACAATACAAACCTCGCACCACCTAATGTCGACTCATCGACATAACAGGTACCCGAATGCCAGTCGGCAATTTGGCTGACAATGGCCAAACCAATGCCATAGCCTCCAGTGTCTCGGTCACGACTGGTATCGACTCGCTGGAAAGGTTCAAAAATAACCTGCCGATATTTTTCTGGTACGCCAATACCATCATCTTCAACTACAAACTGATAGTGACTATCATCTTTTGTCACTGTCAGCTGGATAGTAGAATCAGCATAACGACTGGCATTTCTCAATAAATTACTCAAAGCCCGGGCTAATAAGCGACTTTCGAACCGGGCATCATCATTGGGAGTCACTGCATCAAAATTCAGTTGGTATTCATGCTCAGGATCTACCACTTCAACCCGTTCAAACTGCTCTCTGACCCAAGGCACAAGAGGCACCAATGAGAACTCAATATCAGGCCGTGTTCGTTCAAAACTGGCATAAACCAGCATTTCATTAACCAGTGCGTCCAGTTCGTTAATATCAGTGACAATTTCCTGATAAAAATGTTGTTTCTGTTTACTGTTTTCAGCTTCCATTAATTCCTGTAAAGCAAACTGCATACGCGCCAAAGGCGTGCGCAATTCATGCGATACAGCATTGGTTAACTCTTTATGCGATGAAATCAAAGCCTGAATTCGAGCAGCCATGGCATTGAAAGACTTCGACATCAAACCAATTGGAGACAACAACCCGACATGCGCTCTGGCATCAAAATTTCCTCCACCGAATTGTTCAGCCGCATAATTCAACGACAGCAGGCTACGCCACAAAGGCCACAACCAGGACAAAACAGCAACTGCGAGTATCAAACCAAATAAAAGAAGGATCGTTAGCAGCAGATTGTTTGTCCATGAAACAACCCGCTCAAACCATCCAATTGGCAAAGGCCCTCCAACAACAACCCAATCTGATTGAAGTACTCGATAATAGAATATCCCACCAAGATACAAATCATCATCACTGACTACCCGGCTCTGCTGCAGGTGTTGATGATTTAAAGCCGATAAACGACCCTCTGCCTCTGACAAACTGATTAACTCCATAGGGAAACCAAATTTGTCATTTAATTCTGCCAGTTTCTGCGGCCATTGATTTTCTTCATAAGCTATTAAATGCTCTTCTATCAAACGAGCTGAGCCTATAACGAGATCATGATCTTCATCAGTTTCCATTTGATCCATCTGTATCATCCAGACATAGCCCGATCTCACCTTCGAGTTTTTGTAGATAAACTCTGCATCATCGAAATCAACAACCAGAGATTCACCATTGGCTACTTTACCTGCCTTTTCGACAGGAAGGTCATATTCTGCCAGAGGCTTTAAACTGACTTCATAAACGAACAGTTCATTAATCTGTTGCAATGTAATGGTGTCACTCTCACCTTGTTTAATCCGTTCATCCAGCAAATGAAACGTACCTTGATAGTTCAAATCTTCGAGATGATTATCTGTCGAAAAAGCCAGAAACAAAACGCCGACGGTCGACAAAGTCGCTATAGCAACAATCAAATACAGGGAACCAAATAGTTTATGCATAAAACTAACTCAATGATGTTTATTGCCTGATGGCGAATAAATAACCACGTCCCCGGATGGTCTTGATCAGAGTGGGCTCATCCGGGTCGTCATCTAACAATTTACGCAATTTGGAAATCCGAATATCCATGGAACGGTCAACCCCATCATAAGGTATACCATTCAATGCCAGATACAAATCATCCCGACTGAAGATAGTGCCAGCGTTGCTGGCCAGCAACCATAACAGATCAAACTCACTTGTTGTCAGCTTTAAGGATTCATCCGCCACTCGCAATTCACGCGCACCGGCATCAATGCAGATATTCTGCTGTTCAAGAGTAATTTGTGAATCATTAAGCTGTGTATTGCTCGCTTCGTCTGCCTGATCCGAACCAATACGTCGAATCAAAGCCTTAATCCTCGCCAGCAACACTCTGGGTTCTACAGGTTTAGTGACATAGTCATCTGCGCCAATTTCTAAACCCACTATCTGTTCAATGTCTTCATCCAAGGCTGTCAACATCAATATCGGCCCCGAATAGTCCGTTCGAACCTGACGACATACATCCAGACCATCAAGACCAGGCAGCATCAAATCCAAAATCACCATATCCGGTTGCTCTGATAGAATCCTCTGCACAGCAATATCTCCACGAGGTTCAACTTCCACGTTGAAACCATGTTTTTTGATGTAATTAGAGATCAATGCTGACAAACGCTGGTCATCTTCAACGAGTAACAAAGAGTGATAGGCGATATCAGAATCCGGCTGGGTGCTCATAAAATAAGAAAAATACCAAGGCTGTGCTTAAACATACTGTATAGCAACCCGCTTGAAAATACGCCAGCCTAATTGTGTTGTTTTTACGTATAGACTCTGTAGAAATGTAGGAATACTTCGTCGCACATCAAGAACAAGTCACATAAATTTCTGCTCACCAAAATTTCACTGCTCATCATCGAATGTAGCCAAGGCTTGCTGATATTAGGTTTTTAAACCGAGACCAATAATCCGTATCAATAAGCCCCGATTAACTACACTGTCTATACGCTTAGATTACAATGACCACATCGTGTATCACTACCAAGATGATTATTCTTCGTGCAAGTTTCACTAACCACTAGGAATAATTATGAAGGTATCTAAAAAAATATTGGCAATCAGCAGTCTACTGTTGACCATCCCCTTATCACAAGCCGTTTTTGCGGCCAATGATGATGAACTAGGTTGGAATCTAGGGGTGTCGGTTGGCTACGAACGTGAAAAATCACTCTTCAAATTTGATGATGAAGATGGTGGTCTAACTGGTTTACCTACCATTGAGTACGTCACCAGAAACTTTATCTTCTCGCCATTCGGGCTTGAAGTTGACGCCTACTCCTATGAAAGTGGCGACTGGGGGCTTGATATCAGTTCATCTGTAGATTTTGGTTTGTTCAATGAGTCCCGTGATGCCAGTGATTCTCGCATTTTCGCAGGTATGGATGAACGCAAAGAATCAACTGATTTGAGCCTCGAAGTTGAATGGACTACACCAGTTGGCATTGTGGGTCTAGAAATCACCCAGGATATTGGCGGCGCCTATAAAAGCAATATCGCCAGCATTCAATATGGTTTGCCACTGTATTTCAGTGAAAAGACATTTTTCGCAGTTGGTGCGGGTGTGGACTTTTTCAGCGCCAAATACGTTGATTATTATTATGGCGTCAGAGCACATGAAGTCACTGGTGAGCGATCCGCCTATAAAGGTAAATCCGCAAGTTCTGCGTTTGTCGGTTATCAGTTTGCGCACCAACTCTCTGAACATTGGAGCATCATTAATGAGCTGAAATACAGCGATGTGCCCGATGAAATTCGTTTGTCTTCGCTGACCGAGGACGAAGATAAACTCTTGAGCACCAGTTTGCTCCTCAACTATTCCTATTAGAAAGGGTGACGCCAGAAACAGCACAGCCAGATGATGGTGCTGTTTCTGCGCAGTCTCTTTCGCTTTAACTCGTACTGGCAGGTTTTTCGTGACTGATAGCAACAATTCTTCATTTACCTTTTTCTCCCCCACCCTTAAAGCTATAAAAGTAAATAGCCTCAAAAGAATCCAGCTCTCTCCGATCGGCCTGACATTACTTTTCAGTGCTTATTTTTTATTAGTTTTTAACACCCCTTTTTGGACGCAGGTAATCAAAGGAGTTGAGACATTGAATGAAGTAAATTATTTCTTCTTTGCCTCCATTCCTCTTACTTTGTGGGCCCTGCTGACTATTGTTTTGCTATTTTTCTGCATTAAATACCTGCAGAAACCACTTTTATTCATCCTTTCAATAGTCGCAGCCTGCGCCTGTTTCGCAACCACAACCTACGGCATTGTCTTTGATGCCGGTATGATTGCCAATATCTTTGAAACATCGAACCGTGAAGCGCTGTCATATTTCAGCTTTCGGACCATCGCCCATATAAGTCTGTTGTTGGTATTTCCTGTGCTGTTGTTACTCAAAACGCAGATTATCTATAAATCCCCTGTGATGCATATTGCCCATATGGTTCGCTGCGTTCTTGTTTGTCTGATCGTAATAGCCATAAATGGTTTTTTCTTTTATCCGAACTACGCTTCTTTTTTTCGCGACAATAACCATGTCAGAGATGTTATCAACCCTTCTTCATACATCCGGCAGAGCATTAAATATGTCAAAAACCATTATATCCTGCCTCCGGCGGAACACCGTCAGATAGGCATGGATGCAACAGCTAAAAAGACCAGTCAAGCCAGAACCATTGTCATAGTTCTTGGAGAGACGGCACGAGCAATGAACTATCCAGCCGCAGGCTATCAGCGACAAACGACCCGTCATACCAACGATATCGATATGGTGCATATTGCTGACGTTGATACCTGTGGGACAGCCACGACAATATCGTTACCCTGTATGTTTTCCAAGCTCACCCGCAAAGGTTTTGACAAGAAAAGCGCTATTTATCAGGATAATGTGTTGGATATTATTCAACGCGGAGACTACCAAGTGACCTGGATTGAAAACAGTGACGGTTGCAAAGATGTCTGCCGGAGAATTGGTTATGAAGGGATTCCTCCCAAAAAAGAACACCCCTTGTGTGATGGCATGTATTGCTATGACGAGATTCTGCTGGAAAAGCTCGATGCTGAACTGTCAAAGACAAGGACCTCTGCGCAAGACCGACTGATCGTTCTACATGTGATGGGCAGCCATGGCCCAACCTATTACAAACGTTACCCTGACTCTCACCGGCAATTCACCCCGGATTGTCAACGCAGTGACATTCAAAACTGTACACGACAAGAGTTGGTCAATACTTACGACAACACCATTTTATACACCGACTTTATTGTGGCCTCTTCAATACGCAAGCTAAAATCACTCAAGCAGGATGCTATGCTGATGTATATTTCAGACCATGGTGAATCTCTGGGTGAAAAAGGCGTCTACCTGCATGGTCTGCCCTATGCAATTGCACCAATTGAGCAAAAGAAAGTACCATGGCAGTTATGGTTTTCCAGCCAGTATATTAACAACACTCACCTGAGCAAACACTGTCTGCGCAAACAGACTTCCGGAAAAACACTGTCGCATGACCACTTCTTTCATACCCTGTTGGCAGCCTCTGGAGTCTCGACTGTGGAATACGACAAAAAGCTGGATATCCTGCAGGGCTGTCAGCGCTGAACTCTGCTACCGAACGCTATTCACGTCGCAGTAGCGTTGCAGATCCCAGACCACCTGCCGCCGCAATGCCTGCCAGGCCGATAGATTCTGGTGGTTGTCTGAGTAACTCATGCCACAAACGCACCAACAAAATAGCGCCCGAAGCGCCAATAGGATGTCCACGGGCCAAAGCTCCCCCACTGAGATTGATTCTCTCAAGCGGCAGGTCCAAAGCCTGTGCATTGACAACACTCTGCACCGCAAATGCTTCCATCAGTTCTATCACTGCCAAATTGTTCACATCCAACTTGTGGGAGTGCAATAATTGCTCACAGGCAACAGCAGCAGCTAATGGTGGTTTGTCGGCCCAAGTGCCCACTGACAAACAGTCCTGCCAGACCACATCAACCGTCTTATGGTGTTGTCTGGCCCACCGTTCACTGACCAGAATAAGCCAAGCCGCAGCATCAGCCTCAAGAGCTGTGCTCGCTACGTCAATCGCCATATCCCCCTCGCCAGCAATAATCGGAGAACGCTGGCAGAGTTTTTCTGACATCACACGGGTTGCAGCATCCACAGTAACACCAGCAATCTCAACGCATTCCTCACTGAGCGCAGGTTTTGCTCCCAACGCTTTTTTATGGCTGTTGATCACCCACTCATGTTGCTGTTGACGATCGATCTTAAAATCCTGTGCCACCTGCGCTGCGCTGAAGGTCATATCCGGATCACGATCTGACCAGGGTGTAAATGGCGGCCGGGCATACTCAACCGCTTCACCACCATCCACAGGACGATGTAAACGAATGGCACTGCGACTGAAACTTTCCACTCCGCCAGCCAACACGATATCCGCCTTACCCAATTGGATTTTTTCCGCAGCCAGAGCGATGGCATCCATCCCAGAACAACACTGGGTATCAATGGTCACTGCCGGCACTGTTTCAGGAACTCCTGCTGCCAAAGCAATCAAACGCGCAGGGTTGCCTCCTCCATACAAGGCATTACCCATGACTACTTGTTGTATCTGGCCAGCACTCAAGCCATGCCTTCGCAATAAAGTTTGAATCACAGGTACTGCTAATTGTTCAACTCCTAATTGTTTGAAAGCACCATTGCGCGGCACTACTGGTGTGCGCATGGCATCAAGAATATAAACAGGTTCGTGCTTGGAAGATGGCATACAGCGACAGTGCCACAGCTACATCAGTTCGACAAGCTGTTGTTTACCTGCAAAAGAAATTTCAACAAAGGTTTAAGTACTCGCTGTGGGGCTTCCATAAGGATTGAATGCTTAAGACCCTCTAGTATCACTAACTTGGAATTCTGCAATTCAGAATCAATAAAACGATTTAATCGCGGGTTACAAGCCGCATCCAATTCTCCTGTTAACACTAAACAAGGGCATTTAATTTCGTGTAGCCATGGTGCCATTTCAGTTGTCGCGTAAATCTGGAACACGCTCAAAAAAACCGCTTCAGGAGTTTGCTCTACCTGCTTTAAGCGAGCCAGTATTCGTTTAGGGTGTGTTTGAATAAACTCCTCTGTATACCAGCGCTCAACAAATGTACTCAAAACTGGCAGAACACCTTTCTCCTGCATCGATTGTCCAACGACTTTTAACTTAGTCCTGTCTTGTTCGCTACGCCCTGCTGCGGTACTTAACAAACTGAGGCTCAATACTTTTTCTGGGTAAGCGAGTGCATAGGCTGGCCCTATCATGCCTCCAAGAGAATGCCCTGCTATATGAATCTGTCGATGGCCCAGCTTCTGCCGTAAAGATTCAAGGTCAGCTACCAACTCATCCAAGCTATAAGGCACTTCTGCTACAGGACTGCCCCCATGCCCACGCAAATCGTAAATGACACAGGTAAAAAACTCTTTCAGGCCATCAACAATATCATTCCACACACTCTTACGAGCTCCAATGCCATGCACCAGATACAAAACCGGACCAGAACCGACTATGTGATGACTACATTCAACAGCATGCATTTTTCACCTGTTCAATTTGAATATTTGTCGGCACAAAGCTCGCCACCACTGCCCCAATCTTCTTTCTCAACATCAGTTATTACCACAGTTACTGATTCAAGCGTTCCACCGCAAGTTTGCACAAAAGAATCGGTCAATTCTTTGATCAACTGCCTTTTTTGGTCGCGATTACGGCCACTGAACATCTCAACACGAATTATCGGCATAGTATTTCTCCAATTATTTTACAGCGATTAAACTTAATTAAAATGCGGCATAACCTCTTCCGCAAAGCATTGAATGCACTCCAGAGTTTCCTGCTGGTCAGCACCAAAGTTCATATTCAGGATAACTCGATCAATCCCAAGTTCGGCATAAGGCGCCAGTTTGTCTATCATTTGACCAGCTGTACAAACCAATAAACTATCTGCCAATTCATCAACACTCTGCTGACGAGGCAATGGTTTTATCAAACCAGCGTCAACCTCACCTGGGCCACTGAAAACATTATCAAAGCGTGAATAGTACTCATGAGCTAACTGATTTTTTTGCTTTCGATCCTTTTCATTTGTGGCAACAAAAGCCACACGTGACAGACTTAAGCTCAGTTCTTCAGCTCGTTCATTCATCTCAGTTTTAGCACGATTAAATGCCTGCACTTGATCAATCAGTAACTGGTGATTCCCAGCAAGAGGGGTTGTCTGGATATGAAAGCCACGCTTGGCACAGTGGTATATCCCTTCAGGGTTCATCACTGCCATCATCATTTGTGGTCCACCTTGATTGACAGGTCGAGGCATAATAGTCAGTGGTTCAAATTTATAAAACTGACCATCCCAGGACACCTCTTCTTCAGATAGTAAGGTTTGTAACACATCCAGTGACTCATTAAAGCAAGCTTGAGTAGAATCCATGGGAACCCCAAGGCGCTCCATTTCAAAGGCAAAAGCACCTCTGCCAACACCCAACATCAAACGGCCCTCACAAAAAGTATCAGCAACAATAACTTCTCCCGCATATGTCCTCATATCATGCAGAGGCAAAACAACAATCGATGTCATTATATTAATTCTATCGGTATGTGCTGCCAGCTTCACAGCAAACAACAAAGGTGCTGGCATCATCAAAATATTAATCAAATGATGTTCTGTGATAGAAACAGCATCAAAGCCGAGCTGATCAACCAAGACGGCTTGCTCTAACATATCTTGATAAACTTGGCTCGCACCATATGCCTTATCGGGATAATAAGCGGAAAGTTGTACACTGAATTTCATAAATTTAGCCATCATTATTTTTAACAATAGATTCTATGTACCGTAGAAAATATTGACAAACGAATTATTTAAAGCATTATAATTCAAATATTCGAACTTACTCACCATTCCTATATGAATATCCCGGAGTTAAAGACGTTTCTCGCTATTGTAGAAACCAAACAGTTAAATAGAGCTGGAGAACAACTACATGTGACTCAATCAACCGTCACTGCTCGACTTAACAAACTCGAAGAAACCTTAGGCCAAACGCTCTTCCATAGAAAAAAGTCAGGAGCAGAACTTACTTCGGCAGGATTCCGATTTGAGCGTTATGCCCAATTGATGGTAGAGCTGTGGAATCAAGCTCAACAAGAAACAGCTTTGCCCGAAAATATCAAAAATACCTTTAACCTTGGCTGTGAAGCTGAATTATGGCCTGGGTTGGGTGAAACCATATTTGAACAAATAAAACATTCCCAAAATGAGGTCGCATTTTCCAGCTGGTCAGGTGATCAAACTACCCTGGACAAATGGCTGGATAATGATTTGATCGATGCAGCAATCTGTTATCAACCCGTTTTAAAAGCGAATCGACATGAATACAAATTGCCTGACGATACGCTGGTTTTGGTTTCAACTGACAAGAGAAACCTAGTTCGTTGGGACCCACAGTATATCTATGTTGATAGCGGAGAGGAGTTTCGCAAACAACATGCTATTGCCTACCCCGATGGTGATACTCCCATGGTAACTTTTGGTTCGGTTATCTGGGCCAAAGAGTATCTCATTAAAACTGGTGGTTCGGCTTATTTGCCCCTGCGTTTGATCCAATCTGAATTGGAAAACAAGAAACTACACCGGGTGCCCGATGCTCCTGAATTTAATCGAAATATCTGGTTAATTCTAAAAAACAATCAAACCTTGAACTGGCAATGGCTGGAACCTGTGATTAAAGAAACCCTGACTTTTCTCTAAAATAAATTATTGTCTGTTTGTTACATTAGACTACTCACGTGATAAACACTGGAGTGCAATTGGTCTTTATATTCAGCAATAAATTGGACCTATTTCACACTTCAATATTGGCATAAGATAAATTACAGAAATATTGGCCTGTCAGGTAAGAGCCCTCAAGAAAACAGCATTTGCGTCAATAGCAATGAATTAGTTGAAGGCCAAGAAACCTTCGAACCATTTGTTATTTTAAATGCAACTCCATTATGAAATTACTGGTTTTTCAACACATTGACTGCGAACACCCCGGCTCTTTACGAGGTTTCCTGCAAAAAGATCACATTGAGTGGGATGCTGTTAATCTACATAGAGGCGAGGCCATTCCAGAACTTGACGACTATGACATTCTTTGGGTTATGGGCGGCCCCATGGATGTTTGGGATGTAGAGGAGCACCCATGGTTAATATCGGAAAAAGCGGCCATTAGAGAATGGGTTGGAAATAGGCATAAACCTTATCTTGGTTTATGCCTTGGGCACCAATTATTGGCAGATGCCTTAGGTGGCACGTGTGGCCCTCAAAAACCGGCAGAGATTGGCATTTTAAACGTCACCTTGACCGATAACGGAGCAAAAGATCCCCTTTTCAATAATATGCCTCGAACACAAAAATTCTTGCAATGGCACTCTGTCTGCGTCGCACAAGCACCGGAAAACTCGACAGTTCTTGCCAGCTCAGACCTATGTAAAGTGCAGGCATTACGAGTCGGACAACGCGCCTGGTCCCTGCAATACCATGCTGAGATTGAAGCCGACACCGTGATGAATTGGGGCGCAGTCCCTGCTTATAAGCAAGCATTGCAGTCAACCTTAGGTGACGATGGGCTGCGAACTATGAATAACCATGCAGATGCAGAAATGGATAACTTTCTCAGCTCAGCCGAAACTCTATATAGAAATTTCATGAAGTCTATATAAGAACGTACATCAAGAACACACATTAGAAACGCTTTTTGACACTGTTTCTGTGAGATTTTATAAAGGGGTAATATTCAAGAAACAAAACTGTTATAACGTCAAGATGAATAACATTCAATACCTCAAAGGAGATGCGACCTCCCCTCAAGCAAAGGGCCACAAGATCATTTGCCATGTCTGCAATGACTTGGGAGGCTGGGGTAAAGGCTTTGTTGTAGCCATTTCAAAACGCTGGTCAGAACCTGAAAAAGATTATAGAACCTGGCATCGTCACAGAGCGGACAACGACTTTGCACTTGGAAAGGTCCGCTTCATTGATGTTGACAACTATATTGTGGTTGCCAACATGATCGCTCAACGAGGAATGAAAACGGGTAGCAATGGCCCTCCTATCCGATATGATGCCATTCGACAGTGCCTGGTTCAGGTTGCGGAAAAAGCGAAACAAACCAACTCATCCATTCATATGCCAAGAATTGGTTGTGGACTGGCAGGAGGGAAATGGAACAAGATAGAACCTATTATCAATGATGAAATGAGCTCGAAAGGCATTCGTGTTTTTATCTATGATGTAGATTAGCCGCTATGAATATTAAATTAGACAGTGGAACTGCACTGGAAGCACTGAAATGGATAATCAACTTTTTGGAAACCAATGATATTCCCTATCTTGTTTGCGGGGGCCTGGCGGCCATTGCCTATGGTTCACGACGTCCATTATATGATATTGATATTTACGTTCCTGATAGCTCTTATCAAACTGTTATAGAATTTGGCACTGACTATATCAGTTATGGTCCAGAACGCTATTGTGATGACCACTGGAAGGTAGACTATGTTCAGTTTATCTATTCAGGACAAAAAATTGAGGTTGGTAGCAGCAAAGATATTCAAATATTTGATGTGAAAAATAAGATCTGGCATAAAGAAAGTCTGGACTTCAGTGCCTATGAAAGAATTGTTATATCAGGCCAGATTATAAGAGTGATGGACAAACAGTCCCTTATTGCCTATAAGAAAAAACTCAACCGAGACGTCGATATTATTGACATCGAACAGATTCAAGGACGCACTTTTAAATCAGTAAAATGATATAAACATTACGACTATTTACTATTCAATCAAGGAGACAAACATGAATTGGAAAAATAAAATCTGGAAATATGCCACAGCTCTTGTGACCCTGATACTCATAATGAACCCAGAGATGATTGAGCTGGCAATATTGATAGATGCCATTGGCCTGGAAACGTTTTTTCTATTGATCGAAGTTCAACTTCTGGCGCTATCAAGCTATCTGTTTCAGACAACCATCAAACCAACAGTAAATTTCCTGAAAAACAGCCTTCGATGTTTTCTTATTCTGCCATCATGGAATCAAATTAAGGAAAATCCATCCATAATAAGCTTTGCGTCTCCCAGTGCAGCAAGCTTCATGTGTTTATTAGTCACGTGTTATTTCATAAGTATTTTTTCTTTACCATCGACCGTTTTTTAAACGATCAATATATTAATAAAGCAATACTTTAAAAGTTGATTAAAGTCGTTTTCAAGTAGGAGTTGCCATTTTCTTTTCAGCCCAACGTTGTAATTCCATTTGATCAACCTTACCACTGGAAAGCGTGGGCCATTGTTCAAGCCTCAACCAGCGCCACGGTTGGTGCGATTGGGGCAGATGCTGCCGACAATACGCTTTTAAGTCTCGTTCCAGACTTCTATTAATTATGTTATGAGCAGTTCCATTACTGCGCTGATCAGATGTCAGCGAAACAACCACGACTAAACGCTGGCCACGCAGTTTATCGGCAATACCCAATGCCATACACTGTTTCACATCATCCATTTGTTCAATCACCTGTTCAACCTGCTCGGGATAAACGTTAACCCCGCTGCAGTTGAGCATTCGATGTTCACGACCCAGTAAAAATAGATAGCCCTGTTCATCCAGATAGCCATGATCACAGACGGTCACCCAACCGCCTTCCGCTTTAAGCTCATTTGCATCACCGCATTCATAACCATCGAATAGCAATGGGCTTTTCACCCAGATTCTGCCAGGTTTATGGGCTGCCGATATTTGATTTTCATCATCACGAATTTGAATATTGACACTGGGCATGACCTGGCCAACTGAGCCTTTAGGAGCATTGCTGTCACTGCTGCGCAAACTGATAAAACTCATCTCTGAGGTACCGTAAAACTCGTACCAAACTGCGTTGGGCATCAGGTTCCGCAGACGCTGACCATCTTCAGCTGACCATTTAGCACCACTGATCAATACTCTGCGCACACTGTCTAATGAGCTTATATCACTTTGCTCAGCCACCAGTAATAACATTTGCAACTGGGTAGGTGTCATATACAAAACCGACGCCTGTGTTTGCCTGATTTGCCTCAATAAAGCTTGCGGACGAAATTGTTGGCCCAGCACCACTGAATGACCACAGTGCAAAGCATGAATGGCTCCGTATAAATGCAGTGATGTCGCCAGGCTGCCACTGGTGAGAACCACATCATCCGTTTGAAAAGCAAAGGCCCTGTTACTGATTTCGAAACTGTCCAACCACGATTGATGACAACGCCGGTAGCCTTTTGGCATACCAGTTGACCCCGAAGTAAACCCCACATAGAAAGACGTTGATGGCAATGGCCTGCTGGCAACTTCTTTGTTTTTAAAAGCCTGTGCCTTATGCCAATGCTCTGCCCAATTATCAGCGTCGATCAAGAATTGGGGTTGGGTAATTTTCTGTAATTGTTGACGTTGTATTAATGGCCAATCCGCATCATAAACTAAGGCTTTCTTTCCCAGGCGAACCACTGACAGAAACGCAACAATAAACTCGATGCTGTTAGGTAAAGCAAGCGCAATGCCATTGTTCTGATGGTCAGTGAAGTGCGCACTGCGTGAACACTGCAAATCCTGTAGATAAGCGGCAAACATCGAAACACTCTGCAGCAATTCGTTCCATGACACGCTTTGATCATCGACACTCAAAGCGACATCGCCGGGCATTTCCCTTGCCCAGTAGTTCAATGACTGACCAACAAAACTGGCCTGTTCTGGCGTTGCTTGCCTTGGTTCAGTCATTGCTTAAAACTGCCGCTCAGACAAGTGTTGTCATAAACTGGCATTGACCATCGTTCTTGCTTAGCCGAAATGATTCTTCAGCCAAAGCTCTTATAAAGTAGGAACACGTTGACGTTTGCGGCTCAACAAGGCTTCCGGCATGCCTTTATAAATAGCCTGTGCTATCACAGCTGCCAACACAGCCTTGATCAGATCCCCTGGAATAAAGATCAGACACGCTTTGGCGACTGTCAGCAAATCTTTACCTACGGTCCAAGCCCAACCTGGAATGCCGAAAAGGTACAATACAACAATGCCACCAGCGATCGCAGCAATTAAAGCTGAAGGAAAGACGGAACGAACTGGCAGATTCTGCATCACCAGTCCAGACACCAATGCAGCAAAGGGAAAACCAATGACAAAGCCAACTGAGGCCGTTGCATAAACCCCAATACCACCGCGACCACCAGCCAGAATAGGGGCTCCCAGAGTCATCACGAAAACGAATAGCAGGACTGCGAGAAAACCACGGACTGGGCCCAACATGATACCTGCCAGCATGATTCCCATAGACTGTGCGGTGATTGGTACGGCAACCAGGTTGAATTTAGGTAACAAGCCAAGAGCGGCTATCAAAGCAGCATAAAGCGCGATATAGACCAGTGATTTATCGTTGTTCATAATTATTTCTGTCAGTAATTTGTATTGAAAAAAGTTACTTTAACTATTTTTATTCTGAGCTGTTTTGATGGAGATCACCGCCAAGGACTCACTGCCACCGCGGGCAACCAGCGCATCGCCCACTTTATCCGAGCTGCGTAGAACTTCGATAAACAAAGGTACTAATAAGCGCCAGCGACCATAACGACCACCACCACGTGCCTGCCATGCCTGTTGCAACGATTGCATACTGTGCAACAATGCTGGAATAAAGCGAATCATCAGCGCAACAGCCAGAGCTACGCGGCGTGATGATAACCCAAAAATGGTTAAAGGTCTCATTATCGGTTCGATTGCGTGTAACATATCCTGCATTCGTGTTGTCATTGTCACCAGACAGGCCAACAAAAACAGAGCTACCAGACGCATTGAGGCCAGTAAACCCTCCAACCATGTTCCTGTATACAGATGGATCAACATTATGATCACCACAAACCACAATATCGGCTTAACCAGAGCCAGTTGACGCCAGCCCTGACTACCCAGAGTGAAATACAAGCTCACTGATATTAATAAGACCAAGCCCATTATTTCTACGGACTCTACGGGCAATACCAACACACTGGTCATCGCCAGCAACAACAATTTATGCCCCGCTGCCATAGCATGCAGCCAGCTTTTCTGTGGCCAATACATACTCAACATAATTATTTTGACTGATGGCGTTGTTGATAATTGGCTATTACGGCGGCTGGTTCACCATCATCAACCACCACGCCTTGATCTAGGCAGATAATTCGATCAAAACCACTAAAAACACTCAAATCATGGCTAATCATGACAATCTGGGTCTCAAATTTATCCAAAACCTGCATCATCTGCTGGCGAGTTGGCAAATCTAACGCAGAAAAAGGTTCATCCAGAACAACCATGCGTGGCTGCATAACCAGCACCGCAAGAATACATAGCAATTGTTTCTGACCCTCGGACAAATGCTGAACAGGCAAGTCCCGCCAATCCTGGATCTTATGCTCGGTAAGAACTGACAAAGCCTGCTGGCTCGCCTGAGGCGCTGAATGCCCTAATTGCTCTAGCCCGAAAGACAGTTCCTCGATTACCGTTGGAAAAATGATTTGGTGGTCCGGGTTTTGAAAAATAAATCCAACCAAGGCAGGTAAGATTTTTGCTTGTCTGGCTGCATCAAACCCATAAACACTGATCAGACCTTTGTCAGCCACTACCAGACCGTTGAGTAGTCTGGCCAAGGTGCTTTTTCCTGAACCATTATCTCCGATAAGGCCAATCTTATTTTCTTTGAAATGCAAATCGATATCACGCAACACACAATGCTGCCCTCGCGACGCACTCACTGCCTGCAGGTAAATTCCATCACTCAGTTGTGGATGTTGCGGCTCAGATAGTTGTTCATCTACTGAGGTTTGACGTTTCTTAAACAAGCAAAGCACCATGCGGCTTTGCCGCAAACAATTAGATCAACACATTTTAACGCAAAGACAGCAACAACTGAAACAGGACATCACTAAGAGCAAGCTCGGATATCTCCCTGAGCTTGCAGAGTTATTACGATAGCGAAAGCATATAAGCTGAGAAAGCTGCGAACGGGTATCATCCATACATCCCTAAATGGTCAGGCAGATTACTTTCCTATTTTTAAGAAAATGGACCTCTCAACTCAACTGAAACCTCCTGCAAATCGTTTTTTTAAACGACCTGTTTTTGTCAGCTTATTACTGGCAATCATGTTTCATATCGGTCTATTGACGGTGACACTATCACCAAATATTTACCCTACAGATAAGAATGAGCTAAGTGTCAGCCTAGAAGTTATTCCACCGGAAAAAACACCGATTAAACCAGAGCCAACGAAAAAGACAACTGCAGTTGAAAAAGAACCTCCAGCAATACCTGCCGAAACACCTTCAATCACACCAGAAAAAGAAGCTGTAACACAGGCCATAAAAACACCCAACAAAAAAGACATCAAACCATTAAGCAACCATGCTCAGGCAACTCCCTCTGAACCAATAAAAACGCCCTCCTCACATTGGACCATGCCAACGCAAACCGAGTTGAAAGGCTGGACGGACAGCTACGTACAGGATAGTGAACAACAGAACTCTCATATTGACTTCAGCAAGTTGCGCAAAGACTCCTATGCCGAACAATTAAGCCAACCAAGAGCAGATATCATTTCCAACCAACCCAAAAGCTATGAATCAGAACAGGGAACCATTATTGAAACAACGATTGCGGGCAAAGAAACCTGCCATTTGATCCGCCCTGACCCTTTATTTCAGGATGAACTCTCAACTAAACCAATAGCCAAGTTTATTCCCTGCAAAAAAAAACCAAACCCTCTGCTTAACCTGGATTGACATCTCATTGTAGATCATGCGCAATACAGAGGTGTAGTCAACACCTGATCTTTTCCTTTTCAACACCTTTTGTGAAACATGCCAAAAATAGCCAGAAAACGTCGAGAACAACATTCCTTCAAATGGAACCAGTACCCAGATGAATTTTTACCGCTCTGGGTAGCCGATATGGATTTTGCCGTTTGCCCGGCAATCAATGAAGCTTTACGCAAGCGCACAGACAATGAAACCTTTGGCTACACCAACACTTGGCCATCACTGCTAGAGTCAGTGGTTCACTGGTGTCGCGAGCACTATGACTGGCAAATCCAGCAGGACTGGATAGTCTGGACTCAGGGAGTTGTACCAGCATTCCACCTGGTTAATCAGCTTTTTCAGAAGGACGATTCTTCGATATTAATCCCAACACCTAATTACCCCCCTTTATTGAATTCAGCCAAAGTGCTCCAACAGACATTTCATTGCTTGCCCCACTTTCATGCAAATCAGCGTTGGCATTTAGACTTTGATGCATTGGAAACTATGCTCAAAACCCAAAAAGTCAGCATCTTATCCCTGGCAAATCCGGCAAACCCGTCAGGCTATGTCTTCAGTGAAAGTGAAATAAACAAACTGTCACAACTGTGCCTTGAACACAATGTCTTGATCTGTTCCGACGAGATTCATTGTGATCTGGTGTATAACGGGCATCAACACACTCCTATCGGAAAAGTGTCACCAGATAACAGCATCACTTTGATGGCCGCCAGTAAAACCTTTAATATTGCTGGTTTAAACACCGCTTTTGCGATCATTCCCGATCCCAGTATACGCCAGAAATTCAGCACCGCAGCCCGTCACCAGATCGGCAGTCCAACCCTATTGGGTCTGACTGCAACTGAAACGGCCTTCTCCCAAGCTGAACCCTGGCGTCTTGAGACACTGGAATACTTGCAACAAAATCGAGATATCATCTACCAATGGGGATCAGAACGAGGCCTTGATAAGCATTATTTACCTGCAGCAACACATTTATATTGGCTTAAAATACCAACCAAAGAATGGGTCAGCAACAAAGTCATGCCTTCCAACGGGGTTGATTTTGGCGATTCAGATTACAGCCGTATCAATTTTGCCTGTGACCGAAAACTGCTCAAAGAAGCATTAAGTCGCTTGGGATAAATCTGCAGCCAGCCACAATAGGCACTCAATATGAAATAGAAAGTAGACACTATTCTCACCGAAAGGCGTTTGCCGTTACTCCATGGTTCTATTTTCGGTGTACTCTTTTTCGCCTGAAATGCTACTCCTTCTTATATAGAGCCATATAGATAATGGTGGTGTATACTAATGCTCAATGTGCCTCCCACTAGTTATGAAATATGCAGGTTAACCAAAGCTGCAGCATACAACTGCGCTTATTGAATCAGGAATAGAGACCATGAATTTACCCCCCAAACCACTAAGTGACGATGCAAAAATTTTGCCCAATTTACTCGGGGAGATCATTCTTGAACAAGATGGCCAGGCTGTATTTGACTCTGTTGAACTGTTACGCCAGGGTTTTATTCAACAGCGAATAAAACCAGATGACGAACAACAAAAGAGTTTGTTAGCAGCCATAGAAAAGATGGACGTAGACACTCTGGGACGTGTCATTCATGCCTTCAGCACTTTTTTCCATTTGGCTAACATCAGCGAAGAGCACTTAAACCAACAAACCAGAGCAACACTGGAAGCAACTGGTGACACCTGGGCAAGCTCATTCAGTGAAACAATACAAAAGTTCAAAGCTGATGGTAAGTCTCTATCAGATGTGCTGGCTTTACTCACCGATTTAAAATATTACCCGACCTTTACAGCTCACCCTACTGAGGCTAAGCGACCAACAGTTTTAGAGGCATTACAGCGGATTCACAAAGAATATCAAGCGCTGACAAAGAACGATATTACAAGAGCTGAATCCACTGCATGCAGACACCGTTTGAAAGCCATGATTCAAATTTTCTGGAAAACAGAAGCCGTACGTCCTGCAAAACCAACGGTCTATGATGAGGTCGAAAACTCACTGTATTATTTCCGCGAAAGTATTTTCAACTGCTTACCAGAAATTTATCGTGACCTTGAAAATGCTATTAAACAGAATTACCCTGAAGCCCGCGGTCAAGCCCTTGAAATCCCTAACATTGTACATTTCGGAACCTGGGTTGGTGGTGATCGTGATGGCAACCCATTCGTCACCCCTGAAATAACCTGCCATGCTTTGCGCATGCAGAAAAAGGAGATTCTCAAAGAGTACATTCGAAGAGTCGATGAATTGAGCAAAATCCTGACTCACAGTCAGGATCAAATTTCTTTGTCCAATGAATTTCTCAATTCAATGGAACGAGGTGATATCCGCCTGAAGAAGTACCTTGGCGATAAATACACCAATGAGCCTTATCGTCGTAAATTAAACTTCACTAAATTACGCTTGGAAAAAACTCTGGAGCAGGTAGAGATCCACCTCAATGGTGGATCAACGCCCTATGATCCGATGACCTTCAACAATGAAGAAACCTTCAAGAGAGAATTGGATTTGATCCGAAACTCCTTAATTGATAACAATGAAGCAAACCTAACTCGAGGCAGCCTACAAGATCTGTTACGCCTACTCGACAGCTGTGGTTTCTATTTATCAAAAATGGATCTTCGCCAGGAATCAACCCTTCACAGTCAAGCCATTCATGAGATTTCCGCCACATTAAACGACCCCATTGATTATGCATCACTCAACGAGGCCGACCGCCAGACATGGCTGACTGAGCGTTTGCTTGATCCTGAAGAGCTGGTTTATGAGAAGCGTCATATCACCTTGCAAAGCATCGATATCATTGCAGTATTCGAATTGATCAGCAAGATGCGTTCTGAAATATCACCCTTTTGTTTTGGCAGTTACATTATTTCGATGACGCATCAGGCAAGCCACTTGCTGGAAGTGGCTTTATTGGCAAAAATGGCTGGACTTATAGAAGTCGATAGCAATGGCACTATTACTTGTAAATTGCATATCGCCCCTTTATTTGAAACCGTCCAAGACCTTGAACAAGCTGAACCCATTCTAGAGAACCTGTTTAACAACCCTGTCTACAGACAGTTATTAGAGTTCAGCAATAACACCCAGGAAGTGATGTTAGGCTATTCTGATTCCTGCAAAGATGGCGGCATTCTGGCCTCCAGTTGGAATCTTTACAAAGCGCAGCAAAATATTGTATCGGTTACGGATAAACACGGCATTCGCTGCCTGTTATTTCATGGTCGAGGTGGCACTATCGGTCGAGGCGGTGGCCCTACACATGAATCTATTTTGAGCCAACCCATGGGCACAGTAAAAGGTGGCATCAAATTCACGGAACAAGGTGAAGTGTTATCCTTTAAATATAACTTCAAAGAAACCGCACGCTATGAGCTTACCGTTGGAATCACAGGCTTGATGAAAGCCAGTGATTCCAACTATATCAACAACGATGATCTCGGACATATCGACATCATGGAAACTTTGGTCTCAACAGGCGAGCAGACGTTTCGTACGCTTACAGATGACAATGTTGCAACCATGCAATATTTTTATGAAACAACACCCTCAAATGAAATTGCCTTATTGAATATTGGCTCCAGACCTTCACATCGAAAAAAAGCCGATTATTCCAAAAAATCCATCCGCGCTATTGGTTGGGTATTTGGCTGGTCTCAATCCAGACAAAACCTTCCAGGCTGGTATGGCCTTGGCAGCGCTTTGCAAACAATAATCAATGAAGGAGGGTTAAGCACCCTGCAAACCATGTATAGCGACTGGAGGTACTTTCAAAATGTACTGAGCAATTCGCAGATGGCTCTATTGAAAACTGACCAACAAGTGGCATCGCAATACGCCGATCTATGTTCCAATGCTGACATCGCCAAAGACGTTTATGCAGATCTGAAAGATGAATACGAATTAACCATGGCTATGATTCGCCAAGTTACTGATGTCGAAGACATGATGGCTGATTTCCCGGAAATTGGACAATCAGTACGCTGGCGCAATGCTTACCTTGACCCCCTGAATTATATTCAGGTATTGTTGTTAGAGCGATTGAGCAAAGAAAGTAACCGCACCCAATCTCCCTGGCTGAAACCGGCACTTGATAGCATTAATGGTATCGCAACCGGTTTGAGAAATACGGGCTGATTTAGGAGGCTTTTAAATAATCTTACTCTCAAGCTTGAAGCCTAAACCTGTCTGTCATTGATTGACGTCTCCAAGATCAGTTAACTCAATGGCAGACATCGTAAACGATATGACAAAGGCATAGAGAAATGAATTTAGCTAAATTTACTCAAATGAAAGACGGAGACAAAGAAGACTATGAGTTTTTGGATGCTCTGGAAAGAGAATATGCAGCCAAAGTTGGAGAACGTTTACTTCATGCTTTAAAAGACTTGGACAACTCTCTATCCGGCTATCAGGTTTCCCGTTTAGAACACAGTCTGCAAACAGCCACCAGGGCTTACTATGATGGCGCTGATATTGATTGGATTGTGTGTGCGTTATTACATGATATTGGCGATCTCTATGCACCCTACAATCATGATGAGTATGCCGCTATCATCTTAGCACCTTATGTGCGCGAACAATGTACTTGGGTAGTCGCCAAACATGCGACTTTTCAGAGCCAGTATTTTGCACACCATCTGGGCGGCAACCCGGCTGTCCGAGAACAGTATAAAGGCCACCCTTATTTCGACGATTGTGATTATTTCTGCGAAAATTGGGATCAGGCAAGTTTTAACCCTGAATACCCCACCCTGCCACTGGATTTCTTTGAGCCTATGGTTATGGAAGTGTTCAGTCGTAGCGCGAATGACCCCAAAGTTCTTTCGACCCAAATAAGAGTTCCCCTTTCTTGTCAGGATATCGCATCCACTCGACAAGCAAGTGCTCTATAATCACCCTAGAAAGCAACAACATTTGACCAAAACCAATTTTGCAATGGTTGTTTTATTACAAATGACGCCCAGTTAAAACGTAATAAGGTTAGAGTCTGATAATAGGGTATTATAACGCTATGATTATTCGCGTATGTATACTAGCCATAGCACTGGTCGCACTCTCAGGATGCGCCTCGAGTCCACCCAGAAACACGCAAGATTTGTGTGCAATATTCAAAGAAAAACCTCAATGGTACAAACAAGCAAAACGCAGCGCGAAAGCCTGGGGCGGCACACTTTATGTGCCTATGGCTATCATGCACCAGGAGTCCAGATTCAGGGCCAAAGCCAAACCTCCCATGCAATATTTTCTTGGCATAATCCCAACAGGCAGAGCCAGCAATGCTTATGGGTATTCTCAAGCGCTGAAAAGCACATGGAGTGAATATCAGAAAGACACAGGTTCATGGTTCAAAGATCGTGATGATTTTGCTGATTCTTATGACTTCATTCAATGGTATACAAACAAAACCTTGCTACGTAATGGCGTTGCCAAAACCAATGCCTATGCACAATACCTGAATTACCATGAAGGCCATGGAGGCTATGCACGAGGAACCTATAAATCCAAACAATGGTTAATTAACGTGGCGCAGAAAGTAGCGAAACGATCGCAAAACTATTCAACGCAACTGAGCCAATGCCAGGATGAGCTGGACAAGCGATTACGTAGTTGGTTTTTTTAATGCTTAGCTCTTTAATTAGTTCTTACTCCAGCCTTGCTAAACAAGCTATTCATTCGTTGAAATGAGATTTACCCACAGATGAAAGCACTGACATCTCCACTGTTTTTTATTGGTATCTTCGTTGCACTGTGCATACTGACAATCTCAAATTATAAGCAGATATTCAACACCGGCGATGAAACATCAGAGGCCATTCCCCCCAAACCACATACCGTAGAGTTTCTGTCACAACCCTATCGAATTGACAAACAGTACAAGTCAATGGAAGGACCTTTTTCTACCCAAATAGTCTCGCTATCTGACTCCGACACCGCCGAATTGCTCTGGATCACTGGCTACCACACTATGGTTGTCGCTGAAGATGGAGTAACTCCTGTCAGTCAGGAGTTTCTATGTCATAACAACCTGGACTTTCGTCCCGGTGACAGAGCTGGAGTATTCAACAGCACAGCGATATTAAGCAGTCGCATCTTTACCTTATCTCAAGGCGTATTTTCAATTGAGATGCCAGCAGGTTTCGGCATTCCAGTGATGTCTAACCAAACCTTTAACCTGACAACCCAGGTACTCAATCACAACATAGAAAACCCCAATATCAATGTCAGGCACCGTGTTGTGATTAACTATGTGCGTGACCAGGATATCAAAGGCAAAATCACTCCTCTGTTTCCTGCTAACGCCTTTGTCGCTGCTCTGTTGGACGCCCAGGAAGGCGACAATGGTTACTATGGCATCCGCAATGCCAATAGCATTCAACAAGGCGCCACTTGTTTGCCTGGGACACACGCTGGCAACAGCGATAAGGCCAATGTTTTTAAAGACCTACTCGGCAAGAAGTTTTCAGGCCATTGGGTAGTCAAGCTGGGAAGGGAAGAACGACGCACTCTTGTGACAAAAATAATGAACATACCTTATGACACCCGAGTTCATTACATCGCGGTGCATGTCCACCCCTTTTCTGAATCACTGGAATTACGCGATCTAACCACCGGTCAAACGGTGTTTAAAAGCACAATGACTGGACCGAAAGACAGAATTGGTTTGACTCAGGTCGACAGCCTGGTCAGCCAACAAGGAATTCCCGTCTTTGAAGATCACGAGTATGAGCTGGTCAGTGTTTATAATAACACCTCTGGAGTAGAGCAGGATGCCATGGCTACCATGATTATTTACTTACAGGATAAAACCTTTGAAAGCCCTGATTGATAGGACCAGGGGCTGTTGTCACTCTTCTGCTCTGGACAAATAACCTCGCCTGTATTAAATTAAATACATGGGGTCGCGAGTGCCCCGTGAGGCGTCAGCCAAAGATTCGCATCCATGATAAACCTATTGACCCAATTTAGGAGGATGCGTAATGCCATCACCAACTGTTATCACTGTTTCTCAACTATCACGTTTAATCGGCACTCCCGCTGCGCCAGTTCTTATCGACATCAGAATCGATGATGATTTTGCTCTGGACCCCAGAAGCATACCCGGTTCATATCGCCATTCTTTTCGACACATAGACTCTTTGATCCCGAAGTTGGAATCAAAGCACGTTGTTATTATATGCCATCAAGGACAAAAACTCAGTCAAGGTGCTGCCGCCATTTTGCGCGAAGCTGGCATCCACGCAGAATCTCTTGAAGGCGGCCATGTTGCCTGGAATGACAACAAGCAACCACTGGCAACACTGACGGATCTGACCAATCGCAACGACAAAAACCGTACAGTCTGGGTCACCAGGCACAGACCAAAAATTGACCGCATAGCCTGCCCATGGCTGATCCGGCGCTTTATTGACCCCAATGCCTTATTCTTATATGTCGAACCTGCTGAGGTAACAGCGGTTGCCGAAAAATTCAATGCAGCCGCATTCGATGTGGAAGGTGTATTTTACACCCACCGCGGTGATAGCTGTTCTTTTGACACCATGCTGGATGAATTCGAGCTTGATATTCCCGCCTTAAGACACTTGGCAACCATCATCAGAGGCGCTGACACAGGCCACCATGAATTAGCTCCTGAATCAGCTGGTTTGCTAGCCGCCTCTTTGGGTCTATCACGAATGTATCGAGATGATTTAGCGCAACTGGATGCCAGCATGAGTCTTTATGATGCCTTCTACCGCTGGTGCCGTGACGCCACCAATGAAAAACATGATTGGCCTATGCACACCAGCAAAACAAACAAGGAGTAGGCCAATGGACACTATTAATACCGATATTTCAGCAACCGTGTCCACCCCGCCTTCTCTAGCCCAAGCGACCAGAGTCTGGGCAAAAATAGGTCTGTTATCTTTTGGTGGCCCGGCCGCGCAAATCGCACTGATGCATAAACTGATTGTTGAGCAGTTGCGTTGGTTAAGTGAAAAAGAGTATATCAACGCCCTGAGCTTTTGCATGTTGTTACCAGGACCTGAAGCTATGCAGTTAGCCACCTATGCCGGTTGGAAATTGCATGGAAAAATCGGAGGTTTCATTGCTGGTTTATTGTTCGTTTTACCTGGCGCTCTGGTGATTCTGGCTCTGGCAATGATTTACGCATTGCTTGGAGATGTGCCTTTGATACAGGCTCTGTTTCTTGGAGTAAAGGCTGCCGTATTGATTATCGTCATCGAATCATTGCTGCGCATTGCAAAGCGTGCTTTGAGGTCGATCGATTTGAAAGTCTTGTCGGTTTTAGCCTTTATTGGCATTTTCTTTATCAATATTCCCTATCCTTTGATTGTTTTGTTTGCTGCTATGTACGGCTTCACCAAAGCAGGAAATGATACAGTCGATAGATCACCGGTCAGCAAACCAGGAGGGTTCGGCAAAACCGTGTTAACCACCGTCACCATGCTCTGTATCTGGTGGTTGCCAATGATTTTACTGGATTATTTTTTCTCTGATTACCAGGTTTTATCTGAGATTGGCAACTTCTTTTCCCGTCTGGCGGTAGTCACCTTTGGGGGCGCTTATGCTGTTCTGGCTTATATGGGACAGGATGTTGTGAATCACTGGGGTTGGTTAAGCGCCGGAGAAATGATGGATGGTTTGGGTCTGGCTGAAACCACCCCAGGCCCCTTGATTCTGGTCACTGAGTTTGTAGGATTTCTGGCGGCATTCCGACAGGGAGGTATGGCTTTGGGACTTGCAGGAGCAGCAATCACTTTATGGGTGACCTTCATTCCTTGTTTTCTTTGGATCTTCGCTGGCGCTCCCTACATCGAATGGATTTGCGCTCAACCCCGGCTCAAAGGAGCCCTTGAAGCTATTTCAGCAGCGGTGGTTGGTGTCATTCTGAACCTGTCAGTCTGGTTTGCACTGCATGTAATGTTCACAACAGTCGAAGCTCACCAATATGGCATTATCACCCTATGGCAACCGGAGTTCAGTTCCATTGACTGGCGTGTGGTTTTTCTTGCACTATTGTGTGCACTGTTGGCTTTTAGGTTGCATTGGTCAATCGTCAAAGTTCTAGCCCTATCTTCAATGCTGGGAACCGGTATGGTTATGTTGTTTTAATATAACATCAAATGCTCTATTCAATGGCTTGTTTGGCTTGCATCTGGCCAAACAAGCCAGCTTAGAATCGGGGTAAAATTTCTTCTGCCATCTCTGCAATAATCTCATCAACCGGGCGGGTCGCATATTTCAAAACAAAAATCACATGATTGACGCCAATCCCTTCTAAGGCTTTGAGAAACTCAAGTAAACCGTTACGCCCAATTTTAAAGCCCAGATGAATCGGTGTTGGCGGTGCATCAGGATCATCCAATAGATCAATATACAACGACTGCATATACGGCTTCATGGGCTGCTCTGCCTTGTCTAAAGCCTCTGTCCAGGTACTAATATTCTGTTCAACAGCTTCAATACTACGAGGATAATAAATCCAACCATCGGCATGTCTGGCAATCCAGTTAATATCCTGCCCTGACTGCCCAGTGACATACATCGGGATCGATCTGCCATTAAGAGGTTTAGGCAGCAGATCAGTTTCACCCTGCATCTGTCCATAATAATTATCCCGAATCTGTGGGAAGCTCTGCTGCCACAATGTCTTGATATAAGAAAAATTTTCCCGAAACAAGTGCGCCCGATCATCAAGGTTTCGCCCGAAGGCCGGGTATTCCTGAGCACGATCACCTGAAGCAACTCCCAAAACCAAACGTCCGTCTGTTAACACATCAATACTGGCAGCAGACTTTGCGGTATGAATGGGGTGACGTAAAGGAAGAATGATACTTGCCGTTCCAAGAGTAATCGAGTTGGTCTGCGCCGCAATATGAGTCATATAAACCCAAGGATCAAACATTTGCCCGGCATCACCAAAAGTGGGCACATGCAACGGCACATCACGCACCCAGAGATGGCTGAACCCAGCCACTTCTGCCTGTTGTGCCAATGCCACTTGATTTTCCATTTTGGGCACAGATGACTCATAGGCTTCCAAGGGAAACATCAAACCAAAGGTGGTTGAGCCTGTCATTGAACTACCGATTTTATCATTATTCATGAGAGATCCTGCATCCAATAGAGTTTCCAATGAGTGTTATTTGACCACCCACTCACTGCTCTGTCCAGTAGCAATGATTAATAAGCTCAGCGTAAACTCTTTAAGTTTATAGCAGCTGTAGGCTCAAACTGAGAATCTGTCTTTATAGGCAGAGAAATTAAGTAATAAAAATCATCTCTGGCTAAAGCACGATTTGAGTTAATAGGCCTATGTCAGGCAGCCCCATCAAACAACCCCGAACTCAGCAATGAGTCCGGGGAGCAACTAAAAGGGAGGTGATTATTTTATAGGGGTTCCCTTGACATCACGTTCATAGCTTAAACGCTTAGCAGCATCCAGAGTCAACATTTGCATAAATGCAGTTACCTCAGTATCAGCGCCAACGGGAGTGCCATTGCCACCACCACCAAAAACATTAGTCGGCACTTTACGCTGGGCATACGCTTCAGCCCAGAGTTTCTGAATCTGCATTTCGGCGTCCAGCTTTTGCGCCAAAGCATTATCCGCTTCCAGGATAACTTTTTTCTGATAAGCCTCTGCTTCAGCCAGAGTGCGTTTGGTCTCTGCCTCGATCTTGGCTTTTTCAAAACTGATCTCAGCTGTTTGCCGTTCAATCTCTGCCTGTTCTTTCAGTTTTTGTGCTTTAGTCAAGGCCAATTGTTTCTCTGTCTGAGCATCAGTGGTACGTTCAATTTGCGTAACCTTGGCTTTGGCTTGGCGTTCGGCAACCTCGCGTTCACCACGGGTTATAGCCAACAGACGCTGTTCTTCTTCCTGAATTCGCTGTTCGCGGGCTATAGCGCGATCAGCAGAGGCTTTCTGCTTCAACTGCATACGTTGAACAAAACGTTGATTGGGCCGCATTTCGGTAATTCTTGCATCCACCACTTGAATCCCGAAGTCGGTGAATTTCTGTGTTTTACGTTTTGGCAAACCATTTTCATCCAATACTTTTTCAACTACAAACGATATTTTGGTCTCATCACCATATTGTTGTTGATCAGTACCTAAAGAAACATTCGCAGACCCTAATTGCCTGCGCTGTAAAGACTCGGTGCGCTCTTCACGTCTAACGATAAAAATGCCTTGTCCCATCTGGTTTTCATATTCAGTATTAAACTGAGTCCGCCCACCTGAATAGTATTCCTCAGCGGTCATCGACGAAGCATTGGCCTGCAGAGTTTCTTTGAATGCTGGAATCAAAGCCGTGCGTAATAAATTCTCAGGAGTCCGATATTCATGTGCCAGATTCAGAAAACTTTCCTCATCCGTCGGGATAGAAAAGCGCACTGTGGCTTCGGCATCTGCATCAACCTGATCCAGAAAAATAATATTCAATGGAGGCAAGCTTGCACTAGTATCAATCGATTCTCTCTCAGCATTAACTCTGTCCGACCCTCCTTTGACTGCTTGCACTGTCATGGCACGCTTCCAGGCATTCCAACGGCCAAAGACAAACAAGTGATAGCCAACGTCATTGACCACTTGTTCAGAGCCGGTAATGGTGCGAACGTGATAGACGAAACCCGGTTCAGCATAAAAAATTGATCGTGAAAAAACCCAGTACAACAAACCGGCCAAGGCCACAATTAATAACAGCGTGCTTAAACCAGAAAGATTTGATCTGATGGTGCTCATTCTACTCCCCCCTTATTCCAATTGATTGAGATCAGAGACCTTGAACCGGTCTCTGAAGTTTCCTGTTAATTCGCAGTATATAAGACAACAGTCTATCCATGAATATTGCGAATCATAGTATATATGGTGTTGTTTTTGAAAAAATCAAGTGTTGCTCAGCAAAGCAATGATCAAACCCAAGGTTCCGCCAAAGACACCGCCCCAGACTACCAGCCATCCCAAGTGCTTACGAATCATGGTCTGCACAATGTCTTTGACCATCTCAGGAGTCATCTCATCAAGGCGCTGTTGAGCAATTTCCTGTATTTTCTGCAAAAAGGTATCACTGCTGGCAGCCTTGGATAAACCTGAGCTCAAAGCCTGTTGAAACGCATCTGACTGAGCGGTATCACGCAGAAATTGCTGCATCTTTTTTTTAAAAGGTTCTTTCAAAGGGTCCAGAGCTTCCTGACCTCCCAACATAGCCAGCATATTGCCGAAAGAAGACTCCATGATCGTCTGCACCAGCTGTTCGTACGCACCATCAAAATTAATGCCTTCAATGACTGGTTCAAAATTCAACACCGCCTGGTCTTCGGTAGATTCACGCTGAAAAGCTCGCTCAACATTCTCCGATTTGAACAGTTGTTCGGTTAGCAGTTGTAAAATTGCCTGTTTGAATTCGGCAAAGTGCAGCGGTATAACTCCTGAACCATACAAACCTGGAACTTTTTCGAACAACATATGAACAGCCAACCAGTTGGTGATGGCGCCTGACAAAGCAAACAAACCAACACTGAGCAAAATATCGGCAATTCGACCGGAGACAGTAAAACTTGCAGCAATGATGATGATTGCCACAATATTCGGCAGGGTATTTTTATTAAATATTGACATTATTGAGAATAAATTTGGTATTAAAGTGGCAAATCGTGTTAAATATTGAAAATTAAGAGGAAATTTTCGCATATTTGTTAATTTTCTTCTAAACTTTAGTTACGGCTTTTGAGCAAATAAAAATTAATAACTTGAAAATGAGCTGAACTTGATTCAGCAGAATAATAATAAAATTTCATTTTTCAACTCTTCAGCCTACAGATTGGGGGTACCAGCATTGATAAGGTTCAATAACCGATCTGTTCACATAAAACAGAGGTGTTACAATGAAAGAACTGATAGTGTCATTATTGATGTACATCAGCCAGAATACGGGGTTAGTTTACGACGGCAAGGATGTGCCGATGATTCAATTTGTCAGCAAAGTCCAATTGGTGTCGATCCAACACCAAGGTGATGTTCCAAGTGGGTTCGATTATAAGACCAGCGGAGCTATCGGCTTGTACAATCATGAAAATGATACGATTTATCTGGCCCATTCCATTGATGAAAAAAGTGAGTATGGCAAATCCGTATTACTGCATGAATTGACCCATTATCTGCAATATCAGAATAATTTGTATGAAAAAAGCCGTTGTATAGAAGAGCTGGAGCCACTGGCTTATAAAACGCAAAATAAGTATTTGGAAGAACATGGCGTGGATGCCAAGTTCAGTGAACGGCACATTTTCTTTGCCAGTTTATGCCCTGACAGCTATTAAGTTTTCTGCCGGGAAAACACATCTCCAGTAAGACACAGAAATATAAAGATAATCAGCAGCAATGCTGATTATCTTTTCCATATCACCATTAGAGCAAAAGCGATTATTGACCAGACACCAGTTGATAACAATAGCGAATAGACTATTCCCAATTTCTTTACCGTAAAAAATATTGTTAACACGAATGCAACATAGGCTATCAATGAGAGCAGTCCAAATAGATTCGTCTTTTGTATGGCATCGGCCCCTTTTTCAAAATACATAAAATAGTAAGCCGGGATACTAAGAGCAGGAAATAAAGCAAGAAGGCCTGTTATGTAATAGTAGTTACTCTTGGTTAGAAAATGAATAACCAGCATAATCAAAGCCCCCATCACACACTTGTAAATTAGATAAAGGTCCATTTTTAATACCTGATACAAACAAAAGGTGCGCTGATTCTCTCTGCCTGTGCTTCAACAGCATGCACCAAAGGAGCAGGAATAGAAGCCTCTGGTAAAAAAGACGAATAATAGCGTTGAAAGGAATCTCCGGTGTAAAGAATGGCTTCATGAGATTTCAATGAAACATTCCGCTCTTTTTTGTCATGCTGATCAACAACAATCAAACCATCAGCAACACCGGATATTCCTTCAAAAAAACCACTATCAGTATGAAACCCCAGAGATGATTTTCGATCAAAATATGAGCTTTGTATCTGGAATGCATAACGAGGTATCGATATATCAAACCTCGTCAAATACGTTTTCAAAAACGGGGTTACTATGTGTTCAATGCTAAAATGAGAAATGGCGTAGGCTTCATTATCAGGAAGCAATCCATTTTTTTCATTGCCGTTAAAGGGGTCTAGAATAGTGCTGCTTGTGGAGGTAAAGAAGTCCCTTGAGTTATAAAATTCATTCGGATTCCCATCAAACATATCTTTTGGCCAGTATCCTGACTTACGACATTTTGTCACTTTATCAATCTCGGCATCTACCAAAGAAAGTTCCTTTTCCTGTAGATCAAGCCTGAAATATTTTTTCAAAGCATGCAGATATCGCTTATGAGCATTTTCATATTCCAGCAATTCACCCTGCTGACTCAGTTCTCTGAGATCAATAATAACGTAACCGTGTTGTATGAAGTAATCAACCAATGATAATAGATAGTCGTTCATTTTCATTGTTCAGCTACCTCTGCAGACAATAAGTCACCATATTCAACAACTCTACCCAGCAACTCATCCACGTTATTTTCTGTTATTTTCGAACTAACAATACAAGAACGTAGAACTAAGCGACCATTAATAACCGTTGTGCTAATGACAGAATTTCCGTCCAGGCATATTTTTTTTGCAATCAAGGCATTCAGGTCATCAATCCCTTGATTATCAAGGTCAGGCACGCAATAACGGAAGCAGCAGATGCTGAGGTTTGGTTCGATAAATAAATTTAACGATTTTGTTTCCCTGATTTTTTCAGCCAAATATTGGGTTAAATCAATATGATACTGAATCATTTCCTGGAATGACTTTGAACCATACTGTTTTATGGCAAACCACACTTTCAAAGCCCGGTCTGATTTGGTTAACTCAAACCCATACTCCCACTGGTTATGATCTAAAGAAGAGTTTACGGATTTCAATGTGGAAATTTCAATGGAAAATGTTTCTTTCAGGTGATTCCAATCTTTGACTAGCAGAACACCAACACCCAAAGGAATATTCAGCCATTTATGTGGGTCGCATACGACAGAATCGGCTTCTGTCAGCCCTATGAATTTATCTTTATCAGATACAGTAGAGGCCGCAAAAGCTCCATAAGCACCATCGATATGAAACCATAAACCATATTCTTTTGCGACCAAAGACAAGGCTAATAAATCATCAACAGAGCCGGTGTCAGTAGATCCAGCAATGCCAATAATACAGAATGGTTGACACCCTTGCGCTATATCATCGTTTATTTTTTGTCGTAATAAATCCACCCTGATTTTAAAATCAGAATCTACAGGTATCTTACGCAAAGAGCTATCTCCAAGCCCCATCATTCTAAAGCTTTGATCCAGGCATCCATGACCAGATTCCGAGACATAAGCAGTCAGTTGTTTTGTTGAATAAACACCATCGCGATTAATAGTAGGACCAACTTGAACTGTGCGTGCCGTCAATAATGCAGATAAGTTTGCAGTGGTTCCTCCAGATGCAACATAGCCAGCAGAATCATTGTTATACCCTATAAATTGACCAAGCCACCTTATTACGCACAGCTCAATTTGTGTGCTGGCAGGACTCATTGACCAGTTATAGGTATATAATCGCAAACTGGAAACAATGGTATCCACTAGTGCCGATGTGACTATTGAAGAAGCATTTACATGCGCAAATATATCGGGATGGTTATGGTTAGGAGATGCAGGAAGAACGACGCTGCTAATGAGTTCCATCAGTTCATTTACTGATGTTCCATGCTCTGGGATAGCTTCATTAAAATATGACTTTACCCGTTGAGCATTTTCTTGCGACGGCCAAGGTGGGCGAATACCGGTAGCACTGATATCATCTGCAATTAAATCTATAATCTGATATCCAAACGATCTGATTTCATCTTTGCTTAAACTGTTTATCATTTACTAACCTCTCTGAACGCAAGAGCAGGCTGAACTGAAGGCGATACTGACTCAAGTCCATTTATTAAACGATCTTCGCCCAATAACACATCTATTATTGCATTGCTGTATTTTTCAGCTGATTCGTATAGCATCCCAATTTGATCCCATCCCCATAATCCCGCTATAAAGACACCATTTTTTACAACATGAACATCGGGCAAAAATGTTGTCGATACCAATGGTTCTACAGGTGATCGGTTATCTTTCGTGCCACCAATCAAATCAATGACAACGGCACCCTTTTGAATATCATTCTCAATGTTGTCATTGGTAATATAATAATTTTCACCTCTTAAATAAGGGGATTGTTCAGCACCGCAAATGATAATATGCGAGTCTTTAAACCAGGTTTTCAGAACAGGATCATTAAAATACCTGCGAGTAACTACTCTGATCGTGCGAAAGCCAGCATCAAGTAATGCTTTTATAGCCCCTTGGGCCACATTGCCATAACCTAATACGACAGCCACACCTTTAGAGGTTTCTCTTAATAAGCTGCTGACATTTGACGTTAAATATACCCCATAGTTTGCAGCGCAGTATCCAGTTTCGTGCAAACAGGCTATTTTTCGCTTGCCGTATTTAGGTATAGGCGGGTTCTCAAATATCAGTTTGTTAAAAGTTTCATCAGCAATATCTAAAAACCTGACATCTAATCTGGCGATATCCTCTGCCTGTGTCGAGTTGAGCGGATTCTCCGATGTGTCTGTGACAATTAAAACCTTATCGTTTTCAGAGATCTTAAAAAAGTGTTCCCAATCTAACTCCGCAGAAACAAAAACCTGTTTAGGATTTTGTCTGGAGATATATTTAAAAGCCCCGGCCAAACGATCACTAAGACCTATAAAGATGACACACAAATCCGCAATATCTTCGTCCATGTTCTTAACAAAATATTCAGCAATTTTAATTGATGCAGTTGTATCCCGCGGCAAAGGTTGCATAAATTCTGCAATATTTTCCATAGATATAGTATGGATACCTCTGGACTTCAGGTGTAAATCTCTGTCAGGAAAAGAGGATAAATGAGCCATACAAAGAATCGTTGTTCCTGGAGTCATGGCTTCAATATTCTTTTTGCTAGGTCCCTTATATTTAATAATCAGATCTTTATCAGCATAAACATCATCATGACTTTCTATGCTCGCACCTACAGCTATATATTGCTGATCTTGTATGCCAACTCCAATACCTGCTGAACGTTGCACGCTGACACAACACCCTGCTTCAACAAGTTTTTTTACATCATGAGGATGCAGTGCTACACGACGCTCATACCCTCCTGGATTTTCTTCAGACTCTTCTTCTTTTACTATAGATATTTTTTTAAAGCTGCTCATAGGTCCCTCAGACAGTTTATATAAAGTAGTTAATTTGAGTACACGCGCATATCTTCTCGTCCATCTATGACGAAAAGCGTAATTCAGGCTAAAGAATCAAACAGCCACTTCCTTGTTTCCCCCTTATCAGGCTTAATGCTTCAGGGCAGAAGTTCTTCATGATCTTCAACGGCCCCAATTCTAGTTACTTTACTACTTTTAGAAAATATCCAAACTTGCTGAATAAGAACCTTTTCTTGCTAAAAAATGCAGTTTACACCTTTATCAAGGCATTTCATTATCAGCAATCAAGAGTAATGACTACAGACCAATACCTTCTGTCTTATCCACTTCACCTGGTAATAATACCGTTATGGATAAAATTCCTGTCCGTGTATCAAGCTTGATGACATCACCTTGCTCAGCATTGGTTCGAACCTTTGCCTCTTGGTATCCCAACTCAAGAAATAAAGATCTATCATCAATCGCTTGCCACTGTTGATATCCTCCTGTCTTTTTAACCAGTTCAAAATCCAAAGTGTCATCAGTGCCCCAAAAGATAATGCTGGACTTGATTGAAATGGCAAACAAAAAAGCACCTGCCACCGCCGCTAGCAGGCTTATTATGGGAATAGCAATTGCTTGAGCTCTGTTCTTAACCAGGTATAACACTGTTAATAATGCCCCGATGACACCTCCTAGCACCATAGTCCAGACAGGAATTCCATGACTGACAGTGACAAAACGGTGCACATAAAACCCAGCCCCAAGACAAGTCACAACCATCATAGCAATCACCATTGAAGCCCTTTCAGCCGCTCTACCTAAATCCTGTGCCAACGGGTGGTGTTGTGACTGCATTCCAATAGAATCTTTAAGGTCAGTAAATTGTTCAACAGCATGATGAATTGGCTTATCTTTAGCTGTTGCGCTATCAACTTGGCGCCAGTGCTTTACCTCAATCAGTTTGTTTGCCTGGGAAGCACAATCTTTGGAAGGCAATAGAGTCAGTACCTTTTGATACCATTTTTTGTTGTAGTAAGCCTGATTTAGATCTGCCCATGTGATGCTCCAGGATAAATACCCCCACAGAGAAAAATGATAATAAATTCCTTTAGAGTTAATTCGTATTTCGGAAAATTTATACTGCAAAAGTGCTTTGATTGAGTTAACGATAAATATAGAGCCATACAAAATGGCAAGAATATACTTGGTCCAATCGTATTCACTGTCATTTATCAATCGATACACAATGAAGCAGGCTAAGATTAACCAAGTACATGCAATAAACCATTCTCCCCACCCAAACCGGCGCTTATAGCGATATTCTACTAATGGTGTATCCATATTTTTTACTCTCCTATCCTGAATATTGAAAAATACATCTGTTTATACCCAAGCAACTATCCTAAACATAATCCACTATAACGACTCTCAGATAGGGTTGATAAAAAAGGCAAGCCACTAATTAGTTTTCAATTTCAGCTATATTTTCCTGAACAATATTGGTTATTTTGGTTTTCATCGAAGAAAAGATACCCTGGTGCCCACCATCAAATTCAGTCAGTGTTGTTCTCACTCTGTTTTCCTGCAGGATTTCAACGGCTTTTTTCCCAAGGGGAAATGCAACGACTTGATCTTTTTTCCCATGAAAAGCATGTACTTCAGCTCCAATATCTCGTTGGTTTTTGGGTAGATTATCTTTTGACAATCGGCCAGACACCGGAAATATATATGAATAGTCTGAACCATGGGTCACTGCTTGATAATAGGCCATCTCACCTCCCCCGGAAAACCCCAGCAATGCCGGTTTGCCTTGCGTCGGATATTTTACCGCTAATTGCATAACCGCATCATTTACAGCGTCGCCGTACATTGCTAATCCAGGCGCATCCCAGGGCCACGCTTTCCCCCTGCCATATCGTAGAGGCCCCTGTAACAAAACGATACGAATAGGATCACTATACTCGTTTAATGCCGATTCATAGAATCCTTTGGCGGTGTCACCGTTGCCATGAAAGGCAACCAACATAGGCAATGAGCTACTTTTGCTGACACCATCTGGGTACTTAACGATATAACTGAACGTGACATCACTTGAAGCCACCGTCACAGTCGGGTCTTTGAACCATAAATAGGCAGCGATACTGATCGCTATAAGAATAAGTATCTTGTTCATTATACTGGCAAATTTACCTTACTCACCCCAATGTATAATCTTCCAACTCTTGAAAAATTTGTTGCGCCTCTCGCTTACTCTTTGATTTTTTATCACTGTATTGTAAAAAGAGAATGACTGCATTCATTTCTATGGCCTGTGTCATATAGGCCTGTGTTATATAATCTCCCGGTTCATCTCTGACACCATAATACCGACCATCTCTATCTTGAGTTAGCTTAATGCGCTGCTGCTTTAATCGTTGCGTATAAAACTCGGTAATATCATCAACAGGGACAGGTGCTCCATTTTCAGAGACGATAAAAATAAGATAGTGATGCGATGATCTGGCACTGTATTTATAAAGAGCAAATTTCCCTCCATTACGTTCAAAAACCTCCTTGTCATCTTTTTCCAGAGTATGCCCATGAAAGGTAATCTGGCTAGGTAATTTATCGTGAATGAATAAAAAATACCCCGCTACTAACGCAAGAATAAGAACTGCTATTTTAACCATTTTATCAATCGCTCCTGTTTATCACTTCAGTGTGTTTTAATATGAGGTTTACCTGAACCATTATATCGTAAAACTCTAATTTAAAATTTCAGTTTTAGCCGATTAAAGGTGATTAAATAGTGATTAAGCAAGCATTGATTCAAAAGTTATTGGATATGATACTCTGATTGTGCTGCTAAACTCCTCTGAGCGAAGAAGCATTAAAGACGATAAACGTGGTTCTATTACGATTCAATCTGGTGATTATACTCAGCCCTGAGCAATCCTCTCTCTGGACCAATAAAGAAAACGCTGAACGATGGTGTTCTATCTACAAAAGCCCTCCACTTGTCAGGAACTGGCTTCAAGGAGAGCCATAACACCAGCCCAGTTTTAGTCATTTGGATACTCCTAAGCATCTATTGTCGCTTAATAAAAGCGTCCGTTAAACTGTAGCAACTTCAGCCTGTACCAATTTATTACTAATCGGCGATTTTATAATTGCTATCGTTAACAACTTTAATCATTTCTATGAATTCTACTTTCATAATTTCTTTGTGCTCTTCTAAGCTTCGCTCTCTCCAAACCGCTTGCCTTTTAATTCTCGATTCTAGGTTTCTGACCATATCAAATTTTATTTTTATTAATTCTGAATTGAAATAACGATTGGATAAATTACCCTTCACTAATTGGATATATTCATTTAAGCAACAGAGATAGATAAAATCGTAAAAATGAATTAAACCACTACTTCCATGGACCTCTAGGTGATTGTCAGCCATAAACATAAACATGGCTCTCTTATCTTCAGGAAGAGCTTCAATATCCTCATAATATGTTTTAAACACTTCTGTCAACGGAGAATTAAGGCCTGCTTGACCATTAATTTGCCTTTCCGTTTGGTACATTATTAAATGCCCAATTGCTTTTTCTAAAACCTTATTATCACTCTCAGCAAAACTTTCATCTGCAGATGCAGATGGAAATTGACATACAAATAAAACAAGCACCCAAAACCTTAGAACAAGAATCTTTTTTTTAAATTTCATATTAATTAATAACCCATCTCAATAGTCCACGATACCAAGGCTCAGGCGCACCTGTTACTGGAGGAGAAGGACGTTGAGTTTGATCTCCCATTCCCTTTAACTGTAAGTACACCCCGTCTTTCAAGGATATTACCATCACCAAATTTAGTTTTTCCTCTTTTACTCTCACCCAATTTTTTTCACGCGCTCCCAAGCCTCCTTATCACTTACAGTTACAGTTACACAACTATGACTCTCCTCTCCTAAATGAAGACGAACTGCAAACATAAGTTCCTCTCCTGGGTAGTTACTCACAGGCCCATCTATATAATCATCAAGATAACTATCATTTGTTGTCCTTCGACTGTTATCTCGACCTTAGCAACAGGAGCACCGTCTATCCAAACATAGCTTTGCTGTAAAAAACTTCCTTCAAAATACCGTTCGATCAATAGTGCTTATCCTAATTTAGGATGCTTGTTTTTTTTCTAAAAATAAAAACACTATCAAGACTAACAATGTCAACAAGAACCAGAAAATAAATGACAACAACATAGCTATTGGAACAAAATTAGGTGTCATCCTGCCAAACATAACAGAAGTAAGTTCCCTAAGCGTTTCCTTATCTTGTACCAGCCACTCAATTGGAAAGATCAAAAATTTTGCTGCAGGATGAGAAATTGCTTCTGGAGCAAAAAGAACAATTAATAGCAGCGATAACGGCACTAATAAACTGATACAAATTAGAAGAAACCCCTTTTTCACTTTATCTCCACCCATAATCGGAAAAGATCAACTTATTTTAGATAGAATTTAATTGTGTATTATCAACAGTTAGCTTGGAATGAATAAAGCAAGTTGATTGCCCCCTTCACATAGAAACCAACACTATTGAATTTGTGGGGGTATTTCTTATACAAAACCTCAAAGAGGTAAATACACCTCAGTATTAATGGGTGAATCCATACTGGCAACTCTTTTAACCTTGAGATTCAAAGATTGCAGCAACATCTGAAACGCGCCAATTGGATCAGTCAATTCTTTGGTGTTTATCTGAAACCCTTCCAATGCCTGTTCCTGAATTTCAGATAACTCACCGGTCAAATCATAGATTGCATCAACCAAATGATCGACTTCCATTTTCTCATTAATAAACACAAGCTGGTCTCTGATTTTCTCCCATTGGTCGGCACTCATTTTAGAGTGTTTAGCCAGTTTCCTTCTGGCACGGCGAACATTAATGTGAATAGAGTAAGAGACACCCATCTCTATCAGCTCTTTCATAAGTTCTTCGGTTATGGTCACTCCTACGGAAGAAAGGGTTTGTTGTGTTTTATCACTTTTTAATTGTTCTGGCATCCACCCCATCTCAGATATATCTTCGTAACACTCCAGAAAAAATTCTCTGGGGTCTTTAATTTTAAGGATTTTTTTGCCTTCAGGAACTTCCACTTTAATAAGTTTTAAAAAGTCGATAATGGACTTCGACTCATTAAACACAATTTTATGTTTGTCAGGCCTGCTTTCATAAGCAGCATGTGGATTAGATGTTATACAGAGACTTCCATCATCCAACTTAGACGCCACTTCGTAGATGAAAGACACCTTATCTTCATCCAGCTCTGACAGAGCTTCGTAGAGAACGGCAACGGCTTGGTCCTTAAAATTCCACATTGATATTCGGATTATCGCATAGCCGTTATACACACAGTAATATCCCACATGAGTCGCCCCGACTCTCTTTAACTCTGATTCTGAGTAAACCAATTGTTCCTGCTCTTTCCATTCATCCTTTCCTGAAAGTTCAAGTTCCATGCTTTGAGAGGGCAATACCGACATTGCAACTGCTATGTCAGAGTTCTCCTGAGTTTTTGCAAAACGATAAATTTTCCATGCAAAATAAGCCACTATACAAATGACAATTAAAAACAGTATTCCCAGTATTTGTAAAAACATCAACCTTCCCTATGCTTTAGATAAATTTGTGGACAACAATCTCATCACACACCCCGCATTCATTGCAAAAACGACATACAGCGATTGCTGAAACAAGGCAATATAATGTAAGCGACCGTCCCTTTATCGACCTTTATATCTCATATCTCCCTCTGCATCAATGCTTGCTTCTATGAGACAACTTACCCACTTACCTACGCCTACAACTTCCAAAGCATAAATTTCATAAGCACTTGATAATACTAATGCTTAAAGCATACAGCCAATGACGAATCCCATCATTCACTAAAGATAGCATTAATTTTGCCCTGGTCAGTATAGTTAATATAATTACTGATTGCGGTCATGACATTTGGGTTTGTAATCAGTTCCTGCATGGCTACCTGACCAACGTACTCAAACGCTTGTCGGATTGCCAGAGGGTCTGATGCCTGCGCTTCTTTAGCTTCACTTTGACAGTCTTCGACAAACAGTCTGGTGATTAAGGTTCCGGTAACGCTATCCGAATTCGAGACTTCTTCTTCGGAAATATTTGAGTAGGGTTTAAGATCAGGGTGGGCAGCCATTGAGAGAAAAATCCATTTAACCAATTGTTTTCTCTCCTTGCCATTCAAAGAATCAGTAAAACAGGTAGCTAACTTCTGTGAATCTGCACGGACTGACAATGAAAAAGTTACTGTGCAAGCCATCAATAAGATGGCAGTGATTACTTTTGATTTCAATGTATTACTCTCCTTAATCTTGCAGTTTCAACCGAACCAGCCTATGGGGCTCGATCAAAACTCCTTGTTATTTAAGTGGATTGTGCTGTATGCACTTTTCTAGCATTACATTGTAAACACGTAGCAAACAATAAGCCAGTCAATACACTTTCTCACATATACGAAGTTCAAACAGCATTGCATGAACGCCTTTATCAGCAATAAAAAAGCAATAAACAACTCTCCCCTTTAGCTGCTTTGTTGAAGTTTTATATTCAGTTACCCCACACTGCACTCTTCATATAAAAAAGAGTGCAGTGTCCCAACAACATCATGCCTTGTTCTTTCTCTGCATCAATTCTTCAAGCACATCCAGATAAGCGTTCAGACGCTTTATCAGATTATTCCTGTCTTTAGTATTAAGTCCATCAAGAACGTCATTGATCACCTGCACCATGACTTGTTGGTTTGCCCGAGCAGCATCCGTATCCCGCCCTAGTGTTTCAGCTTTATTCCAATGCGTGATAAAACGTTGTGAAAAGATCTCTTCATCTAATGCTTTGCGTTGTTGTAAAATAGAGATTAACTCTTTATTCCATTGCCGGTTAGCCACTACCATTTCAGGACTGCTGGCAACTCTCTGCTTCAGAGTGGTCTTCATTTCCTGTAATTGCCCTTTATTGAGGTAGACATCCAAATCACGGAATATCGATTTCAGGGATGAACTGATTTCCTTATTTTCACTCTCAATGTTCCATTTTTCCATTTCTTTTTCGGCAGATCTCTGCTCTTTTTCAAGCGCCTTTTCAATCTGTAAGACTTGTTCGTTACTGATCGCCTGGGCAAAGCTGGCCAGTTTTATCAGTGCACTATCAGCTTTAGCAAATGAAAATGGATTGCTGAACTCTCCCAACAACTGAGCCAACTGTTCGTCATTAACTTGCTGAGTTTCCACATCAGCAATAAAACGCTGTAAAACGGCGTGTAATTGCGGTAGCTCATGACTGCGGTGCCAATTTAATAATTCCAAACCAATATCCTCAATTTGCTGCTTCTGTGAGTCGTCAAAATCTGCATATTTCTGGTATTCATCAGCGATATCGCTATCCAGATTGTTGTAGGTATATCTGAGATACCTCTCTCCCTGACCACAGGCAGCCAGATAGAAACTCAGCGATATAAAGCAGACAATTCGTATCAAGTTCTTGGTATTCATCAGCCACCTCAGCTATTAGAATTGATAACTGAGGCCAAGAAAACCTCGTAAAACAGTACTGTCATCTTTCACCAGAGGGCTGTTCTTAATTTCATCAGGCAAGGCCTCAAGACTGATCGCATTGACCACCTGAAAGCGAGGACTTATCTGATAAGCTGTTAGTAAATTCAAAGATACCTGAGTCGTAGAACGGCCTTTATAAGCAGCCCGTGTACGGGTGGCCTCATTGGCACGAACACCGTAGTAATAATCAACAAAATCACTGGTCAAATGTTGCAGGCCAATTCCAGGAATAAACACCCACTTACCGGCATGGAGCATATACTGATAACTCAGTTTCATAACCTCACTGTCATGGGCATCATTGACATCCTTAGTCACACTGAAAGCCACGTCGCCAAAGTCAGTGCTGACAGCAAACTGTGCACCTAAATCGATGCTGTAATCACGGTCTGCCATGCCTTTGAATATTTCCAGATCTCCAGCATCAAAACCAGAACCATTGTTTTCCGCCAGCAATGACACCTGCAGCAAACCGGTTTTAATCACATCATATGACAAGGATGTTCCACTGAAATGTAAACGCTCGCCTTCATATTCCAGATAAGGCAGAACAACAACATCATCATCCTCACTGGCAGACTTTTTGTATTCAACGACATCAGTCGCCAGACCTATCCCTATTTTGAAGTAACTACCCGGCTGTTGTTCTGCTGCACCAGCTATACCAGCTATGCAAACACCACCAACAACGGCCATTACATTTAAAATCCAACGATTTCTGAGTATCAACATTTTTTCTCTCCAAGTAATTGTTACCGGAAAGTCTATGTGATGCTTTATGCCAACTCAGTTGTCGCTGTGTCGAGTTTTCGTTCCAGAGTGTGTTGTTTTGTATCCGAATGTAACCGTATTAACACTATGATCTGGGAATCCTAATGATAAAACGTGCCCCTCCCAGAGGAGATCCAACGACAGACGCTGAACCACTGTGCCACTGTGCCACTTGCTGGACTATGGCAAGGCCAATACCAAAGCCTCCGGTATCCCTGTTACGACTTTCATCGACACGTTTAAAAGGGTCAAAAATAGACTCTCTTTTGTCTTGTGCAACACCGCAACCATCATCATCAACCATCAGGCAAAACTCTTCTGTTGACTGTTTAAAAACAACATCAACCTGATGTTCAGCATAATTCACTGCATTGCCTAGCAGATTGCTCAAAGCTCTGGCTAATAAGCGATCTTCAAAGGCACATGTTTGTGTACGACTGACACCTTCACAATGCAAACCTATACGAATTTTATCCGACAGTTTTTGCGCACGATCAACCTGCTGTTCCAACCAGGGCACAACCCTATGGTATTGAAGGTCTATTTCAGGCTGAGATCGTTCAAAACGGGCATAAGTCAGTAACTCATTAATCAAAGCATCCAACTCATCAATATCAGTCGCCATCTCTTTCATAAAACGTTGTTGGTCCTGTTTGTCTCTGGCTGATTCTAGCATTTCAAGACCAAAACGCATTCGCGCCAGTGGGGTACGTAATTCATGCGACACTGCATTGGTCAAATCTTTATGCGATGAGATCAACGACTGCACACGACTGGCCATATTATTAAATGACGTGGAAATGGATTTGATGGGTGAGAAGCGCGTAATTCTAGCTCGTGAGTCAAACTCACCTTGCCCAAATGACAGATTTGCCTGCTCCAGTGAGTGTAGATTCAACCATAAAGGTCTGACCCACAAATAAATAGACAGGGCAAATAACACCGCAACCACAAAGAAAATCAGCGGAACTAAAAAGCGAATTGTAAAAGGTACAGGTGTAGGGCCTGCTTTCGCAAAATAATCCGAGTCGCCCATTTTATATATATGGTATTCATCAGGTTCACCATTATTGATAACCAGAACACGTTTTTTCTGCAGGGTAGCCATTTGTTGCTTATCCAGAGCACTAATTTCAGGACTCTGCTTATCGTGCAATGACAAAGGTAAATCTAACTCTTCAGCAAGAAAGTCAATTGCACCTCGCCATTGACTCCGAGGCAATTGCAACAGATAAGACTCTCCCATTCTAAAAGCTCCAATGGCAGCATCATGTGTCATCTGTTCATCTGTTTGAGCAATCTGTAAGCGCCATACTTTTTCAGACTGTTTGGTTGACAAAGCATAAAGATAGTAACCCTCTTTGACTCGATTACCCACGACGCTGTTGCTGAGCAAACGCATTTTTTTCTTTTTGCTGAGCTCTACATCTGGCAAAGACAGCAAGCTCACATCATACTCAAATAGTGCCTTAATCTCGGCAAGTTCCTCTGCCTGGTTGTCAGCCCCGGCCAATCGTTCATCCAGCAAAAAAAAGGTGCTGCTGTATTGAGTATAGCTGTAACTCGTAATGGCATTATCTAAAGCGTAGTTTATCGTCGGATTCAAGCCGAACATAAAGCCGAAGGCCGTCAGAACAATGACAACGTATAGAGTAATAAACAGACGTTTCATATCATGCCTTGTCCATCACAAACAAATACCCTTTGCCGCGAACCGTTTTAATGCGGGTTGGCTCATCCGAATCATCACCCAACAATTTTCGCAGCCGGGAAATACGAATATCCATAGCTCGGTCGATGCCATCATACTCTATTCCACAAAGAGCCTGGTAAAGATCATCACGACTCAAAACCGTTCCAGCATTGCTGGCCAAGTACCATAACAGGTCAAACTCACCCGTGGTTAAGCGAATATCCTGCCTCTGCAATTGCGCCTGCCGTGTAAGCAGATTAATCATCAGAGAACCAGAAACAATTTCCTGACGTTCAGTTTTAGGCTTACTGGTAACATCAGGCGCAATCCGGCGCAATAATGTTCTCACTCGAGCCAGCAAGACACGAGGCTCAACCGGCTTAGTCACATAATCATCCGCACCCAGTTCCAAGCCGACTATTTGGTCCACATCCTCATCCTGAGCCGTCATCATCATAATGGCTCCTTGATAATGGGGGCGTACCCGGCGACAGACTTCCAAACCATCCAGTCCCGGAAGCATTAAATCTAAAATGACCAGATCTGGTTGAGAATCAATAATGGTATTAACCGCTATATCTCCTCGAGACTCGGCTTGAATAGCAAAACCATGGTTTTGCATATACTCACATACCAGGCTAGCAAGTCGTTGGTCATCTTCAACTAATAATAATGATTGATAAGCCATGCTATTTTCTATTGTTTCTACCATGTTTTAACCGCATCGAGTGGATAATTCTTCTTCTAGGATTGTTATAGTACTTTTATAACCAGTTTATCCCGACATAGCCAGTAGTCGTTTGTTATAGATTTGTACATTTAAGCTAAGCTCAAGTTGGGATACAGCAATAAAAAAAACCTCATCGATACTGTTATCATCGATGAGGCTGTTGTCGGAATGCCCGTTTAACTCACGTTCGAACTCTCGTTCAAATTCTAGCTCCTCACGCCAGTCGTCCAGGCTTTGTTGTAAATGTTGCTTACCTCCCTGACGCTTAGCAGTCGCACTTTTTTCGTGCACACCGCCTTTACGCAACAAGGGTGACCTTGCAACGGGGTTTCTAATGCTGGGTTTTGTTGGCATAACTGCCTCCTTTGTGTTTTAAATAGTGTTGTGAAAAATCCAATTCATAAAAGTCGATATCGGGCTCTCTTCGAACCACCTGTTGATAGGTTCGTGTTCGCAGCAAAAACTCCGGCGCATTCCATACTTGCCTAAAAACAAACTTTTTCGGCAAGTCAGAATATAATGACACCGGCGGTGCCCACTGCTTATCCATCTGTTTCACTCGCCACCCCGAACGTGCAGTGTGCATGAATACCTTGGAAATACCCAACTCTTTACGAATAAATTCAACAGCAGCCATCAACATAGTTTCCGGCCAGATTTTTAAGTAAGGCTCAAACCAACGCAAATACTGTTGTTTATCCTGACAATTACGACATGAACACGCCATTGCTCGTTTATAGATTGACATCATTTCACGAGCCCCATCACTTTGAATCTCTTCAATCAAGGCTTCATCAGTCGAAAAGTCCAGATCGATACGTGCCCACGCCAAAGTGTCCCGAGCGGTTTCCCCATCGTGAGCATTACGCACCGGGTGCCCATAATAAGGGTTGAAACTCCAGTTCTTGCCCATGTATTTTTCCAGCAGAACCTGATGTTGTTTGGGCAAATTCAATTGCAATACCAGATTATCACCATGACGTGATACCTGAGACCAACCACGACGATAATAAGACCATTTATCAACCGTCAGCAGAAACGGCAAGGAGGGTTCCTGCCACACGCTGTTTAAGCGCGGCAAGTGAACAATTCCATCACCACAATTTGCCAACAGATCTTTCAGAACAACATTGTGCAACAATTTAGCATAAGCTGATTGCTGTAATTCTTTCACCGCTATATCGTTGTTCAATAACAGAGACAGCAGTTTCGGTGCATACGCATTTTTATAATAACGGTAATGCGTTTTGCCTTGCGGCAAACACGCAATCACCTCATCTAATACAACAGTTTCCATTAGCTGTACCTCTACATTCAACTTAGTTTAACCTTTGATACAAACTACCTGTTTAAGGGTATGTACCACTTCTACCAGATCATCCTGATTGGCCATCACTCGATCAATATCTTTATACGCTGCAGGAATCTCATCGATCACTGCTTTGTCTTTACGGCATTCAACACCCTGGGTCTGTTGCTCCAGATCAATCTGATTAAATTGCTTTTTAGCTGCTGTGCGGCTCATAACTCGCCCAGCACCGTGTGAACAGGAACAAAAAGATGACTCATCCCCCTTGCCACGAACAATAAAAGATTTAGCCCCCATGCTACCCGGAATAATACCCAGTTCACCTTGTCCAGCACGGATCGCTCCTTTACGGGTAACAAACACAGACTCACCAAAATGAAACTCTTCAGCCACATAATTATGGTGGCAATTAATGGCTTCTTTGGTGATTTTGAATGTTGGCAATTTTTGTTTGAGCACTTTCAACACCAGACGCATCATCTCGCGGCGATTGGTCATAGCATAGTCTTGCGCCCAACCAACAGCTTCTACATAATCATCAAAGTTATCAGTACCTTCACTGAAATATGCCAAGTCTCGATCCGGCAAATTCTGTTGAATTTTCTGCATATCCCGCCGAGCTAATTCAATAAAATATTGACCAATCGCATTACCAACCCCTCGACTACCTGAATGCAACATTACCCAGACATCATCATTTTCATCCAAACACAACTCGATAAAATGATTACCTCCACCCAAGGTTGCCAATTGACGAACCCATGTCTGGTAAGGTTTTTTCTGTTTATTACGCAATTTAGGATGTTTATCCCAGATAGCCCCCAGACCATTGGATAATGCTCGCACTGTTGAATCTGGCACCGCATCGTACTTGTGGATATTGAAGCCCACTGGCACTTCACGCTCAATAGCACTGCGAGTACCCCGCAGGTTATCGGGCAATTGCTCTGCTCGCAAACTCAAACGTACTGCATTCATGCCACAACCAATATCCACACCTACAGCAGCCGGAATAATGGCTCCCTTGGTTGGAATTACAGAGCCTACTGTGGCTCCAATCCCCCTGTGCACATCTGGCATAGCAGCGATATGCGAATGAATAAATGGCATTTGTGACATATTGATCAACTGTTGATAAGCGCCATTATCAATATCATCCGTAAAAATTTTGACGGGCACTCGGCCCTTGTTTATTACCTGTTTAATAGGCATAGATCACCTGTATTATTCAACACAGATCGAACGCACACTTCCCTGGCACAACAAATAATCCAGATAAAACACTTATCTTGATAAACGCGAAATCTATTCGAATGCTTATCTTAAGCGCAATGCTTCGACACTATGTATTAATTTGATCTTCTTGGATCTTTAAGAACTGCTGTTCTGAACAGCAGGTATGATTTAAGAAGACTGACCACGCAGCCTTCTAATTCAGGAGAGGCTACGTATGAATGAAAAAATATTCTTGCTTTGAACCTATGAGGCCCCACGCGATAACTCCATTCACGCTTTTGACATGAGCACTGCAAGCGGATGCACAGATGGCATCGCAACGCATGGCGCGGCTCATTGGGTTCAATTTTTGGTTCAAATATTTCATAGCGAGCGAATCATACTCCTGAAAAATTAAATGTCAAATAGTTTTTAATGCCTTCATCTAAAGAAAAACACGCTTACCAGAATTCGGCTCATTTGACACTAATTGTAAAGTTTTGCCAATTTTTGTCACTTTACGTTCTATAAACTTGATTGAAAAACTGGACCGAGTACGAAAAAACAATGATTTAGACGAGATTTAACATTGCGTTACATTTGGCACGGCTATTGCTTCTTATAACAAGTATAAGAAAACCGTAACTAACGATTCAGAAGAAGTAGAGCAGACACCTAATGACCACACTAGCAAAACATATCTTAGATGAACTTTCCCAGTTAGCAGAAGAGATTATCCTCAGCGACGACAAAATCTACACAAAAGACGAAGAAGTCGTAAAAATACAAATGATGGAAGGCAGCTATGTTGTCGAAGAAGTCACCATACAATGCGATGACGAAACTCCCAGCATAGATTTTTCAAAACTAATTTAGCCTCACGGGGTAAAGTGGAAGCTGTGCAGTGGGATGTGCTGCACAGCTTTTTTATACCCGCTTTCCATCAACATCAAATCATGAGCTGCATGACAGCATAGAACATCCCGGTTTCTGTCGCGCCCACTGTGGCCTTTTCTGCGCAAACTTCAGATATTTTTCCTGTTCCTGATAAGGGTTTAAAAATGCCTGTTGCAATTCTGATACCATTGAAAAATCACCTTCCGTAGCTCGTTCAATCGCCATTTGCGCCAAATAGTTACGCGGCACATACAAAGGGTTGACTGAATTCATATTAGAACGCCGCTCAGCTACATCAACACCTTCTTTTTGCAACCTCAAACGATATCTTTGTAACCACGCGTTCAAACGCTGCTGATGCTCAGGGTGTTCTACATCAGTATATAAAACATCTGCAAAAAAACGGCTATCATCATCATCGCTAAGATCTGCTAAACGCCGGTAAAATAAGGTCATATCAGTTTCAACCAACCGCAGAATATCAGACAACTCCATCATCAGACTACGATCATCTTCATGGAACTGTTGCATTCCCAACTTCTCAGCCATCATCTGGTCCCACTGCGACTGGTAAGCTGTCTGATAGTCAGCCAATGCCTGTTCCAGGCCTTCTGACTCGCCAATAAGAGGATGAATGGCCAGAGCCAGGCGATGCAGGTTCCATAAACCAATTTGCGGTTGCTGCCCATAACAATAACGCTTGCCCGGCAAATCGGTGGTATTTGGCGTCCATTCAGGGTCATAATTATCCAGCCATCCATAAGGGCCATAGTCAATGGTCAAACCCAAAATCGACATATTGTCAGTATTCATCACACCATGAACAAATCCTACCCGCATCCAATGCACCATCAATGTCGCTGTGCGCTGACATACTTCATTAAACCAATCGACATAGAGTGCCGTTGGACTTTCATCCGAGCTTTTCACAGCATGACGCGCTGCCAATTCCGGAAAGTCTGCATGAATAGTGAAATCAGCTATTTGACGTAAAGTGTCATGTTCATTACGTAATGATGGCAGTTCAAAATTGCCAAAACGGATAAATGACGGTGCAACCCGGCAGACAATAGCACCAGGCTCGAATGCAGAACGGCCATCATAAAACATATCGCGCTCGACCTGCTCACCTGTTAGAGCCAGGCTCAAGGCACGAGTCGTCGGCACTCCCAAATAATGCATAGCCTCACTGCACAGAAACTCGCGAATAGAAGAGCGCAGAACAGCCAAGCCATCTGCTGTACGTGAATAAGGTGTAGGCCCTGCGCCTTTGAGTTGCAAAGTCCAATGTTTTCCTTGCTCTGTTCGCAGTTCACCCAAATTAATGGCACGGCCATCGCCCAATTGTCCAGCCCAATGGCCAAACTGGTGACCGCCATAACACATTGCGTAAGGCTGCATTGCTGGCAAAAGTTGATTGCCTGAAAATACTTGCAAAAAAGTGTCAGTCTGACATTCCGTTGGTAACAAACCTATTTCACGAGCTAATGGTTCAGAACAAGCAACCAGACTGGGGTTGCTTACTTGCGCAGGTTCTACCTTAGAGTAACTAGCATTCGCCACTTGCCGCACGAAATTGCGTTCCTGCGTATCTGCCGGCAATTGTTCAACAAATCGATTATCGAAGCTTAGCTCAGACAGTTTCAAGAGCTTGGAAAACTTTTGCTGTTCTGGGGATTGGGGGTGTGTTCGCATAATCTAGGATAGTCGCATTAGCTGGATCATTTCGCAATATGAAGATGCACAAAGAGAGGCATTGCCCCTCTTTGCACCGTCGGATAAAACCACACTGCCTATTCAGCAGCAAACCTTTTCTGAGACTGTGTCCACTTCAATTGTATAATAGCCCCATACCGGTCAACCAATGCAGCAATCACAATGATACTAGCACCAGTGACTGCCAAACCAAGCCAACCAGTACTGAACAACATCTCAATTAAGGCCCCACATTGTGTCACCACAATACCCAGGAACAGACTAGCCCCCATCAGCATGCTGTACCTTGACCGAATCAAATATCCAAAGTAAACCAATGCCATACCAACTGTGATTCCAGAAAAAGCCGTAAACAGATTTTCATAAAATAATTGATTGAACGCAAAGCCCAACAATACAGCACTACTGGCTAAATTCATAAATGCGGTTTGCAAGGCAACGCTGGAAGTACGACGCCACAGATCAAAGCACATCATTGAGAAAACAATGGCTGTTACTGGAATACGTAAATAACGCAGGTACATCAAATATTCCGAATGTATCAAGGCACTGAATACGACCTCAGACAATTGCAGAGCAACAAAACCAGCAATGAATACGGAAACGATTTCTGTACCGCGTCGAATCATGGAATCAGCTTTGAGCAACAAGCCGGTTTGACGCAATATCAGATACGCAGTCACTGCCATCACCAGCAAAGTAAGTTCGGTGAGTTGATAGAAAAAGAGACTCCTGACCAACATGATCAGCAAAGGCAAAAAAACGATAGCCCGTGCAAACCGAGCTTCCAATGTGGTATGTGCGGATTGTTGCTTCAACATTTTAATCAGCAATAAGGCGGCTACAGATACCAAAACAACCATTACCTCAGGTGTCCTTAGTGGTAAGAGCAGCAATAAATTTAAACCGATATACCACATCGTTAATGGTTTAGCAGAAGCACGCGATAGTATGGCAAAACCAAACCAGGCCAATGGCACCAATATAAGCAATGCAGAGACAGTCGCAAGACCAAGCACACTGACATCACCAGCAACCCAATGGGCAAAGCTGGGGTAATCAACCACCTGTTTATCCCAGGAAAATACCGAATACATCATAGCCCCAAGAGTTGTGAAATTGACCGTTATGGAAATCAAACCCAAGGAGAAAAATAAGCGTGCACTCTTATTATCACTCAGCAATTTGTACATACAGAAACCCGCACAGCCCAGTAAAAAGGTCTGTGCCAGCATCATGCCATGTCGATGAAAATCATTAGTTTCAGTCCAGCCCTGCATAAGAAATAACGACATCGAGGCAAGTAAAATCAACGCCCCTACAATACGCAAGATTTCAGAGAAAGTAGCAAAGCTCTTCAGACTTTGCGCAACCGTGTTAAAGATACCGGCTGAATCTTGCTCTGCTGAGAGCTTGGGTGCAAGTACAGGTTCATTGGTAGTGCTGCCGTGAGCCCCATAATTATTCGTTGTTGTACTATTCATGACTCTTTACCTCCGACTCAGTGCCCTCAGACTTTGATTTTCCAATCAGTTCCTCCAGTTCATGGCGTAATTGTGCTTGTTGTTCACTCGACACAAATTCAGCTTCCAATTCATCCAGAGGGTCGCATGACAAATCATCAATATGTCCAGCCGTAATTTCAGACCGAGTAATCGACACTTCCCATCGATCAAAAGCATCTTCAACACCTCTTTCAGTTTCTCCGTTGATTCGACCAATTACCCGCATAGCTTCTGAAACCGCCTGACGTGATTTCATCACATTGCGCTGTTGAGACACTTCCTGTAATCGAGCATCAATGTTTTTTACATTATCAACTAACTGCTGTTCTAAACGACTATGCTGACTTAAAGCCATATCCAGTTTTTCTATTTGTCCACGGCATTGTTGACGTCTTTGCAAACATAACAAGGCTTTTTGTTCATCGGTCTCGGCCGATGTTTTAGCCCGTTCTGACCAATCAAGATCCGCTTGCTTTAACTCTTGTAAACGCTGCTGCATGGCCTGACCATCTTTTTGCACTCGTCGCAAACGAATTCTTGCCTCTGCGGCAGAGCTTTGTATTTCTTTTAGCATCGACTCAACTACCGCATCATGGTTTTCAACTTGGCTGACAACTCTGTCGACGGAAGATAAGATAGTGGATGAAATTCGGTTAAATAATCGCATAATAAGCCCTCATGTTTTTTATATATGAGACTCTAGGATGGCCACAAAGGCCCATTATTTAAACCAAAATGTTTTTTGTGGCATTATATTGCCTGCAAAGCACAAAAAAACTGAACTTCAAGGAATAAAAAATGGCCAGATCATTGAAACTGATAAAAACTCTTAAGAAGCAGCTAAGAGCTGAAGGCATTACTTACCGCGAACTCGCCAAGAGGTTGCAACTTTCTGAATCAGCCATCAAACATATGTTTGCCAGCAATAATTTATCGCTGAAGCGCATGGATGCTATCTGCGAACAGTTAGGTTTGGAACTCAGTGATCTGGTCTTAATTGCTGAAAGTGATACACCCAAAATCGCTCAGCTATCACTGGAACACGAAAAGGAACTGGTCAACGATATGAAGCTGTTGTTAGTTGCCTATTGCGTGGTGAACTATTGGACTCTGGATGACATTATAGGCAAGTACGCACTGAGCAAGACTGAATGTATTGTTTACCTGGCTCGCCTGGACAAAATGAAAATGATCGAATTGCATGCCAACAACCATGTACGGCTATTGATTTCCACCAACTTTGCATGGCATCGAAATGGCCCTATAGAACGATTCTTTCGCCAACAAGTGCAGACGCAGTTCTTCAGCAGCGACTTCAGTGGTTCCGGTGAATTGCGACTGGTAAAAAATGGCGATATCAGCTTGAAGTCACGACAACAACTGACCGAGAGACTCCTTGCTGCTGGCGAATTATTCGAAGAAATAAGCCACGAAGAACGCAATACGCCGGCGGACAACAAGCAAGGCACGACTATGGTTCTGGCTATTCGTCAATGGCAATTTCAAGCCTTTACTGCGTTAGAACACCAATAGTAATAACCACTATAGTTGATCTTATCCGAACAACTACAGTGTATTCGCATGGCTTAATGAAGGGACAAAAACCCTGTAACATCCTGTAAACATTAATCTTATTTTGACAGGAGTATTTCTCAGGTTAGAATAGACTTGTTATCGCTTTTTATCGAAACGATTCCTGCGGAGGCTGCCAACAACGAAATGCTTGTTAAAATCATATTATTCGCCGGATGCTTTTTTGTTCTAACCCTTGCCTTAGGACAACTGTTTATCAAGCGAAAATCTACGGCGAATTATATATTGATTATCTTTTTGCTTATTTGCAGCATATGCCTGTTCAGTGGTTCATTTCGATTGCTGGGCATTGCGGATTACTTTCCTCACTTAAATAAAGCGTATTTACCCTTCTTTTGTATAACCGGCCCCATAGCCTATTTTTATAATCGCTGCATTTTTGAAGGGTATGTACCACAGCGAAAAACTCTATTACATCTCATTCCAAGTATCTGCTGCTTTTTGCTTTCCATTCCTTTTTATCTGGAAACCTCCGAGTTTAAAATTATTTATATCGAAACCAATCTATTTAATACCACTACAACCATGGTTTATCTGGCCACACGCATTGCCGAAACCAGTTTACTCGTTTATTTGAGCCTGACATTACTTTTTTTGCGTAAGCTTTATCTAACTCATGAAGAAAAAAACATAGATCCTGGTGAAATTAAAGCAATGCTGTTTGTTATATCACTGGCTATGATAGCCGCTATCTGTCGACCAATAGGAGCTGTCAATGAATTTTGGACTATGAGTATGCTGATCCCTGTCATGATGATTTGCCTGACAATGATTGCTCTTTATTGCATAAGCCATCGCTATCCAAGACTATTAAGCTTGAGCAGCATCCAACACAAAATAACCCGGAAAAAATCTGGAGACATAGAACAGCTTAAGCATTACACCCAGACTATCGTAGACCAGAAACTGTTTCTGGACCCGGATATTACTGTTGGCAAATTGGCGGCAAAACTGAATACTCAGGGACGCTGTCTATCTGAGTTGATAAACAATACTACCAATAACAATTTTGTCAGCTTTATCCATGCATTTCGTATTGACCACGCTAAAAAACTATTGATCGAAAACCCGGAACTTTCTGTGCTACAAATTGTCTATGCTTCGGGCTACAACAGCAAATCCGCTTTTTATACCCAGTTTTCCAACTCAATGAACCAGACCCCTTTCGAGTTTAGGAAACAAAATCATAAAATACACAATAACAACTAGGGTCAGTTTGTGTCATTTTTCAGCTTGCATAGAAAAGGGTCGGGTATCAGCTTTTCTGACAGCAAACGTTCTGAATGCTATCGCACAGTTTTCGCTTATATCGATCAGCACCTGCAACACATTTCAACAGATATAGACGATCTGACACAATTTTAGTCAAAGTCTGCCCTTTGCCCCCCTCGACCTTTCACTTAAAAACTGATCTCCAGACCAGCGATATAATCAGATTGAAAATTAACCGCTATTTCTTCGGCAAACGAATAATAGTGTTGTCTGGGTCATTTCAAAACAGTGAGTTGACTCCCGGTTCCAACTCACGCAGTCGAATGTGCAACACCAGAGGCTTTCGCTCACCCCCCCCTGCTTCAACCGCATAAGTCCTGACCATGCTTTAACCCCATAAATGAGTCGTCAGTCGTTCAATCTCAAAGACGTTAGTAAATCTTCTATAGCAACAGTTGCCGGTCAATCCAGCAACGAAACTGCTGGACTTTGTTTTTATGCCTTTTATAAGCCGGACTGATAAAATAATATCCATAGGAACTGGCCATGCCTAAACTCTCCGGTTGACATAGCTGACCTTCTTTTAATAAGTCTTCACATAGGAATCTCGGCACCAGGCCTATGCCAAAACTCTGCAGAGCAGCTTGAATAACCATATAAAAATGTTCGCAACCAAAGCCTTCAGCATCTCCTGAAATATCAACATTGTATCGCTGAAAAAACTCACTCCATAAATCAGGTCGAGTCGTCAAATTCAGCAGCTTATGTCGAGTCAAATCTTCGACACTATCAATCGGGTTAATTGCCAATAATGCCGGACTGGCGATAAGAACCAGATTTTCAGTGAACAATAACTCCGCATCATTATAGCCATGTTCCTGAGGCAAACACCGGATAGCGGCGTCTGCATTATTTTTTGACCAATCGACCAAACCGTCGGCAGAGTCAATATGCAACACTATTTCCGGGTGGTGCTTCTGAAAATCGTCAACGCGAGGAAACATCCAAAGAACACTTAACGAAGGAATAACATCAATCGTCAACATTTGTTGAGGTTGATTGTCAACAAATTTACGGGAACCGTCTTCAAGCAGATCAAGAGCCTGCGACACAACCAACAGAAACTCTCTGCCAGCATTAGTTAACTGAACATGACCTGCATGCCGTTCAAACAGACTTTCTCCCAGATACACTTCCAGCAATCTTACTTGTTTGCTGACCGCACTCTGAGTAACAAATAACTCGTCTGATGCTTTGCTAAAGCTTTCAGCCCTGGCTGCAGCTTCAAACACTCTAAGTGCATTTAATGGCGGCAGATTTCGTTTCACCTTGATTCCCAGACACTCTCATTGATTAAAGTTCTTTGCTTAAGTATAGCAAGTAGATCCAAGCATTGATCAAATAGCTGACTATCACAGCGTGAGTTATTTTCATACCTGTCGAAAATAACTCATTTGCATTGCTTGATTACTTCAACTCAAAATAGACCTCACAACAAAAATGATATCTCACTAATGAACAACGTTTTTCACCGCCACTGTCACAGCCAATTGCCTACTGCCGATTACGGTGACGGTGTTTATATTTATGATACTGATGGTAAACCTTATCTGGATGCCTGCGGTGGAGCGGCGGTATCATGCCTGGGACATAACCATCCTGTAGTAAAAACCGCTATAACAACTCAATTAGAAAAAATAGCTTATGCCCACAGCGGTTTCTTCACCACCCAAGTTGCAGAAGAGCTGGCAACACAATTAGCAGCAATTGCTCCAGGGGACTTGAATCACACTTACTTCACCTGCGGCGGCTCAGAAGCCGTAGAAACAGGGTTGAAATTAGCCCGCCAATACTATGTGGAACGCGGCGAAAACAAGCGTCATAAATTCATTTCACGACGCCAAAGTTACCACGGTAACACTCTGGGTGCGCTGGCGGTTGGAGGCAATCAGTGGCGACGAGAACCTTATTCACCCTTACTGATTCAAAACTACACGATTGCTCCCTGTTATTCTTATAGAGACCGACCAGATAGTGAATCACCCTTTGAATACGGGCAACGAATGGCCAATGAACTGGAAACCATGATCCTCTCAGAGGGCGCAGACACGATCATTGGTTTTATCGCCGAACCCGTTGTCGGTGCAACAATGGGAGCAACCCCAGCTGTTGAGGGTTATTTTCAACGTATTCGCCGTATTTGTGATCAATACGGCATTCTGTTGATTCTCGATGAGGTCATGTGTGGCATGGGCCGCACGGGAACTTGGTTTGCTCAGGAACAAGATAATGTTCAAGCCGATATAGTCACTATTGCGAAAGGACTTGGTGCTGGCTACCAACCTATAGGAGCCACGATATGCAGTGACTCCATTTACAACACCATTCGTGATGGCAGCGGTTTCTTCCAACATGGGCATACCTACATGGCACACGCCACGGCTATGGCCGGATCACTTGCAGTCATTAACATCTTGCACAATGAGAATCTGGTAGCTACCGTTCATGAACGTGGGCAACAATTACATAAAAAGCTGCAAAGCCGCTTCAATCAGCACCCTAATGTGGGTGACATTCGTGGCCGAGGTTTATTTCTAGCCCTGGAATTAGTCGCTGACAAACACAGTAAAAAGCCCTTGGCTCCAGAATCAAAAGTACATGACAAAATTAAAGCTGCTGCCATGAATCTGGGCTTGATGATTTACCCCATGGCAGGCACCATCGACGGTCAATCAGGCCATCATATCTTATTGGCCCCACCATTTATTATCAGCGAAAACCAGTTAGATGAATTAGTCGACAAACTGGAACAGGCAATCACTACCGTATTGTAAGATGACTTTAGAAACACCTTTAAAAAATAGACAGGTGCTACTGATTGTAGCCCCCAATGGAGCACGGGCCAGCCAGCATGACCATCCTGGCATTCCGATAACACCTCAAGAACTGGCTGAAGAAGCTTGCGCCTGTGCAGACGCAGGCGCTGCAATGATTCATATGCATGCTCGCGATCAACATGGCAAGCATTCACTTGAGATTCAAGACAATATAAATGCGATCAGAGCCATCCGTGACGCTGTTGGACAAAGACTTATCACTCAAGTGACTACCGAAGCTGTAGGCCTGTATTCACCAGAACAACAGATAGCGTTGATTCAGGAACTTTGCCCAGAAGCAGCTTCATTCGCCCTCAAAGAACTGGTTCCCAATCAGGAAAGCGAAGAAAATGCCGCTGACTTTTTCGCCTGGGTGAATAAAAACAATATCCTCGCACAGTATATTCTGTATTCAAATGACGATATTGAACGCTACTTTTCGCTGAGAAAATCAGGCGTTATCCCTGCTGGACAACATCATCTGTTATTGGTTCTGGGCCGCTATTCCAAGACCCTGCAATCCAGTCCTGATGATTTAACCAACATGCTCAGTCCGCAATTATTATCATCAGAAACTCGCTGGGCTGTCTGTGCTTTTGGCTCCAGCGAATATGAATGTCTCAGTGCAGCAGTCAGTCTAGGCGCTGATGTCCGTATTGGCTTTGAAAACAACCGTTTAACACCAACGGGGGATATCGCTGAATCAAACTCAGTCCAAGTAAAGTCAATAGCAAGTGAAATACAGGAACAAGGTCATTTTCTGCACACAGCGCAAAGTGTTCGAGAACTATTTTCTATCTAAGCACGTGTTTTCTCTGTACAAAAAGCAAGATCAATTCTATGGTGTATACTGAATCATACGTAAATCGCATAAGGTTGTATCCACTTATAACGCCTATGGTATTTTCTACACACTATATAGAGACGCACGAAGCAAGGTATTTTCAGCTGAGCGTGATAGTAAAGAAATATCATTAAAACTAAAACTACATAGAGGTACTTTCATGAAATTTAAAACCTTACTAACGTCTATTGCCTTAGCAACTGCAGGCTTCAGCACCAGTGCCAATGCCAACGAATTCGTTACTATTGGTACTGGTGGTGTTACTGGAGTTTATTATCCAACTGGCGGAGCAATATGTCGTTTGGTCAATAAAAGTAGAAAGGATCATGGCATTCGTTGTTCAGTTGAAAGCACAGGCGGTTCAGTCTATAACATCAACACCATTAGAGCTGGTGAATTGGACATGGGCGTCGCTCAGTCTGACTGGCAGTTTCATGCCTATAATGGTTCAAGTAAGTTTAAAGACGCTGGAGCATTCGAAGATTTACGCGCTGTATTCTCGGTTCATCCCGAGCCATTCACCGTCGTTGCCCGTAAAGATGCAGGCATCAAAAACTTTAATGACCTGAAAGGCAAACGCGTTAACATTGGCAACCCTGGTTCTGGTCAACGCGGCACCATGGAAGTTCTGATGAACGCCAAAGGCTGGAAAACATCGGATCTTGCTTTAGCTTCCGAGCTGAAAGCAGCTGAACAATCAAAAGCACTCTGTGATAATAAAATTGATGCAATGGTGTATACCGTTGGTCATCCAAGTGGCTCAATCAAGGAAGCAACCACCTCCTGTGATAGTGTATTAGTCACGGTTGATGGTGCTGATGTTGAAAAGTTAGTTGCAGATAATGACTTCTATCGTACAGCAACCATTCCTGGAGGCATGTACTCCGGCAATGCTGATGACACTGTCACTTTTGGAGTTGGTGCAACATTCGTCACCTCTGCAAAAGTCTCTGAAAAAGTAGTCTATAACGTCGTTAAAGCAGTATTTGAAAATTTTGATGACTTTAGAAAACTTCACCCGGCATTTGCCAATCTGAAAAAAGAAGAGATGGTTAAAGATGGTCTTTCTGCCCCACTCCACCCTGGCGCAGCAAAATACTATAAAGAAGCAGGTTTGATGTAAACAGCTTTCCTTTAATTCGTTTTTATTTGGGCCAGCGCTATTGAGAAAAATAGCGCTGGCTTAAGTATTTTTATGTAATGGCTGTATCCGTAACATTGTGTTCTTTACCCATCAAACTACGAGGATTTATTGAATTCCTCTAATCAGTAGCACTTACTGAACTGCGCATACTGCATTACATTTTTATCTACTTTTGATAAAGAGGCATTGCTTATGTCAAACAACACACCATCCGCGCCCCCACCCAGCGACGCAGAACAGTTTATCGGTAGCGAAACCGGTAGCCGTGAATTAACAGGAACATTCGGCAAGCTGACTATTGCAGTTTTAATCGCTTGGTCCTGCTTCCAGCTATGGTATTCGTCACCATTACCCTATATCGTAAAAATTGCTGTCTTCAATGAAGATCAGGCAAAATTCATTCACTTAGCTTTTGCTCTGCTGCTGAGTTTTTCTCTATTCCCATTTGCAAAAAGCTCATCCTCCAAAATAAGCGCATTCGACATTATTCTAGGCTTAGTTGCAGCATCGACCACGCTGTATTTGTTGGTTTTCAGAGAACAGCTGACCGAACGTACAGGCCTGCCTACCACGACAGATGTGATTATTGCTGTCATTGGCATGCTGATGCTGTTGGAAGCAACCCGGCGAACTCTGGGTCTGCCTTTGGTAATTGTTTCAGTCGTCTTTCTGGCGTTCACTTTCGGCGGTCAATACATGCCCGATGTGATCGCCCACAAAGGCGCTAGTTTGAACAAAGTAGCCTCTCACCAATGGTTGACAACTGAAGGCGTGTTTGGCGTAGCCCTTGGAGTCTCAACCACCTTTGTTTTCCTGTTTGTGCTCCTGGGCGCATTACTGGATAAAGCGGGCGCAGGCAATTATCTGATCAAAGTATCTTTCTCAATGCTGGGACATATGCGCGGCGGCCCGGCAAAGGCAGCCGTTGTGGCTTCGGGATTGAGTGGCATTATTTCTGGCTCATCCATTGCCAATGTTGTCACTACAGGAACGTTCACAATTCCCTTGATGAAACGTGTCGGTTTTCCTGGAACCAAAGCGGGAGCGATTGAAGTCGCGGCTTCCACCAATGGCCAACTGACTCCCCCAATCATGGGAGCAGCGGCCTTTTTGATGGTTGAGTATGTAGGTATTTCCTATCTGGAAGTCATCAAACACGCCATCCTGCCATCGCTTATCTCGTATATTGCCTTGATCTATATCGTGCATCTGGAATCAGTAAAACTCAATATGCAGGGCATTCAACGCAGTGTTGTACCCACCTTGGCAGAACGTGCTCTGGTCTGGGTAACCAATATCATCGTCTTGTTGGTTCTGGGCGCTGCCGTATACTACGGATCTAACTTTTTAGAAGCGACTCTTGGCTCTTTTGCCACAGTTGCAATGATCCTGATTACCGCAGCAGCGTATATATGGTTGGTCAAGTTAGCTTCAAGCTATCCAGATCTTGCCGAAGATGATTCCAGCATTGAATTGGATCACTTGCCAGAGGTTCGACCAACTGTGCTGTCAGGTTTGTATTTCTCAGTCCCTATCATTGTTTTATTATGGGCCCTGGCTGTCAAAAAATACTCTCCTCAACAGTCTGCTTTTTTTGCGGTTGTGACACTGATTGCCGTAGTATTAAGCCATCGCCCAATCAAAGCCTGGTTTAGAAATCAAGGCAACTTATCAGAGCAGTTCAAAGCGGGCTGGCAGGATTTTGTCAGCGGCATGATTGATGGTGCTCGCAACATGATTGGCATAGGTATTGCCACTGCTGCGGCAGGTATTATTGTCGGCACTGTGACATTAACTGGACTGGGTCAGATGATGACTGAGTTTGTTGAATTCATTTCTGGTGGTAATTTACTGCTGATTCTGGTGTTCACCGCCATCATTTGTATTGTACTCGGTATGGGTTTACCAACCACGGCAAACTATATCGTCGTTTCCACCTTGATGGCACCAGTCATTGTCAGTTTAGGCGCAGAAAATGGACTAATTGTACCGTTGATTGCAGTGCATCTGTTCGTGTTTTACTTCGGCATTCTTGCTGACGATACACCACCCGTTGGCCTTGCTGCATTTGCCGCGGCAGCTATTTCTGGTGACGACCCTATAAAAACGGGGGTACAGGGTTTTATTTATGACATTCGTACCGCAATTTTACCCTTTATGTTTATCTTCAACACTCAGCTACTGCTGATCGGTATCGATAGCATATGGCAGTTATTGTTAACTGTCTTTGGAGCCATTGTCGGCATTTTAGTATTTGCAGCAGCCACTCAAGGTTTATGGTTCACCCGAACAAAAATCTGGGAAACCATTGCACTTATATTAATTGCATTCACTATGTTTCGACCTGACTTCTGGTGGGATCCAATGTTCCCTCCATCCACCAATTCTCCTGCAAGCAGTGTGATGCAAAAAGTGGAATCCTTAAAAGACGGTGAGTTTATCGACTTGAATATCGAAGGTGAAACGCTTGAGGGCAAATACGTTAACAAGACCGTAAGCTTACAACTGGAAGGTTCCAAAAGTTCAGGCACAGACCGCCTAGAGTCAATGGGATTGATACTACTGCCTGAACTGCAAGATGATGCTTTAATAGTCGATACGGTCGTTTTTGGCAGTGCTGCTGAAAAAGCCGGAGTCGACTTTGACTGGAAGGTCACTGGCGTGCGGGAAAAAGCATCCCGACCACCTAAGGAACTACTCTATTTGCCAGCTTTATTGCTTTTGATTCTGATCGGTTGGTTGCAAAAACGGCGATTAGCCAATGAGTAAAACAATGTTTGTAGGGGCTTACCAAGCTTTTTCATACAGATAACAATCAGGGAAGTTCAGTTCTTGCCTCAGGACGTGAACTGAACTTTCCTGTTGCTGCCGATCATCGACAGTTCTAATTTACTCTCATTACTGCATTGCTTTCTTCCAACGTAAAAATGCGATCAGCGCCCAGATACTTTCAGCAACCAGGAACGGGTAAGAACCAACCAGATAAGCATAAAAAGCGGCCATTAAACAGGCAATGGCAAAAATAGCGATAAAGATAGGGGCACGTTTTTCCAGAGCGTAACTAACGACCATTATCGAGACGGCAACAATACCAAAAACCTCAATAAACTCATCCGTCATTTTCTATCTTGTTGAACTTATCAGCATTTTGGCGAACACATGATTCAATAGAAATACAACCACAACCCGTCAACTGCGTCAGCATTAGATCCATGTGTTGTAAATCCTCTATTTGCTGTCTAATTTCCAGTTGTTTTTTCCGAGCAAAGTTCTGACATTGATTCCCTGTATCCGGTGTGCCTTCAATAAAACTACTCAATAAGCGTTTGATCTCATCAAGACTGAAACCAGTAGTCTGAGCAAGTTGAATAAAGCGCAGCCTAAGCAATGTAGCCTCATCAAATTGTCGACGACCGGAAATACGCGCCTGAGGTTTAATCAGCCCCTTTCTTTCATAGTATCTAAGTGTTGAGGCAGGAATTCCCAACTGTTTTACAACGTCACCTATAATCATCAAGCTATGATAATGTTTTTCTACGCCTACGTACAATAAGCCCCCACAATGTCAAAAAGGCCAGAAAAACCAAAGTTCCTCCCAGTAAACCAATCAACAGACTCGATTCAGAAGCCATTGCTACAGCCCCCAGGCCACTCATACCAAGCAAGGTTAAAATCACTGGTAATGCACACGCAAATATCGAGGCTAGACCAAACATTAAACCAGCAAAACCCAAACGCTTAACACGACTATCTGTCATTTTTTTCTGATCAATAGAGTCAACCATATTACAGCTCCAAATCAAAAAACGAATAAATCAAAGGCTTCGCATCAGCCGGGCCAGCAACATCCAACCGAAAACTATCCTGAGTTTCAACTGTATTGAACTGCAAAAAGTGACAACAATCACGTTCTATACGAACAAGATCAGCAACAAGCTCTCTGACTTCAGGGTTATTATCCAAAAAGAGACTTACTCCATTTTCTTTCTTTTCAAGGTGTGAATGATGCTTGGTCATCCAGTCTTGCACCATTGTTTTTCGCGAACAACAGTTTTCACTGCTTAAATTGCAAGCTATTTCAGAGGTATGATCAGTCATTATTAGTTTTCCTAGTAATTTAACAATGACCCCATGCTACGACTTAAACCTGGCTTCAAGTCAAGGCAAAAACACCTAAAAAGTCAGGTTTTTTGCCTTTATTCCAAGCTCTTTATCGAACTCTCTGGTGACGACCATGATTGCGTTCGCGCCTGTCTCACCAGCATCATCCCTAACATTGAAACGTCAATCGATTTACTGGAAAGCACAACCACACCCGTTTGAGTATGCCGATCTACGGCAATGTATGATGTATATCCACCCACCATACCGTTATGCCAAACATGGCTTATATTGCCAAAAAATCGATCAATACGACTAGGCTGCATCCAACCAATACCGATTCCAGGAACATCTGATGGTTCCTGCATCACTTCAAAAGAAGAAGAAAGAGATGACTTACCTTCTATATTAGCAATGATAAACTTCATCATATCTGAGACATTGGAGTTGAAAGCACCTGCACCTCCTAAGGCTGAAAATGTCCATAATGGCGCAGATTCTCCTTGGGCAGAATAGCCTTGCGCAAGTGATTCTTGCATTGTCTCAGTTAATTGAATAGATGTAGCCTGCATGGATAGAGGTTCAAAAATTTTTTCATGTGTTAATGTCTGTAAATCTTTGCCAGAGACAATTTCCAACACATGACCCAACAGGCCCATACCGTAATTAGAGTAATCAAGCCGACCAGGCCTGCGTTTGCCTTTTGACTCCTCAAGATAGTTCATGACATCAGCAAGCTCAATGTAGCTGTATGGATTCTCCATCATACCGCTCTTGCCAACAATCCCTTCCACTTTCTTTAGCAATGATGCAGGTACTCTGGGAAAACCCGATGTGTGCGTGGCCAACTGTTTAAGTGTCACCTGACTGGCCTCTGGCGACAAGGTATATTGCTCACCTATCAACTCCTGCAACGTCGATTCCATACTGACTACACCTTCATCCACCATAATCTGCAACAAAGCAGAGGTAAACACCTTGCTGACCGAACCAATTTGAAAACTCGTCAGGCTATCAGGCACTACAGGGTTGTCTGCGGTAGTATTGCCATAGCCTCGAAACACATGCTTACCCTCTTTGTAAACACCGACCACCAAAGCATGAGATAAACCTTTACGGGTAAACTTACTAACCTCAACTTCTATCGAGCCCTGTAAATCATGTTTGTCAGAAATAGTGTTCAGCCAATATTTCAATCCGAAAAACACCACCACTCCCGTAACAACAAGCAACACAATAATAGAAAGTACCATCCTCATAATCCGTTTATTCGCTTTCGTTTATTCTAACCCTGGATTTTACTGACAAACCTGAGTTTTACCAGACGGTTTTACACTCTATATACACAACTCAAACAATCAGAAACAAACGAACCATGTGTTTATTCATGCCAGTTTTACTGAGACAAAGCATACGAAAAATTCTGATTTACGCTTGATCACACATATTAAATAATGCTGTAAACTCACAATATTACCAGGCCCTAATTCATCGGCAATCGGTTGCTCAACGATTTCAACAATAATAATGAAGGGATCACCATCAACGCCGTTAAAACAAAAAACAAGGCCCAATTGCCATCCAAGGAATCAACCATAAGCCCACTCAAAGTAGCTAATGTAGTTCGCCCCAGGTTTCCAAGAGATGCCATCAATGCATATTGTGTGGCTGTATACGCCCGGTTTGTCAAATAGGAAATAAATGATACGAAAGCTACTGTGGCAAAGGAGGCAGTGAAGTTATCCACTATGATAGCAGAAGCAAACAAAGGAACATTGGGGCCAACCAAGGCAATCCAAGTGAACATCAAATTGGTTGCTGCCATTGCCAAACCGCTGATCATCAGACCTTTAACAATGCCAAAACGAATATTCAAAGCGCTGGCAATCAATGAGAAAATAATAATCACCCACCAACCAACCAGTTTCGAATAAATGCCGATTTGAGTATTAGAAAAGCCAATCTCTTTGTAAAACACAATCGACATTCTTCCCAGAAATGCTTCTCCAATTTTAAATAGAAATATAAACGACAACACTAATACGGCAATCTGAATACCATTGCGTTGAAAGAACTCAGTCAATGGCTTCACTACAGTCTCAACTAAACTCTGCACCAAACCAATATCAGTCTGTTCAGGCTGGTCTGAATTATGTTGAGCTGGTTCCTTAATGAACAAGAGAAAACCTATCGACAATACAACAAATGCAGCCAGCACTAAGTACACACCTTGCCAGCTCATTCCCGGTTGATCCGATAAAATTAAGGCTATCGCCCCTGGTAATGAATACCCTGTCCACCAACCACTGGTCGCCATGGCAGCAGCAGCGGGAATTTTATGCTGTTCCTCTTCTCGCATTATCTCAATTCGATACGCATCAATCGCCACATCCTGAGTAGCAGATGCTATGGCGATTCCCAGTGCCAGGATACTCGCCCAGATAAGACTGTTTGCTGGATTAGTGAAAGCAATTGCAACGACCATCAGCAGAATAATAAACTGCATCAGAAAAATCCATGATCGCCGCCGACCAAGTCTGTTCATCCATGGCAATTTAAAACCATCGAGTAGAGGAGCCCACAAAAAATTAAAGGCATAGACTGCAAATACCGACCCAAAAAAACCTATGGCTGAACGAGTCAGGCCAGCTTCCTGCAACCAGGCGGTCATCGCAGAACCAATCAACACCCAGGGAAAACCGCTCAACATTCCAAGTGTAAATACCACCAGCAAACGCCTGTCTTTATATAAGCCTATATAATCTCTAATACTCAATGTTTGCTGTGCGTTCATAGTTTGGGAGCTTGTTGTTTACAGGTCGTATTCAATAATCAAAGGGGCATGATCAGAAAAGCGTTCTTCTTTGTAAATCAGATCCGAACCAGGAATGATTTTATCTTTCAAGCCTGGAGTTACCATATGATAGTCAATGCGCCACCCCGTGTTATTCGCCCAGGCCTGCCCACGATTCGACCACCACGTGTATTGTTCTTCCTCCTGGTTGATTTCACGAAAGGCATCGACAAACCCCGCTTCATCAAACAGCCAGTCTAACCAGGCACGTTCTTCTGGCAGAAAACCAGAATTCTTCTGGTTTCCACGCCAGTTTTTGATATCAATGTTTTTATGCGCAATGTTCCAGTCACCACAAATGACAAACTCTCGATTTGAACTAGACATCTCCTGCAACACGGGCTCAAACTGTGCCATCATATCGTATTTGATCAATTGCCGTTCTTCTTTGCTCGAACCCGACGGCATATACAGTGATGCAACACTTAAATCACCAAAGTCAGCCTGAATATAACGTCCTTCATAGTCAATATCCTTCCAATCCGCCTGATCTATTGCACCAAGACCGATATGCACTTGATCCGGCTTTTGCTTACAATAGATACCAACTCCACTATAGCCTTTCTTCTCAGCTGGGTGAAAATAGCTGTAATAACCTTCAGGGTGAAACGGCTCTCCAGCAATCTGATCTTCCTGTGCTTTGAGTTCCTGCAAACAGACCACGTCAGGATCTACTTTAGCTAACCATTCATACATCCCTTTGCGGGCAGCGGCACGAATGCCATTTACATTGATCGAAATAATTTTCATTTTCTATCCGTATTCGTGTTTACTGTTTTTAATTTAAAATTGAAGAGGGTCAGAGTATCATATAGGCATATAAAATCACGCAGTAATTGTTATTGGATGCTTATGCAAAATTACCAGAAAGACTTTATCGAATTCGCACTCAACACTGGGGTACTGAAATTCGGCCAGTTCACACTCAAATCAGGCCGGGTAAGCCCATATTTTTTCAACGCAGGATTGTTTAATAGCGGCTCCAGTATGTTGCAATTAAGCCGTTTTTTCGCCCAGAGCATTACCGCTTCAAAACAAGAGTTTGATGTTTTATTCGGACCAGCCTACAAAGGCATCACCTTATCCTGTGGCACGGCGATGGCGTTATCAGAACTAACGGGTAAAGATATTCCCTATGCCTACAACCGCAAAGAAAAAAAACAACATGGTGAAGGTGGAGCCACTGTTGGCGCTGACCTCAACGGCAAAATAGCAATCATTGATGACGTGATCACGGCAGGTACTGCCATTCGCGAATCTTTCGATATTATTCAGGCTGCCAACGCACGAGCAACAACTGTCTTTCTTGCTCTGGACCGGCAGGAACGCGGCCAGCGAGGCGAACAATTGACTGCAACCTCTGCTATCCAGCAAGTTGAAACGGAGTTTGATATTCCAGTATTTACCATAGCGACAATGGAACACCTTATTGATTATGTACGTGACAATTCCGAGTTTTCAAAACACCTGCCCACCATGCTCAATTACCGTGAACAATACGGCATTTAGCTGCGGACACTATTGGCAATGAAGACTTATCTTGTTGGCGGCGCTGTCCGTGATCAATTGCTCGGACTGGAGATCGCTGACCGCGACTGGGTTGTTGTTGGTTCGACGCCAGAAGCCATGAACAAACTCGGTTACAAAGCCGTAGGCAAGGATTTCCCGGTATTCATCGACGTCAGCACCGGCGAGGAATATGCCTTGGCCCGTACAGAACGAAAGACTGCACGAGGTTATCAAGGATTTGCTTTTAATACCTCACCTCACATCACTGTCGAAGATGACCTGCAACGGCGTGATATCACTATCAACGCAATGGCTATAGACGCCGACAACAATATCATTGATCCGTTTGGTGGTCAGGCAGACTTACAGCAAGGCATCATCCGCCATGTTTCGGATGCGTTTCTCGAAGACCCGGTGCGCATTCTTCGCGCTGCGCGGTTTGCCGCCCGGTTTAATTTCACTATTGCCGATGAAACTATGTCGTTAATGAAAGAAATGGTCAGCAACGGTGAAGTTGATGCACTGGTTGCAGAACGTGTCTGGGGAGAGATGTCCAAGGCGTTCAAAACCAAGCACCCCCAACGTTTTATTAAGGTATTGCGCGACTGTGGTGCTCTGGCCAGAGTTCTGCCAGAGGTCGATGCCTTGTTCGGCGTTCCACAACGCAAGGACTATCACCCGGAAGTCGATACTGGCATTCACACTCTGATGGTGATAGAACAAGCAACACGCCTCAGCGAGGATCCATTGGTGCGCTTTGCCGCCATGACACATGACCTGGGAAAAGGTGTCACTCCGAAAGAGATTTTGCCATCCCATCATGGCCATGAGCAAGCTGGTGTTCCTATCATTGAGTCGCTGTGTGAACGTTTACGAATTCCCAGCAAGTACAGGGAGTTGGCCACAATTGTCAGTGAACACCATTTACGCATGCACAAATTGGCAGAGCTCAAAACGACCAGCCTTCTGAAAGTTCTGGAAAAAACTGGCAGTCTGAGAGATCCGAAACGAGCCGAACAATTTGTTCTGACCTGTGAAGCCGATGCTCGTGGCAGAACCGGCCTGGAAAATCGCGATTACCCTCAGGCAGCTATGTTTCATCAATTTGTCAAAGCAGCATTATCAGTCAATAGTAAAGCCATCGCTCAGCAATACGATAGCGGTGAAAAGATAAAAGAGGCAATTCGACGGGCCAGGTTGGAAGCTATTGCCAAAGTGAAAGCACAACTGAATTAACTGCAGAATTACATCAACACAGGGACAGCGTTATGGAAACATTGATAAAGGCGTATCAAAGCACCTATAGGTTTATTAATTTGCTCCAACACAAGCTGTTTTGCGCACACAAGCTGTTTTTGTCGCTCAAGCTGTTTTTTCCGCTCAAGCTGTTTCTCACACTATTACTGAGTGTCACATTATTGAACCATACAGCCGCCGCCAAATTAGTCACAGTGATTGACTCTCCGAACCTGCTGACTTCACTTGAGTCAGAATTCCCAATAGGCAAATGGCTGGGCCAAGGCGATGAGGTTAACAACCAGCAACTTACCCGGCAAGCCTATTATCGTTCAATAATGAACAGCATCGCCTCCGATCTCGATGCTGCGCGTAAAAAAGACCCTCAACTCAGTGTCAGTATGGCAAAGTCACATCGCTTGCTGGATAAACAATGGCTGTTTTCCAAGCAAGCAAACTTCGAACTGATTGGCATTATCAACCGCCTGGATCGACAGCCCTTTGCCACCGAAACCTGCGGGGAAATTCGATTAATTTACCGCTTGGCATATCGTGCCACGCAAGATAATAACAGCGCAATTGAATCTCGCCTGCCACTGACTGTCAATACGGTCTTCTGGGTTCCTGACGATGGTATGCAATGCCAGCAAGCTGCCAGAAGGTGGGATATGAAAGAACCCTTGAATGCAACTCAACTGTTGGCAGATGATGGACCACTGCATCGAAGCCAACTTAGCTTTTCACAACTGAAATCCATAGAAATAAATCTGCAGGCAATCCGTTGGCCATCAACGGTCAGGCCTGATATGGGGGGCTATGCTGAATATTTTCTGCGAGTCTTCACATTCAACTCATCCAGAGAACTATTTCAGTTGGCACCCTTAGAAAATACACCTGACACAAAACTCCTGCAATATAACCCGGAAAAGAAAGCCCAACTATTAAACTGGCTAAAACAGCCTGAGCAGTTACAGCAATTGGATCAGGGTTTACTGCAACTGCCAGTGCAGTATCTGGCAAAAAAAGCCAGTTCTTTCGCCCTGCATGGCTTGGCTCGCAAAGCTAATCGACCTTATGATCAGATTTTTTCCGAGGAAAATTTTGCTGAGATTAATTTTACCAATTACACAAGCATACAGTCTCCCTACGCCCTGCTCAGACGCCTTAATGATATGAGCTGTGTTGGTTGCCACCAGGCTAGAACTATCGCAGGTTTTCATTTCGTCGGTAAAGATCGCCCCGACACCAGTTCTGTCAACAGTATTCATGTTGCCAGATCACCTCACTTATCTGGTGATTTGCAGCGACGAGTAGATTACCTAAAAGCCTTGGTTAATGGCAGTTCGGCAAAGCTTTCACGCCCATTTTCTGAAAGAGCCGTATACGACGAAGGAGAGCTTGGATCCCATTGCACACTTGGCATAGATACATCGTTTAAAAAGTGGTCCTGCAAACAAGGTCTGCAATGTCAGCAGGTCAGTGATCAGAAAAACTCTCCCATAGGTCGTTGCGTAAGTAAACAACCCCAAGCTGGCTCTGCCTGCGAGATCGGGATAATGACGCAGCACAACAACCCACTGAAAGACCGTATAGTACAATCGCAACTCTCAACTTGTGGAACAAACAACCATTGTGAGAGAACCAGAGTTGGTTTTCCAAATGGCATGTGCTCCTCAAACTGTGATCACTTAGCCGATGGTGAAACCTGTGGTTCAATCGCGGTATTGTATGGTTTCAACCGCTGTCTGGCAGCCAATAAACCATTTACTGACTGCCTGGAGCAGAATGTGCGCCCCGCATCCCTGATGCAGTGCGACAATAACAAGAGCTGCAATGATGATTATATCTGCGCGAGAACAGCTTCCGGCCAAGGGGCCTGTATCCCGCCTTATTTCCTATTTCAGTTGCGGGTTGATGGCCACCCTAGGCCATAGGCCAAAGCGGGAAACCATATCTATCCCTGCTACCCCAACAAACTCTCTTCAAATGGATATTGTGTCAGATTTTCAAAACCGTCTTCGGTAATGACGACCTGATCCTCCAGTTTCACACCCTGTTTACCTCCAACAGCCCCCACATAGGCTTCAACACATAAGGCCATGCCAGGCTCAAGAACACCATCATAGCCATAGCTCTGCAGGTCTTCCGGGTAGCGGATAGAAGGGTATTCATCGCACAAGCCAACACCATGCATCATCACACCATAGCGTTGTTCCCTGAATTCCTTTGGAAGTAGCAAACCGGCTTCGGTGACCTCAGCAAAGCTCATTCCAGGTTTAAGAATGCTCATATTGTATTGGATATGTTCGTAAGCCACTCGATATAGATGTTTTTGCTCAGCAGTCGGTTCAACATCACCGATCAACCAGGTTCGGGAAATGTCCGCACAACTTCCATAAGGGCCGATCAAATCGGTATCCAGAGCGAGAAAGTCTCCTTCCTGAACTACTCGTGGACCTGATTCCTGAAACCAGGGATTGGTTCGTGGCCCGGATGATAAAATCCGACATTCAATCCATTCACCACCACGGCGTATATTTTCTGCATGCAAAACAGACCATATATCATTCTCAGTGACTCCTGGCACGCTTGCCTGTTGCATCAGTTTCATGGAAATTTCCGTGGAAGCGATTGAGCAACGCATTGCATTAATTTCGTCGTCGTTTTTAATGGCACGAGCCATTTCCATGACCTCTTGACCATCAAACGTCTCGATACCCAGCTTGTCCAATTCTCGCAAGCCCGCTATCTCAATCTTATCAATTGCCAGACGTTTATTTTCCCCAGCATGTTCAACCAAAATAGACTGCATATCTGCCGCAAAGCGATTGGCATGTTCTGTGGTTTTGTTACCTGTTTCGAAATAGAAAAAGGAAGCACCACCCCTGAGTTCTTTAACCAGAGGCAAATGCGCTGACAAATGCTCACAGTTATGAAAATCCCATAAGATCATATGACCACTGGCAGCAACAAAACACGCCCTTGCAGAGTTATGGGTTATCCATAACTGCATATTAGTCGAGTCACTCGCATAGCGAATATTCAATGGGTCGAATAACAACACTCCTGCCAGACCCCTTTTGTTAAGTTCATCCACAATTCGTTGCAGACGATATTCACGCATACGAGTCAGGTTGGGTGTCGTCAGCCCCAACTCCCGCCATTCATTAAAAGCAAGATCTGTGGGACCAATCTCAACTCGGTCATTATCATTTTCAGAACCATCAGGCTTAGTGCTGCCCGAATAACGGAAGCGCATGGGATCCATTTTTTTATTTGAAGAATTGCAGGTAAACGAATTTGGATTTTTCATGATTTAACGAGGTTTGTTTTTCTGGAAATACCGTATTTATCAATACGACCCTCCCCTAAAGTACGACTCTAGAAGCACCTGTCAATGCTAGAAAATATGCCTGAAAAGCACAAAGGACTTTTAGTCATAGCGTTTGGACAAAAACTCATCCTCTGAAATTCCCTTTTCAAAGGATATAAAGAACAAGCTATGCGAGCCATCATCCGGTGACGGCTTGCATAGTGCCGTTGATACTGCCAAGCCTGAATTATCGAACCAGTTTTGATCTATGCCGGTTTATAAGCTGTTCCCGGCCATGCCTGCTCAATTTCTTCGGCCTGATGCTGTGCATTAAAGCACTCCCATAACACACCATTAACATCTTTATCCGCTGTAAACGCTGTTGCGTTATCATCTTCCCAACCCAAATGCCGAAGTTGACCCGGTTTGCAACTCTGGTCATTGCGCACTGAAAGGTTAATAGACTCAGTGCGCCAGAGAGCATATTGCTCTGGCACAACAAAACAGGGTTTGCACCCCATACGATCAGTATAATCTTTTACCGTTGATGCTATATCGTCAGTTGATATAGCCAAGTGTAATTTCTTCATAGTTCTTTACCTTATGTTTATAGCTGTTTTTTACGCTAATTGATTTGCCTGAATATCAACCAGCATTCATATCTGCCATGATTTTTTCCAGGTCTTGATAGTTATTTTTCCAGACATCAATCATATATTGACTTGCGGCATCAGGAAAAATATCAAGCTCACCTGCTTCAACACTGCGAATGATATTGTCAGCAGTCACAGCAGCTGATTGTTTGTCTCCATCAAACCCCTTGGACATATCAGTATCAATTGGTCCGGGATTCACTGTATGAACAGTGACATTATCCGACTCCAACTCAATACGCATAGCCTGTGACAAGGAAAACAAAGCCGCTTTTGAAGCGCAATAACCGCCCAGTATAGGAAGGTTGGCAAATGCGCCAATGGTAACCACATTGACAATGGCGCTTATGTCCCGCTCTTTAAGAACAGGAGCAAATGCTTTGAGCATGTTCAATGTTCCGTAATAATTGGTATCCATGTCATACCGCACTAATTCAAGCGAACCATCCAAAAAGCCATTAGCAGAAGCAACGCCCGCATTATTCACCAGAATATCAACATCATTGGCCAATTCACTGACTTCAGCCACCTGCTCAGGGTTGGTTATATCCAATGCTACAGGCACTACTCTCGTATCTGTGTAAGCTGGTAAACTCTCTACTTGTCTTGCCGTGGCATAAACCTTATGCACTTTTTTATCCAACAAAGCATCAACCAACGCCTTACCAATGCCTCGATTCGATCCGCTAACCAATACTGTTTTTTTCTCAAAGTTCATATTATTCTCTCTTTAAATTATAGATTTTGAACCAATCGGTCCAAAATTCAGGAAATTTTTTTTAAACAAATATTTCCATGACCTGATCGACAATGCCGTTTTCCGTTAAAGGGGCGTTATTCAAACGCCTCATAACACTCAAACCATTTAAAACCACCAATAGATACTCAGCTAATTGCCGGGAATCTTTATCTTTTACAACTTCGCCAGATTCCTGGCCCAGCTCAATAGCGGCTTGCAAAACCTGACGATAGCCATTCATTTTTACAGTCAGCAAAGGGCTGATATCATGATGCTTATCGCCAAATTCACAGGTGCTATTCACCAGTAAACAACCCTCAGGAATTCCTACATCATTCTCAATATAGTTTTCTAACAAAATATCAAAAAAGAACTGTTTCACCGAACCAGTCTCCTCCAGTTTTTGATGCAAATAATCATTCACCATTTTTACATAATGCTCCATACACAGAAGAAACAGCTCCTGTTTAGAACCAAAGGTCTGGTAGAGGCTACTTTTGGAAAGGCCCATAGCTTGCATCAAATCAACAGTTGATGTTGTCTCATAACCTTTTTCCCAAAACAACATTGTTGCTGAGGCTAATGCCTGTTCCGGGTCAAATTCCAAGGGTCTGCCAGTTCTCATACCGGAACTTTAGAACCGATTGGTCCCAAAGTCAATTCAATAATGAAATTCAATTGTTGTTGTGTAAATGCACTATTCACAACAATTCAGACAAAACTCTTGACCTAGAGTCAACTCTAAGTTGTATAGTAAAACCATGAAAAGAGCGAATTGCATCAAGACTGATATTCAACAAGAGAAAACGAAATATTATGAGAAAAAACCTGAAATACTACACACTACTACTATTTACAGTCCTTCTTGCCAATAAAGCAATTGCCAGTAATGAGATGCAAGTCTATAAATCTCCGAACTGCGGTTGTTGTGTGAAATGGGTTTCACACTTGGAAGACAACGGTTTCTCCAGTTCTACTTTCAATAAAGACGCTATGTCAATGATAAAAGATGAGTTGAACATTCCCAAACAATACCGGTCCTGCCACACTGGTGTGGTTATTCACAGCGAAGGTAAATATATCTTTGAAGGTCATGTCCCTGCCGAAACTATCAAACGTTTTCTGAGCAATCCACCTGAAAACGCTCTGGGCTTGTCAGTACCGGGCATGCCGGTAGGCAGCCCGGGTATGGAAGTCGGGTCAAGAAAAGACTATTACGAAGTACTATTACTGTTGAACAATGGTGACAGCAAAGTCTATGAAAAGATGAATGGCTAGCCATGGCTCTATCATGAAGTGCTTGTCAAACAGGCACTCCATGATCAACTTACAGCAAAAATCCTAATAACAAGGGCAATGCCAGAATGCTCAACGCAGTTGACACCACAACCAAACCAGCAACCTCTTCGGCATTGGCTCCATATTTCTGAGCCAACAGGTACGATGTGACAGCAACAGGAGTGGAAAACTGCACTATCAACACCGCTAATGCAACAGGTTCCAGGTTCATCCATCTCCCAACAGCTAATGAAATACCAGCACAAATCAAAAATTTAAGCCCAGACAACCAGATAGCCCGCCCCAATGAGGGTGCCTGCAAACGTGCTAACGCCACTCCCAGAGTGATTAGCATCAGGGGAATCGCCAATTGGCCAATCAGATCCAGACTATTAGTCATCCAGGTGGGAGTTTGCCACCCTTGCACCATAAAAACGGCTCCTAACAGCGTTCCCCAGACTATCGGTTCTTTAACAACTTTTAAGGGTGAACCACCACCAGAAACCATCCAGACACCCAGAGAAAAAGAATAAACCGCCATCACAGCAAAAATGATAATGGCATAACTCAAACCAATTTCGCCAAATGCATACAAGGCTAACGGCAAACCAAGGTTGCCAGTATTGCTAAAAATCATCGGCGCCCAGAAGGATTTCACTTCCAAGTCAAACAGCTTGACCAACACCAAGAAAATAGCAGTAATCAATATATAAACCACAACAGTCGCCAACAATGTGGCTGTCAGAGCCTCAGGATTAATTCGTGTTTTCATCAATGACACAAAAATCAAACACGGCACCGACAAGGTCATCGCCATCTTGGTCACAAACTCAATGCGATATTCAAAGCCAAGCTTTATCCAGGCAAAACCAATGGCAGCCAGAATAAACACCGGCGCTACAATTTCCAGAACATTAAATACAATAGACATAGTTAATTTATCATCTTGAAGAGAAGTCGATTTTAATGTCGATTGTATCGAGCAAAATACTCGGCAATGACAACGATTACTTCCATGTATTTTCTATCACTTCGTAATGATTAACGAACGCATCAGGTTCCAACTCGTATTGATCATCTTCTGGATACAATCTGGCAACACTAATATCCTTTCCGGCAAAGGCTTCGATGGCTTCCAGAGACGCCCAATAAGAGATCAATGTGACCTCAACCTTATCACCAAATTCTCTGAGCAGAATTTGTGCTCCAAAAAATCCTGACGTAGCCGATGTATCTTTGACTCCAGTTTCATACAAATAGTCGATAAACCCTTCTTTTTTATGTTTCGGGCATCTGGCTTTCCATTCTCTGGCAAACATATTAACTCCATTGTTTGTACACAAATTGATAGTGATTTTCTTGGACAAAAAACCGACAATAACAAACAAGACTCAGGCTGACTAGACCTGATTAACCAACCCAGTCACATAAAACCAACGCCCACCTTCTTTAACAAAGTCGCTGGTTTCCTGTAATCGTTCCGCCTTTTGGCCACCCACTTTATAGCGAGCCACAAACTCGACCACAGCCTTATCATCAGCGGCGGCACCCTGTTCCACTCTTCGCACAGTCAAACCCAACCATTTCAAATGACTGTCGATATCCAAGGTTCGTGGCCGTGTTGAAGTATGCCAAGTGCTCAACAGATAATCGGATTTACTCAAGGCATATGCAGTGTATCGTGAACGCATCAATTGTTCTGCAGTCGGTGGCAGTACATGCTCATCAATAAACTGGCCACAACATTCGCTATAAGTCACAGCAGGTAATGGCCTTTTATTACCAGAAACCGACTTTGCTCCAGAACGATAACCACCACAAGGGCATTCGGCCTTAACAGACCTGTTTTTAGCTCCCAAGAAACCCTCCTGACTGACGGGACCAGAGCTGTGCATAAACACCACCAGTCTTGATAAGTTCCTGATGCGTCCCTTGTTCCACAATATTACCCTTGTCCAGCACGATCAAACGATCCATCGCAGCAATCGTCGACAAACGGTGAGCAATGGCAATCACCGTTTTACCTTGCATCAATTTATATAAACTTTTCTGGATAGAGGCTTCCACCTCCGAATCCAGAGCTGAAGTCGCTTCATCCAACACCAGAATCGGTGCATTTTTCAACAGAACACGCGCTATCGCAATTCGTTGGCGTTGACCGCCAGACAGCTTGACACCTCGTTCACCAACATGCGCATCATACCCCGTTCTTCCTTTGGGGTCAGAAAGATCAAGAATAAACTCATGAGCCTCAGCTTGTTGAGCAGCAAACAACATTTCATCTTCATTGGCATCCGGCTTGCCATACAAAATATTGTCTCTTACTGAACGATGCAGCAACGATGTTTCCTGGGCAACCATACCGATTTCTGCGCGTAAACTATCCTGTTGAATTTTATCGATACTCTGCCCATCAATACTGATCGAGCCATGCTCTATATCATGAAAACGCAGCAACAGATTTACCAGTGTTGACTTGCCCGCACCAGAACGACCTACCAGACCTATTTTTTCGCCCGCATTAACTGTCAGAGATAAATCATCAATCACACCACTCTCTTTCTCATAATGAAAACCAACATGATCAAAGACAATTTCACCTTGAGTAACCTGCAGCTTAGGCGCCTTCGGTTGATCAAGAACGTCTCTGGGTTGAGCAATGGTTCTCATACCATCCTGCACAGTGCCAATATGTTCAAACAAACTGGCAACTTCCCACATGATCCACTGTGACATGCCATTGAGACGTAGCGGCAAACTGATAGCAATGGCAATAGCACCCGTGCTGACTGCATCTTGAGTCCACAGATAAATAGACAAACCGGAAATAGAAAAGATCAGCAGCGAATTCAACATCCAGATGACGACTTGCATTCGCGTCACAACGCGCATCAAAGGATTCAAAGTGTCTAACACCAGCTGCATACTTTCTCTGGCATATTCTGATTCACGTTTGGAGTGAGAAAATAATTTCAAGGTGCTGATGTTGGTATAACTATCCACCAGACGCCCAGTTAAAACCGAACGAGCATCAGAATTTTTGACCGACAAACGACGCAATCGCGGCAGAAAAAAGCGCAAGGTTCCCAAATAACCCAATAGCCAGAGCAACAGCGGAGCTGTTAATCGCCAGTCAGATGATGCTACTAAGACAACAATTCCACCGAAATAGACACCGACGAATAAAAGTACATCCAGCACTTTCATGACAGTTTCTCGAATCGACAATGAGGTTTGTTGTACCTTGGTCGCAATTCGACCGGCCAATTCATTCTGGTAAAAGGCCATGCTCTGCCCCAACAGGTAACGATGCACTTGCCAGCGAATGGCCGAAGGATAATTACCATACAGAGTTTGATGAATTAATAAGGCATGCAATAACACCGTCAACGGAATCGCAACCAGAATGATAAAAGCCATCCACAACAACGTTCCACGCTCTTCAACATACAAGGTTTCAGGCGATTTTGTACCCAACCAATCGACCAACTGTCCCATAAAACCAAATAATGAGACTTCAAACACTGCCAACAATCCGGTCAACAGCGCCATTAAGCCCAGAGAGACTTCTGCTCCCCGGGTATAATAGCGACAGAAAGCCCATAATGTTTTGGGCGGTTGTTGTGGTTCATCCGTTGGGAATGGCGTGATTATTTTTTCAAAAAACTCAAACATATTTACTTAGCCATTCGCTTGCCTGGGTTTCACCCCATAGGTTGATGCCCGCGTCGTCAGCGCAAATAGGCTTTTTCAATAGTAACCGTCTCGATCGGTACATTCCCATGAGGCCCATTACGTTTCGTTTTCAATTGTGTTATTTGTGTCACTACATCCATACCTTTGACCACTTGACCAAATACGGCATAGCCCCAGCCTCGAGCTGATTCAGAACTGAAATTCAAAGCAGTATTATTATTCACATTGATAAAAAACTGCGAGGTTGCAGAATGCGGTTCACCAGTGCGCGCCATAGCGATTGAACCAATAACATTAGGCAAGCCGTTGCTAGCTTCGTTCTTGATAGGTGCTTCGGTAGCTTTGATCTGCAAATCAGCATCAAAACCTCCACCTTGAATCATAAAGCCCTTGATGACTCGGTGAAAAATGGTCTTATCATAGAACCCTTTAGCAACATACTGTTTAAAATTTTCTACCGTGTTCGGAGCTTTTTCCGGGTTCAATTCAATCTCAATTTCACCCAGGTTAGTCTGCAGGACAACGGTATTTAATGGCTCACTGGCTTTTTCCTGCTTTTTATCAACATCAGCTGCCATAGCAAGCATAGAAGAAAAGGAAAACAGGGCAATGCAAAACATTCTGGAAAATGCTCTAACTGAGGACATATAGGCTCCTTAAAAATGTATAAATAGATCAATAAAACGACTTTACTTGCTACCAGTGCACGATTCAAGATAACACACAGTTTCGTCATGAAACTCACTTGCTTAATCAGCTGTCGATGTCTACTATCCCTAGAGAAGCGGATGTTATCAACATGATCATGGACGCACTCTTTTAAAAACAGATCTTACAGGTTAAAACAGATCTTACAGATTAAAACAGATTTAACAGGCAAACTTTAATTATGCAGCAGTCACTATTTTTAGCTACTCATTTTTCCGGGCTGTTTATGCGCTCGACAACTACAATCATCACTCTCACCCTTATATCCTTGTCGATGATCACACCGGTCAAGGCTCAACCAGACAAAGAGCTCAAGAAGGTCCGCCAAGCAGTCGTCAAAATATATACCACGACCAGTGCCCCAGATTATTTCACTCCCTGGAGCATGCTCAATGCATCACAAAGCAGTGGTTCTGGCTCTATGATCTCTGGCAACCGCATTCTGACTAACGCTCATGTCATTGCCGATGCCAGTTTTATTCAGGTACAACGTCAGGGTGACTCGCGCAAATACAATGCCAAAGCATCCTTCGTAGCACATGAGGCAGATCTGGCCATTTTAACAGTTGATGATGAGAATTTTTTCGATGACTCAACCCCATTGAAATTCGGTAAACTGCCAAATACTCTGGAACCTGTGCGCGTCTATGGTTTTCCCATCGGCGGCAAAACTCTGAGCACTACAAAAGGCGTGCTATCACGCGTCGAACATCAACGCTATTCTCATGGCAATGGACGTTTTCTGGCAGGTCAAATTGATGCAGCCATAAATCCAGGCAACAGTGGTGGCCCAGTTGTGGCTAACGGCAAAATTGTCGGTGTTGTAATGCAAGCCAACTACAGTGACTCATCAGAAAATCTCGGTTATTTTGTTCCACCGAGTGTGATTCAACATGTCTTAGAGGATATCGAAGATGGTCAGTACGACGGCTTTCGAAAACTGGGTTTTTATATTCAAAGTATGGAAAGCCCAGCAATGAAAAGCATTCATGGCATTAAGCCCGAACAAACCGGCGTCGTGGTCACTCATGTGCTGGAAGGTTCGCCGTCAGACAAGCGAATTCAGGTAGGAGATGTCATTCTCAAAATCGATGATTATGTGATTGCCGACGATGAAACCATTAACTTTCGAGATGACCAACGAACCAGTTATAAATATGCAATTGATCAATACCAGTTTGACGAGGACGTTGAAATCACTCTGATGCGTGATGGCAAGGACATCACTGTCAGCATCCCTCCGGGTAATGAATTTCAAAGTGCCAGTCTGGTTCGCGCCGAGCGATTTGGTGAATTACCGGAGTACTATATTTATGGCGGTGTTTTATTCGTCCCTTTAAATATGAATCTCATCAAACGCTGGGGCAAGAAATGGCGGCAGAAAGCGCCTATCGATTTTTTACAACAACGCTATAAATGGACCAGTAAAGAACGGGAAGAGTCAGTAGTTGCACTGACGGTATTACCGGCAGAAGTCAATCTGGGTTATCATAACTGGAGCAATTGGATTATCGATAAAGTGAATGGTGAAAGCATCAAGAACTTTGCCCACCTTGCTTCGGTGCTGCATAACAATAAACAGGAATATGTCATTATCAGTGATAAAGATGGCTATCAGTTAGCGATTAACCACCAACAGGCAATCTCCAGTCGTGATGCCATATTGAAACGTTATCGCATTCCAACACATCATTCGAAAGGTTTGTTCGAATAGAACGGCTACAGGTACAACAGAAATATCGGGAACAGCATGCTTCCCGATATTTCCAGATAATTAAATAGTGAAGTACGCTGGCTATTCTTCGCTCATTTCAATCAGCATATCTGCCAGTTCCTGGCAGCTGAACTCATAGCGTTGGAAGCAAAAATGGCAATCAATAACAACGACTTCCTGCTCTGAAATCAAATCCGTAATTTCATCCTTACCCAGACTCAAAATAGCGACAATGGAACGCTGCCGCGAACAATCACAGGAGAATCGAACTTGTTTTTCTTCATGCAAACGACAGTGTTCTTCATGAAATAAGCGCGTCAATAACGTTGATGCATCCAACTCAGCTAATTCTTGCTCGTGAACCGTATCCAATAACAGGTTCAAACGCTGCCAGTCGTCTTTGACAATGGCAACTATCTCGGAGTCCTGTTCGGGCATCGCATGCAGGGAAACCCCTACCGCAAAATCTTTGTCGGCATGCAACACGAATCGTGTGGGAAGCTGCTCTGATCTTAGGAAGTAATCTTGTAGACATTCAGCCAGAGTCGCCGATTCAATCGGCACGACACCTTGATAGCGCTTGCCATTATTCGGTGTCATGGTAATTGTCAAGGTAGCGTCATTGCCAAACTCACGCAAATCAATCGCTTCTAACTGATTCGGGAATCTCTCAACATCAAATTCACAAATAGCACGCACTCCATAGTCACTGCCACAATCAGCAATCAACATGGCAATGGCTCCAGAAGTGCGGTACTGGATACTCAAACTGCCGTCCAGTTTCACTGTGTCACGTAGCAAGACTGCGCTAACAGCAAATTGGTTTAATAATTTGGCTAACTCAGGTGGATAGTGATGCGTAGCTTGAATATCTTTGATAGATTTGGAAAGTTGCGCATAGCAACCTCGGGCATCCAGTTCATCAAAAGAAAAGCGTTGAGCAATATCCTGCGTCATCTTTGCAATCATAGAGTTATCAGATTTATTAATAGTATCAGTACTATCAGACATAAAACACCCAAACAATGAGTATCGCCAGCAACACTCGATAATAAACAAATGGCATCATACCAATACGTTCAACAAAATTCATAAACAAACGCATACACAAAAAGGCTACCAGAGCAGAAACGACAATACCCAGAAACAGTATGTCCCAAGCCACAGCCTGTGAAGACTCGATCAATTTCTTAGCTTCCAGCAAACCTGGCAATGCAATTGCGGGAACAGCTAACAAAAAAGAAAACCGCGCTGCTGCCACTCGACTATAGCCAGCCAACAAAGCGGCAGTCATGGTGATACCTGAACGCGAGGTTCCTGGAATCAAGGCCAGAGCTTGAGCAAAACCAACCACAACAAAGGCATGCACAAAGCTCATAGTCAGTAATTCCTTTTGATTGCTGTTGCCATGTCTGTCAGCATAAGCCAATGACAAACCAAAAATCAGCGTAGTCAATGCGATCACATACGGTTCACGCAAATTCATCTCAATAAAATCCTTGCCCAGAATACCGATCAAGCCAACCGGAATGGTTGCCAGAATCACCCACCAGCCAAGACGCCCATGCTCATTCCAGTGAAAACCACGGAAACCAGAAAACCACGCTGGCAATATCTGCAAAATCTCTCGACGCAAAAAGGCCAGCACAGCAAATAAAGTTCCAACATGCACAGCCACATCAAATGCCAGCCCTTGATCCTGCCACCCCAGTATTTTGGGGACAAGAATCAAATGAGCTGAACTCGATATTGGCAAAAATTCAGTAATACCTTGCACAATAGCAAGTATGATAGCCTGAAAATAATCCATGGGAATTCAAAAGTATGACAGGTAAAATAGTGGCGACATAGTACCGTTTATGGCCTTATTAAAGAAGTGCAAACATGACAAAACAACGAACAATTTTAATCACTGGCGGCGCTAAGCGCATTGGTAATCAGATTGCCAGAGCCCTGCATGAACAAAACTGCAACCTCATGATTCATTATCGTTCATCCGATGCATGCGCTAAACAGCTGGCAGCTGATCTGAACAGTGAGCGACAAAACAGCTGCCATATTATTAAGGCCGACTTCACCCAGGCAGATAGCTATCAACAAGTCATCAAGCAAACTATCAACACCTTCGGCCAACTCGATGGCCTGGTGAATAACGCATCAAGTTTTTATCCAACCCCACTATCGGATATTACCGAAGAGCACTGGAACGATCTGCTGACCAGCAATTTAAAAGCACCTTTGTTTCTGGCCAAACACGCAGCAGCGCACTTAAAACAACAGCACGGTGTGATCATAAACATTGTCGACATCTACGCCAATCGCCCCTTAGCAAACCACACTGCTTATTGTGCTGCCAAAGCCGGTCTGCAATCATTGACTAAATCATTGGCTATAGATCTCGCGCCTCAAGTGAGAGTCAACGGCATTGCTCCAGGCGCTATTTTGTGGCCAGAACATGAAGATGATGAAGACTACCAACAAGCGTTGTTACAACGTATCCCGTTGCAACGGCTTGGCGAGCCAAATGATATCGCCAGAACAGTGCGCTTTCTGATCTGCGATGCACCTTATATTTCCGGTCAGATTATTGCGGTTGATGGTGGACGTTCGATTCTTCCTTAGAAGCAAAACCCATGTCTTTTACTGCCTTCAGCGCTGACTCGAAACTGTTAATAACATGGTAGCCAGTCGTAGACTTTATCCGTTGATTGCTTTCTGAATTCTGCAGATATTCAATCGGCAGGCCATCCTCATCAAAAAAGTGTTGTAAGACCTGTGTAACGCCATCCATTCCCTGATCAACTTGCCCTAGATCAAACATAGCCCTAATTCGCTCCAACTGTGGCCAGATACGATAGATATGGGTCGCTTCAGTTTGCTGATCAATATACGTTGAGGCAACAAAACCACCCAGATTAGTACCGTGTTTTTCAGCACACGATAATAAAGAATTTATTTTAATTCTGGAATCATTTTCAATTCCATAGCTTGCCGCCAGAGTTAACAATGATGCCCATTCATAAGCATGCCCGGGCTCACTCCAAGTAAACGAGGGATCAGGATTCAAAGTTTCAGTGATACGATGATTCTTCGCATCATAAAAATGGGCGTCAACAATTTCCAGCAACCGAACCGCCGTTACCTTATAAGTTTCATCAGTAAATATGGAATAACCGGCAATAAAGGCTTCAAACAAATGCATTAACGGGTTTTGAGAAACATGCCCTTTATATTGAGTGAGTTCAGGAAAAAAGTGATCTCGTTGAACCATGTCGCCGAGTATAGAAAAAACATGTTTAGCGTCTTTGGCCACTTCCTCGTCTTTCGTGGCATGGTATAAATAGGAAAACGAGTATGCAATAAAGGCCAGTTCATACAAGTCACTGGTCTTATCAGGTGAACTTGGTTTTTCTTTCCATAATGTTGCGTCACAATAGTGAAGCTTCGTTTTTCGGTACAACTCCAAAGCCGCAGACAAAGCTTCTTCGTTAGCAGACAATTCAGAATATTTCACCAGAAAATAAATGCTTCTTGTCTGGCAAAGCAACCTTGCTTCAAGCGAGTCATTCGAATCCCCAAAATACTCGCCAACCAGCCCTCTATTGATATTAATAGAGTCCATCAGATGGTCGAAATAGGCCTGTAAGGCCAGTTGCATAGAGTTAGAAATAGATTGACTGGTATTCATTGTTTTTTATCGTGGGCGTTTTTCATGCTCGTCTTCATTATACCTCGTCATTTAGACAAGGTCGTTTTTTATATCACGAAAGCCTTTGATCATAACGAATACTTAAAATATAGACATTAACCTTAGCAGCGAATAAACCAAACACATAGTAAAAGACGTCAAACTCAGACTCTTCTACATTACAATATGTCTGAACGTTAAACTAATACGTTCACCACTCCCTGGTTCTTTGGGAATGGCATGCATCCAATTGCCTTGAACAAGGCTATCCATATAAAGCAATGCGCCGTTTTTAAGTAAGTAGGTAACCTTATGTTGTTTATCCTCCTTGCTTCGGTAACAGATATGGCGCTCGGCACCAAGAGAAATTATTGCTACTCCAGTACCGCCTTCAAGCTCTTGTGTCGAATCGGAATGAAAACCCATTGTTGAATTACCATCTAAATAAAAATTCATTAAACAATTGTTGGGTGTAAAATCAATTTCTTGGGCTATTTTTTTGCATACAGGAAGCAAGCATGATGGCATTTCTGTTTGTGGGTAAGTAATACCTGAATAGTCATAAGGCACACCAAAACTAGCTGTTTTTCTAGCATTCATACGCTCATCCCACTCGATACTATCTCGCAGTTCTGTAAACATTGAATCAGGGTGTTCTAGAAACGCCTCTCGCAAGACGATATTTAATTCACTCATTAGCACTATATACTAACTTCAAACCAAGAGCCCCCATCACACTAGCCGCCAGATAATCAAATTTCGCTTTCGATCGTCGGTAAATTGCGCGTGGTGATGGCATTGACAGTGTCAACACCACCAGACTGTACCAGGCAGCTTCAATCACAAACACCAGCAACGGCAGAATCCAATAGAGAATGACTGGCAGGCCACTGGGCAATAAAGCAGCAAAAATACTGGCATGGACAATAGCCGTTTTTGGATTGCTTAGTTGCGTCAGCAAACCAATAGAGAATGACTTATAGAATGATTGGTGTGTTTGTTGTTGCTCTGCTTTGACGGGGGCCAGAGGTTCTTTTGCAGTACGCCATATACGTACTGCCATGTAAACAAGATACAAACCACCCAAAACTTTGAAAACCATATACATCGTCGGCACTGAATGTAGGATGGCATTTAAACCCAATAGCGCCAGGGTTGCGAATATCGCTCCTCCCAATCCCATGCCAAATGATGCTGCAATCGCATCACGGCGTGACACGCCTAAAGCCATTCTGGCGATCAATACAAAGCTGGGCCCTGGACTGGCAGCACCCGCCAGAAGAGCACCTAAAATTAAGAGAACTGCGAGAAGTACTTCCATCAATAAGTTCCTGCCTGTTTAGGCATTTGGCAATATCGAGTTATTCCAGTCAGAGCACTGATCATTTAACGGCTTGCCTTTCCCATTAGTCGGCAATGCTCTCTGAATGAGTATCCCGCAAATTCAATCGAATTTCCACGTCGATAGGCCTTTCATTCTGAATAGTACTTGCGCAGAGAAAGCCAATGCACAGCCAGCTCTTTCAGGCAGAAAGATTTCACCATCGCTTTTTTGTGAGATTCCACCAATACAGGGCATTAGCAAAGATAAAATACGCGACTTCAGCCATTTGTTTAACCACTGGCAAAGCAAAAATTCTGGCTTTGTATTTTTCGTCAGGTGAATTCTGCCATAGCTCGATAAAAGCATCGATGCCCACTTTGAGTTCACCGTCTGCATTCGTTAGATGCAGATATTTTCGAACCGTCGACAAGTTTTGATCAATATTCTCAACCACTTTCTGGTCAGCATGAACATCATTCCACTTGATCTGGCACTCAGTAGACCGACCTTGCTGTGCTTCTATACCTGCCTTGCACACCGGGCAAGCGCTGTTGAAATAGACATTAAGTTCATCTTTTTGGTCTGGGGTCTCAATAGTCATTTTTTTATTTTACTGTTTCATTTATGAGAATAATACATTATCATTTAATTTAACTATATAGTTAAATAGCTAAATAACTTAATATTTAAACAAATGAGGGAAACATGTTGGTCAAAAAAACAATCAATAATGACATTTATAATGATTATGCCAATGGTTGGTGGGATAAGGACTCTTTTTTAAATGTTCTGGAAACAGGCATTCAACCACTTAGATCCAGCTATATACAACAATGCATTCAAAGCAACAAAACAGGCTCCCTGCGTTGTCTTGATATCGGTTGCGGAGGCGGCATCATTACCGAAAACCTGGCGAGTTTCAGCCAAGATGTCACCGGGGTCGATATCTCAGCAGCAAGCCTTGATACAGCAAGACAACATGCCCAGGAACAAGGACTGAAGATCAATTATCAACAAGCCCCAGCAGAAAACTTACCTTTCGCAGATGATTCTTTCGACCTTATTACCTGTTGTGATGTGCTCGAACATGTTGATGATTTAGCCAAAAGCATCGCAGAAATAAGCCGGGTCTTATGTCCAGGAGGTGTGTTCGTCTATGACACTGTCAATAGAACGTTGATGAGTTACCTGTCGCTTATTGCAGTAGCACAGGATATTCCCTGGACACGTTTTGCGCCAAAAAACTCGCATGTCTGGCACAAATTTATCCGCCCTCAAGAGCTGGCCGCCCTTTTATCAGACAACCACCTCAAGCAACAGGAAGAAGTTGGTATGGCCCCATCAGTGAACCCTTTGATGATGCTATGGTATATTTTTCAGGTAAAAAATAACAAAATCGACTTTGCTACTTTTGGCAACACTATTCAGTTCAAAAGGTCTCGAAGCAAAGCCATCTCGTATCTGGGACACTGTATTAAAACATGAAAAAATACACTCACTTGAGCGACCTTATTCTATGGTTATGAATAAACCTTGCTCTATAAAAAAGCCTGCTCAATGAGCAGGCTTTTATTTCAGACAAGCTTAAACGCATTTATAATGGCGTAATACTCATATTTCTAAACTGAATAACACCACCTTTAAAACGTTGCAAACCGATATAGCCTGAGGGGTGAGCAGCCGAACTTGCTTCAGCGGTTTTCACACCATTAATCTCAACTGATACCTTTCCAGCATTCACAGTAAAAACCATTTTATTCCATTTGCCAATTGTGTTGGATTTCGACGCCGGTGGCGCATGTCTAACAATAGAACCTGTACGAAACTCAGGTTTTTTATGATTATCAGAGATGTTAGCCTCAAAACAGTTTTTTGAGCCGATTTCAGTATTATTTTTACAATTCACAAACACACCTGAGTTCACTTGCTCATCCGGCATAAATTCAATCTCTAAACGAAAGTTAGTGTAAGTATCTGGTGATACCAAATAACTTTTCCCAGGGGTAGCACTGGATGTCGTCACTCCATTTTTTACCGTCCAAATATTCTCTCCCACCGTATTCCACGTCTCTAGCACAGAATTATTTTTCCCTGTTGATGCGCAAGCAGACAGCAGCACCCCAAAGACAATGATTAATATATTTTTCATGCATTCCTCCACATTATAGATGTTATTTAAAACATTCTTGCAAGCAAGATGCTCCAATACATCAGTAATGCACAGAACGTGCCAAAACATCAGGCGAAGTAGAAGGCGAGATAAATAGCAATAAGCACTGTTTTTTAAGAAACTTCCGTCCTAGAACCAGATATCGTTAGAGAGCATTATTTCTTTTTCTGATAGTTACTATTAACGACATCTATCTTGCAAAATAGATATTGATTTCTTCGCTTGCCCAAATAAACAGCCTTAGGGTAACAGTACAAATTAAAATGAATACTCAATCAGAGATAAACTTATTCAGTTGAGTTGAAACACATTCTAAAAATACTCCTAAGCAGTTTCTGATTATCATATCCTTCGTTCTCATAAAAAGATAATAGAGCTGATCTGCACCTTAGAGGTTATAGTATGTGTATAACTAACAATGGCTGTCTATTATTTCCCTAGGTGTTTTTACCATAATGAAATTCCTATTATTACTAAACCACCAAAAATAGATAGGTACCTCACACCAATTATGAGTGATTTCATCAAGTTTTTCTAGTTTGAAACACCTTGCCAAAATAAATGTAAATGCAAATTTGAAATTACGTGGCCCTGACCAAAAAGACCAAGGTTTACCTAAACTTTCATAGAGCTCAGGGTATTTTAATGAAATTCTTTCTACCAGAACCACTTGCGCAATGATGAACATCAGAAAACAAAAAAAGCCAACAGAAACTAGGATTATTAAATAACTAAATGTATCCATGTGCACCTGCACCTAACGCCGGTGTAAATTGGCCACATTGTGAAGTGGAATTTTGTGCGATAATTTGCGGAGCAAATGCGCAAAATAGAACGTAGCAATGTGGGTCAATTTTGACACCATTGTTAGGTTCTCGCCACTACTGTCCAAAACCGCACCTTAAAATATACAGCACTCGTTCTCCGGGTATTTGAGTTACATAAACAAAACAAACATCTTCTTCCTCTTTAACAATGCTCCCAAAAAACTCAAGCTTTCCATACTCACACCGATAAAACTCAAAAAACGACTCAGTTAAAGTGAACTTTCCTACTGGAGGTCTGATCGCTAATTTAAAAACTGAATCAACAGAATGTTTAAACTCTTGGTTATTCATATGACTTAGTTTTGGTACTTCGGAATCCTGCCAACCTTCATGTGTAAGTTTATCTATTACAACGTTTTGAAGATCTACATCGTTAGTCAATTCAAAATACTTTAGATCTATCCAGAATCCATAATCTGCAGAAAATTGACATAGACCTTTTATGTATCCTGCTAGTTCTTCTCTCATACTCTCATTAGCCTAACGCCCCGCTAAAGGGCGGCTGTAAGCCGTCCATTTTTAAGTGGCTTGTTAAATGCTTTTGTACGCAATTTCATATAATGACTTTAGGTTATTTTCCCATTCAACACTAGGTGGGTTTTTAAGTGGGAAGCGATCTTTATATTCTTCATATATAACTCTCAGCCTATCAGCTTCTTCACCCACCCCAACTACAATAAGATTATCTATTGCAGAATAGACTTTATTTTTTGCTGCCTTCTCAAACCAATAGCTAGCTTTTTCAATATCACTTTCATAATTTTCAATAGCCTCCTTTTCGCTTGTATATAGGTAACCTAAGTAGTAGATACAGGCAACTTGATACTGAGACATAGGATCATTCTGTTCAGCAAGCAGAAGTAGAGTATTTAAATGTTCATGAAACCTCAAAGCCCAGTTTTCGGTAATATACCAATTTTCTCCACCATTTATTGCTCCAAGGCTTTTAGAATCATCTAAAAATGATTGAACTTCAGGTTTAATTTCCATATTTTGATTGTGCATTTAACGCCCGGCTAACCCGCTGGAACGTAGTTGATTGTTTTGTGCAAGCGTAGCGAAAAAGCACAAAACGAGCAACGTAGTGGAGGTCGGATTGAGCCGCTTGTTAAACACGGGTTGCCAACCCCACTGCTAAACCTTTGTTTTGTACAGGTATTACAATATAAACATACCTTCCATGAAACTCCGACTCTGCATTTATAAGAATTGCTTGGTTCGAAGATATTGGGTCGATATCAGGTTCTATAAGTCGATAAGACATCTGAATATATTCAACAATATCCCAAGCGAACAATTTTAGAAGCGATTCATCTTTAATATTAAGCTTAGATAGAGCGTGTTTCTCCAGAGCCCTATCTATTTCTTTGTAACCAATAGATGAGCTATCAAGTAGAGTCACATTATGGTTTGATAGGTGTTTTCTAAAATCATCTTCCACGCTGCTTTCAGAGTCAAATGCCTCAACCCAGAAATCACATCGATTTCCACTGAGTCGTCTTAACGCTAGAAGATACCCGTCTAAATTTAATATTGGTCGTTCATCCATAAGAGTGATTAACGCCTCAAGCAGAGGCGCGCGTATTTTGCGCGTCCTGCTGACTTGACTTGTTATGTGAATGATTTTTAATAATTTCTCTCATTTCGCTAAATGGACGTACATCACCAAAAGCTCTATAGAAAGTTGTTAATGAGGCTTCATGCAAGCCATGCCCATGCCCCGCGTTTAAATCCGATAAAAAGATCACCTGATAGCCTAGCTCAACTGCGTCTCTGGCTGAAGACTCACAACAAATATTTGTCACTGTGCCGCAAATCAATATAGTTTCAATATTTCTTGCTTTTAATTGTTCGTGTAAATTTGAGCGTCCAGGAAAAAAAGCACTAAACCCCTCTTTACTTGCTACTACATCATCTGCCTTTACTACTAACTTTTCGTGTAACTTAGAATCAGGAGAGCTTGATTGCGCTCTCTCGTAAAAAACTGTAGCTAGTTCTTGACCAAATACAGCAATATGATTTTGTTGCACCTCTTTGCTCGATACTGTTACCCAAGCAACTGTACCACCAGCATTTCGTAACGTTGATGCTAGAGAATTAATTGATGGAATCATCTCTAGGCATCGACTATCTGCTTCCACAAAAGAAGCTGTCATATCTATAGTAACTAGAGCTGTACGCAGTGGATTTATATTATTGAACGCGTGAAGCGTCCCTCTTCGTGAGATCACTTTATCAACTACTTTTTGATTCTTTATTTCGGGATGTCTCATTGTTTTTTCACATAACACCTCAGTAACGGGCAGAAAATCGCGTAGCGATTTTTTTTCCAGCGAATGAAATGAGTGAGTTCACTGACTTGTTATGCGCTTTTTTCATCATCGTAGCAATACCAAAATTCCCACCAAACTGAAATTTCTAAGTCTGCAAGGAGTTTCATTTGTTTTGGTTCCATAGTTGGCCCGCCTTGATTTCCACTTGATTCCCAAAGACAGCAAATATCGATATTAGCCCCCAACTTTTGTAATTTGTGAATACCTTCCTTTGCAGGATGTGCTTTCTCAATTATCCAATCTAAGTGTCTCCTAGAATCTTTTGATTTTATAAATTCTTTACTGCCCAAATACCAACAATTTAATTTATTTTTCGATTTAGAGTTACTGACGTTTCTAAGTTCTCCTTTTACTCTTACTTCAGTTGGTGAGATATCTAGTATTTTTGTAATTTCATCTGGTGAAATATCTTCTGAAGAAATCCTTAGCAAGGAATCGGTTTTTGCACAGGTCGCATAGTTGTCGTCGTAATTCATGTCTTTATCTGGCTATGGGTGCATAACATTTGTATATGAGGCATGCTCGCTTTGCCATTTGCTGTATTTCCATGATTCCTCCCTTATCTATTTGAATATCAAACGAAAATAGCAAATCTGTTCCTTAGTCGCAATATAAATAGATGTGCATGCGCGTTAATTCCGATATATGTGCATGCCTGTTAATTATTTTTACAAAACTGCAAGCAATTGATTATCAGGAAGTTTTTAAAATCAGTTATTAGATAAGTAAGCATTAAATTTGTTGGAAAACACGCACGCTTGTTTAGGCGTTCATTTGTAGGGATTGCATTTGCTGATACAAAGAGATCATCATGGCAAGTCCGTTTATGTATTCATTGAGAGCAACTATCGCCTTAGAAGTTATAATATTCGTATAGCTAACGATGGCTGTCTATTATTATTTTGTGCTATTGAATGAACTATGATTCAATGTAACGATTCCATTTATTCCCGAAAAGCTAAGTATAGGATTTCCAGACTTATCAAAAGAAAAGCTCCAATCACACACAGGGCTAGTTTTTTCACCTAATGATAGGCAGACTTTGTCATCTGTTAGATACCATTTAAAGTGACTATTTTCCTCGAATCTATTTTCGATAGTTTCAGTTGGATTTTTGAATTTAATCACAAAAGTGTAAGTACCATCCTTTTCCAACCTTAAGTAGCCGGAATCCTCATAACCATCGTTCTCGATATACCAAGACCAATTACCTACAAAGCGACGTTCCGTTTCCGTGAGGTTACTACATGCTGAAACTACTAGCATAATACTTACGATCAAATATCTCATTTCACTTAACCCCTAGTTAAAGAGCTGGCTTTAAACCATCCATTCTTCAGCTGCTTTTACTGACTGCATCAAATATTTTGCAATAGTGTTTTTCATATTTAGAATTTATAACCCCAGCTTTATACATTTGCCAAGTTAAGTGCGCACCGAGCCAACAGAAATTATCTATAGCATCATCACCTTTATTAGTTCTATATCGATACCTCAAACTTCCTTCTGGATCTTTCTTTCCTTCTTCAGAGTCAGGAGAATTATGCGCCCATACATCAAGCTTCACATTAGCAGCGTAAGCAGAAAAATGCACAAGCAACCTTGAATTTGCATCAGCTACCTGAAACTCTAATTTAAGGTAGTCATCATTTCCTGAAGAATTCAAAATACTCACGCCATTATTCAAACAGAGTAACCCCTCTAATTCATTTAATAAAAAACGATATTCCATAATTTTCGAACATGGCGTTTTACGCAGCTGCATCTGGAGGTCCAGAAGTTTTGTGATTGCTTTGTGCTATTCAAGCACAAAAGCGAGTAACTGAAAGTTATCCATTTGACCGCTTTGTTAACAGTTTTCTAATAAAATTCCGGCTAACTATAACTAATCATGCCCAATATAGCCATATAAGCAGAGATAGTGAGTATTGCATTTGCAAATGACCTTTTTTAAATTCTTCCATGGGCCCCTAGCCATTTTTCACCATTTCTGAATCGGTCTATTTATTACCACTTTCTGAGACATTAGTAATAAACAAAATATTGACAACCTTCTAGTTGGTAGGATACATTTGCCAAATGATGAAGAAAGACACGAAAGCACAGATCTTATCCGCTGCAAAAGCATTTGCTCAAAGCAAAGGGTTCAACGCATTCAGCTATGCTGACATCGCGGCCGAAGTGGGTATACGCAAAGCAAGTATTCATCACCATTTCCCGACTAAGAGTGATCTCGAGTTGGAATTAGTCAGGCTATACCATCAGGATTTTCTCGATCTGATGCAAGACATTGAAAAAAAACACAACAATGCTCTTGATCGATTACGTGCTTATGCTGAGACCTATTTGTCCACTCTGATAAACGGCAATATCTGCTTATGTGGAATGATGGCTTCTGACATCAATGCCTTACCTGAGACACTGAAATTACCGTTAAACAATTTCTTTACTGCGCATTCACAATGGCTGGCGCAGACACTAAAAATTGGCCGTGAGTCTGGAGAATTAGAATTCATTGGAGAACCGGAGCAACGTGGCCAAACCCTGTTAGCCACCCTGCAAGGCGGGCTGATTATTGCTCGCACTTCTGATGATACCAACCTGTTTCAATCTCTGTTGGATGACTTGATAAAAGGCATTTCAGCGTGATTGCTTTTTTTTACCTTATTAACCTACCTACTAGAAGGATGTAAAATGACTAAAAATACACTTAACAATAAAACGGCAATTATCACTGGCGGCACAAGTGGCATTGGCTTGGCAACGGTTAAACGCCTAACCGCCCAAGGGACGAATGTGATCATGATTGGACGTAAAGCCGACAAAGGACACAAGATTGCCAAATCACATGAGAACACCGTTTTTATACAGGCCGACATAAGCTCAATAAACGAGGTTGAGGCACTGAGCAAAGAGCTTACGCAACACTATGAAACCATCAACTATCTGGTCAACAATGCCGGTATTTTTTCTCCCAAGCCATTTCTGGAACACAATCTTGCCGATTACGATTCCTATCAGGACATCACACGCGGCACCTATTTTCTAACCCAGGCGATAAGCAGACACATGCTCAGCAAAAAAACCAAAGGTTCGATAGTCAATGTGGGTTCCATGTGGGCTCACCAAGCTATTAAAGCAACACCGTCTTCAGCCTACTCTGTCGCTAAAGCAGGTGTGCATGCTTTAACTCAACATCTGGCAATGGAACTGGGTGAACACAATATTCGTGTCAACGCAGTGGCACCAGCAATTGTAGAAACCTCAGTCTATGAAAGTTTCATTCCTGTGGAGCAAATCAAAGAGACTTTGCAAGGCTTTAACGCATTTCACCCTATTGGCCGAATTGGCACTGCGGACGATGTGGCGGCAGCAATTGAGTTCCTGTTAGGAGAGCAATCTTCCTGGACAACTGGGGCCACACTGAATGTTGATGGAGGTGTTATGGCGGGACGTAACTAGAGTCTGTTAACACTCAACCCAATAGAGAACTCTCTGAGAACCTCAAGGATGAGTTTTTCTTAAACAATAGATCTATATCAACCAGAAAAATGAGGAAACAACAATGAAACATAATATTCACCCACACTATCAAGCTGTAAGCATTAAATGCACTCATTGCGACACTATTATTTCTACCCGATCAACTTTGTGCAAGGATATCAACATTGATATTTGCTCCAACTGTCATCCATTTCATAGTCATAAAAGCAGGACATTGGATGACAAAGGCCAAGTTTATAAGTTTCGACAACGGTTTCCTGCAAAGGCTATTCGCCCACATTCCTTCCAGAGCTGATACAATAGGTTTTTTGTTTTAAAATGCCTACTACAAGCAAAACCTATGCGAACTATTCTTGCCCCCATGGAAGGCGTCGTTGATTGCGGAATGCGCGATGTACTCACGCAAATTGGCGGCTATGACCGTTGCGTCACGGAATTCATTCGCGTCACTGAACAGTTGTTACCCAAGCATATTTTTGAGCGATTTTCCCCTGAACTCAACTCAGGCGGGATGACTCCTGCGGGAGTGCCTGTCTATTTGCAGTTACTCGGAGGCAACTATAAATACATGGCACTCAATGCGCAACGCGCACAACAACTGGAACCTCCCGGTATTGATATCAATTTCGGTTGTCCATCAAAGACCGTGACCAAGAATGATGGCGGCTCAGCATTGTTGCGCGAACCGCAACGAGTTGGAGATATTGTTGCTGCTGTTCGCGATGCTGTTGATCCCGCAATACCAGTGACAGCCAAAATTCGTTTAGGTTTCGACCATCATGACCATCTACTGGAAATTGCCAGCAATATTGCGGAAGCAGGAGCCAATGAGCTATGCATTCACGCGCGCACACGACAAGACCGTTATAAACCTCCAGCATATTGGTCGGCCGTGAAAGCTGTTTCGCAGTTGATTAATATTCCGGTCATCATTAACGGAGAAATCTGGTCGATAGCCAATGCCCAAAAAGCCCGCCTGGAAAGCGGTTGCCAAGACATTATGCTTGGCCGCGGCGCTCTGACTTGCCCGGACCTGGCAGCCAGCATTCATGCTGACTATCATGGCAGCAAACATCAGGTGATGAGCTGGCCTGAAACACTGGAAATGATTGTGCGTTACCTTCATTCCTCGAAAAACAAACATCCCTTATTTGTCAGTAATCGCTCAAAGCAATGGTTAGTTTTCCTGCAAATGCATTATCCTCAAGCCAAAGAATTATTCCATAAGATAAAACGCATGAAAGAAGCTGATGACGTATTCCATGCTATTAAAGAACACCTATCAACAGCAAACGTCTCAGACAGTCATTTATAGATCGAACCACCGGTTTCCAGTTGCAGCAAATACAGGCGTGTATCAAATTCGAGCTGGTGATAGTCAGGCAACATATGCTGACATAAACGATAAAAAGCCTTGTTATGGTCTTTTTCCTTCAAGTGAGCCAGTTCATGCACCACAATCATGTTTAAAAATGCTTCTGGCGCTTTTTGAAATACATCACTGATGCGGATTTCATTTTTACTTTTCAACTTTGAGCCTTGAACTCTGGCAACATAACTGTGCAAGCCGAGAGCGTGGTGCACTACATGCAGTTTATTATCATAAACCACCTTGCTCAATGGGGCAGACTTTCGCAGATATTGTTTCTTCACAGACACCACATAAGCACGCAAGTCCTGGTCATTAGCCACTTGATGGGTTTGCGGGTATCGACCCAACAGAAAATCGGCCAACCTGTTCTGATCGACCAATGCCTGCACTTGGGCAATCACCTCAGGTGAACAGTGCTTAAAATACTGGTGTATTGGCATAGGGTTAAAATTTCACAATATCACTGATGACAACAAGTCTGGTATTTAACCACAATTCTCGCCCAGAAATACTCTAGAATACCAATCACCCAATAAGCCATCGACATAAAACGAATGAGAAGAAGACCTCAAACCAGACAAAAACGACCTGTTGATAAAACACCCAGAGACACGACCATTACCGCATTGACCCATGATGGTCGAGGCATTGGTCGACGTGAGGATGGGAAAGTTATTTTTATTAATGGCGCTTTACCCGGTGAGACGGTGCGTTATGTTGAAGTTGAAAATCGTCGTAAATTTTCTATAGGAAGTACTCTCGAAATACTACAGGCATCAGAACACCGGGTTGCCCCTAAATGCCCAGTCTATGATCGTTGCGGAGGGTGTGTACTGCAACACCTGGACCCAAACTGGCAGATACACCATAAACAACAAAACCTGCTGGATAATTTTCAAAGAATCGGTGGTTTACAGCCAGAAACTATTATTCCTGCAATGATGGATACACATTGGAACTATCGTCGACGTGCCAAATTCTCTGTCCAACTTGAAGCACAAACAGATACACTGGCCATCGGCTTTAAAGAACATGCCAGCAGCCGAATTCAGGCCACTGACAGCTGCGATATAGTACATCCTGAAATATCCGCATTATTACCTGCTGTGCGCAACACACTCCAAGGTTTGGAGGGGAAAAGAACAATTTCTCACATTGAATTCTGTGTTGCGGATAACGCTACAGCCATGATCATTGGGCACACCAACAAACTGGCTCAAGATGATCTATCGACAATCACAAGGTTTGCCAGAGACAATCAATTAGAATTGTTCCTGCAGACTGACAAGTCAAAGACTATTGTTCCTGTAAACGATGACATAGATGGAGAGACCCAAGACACAGCAACACCTCTTTTTTACGAGTTCACAGAATTTGCTATCAAAGTAGAGTTTCTTCCAACTGATTTCATTCAAGTCAATGCTAACATCAATGAACAACTAGTCAGTCAGGCCATCGAATTGTTGGATATTCAATCGGATGATAATGTGTTGGATTTATTCAGCGGTGTTGGCAACTTTACTCTGCCTTTGGCGCGTAAAGCACACCATGTCATTGGTGTTGAAGGAGAACAGAGTCTGGTTGACCGAGCCAAGCATAATAAAGAGTTGAATCAACTCGAACATGTGAACTTTTTTACAGCCAACTTATTCACAGATATCATGACAGCCAACTCAAATGGAGAGTGGTTTACGCAGAGCTTTGATAAAATCCTACTTGATCCGCCTCGCGCTGGAGCAATGCAAATGATCAAACATTTGGATCGATTTAAGGCTAGCAAGGTAGTATATGTTTCCTGCGATCCAGCCACCCTCGCCCGCGATGCAAAAACCATGGTTAATGATCACGGCTATCATCTGGCGAAAGCGGGTGTGATCGATATGTTTCCACAAACGGCACACGTCGAGTCCATCGCAGTTTTTGAGAAACGTTAAATGGATATTAAACATTTCAGAGCACACCTGGCTTTGAACCTGAATCGGCAAGATCAAGTTCAGATTGTTCTGAATAAAGCTTATTATTGAATAATGTATTCACAAGGCCACCTTTTATTATCTATACTCAAACCGAAGATATTTTATGACTCAGGCACGAGTTTAGATTGATAAAGGAATAAAGACGAAGATGATCCAGCACACCAGCATTATTCTATCCGGGTTCAGCATTATCAGTATTTTCGTATTGCTGGGTATCTATCTGTTTTCCTTACCCAATATGAGTAAAACATTAGCTGGAAAATTTTTCTGCACCATCACTTTGCTGAGCATAGCTCTGGTGCAAGTTGGACATTATTTATATTTCACGCAGGGCAGCAATCTACTCGAGTCTCGATTCTTCTGTTCGTTGTTAGTGATCATTCCTCCGGTTTTTTTCTGCTTCGGGCGAGAGGTATTATTTGTCGATGTTCGTTATACAAAATACGATTTACTGCACGGTATGCCTATTCTGTTAAGCCTGTTTCTGCAAGTTCAACTATTACCCAGTTTTGCTTTTCTGTTTGGCACTGTCTATACCTTCTGGTTTACTCGAGCTATCTACAAATTACGCCACGAAAGCCGTCGTTTCAAATTCGAAATATTCTTTTTCGGCTTATTCGCCGCCATGGCCTTGTCAGCTCTGGCACTAGGATTATTACTGCCTTTTATCGATGACAGCATTTTTCATATCAGCTATTCAAATGCAATCGCCATTGCTATTCTACTCATCATAAGCTCATTATTGATTTTTCCAGAACTACTTAGTGATATTCTATTAATCGCGGAACTGGCCTATACGAAAACAAAGCTTCATGGCATAGATCATCATCAGAAAAAAGCAGATTTGGAAAATCTGATGATTCAGGAAAAATTGTATGAAAATGAAGACTTGAGTCTTTCGATGGTTGCGAAACTGCTCGACTTGTCCAGCCATCAATTATCTGAACTAATTAATACGCAATACAATTATAGTTTTCCTCGTTTCATCAGAGAACACCGAGTCAAAGCGGCAAAATCATTATTAATATCCGATAAAAATGCATCCATTTTGTCGATAAGTATGATGACTGGTTTCAAATCACAATCCAACTTCTACACCGCCTTCAAAGAATCAACAGGACAGTCTCCCGGCCGTTATCGCGCAGATAAAAACAAATAAACCTTTCCTGTTCTATAAATCAGTAACTTTTTAAACCATTGATTTAAAAGGAAATAATTTTTTTCTATTGATTAGTTATAGAACAGGAAGTTAAGCCGTTTGAAATTGCCTATTCTGTATTCTCCAACAACGGAGAAACACAATGAACAAACAAAAAACAATCAATATCCAGCCAACTGCCCTGGTTATTGGCGGGCACGGTTTTATCGGCAGATATGTTGTTAAACACCTACAATTGCTGGGAGCAAAGGTTATCGTCGGCACGCGGCACACTGACCAGAAAAATCAAAATAACAATAAAGAAAGGCAAATTGCGCTGCATAAGATTAACTCTATTGAACAATGGGAAGCACCGCTCTGTAATGTTGATATTGTCGTTAATGCGGTTGGTATATTACGCCAGCGTCCAAACGAAACCTACGAAAAAGTGCATCACCATGCGATTGCACTGCTTGCTGCGGCCTGCACCACGAAAAAAATTCGCTTGGTACACATTTCTGCCCTGGGTTTAAAAAATCAGGTCAAAAGCCGTTTTATCAGCAGTAAATTACGCGGGGAAGAAGCGCTGAAAAGCAGTTATGCGGATTGGGCCATTGTGCGTCCATCGCTTGTTGATGGTAATGGCGGCTTTGGCGCAAAATGGTTTCGCCGTGTTGCACAGTGGCCTGTTCACATCGCCCCCAGCAATGCAAAAGGTTTGTTTGCACCGATTAATGTGGATGATCTTGGTGAAGCTACTGCAAGAGTTTCCCTGCAAAAGCAACAGGAAAACACACCTGAAATCGAACGTATCTATGAACTGGGCGGCAATCAGAAAGTCAGTATTTTAGAGCACCTTCAAGCACTGAGATCTAAAAACGATAAGCCTTTTACAATAACTGTACCAGCTATAATCGCTAGAATAGTCAGCCATGCTTTTGATGTATTGCATATTACGCCATACTCTTTTGGGCATTATGAATTACTAAAGCAAAATAACTACCCTGAGCATAATCGACTTTATGAGGTACTCGGTAGACCTGCCAAAGTCATAGGTGATAACAGCAATGAAAGTCTGCCAGAACATGGCCACTCAGATCAAGTACTGCAGCAATGAACTCTGTGATCAAACAGCCTATCAACATCAAGAAATAGGAGTATCCATAGATGAATTACCCCTTGGATGCCCCTATTTCCCGACAATATTGCGCTGGTGGTTTACCCAGAGATTTTCTGAACATAGCGACAAAAGAACTCGGGCTACTATAGCCCAAAGCCAGCGCTACATGAGTCACTGATTTTCCAGAGCCCAACTGACTGACAGCCTCTTGCAACATCCATTGTTGTCGCCATTGCTTAAAAGTCATACCGGTTTCCTGCAAAAACAAGCGACTCAGGTTTCTCGGGCTTGCACCCACTTCCAGGGCCCATTTTTCTAGGGATTTACCATGAACTCCAAAACCGTCAATCACAGCCGATTTCATTTGAAAATCATCAATTACCCCGTTCATAACCCGCTGAACACGCCGATCATTTGCCCACGGCAAATACAGAGCAGAGGGTTGGAGAGCTTGAAGCTCGTCCAAAACAACCGCACACAACCTTGCCTCAGGGCCATCGATATCATAATCACGGCCAAAACCAGCAACTCGCATAATCAAAGCCTGAAGTAGAGGCGTCATATCCAATACATTGCACTCTTTAGGCAGGTTTCCAAGAAAAAAAGGATCTATGAATAAATGTCTGATCTGTGAGGGTATCTGTGCGTTGACAGAATGCCGCAAACCTCCTGGAATCCATACTGCTTGAGAAGGCGGCACCACCCAAACTCCAGCATCAGTGTGTATTTTCAAAATACCTGTGGCCGCATAAGCCAATTGGCCTCGAGGATGAGCATGATATTCCAACATAACTTCATCAGCCCGAATATTTAAACAAATACCGAGAACTGGGCGACTTCTATCCAAACACTGTCCAATATCAGACCGCAGCCTCCTTCTCATTATTTTGTCCTGTTCTCAATATTGAATGGCATATTATCGACTTTTTCCCAATTCTATTGTTGTCAAACTAATGGTTCTATACAAGGCCTTACTAGAACCCGCCCTCTATGATAATTAAAAACCACCACTGGATTGCTCTGACCGGTATTTCTCTATCTTTATTGATATTAAATATGAGTCCCGCTGCGGCTATTTTAACACCCAGACAAATGCTATCAGCAGGATTAATTTTATGCGCGATCATTGTGTTCGCCACCAGTGCATTACCCGAGTATATAACGGCCTTATTATTGATGACAGGTGCCATGCTGCTAGAAGTAGCTCCAGCCAGTGTCGTTTTCTCTGGTTTTTACTCAACCGCTTGCTGGCTTATTTTTTCAGGTCTGGTAATTGGCATTGCTCTGAAAAAAACCAAACTGACACAACGTCTTGCTGGATTGTTTGGCCAACGAGTAACTGCCAGCTACTGGCGCATTATTGCTGCAACAGTATCAATTTCAACATTGGTTGGCTTTCTCATGCCTTCCTCTCTGGGACGTGCTGTTTTATTAGTTCCAATTGCCATGGCCATTGCTGATAAATGTTCATTTTCCCAACAGAGTAACGGCCGAATTGGCATTGCTCTGGCGGTGGCTTTTGGCTGTCATGTACCCACTTTTGCGGTGTTACCTGCTAATGTTCCAAACATGGTGATGATTGGAGCTGCTGAAGCCAGCTATGATTGGGTTCCTGCTTACGCCCATTACTTATTGTTACATTTCCCCGTGCTGGGTTTGTTGAAAGCACTGCTCATCATTGGCCTAATTGTCTGGCTTTACCCTGACCGACCCAAGCAACAGACTAACATCAGCAAGCAGACAGCATTTTCCAAACAGGAATATCAACTGATCCTGGTACTCGCTATCACATTGTGCTTCTGGATGACTGATACTTTACACAATATCTCTGCAGCCTGGATTGGTCTGACAACGGCCTGTCTTCTACTTATGCCAGGCATAGGCATCATCGAAAAAAGGGAATTTAACAGTCAGTTTAATATCGCTTCATTGATATTCGTGGTGGGCATTCTCAGTCTCGGTGCCATCATAAATGACAGCGAATTGAGCCAATTGCTTGGGGATCAGTTCAGTACATGGCTGCCGCTATCCGTCAAAACCCCTTTTATAAACTTTATGGCCTTGTCGCTCACGGCAGCAGCAACCGCCATCTTCACCACATTACCCGGAGTTCCAATCGTCCTCACCCCCTTTGCTGAATCAATGAGCATCAGCAGCGGTTTCAGCATCGAGGCCGTCATTATGACCCAGGTCCTGGGTTTCTCAACCATCGTCTTTCCCTTTCAATCCGCACCTCTGGTGGTTGCCATGCAACTAGCAGGGGTTTCTCTCAAACACGCCGCTAAACTGTGCCTTATTTTAACAGCCATCACTATAACTATACTATTTCCTCTGGACTACTTATGGTGGTCGCTGATTGATGAAATTAACTGATTTTGCAGCCCTTTTATAGATATTTAACTAAATTTATACCTTCTTAGCAGCAAGTTAACTTATACTGAATTCAAACATCGACAACCTCACTAGGAGATACCAATATGAGTCTAATGAAGACATTGGCCAAAGTTGCCATAGGCATTGCTGTTGCAAAAGGCGTAAAGAAAATGACTAGCGGTAGCGGTAATCGTGACCAACAAAGCGGTGGAGGTCTTGGAAGTATTTTAGGACAACTCTCCAAAGCAGCAGGAGGTGGCCAATCTGGTGGTGGCTTTGGCAGCATTCTGGGCCAACTTTCACAAGGGGGAGCAAGCCAATCTGGCGGTGGTCTTGGAAGTATTCTGGGAAGTTTAGCCGGGGCAGCAGCTGGCGGCGGCAGTAGCAATTCAGGCCTCGGAGGAATGCTAGGTGGTTTACTGGGCGGCGCCCAACAACAAGGTTCACAATCTGGCGGTGGTTTGGGTGACCTGCTGAATTCTCTGACCCAAGGTCAAGGCGGTGGTGGTTTAGGTGACATGCTCAATCAATCTCTGGATAGCTTTGGTGAACCACAGACTCAGCCAACTGCAGAACAAGATCAGGCAGCAGGCGTCTTATTAAGTGCTATGTTGCAGGCCGCCAAAGCTGATGGACAAATTGATGCTGAAGAAAAAGCGGCCATTACCGAGCATTTAGGTGATGCGACAGAAGAAGAAATTGCTTTTATCAACCAACAACTGGATGCTCCAGTAGACCCACAAGGCTTAGCACGTTCAGTGCCAAGCGGCATGGAGCAACAAGCGTATGCTATGTCACTGCTGGCCATTGACCTGGACAACAAAAACGAGGCTAATTACTTACACTCTTTTGCCAGCGCCCTACAATTGGATGCGAATACTGTTAATTCCATTCACTCTCAAATGGACGAACCCGCTCTTTATAATAGCTGAAGGCTCTTTATGGCTTAGGGCTCTTTTTTAGCTGAAGGCTCTGATAAGCTGAAGGCTCAAAAAAGTTATAAAATAAGTCGTCAAACAAAAAGGGTGCTTCATGCACCCTTTTTATTGCCAAGCTGTTATTAACCTATAATCAAGTGACTCTATGAGCAAACCGTTTGAAAAATAGAGCTGCCTTCATTTCTACTGATAGAAGGTTCTGATGGTGCTCTACAAGCAAAGAAACTAACATCCTTGTCTTCGCCATGAAAAAAGAGTTCATCTTCATCCATTCGTTCAGTTTCCAGTATTTTGGATGAACGGTAAATCGCTAAATTCACGGTATAATTACAATCATTCTCATAAACAAATGATCTGAACCCGGAGTTCTTAACCTTGATACACTGTGTCGCATCATTTTTTGAGTTACTTGCTGTTGCACTGGTACTACCACCACCACATCCAGACAAAGCTACCAACAAAAGCACGACAAATACTGTTTTACCCATGTTATTTCCCTTCAATACTTATAATCAATGGTCGTATAATATGAGTGTTCTATGTATAAAACAGCTTAACTTTTGTATAGAAACTGTTTCTTTTCGTATCCCAAACGACTCCTGTTAACACGGACAGACGCTTATTTAGGCCATACGACTTCCCATTGCTCATAATTCTTACTTTTTTGCAGCAACTCCTGCCATTCAGTCAAGTCTTGTTTGAGCGATACCAAACTGACGGATGAACTAAATCGATGCACCGATATCGACTTTCTTTGAGTTAGGATTTGCAAAGGTAGCACGGTTATTGATCCCGGTTTTATTGAAAAGAGCTTGTTTAACTGACGAATTGGCGTTTTGTTTGAATTGACAGCGACGCTTGAGTCCGCAGGCACAGTTGCATAACCAGAAAGAACATAATCACCAGGCTCTATATCATTAATAAATTTGAAAGCACGGCCTGCGTTTCTATCAACCCTGATAGATTTATAAATCGTATTTTCCCCCTTTTTACGAATTTGAATTTCGGTTAAGTAACCTATGAGACCCAGAGGAACTCCAGGTTCGTTGACGGTATTTTTGGGGATAGCCAATACTCCAATATTACTGTCGCCCGCGGCATTATCAGGTAATGTTGGTGCGGTTAAACAACCGCCTAAAAAAATGGCTAAAACAACAATCATTGATTGCATGCGTAGCTTGATCATATCTAACTCCTGTAGTATTTAATCGATAAATAGGTCTACGACAAAGCACAAGCGATGATTGCTGACATCCAATATCGGCACTCAGACATCAGGGCTTATATTTCCTTATATCCAAGCAATATTGAAGCACAATAATGCTCATTCCTCTTTTGAACGTATCTGTTCCGTAGTGTCGAAAACTCTAGCATAATTATGCTACTGGAGAAGGTGTTGAGGTTTATCTGACGTATTTCTATATTTAATCCATCGAGCAACACACTGCCTTGCTTAGAAAAATAGTCCATAGCCCTTAGCCAACAACACATCCGAAATGGTATCTGGACGTGCCCTGTGTCTGATCACTAAAACATGTATGTTACAAAGCCAACATTCAAGCACTACCAGCGACTATATCCGTTGGCTTCGCTTCACAATTGTCAGCACAATGCACACCAAACTCACCAAGCTGCCCCAAATCAATGGCATAAATGAATAATTATCAGTCCCGGCCAAGCGATTGATTATCAAATGCTGACTCAACAAACCATTGAGAAACAGTTTATCCACAAGAATGACCAGGATTGGAGCTATAAAAGCCAGCATAAATGGATTCTTCTTGGAAATTTCCGAGCACAACATACACCAGGCAACCGTTGGTAACAAAGACCATATCAGCGTTTTAAGCAAAAGTGGCAGCGAGTTTACAAAATAAATGCTCAGATAATCAGGGCTGTGAGTGCCCAAAAATATCACCGATACTATCGCCTGGCAGACAATAATCATTAACGGAATCACCAACAGAGCAATCACTAATTTTGACGCAATGGTCATTGTGTCCGAAATTGGCAAGGAGCGCCAGAACAGGACGCTTTCATCCTGCCGTTCATTGTACAGGCAGGACAGTGCATAGAACACGGCTACCAGAAACATGACCAACATGATAATAAAGTTCATTCCATTTAACGACTTGGCGATAACTCCCGTCAATGCAGAGTCAATGGTATCATCCAATTGCAGTTCGCTCGGAATATCGATATCGAAAGTCAGATTACCAACCGTCAGTGACAACTTCACAAGAACGGCGATCCCCATCAATATGACTGGCATACGCCAGATATTTTTATGTTCCAATATTTCCCGTTTTAATAATGCCAGAAATTTTTTCATAGAATTAATCCTTCGACTGTCAGTTTCCAATTAAGCTCGTGTTAAATATTAGTAGCAACAAACAAGTCTTCCAGACTGGGCGTTACAACATCACCATATTGTTTCAATTCATTGATATCAGCATCTTCGAATATCAGCTCAGCGTGTTCCGGCAAATTACGCTGATAGATCGGTTTGAGTGTGTCATTGGCAAAGACAATATTCTGTTTGGTGATAAGTTTGCTGTAACGTGTCTTCAAATCGGCCGTTTTAAAGTCCATAGTTATCCGACCTTCCTTGATGAAAATGACTCGGGTTAAAATACTCTCCACTTCATCAATCTGGTGTGTGGTGATCAGGATACTGCGCTGTCGGTTATAGTATTCTTTAACCAGATAATCCTGAAACTCTCGCCGAACCAACACATCCAATCCCAGAGTAGGCTCATCCAGCACTAATAAATCAGTGTTAATACCCAGAATAATGGCCAGGTGCAGACGTGTTTTCATGCCCTTAGACAAGGTGTCAATTTTTTGCTTAAGTGCAATTGGTGTGTCTTTGAGTAGTGTTTTCGCTCGATCGATATCAAATTTAGAGTGCGTCTGAGCGACGAATTCCAGAATATCATCCACCTTCATCCATCCTGGCAATGAGGCAACATCCGCAATGTAGCTCATATTCTCTAATAGCTTAGTGCGGTTTTTAAACGGATCCTGGTCGAAAATAGACAATGTGCCTGAATATTTAATCAACCCCATAATCGCTTTCAACAACGTTGATTTGCCAGCGCCATTAGGGCCGATTAAACCAACAATTTCTCCCTGCCCTATACGCAGATTAATATCGCTCAAAACCGTTTTATTACCGTACTTTTTTGACAGGTTCTGTACGTCGATAAACGTTCTTTGTGCTGTCTGATCTGGTGCTGCTTGCTGCATAGTGTATCCCTTTAGTCTCTCGACACATTGTTAACGCAGAAATCATTCTATATCGACCATGTGATCCGCTCCAAATCAATTTTTGTAAATAGTTCGCATGAATCAGGGATCACTATTTTTTTACTCCGTGAATTCTACATTATCGCTACATTCAACAATTTGAGTTCAGGTAAAGAGTTATGAAATCATTCTCAACAGTAATCAGCACAGCATGTCTGCTTGGCGCGGGCTTCTCAGGGCAAATATGGGCTGGTGGTCCAGACCGTTTGCACCTGGGCATCGGCATTAAAGCAGAAAGCAGCATTTACAAAACCGTCAAGGACGAAACCCAGCTTCTGCCCAGCATCAACGCTCAGAAAAACGGTTTTTACATGCAAGGCAGCGACATTGGCTATCGCCTTATCGAAAATAAAAATATCGAAATTGGCCCGGTTATCAGCCTGTTTGAAGGCTACGGTTTTGATCAGGAAGATATGGGACAGGGCTTCAAGGGTTTTGCTACTCGCGACAGCGGTGCATCCTATGGTTTACTGGCCGCCTTTGAAGCAGAACCCTTCACTTTTGAAATTAAACCAATGGCTCATTCTCAGGAAGGTAATAGTCTGGAATTCGCTGTGGAACACGAATATAGAAGTCGGTCATTTTTGATAATGTCATCTTTGTTTGTTCAGCACTTGGACAAAGACTACACCGACTATTACTTCGGCGTCAGTAATGCAGAAGCCAACAACACCCTGAACACCGGGGTAAGCAATGCCTACAAAGCCACCAGCGCCACCAATGTTGGAATTGAAATAGGTGCCTTTTATGAACTTTCACCCAAATGGCTATTATCTGCAAGAGCTGAATACGTCAAACTGGACAGTTCAATAAGCGATTCACCGTTGGTGGACAGCAAGTCATCAACCTCAGTTTCAACCAGCATCAGTTACCGCTTCTAACAGGAGGTGTCATGAAAAACAGTATCTTAATTATCACCTGCCTTGTTTGTTTGAGCGCCTGTGCCTCAGCCACCCGATATTTGTTGGCTGAAAGTTATATGTACAGACAACTGCATCTCGACACATGGGCTGAATCCGGCGGCGATGAGGCAGTCATGGAAAACACCTTGGCGAACATCAAAGCAGCGAACGCTAATGCCACTAAGAATATCGACTTGGCAACCCAGGAGTATTCGTCAGGCAACTGGCACTATGAATGGGATAGTGTGGCAAATGATGCCGCTGAAAGGGGCGACCATTTTGCAGCATCGGCCTATTTTACCATCTCAGCCTACCCATTCATCAAAGACAATGAATGGTCGAACCGTTCCTACAAAAAAGCCCTGTATCATTACCAGAAAGCTGTACAGTCAGATGGCACTTACATCGAACAGATCAGCATACCCACCAGTAAAGGTATAGCCTATGCTTACCTGCACCTGCCAGAACAGGTGCCGGATGCTCCCTTACCCGTTTTAGTGGTGACTAATGGTTCCGATCACACGTTGACCACCTTGTATAATGTCTACAGTGACTACCTGAAACCCAATGGCTGGGCCATGGTGTCCTTTGATTTGCCAGGTATTGCCAGCAATGCTCACATTGGCATCAGTACTTCGCAAACCAACTTGATTCACCAGCAGTTGCTGCAACAGTTGCAACAGGAAAAAAGAGTAAACTCCTCACAGATAGCTCTTATGGGTTCCAGCTTTGGCGGGAATGCTGTCACCAAGACTGCGTTTACCAATGAAAAAGAGGTTGCTGCTGCAGTGAACATTTGCGGGGCAGTCAACACCCCTTTCACCAAACTCAAGTTTGCTCTAACACAGGTGCCCGAAATGACCGGTGATGCCTTTTTATCACGCTTTGATATGACGCGTGAACAAATCATCAAAACCAGTGAAGAGCTCGCATTATCGACGCATTATCTGGGTAAGGTAAAAACGACTGTTCCCATACTGAGTATTAACCATGATGATGATTCCATTTCGCCGCCTCGTGATATGCAGCTGGTTGCTGAATCCTCGGTTAATGGTAAATATATTGTGGTCGATAAAGGCACTGAATCCGGGCATTGTGCATCCGATGACATTGCTCTTCCATTGGCCATGCAGTGGTTGCAACAAGTCGTGTTACCACAATAATATCCGCAAAGCCGACCTGGAAAGTTCTAACCTTTATTCCTCTGACGCGGAACTTCATCGGGTCGGCTACTGCTATACTTTAAACAAAGACACTGACATTCAAAGAGTTCATATATGCGCATACTAGTTGTAGACGACCATCGGGATATAGCCTGTTCAATCGTTGATTACATAGAACTGCAAGGCCACATTGCTGATTATGCTGATAATGGGGATGCAATGCTGGAACTGGTCAAACATAACCCATATGATGTGATTTTCCTGGATGTCATGATGCCAGGAAAGTCAGGCTTTGAATCATGTAAGATTTTGCGCGAGCAGTTGTCTTGCAACACACCAGTATTATTCCTTACAGCCAGAGACACTTTGGATGACAAGCTTGAAGGCTTTGTCTGCGGAGCAGATGATTATCTAGTCAAACCCTTTGCCATGGAAGAACTCATGGCCAGAACACAGGCACTGGCTAACCGCGGCAGTCGGCAAGACATCGGGCAAACCGAGCTGCTGGACTTGAGGATAAACCATCAGACTCATGAAGTTATGCGTCAGAACCAACCCATTAAGCTCAACCGAATGCAATATAGAATCCTGTGCATGTTGGTAAAAAACCACCCGGCAGTTGTCAGCAAGAATGCCATTGAATGCGAGATTTGGGGAGATGAACTTCCCGATAGCGATGTGCTCAAAACACAAATTTATCAATTGCGCAGCCGTGTTGACAAACCTTTTTCAACATCACTCATTCAAAATGTCCATGGGGTCGGGTTCAAGCTGGCCTTAGAGCAATGACTTATCGAAAAAAAATAGCCATCTTCTTTATTGGCTATTCCCTGTTTCTATCACTGATATACAGCCTGTTGATTATAGGCTCTCTATTTATTACAGAAGACCGTCTCTATGAACATTTTCTCAATCGGTATTCACAAAGAGTCTCTCAACAATACGACAAGGCTGATGGTCAAGCCAGCACCAACATGGCCCTGCTGTCGAGTAAGGTGTATTCGAACGAGAACATCCCTGCACATTTGAAAAACCTGCCCTCAGGTGTCGTCGAAGTAGATGATATTCATATTCTGGTCAAACGACTTAAAGACAATAAATCATTATTTCTACGCATGCCCGAATTCGACAATATGATTGATCAAGTCATGCCTTTTGTCATCACAATCCTGATTATCATTGGAGTCATCATCAGTTTTCTGGGGATTATGGTTGCCGTGTTGCTGGCTCGACAGCTGTCAATTCCCATCGAAAAGCTGGTATCCGATGTCAAGCATGCCAGCATTAATACCAACAACATCTCAAGCTCCGGTAACTCAACCGAGCTGAATTTATTGGCTCAATCCTTTAATGAAGCAATGCTTCGTATCAACATGGTTCTGGAACGAGAAAAAAGCTTCACACAATCAGTCAGCCATGAACTCAGAACACCACTGATGGTGATGGAAACCAATCTGGCAATCCTGCAAACTCACAAAGAACCATTAACAGTGCTGGAGCGCATCATCTCACGTATGCTTCGAGCAACTCAAAGCATGAGCAATTTGACTGATACCTTCCTGATGCTGGCAAGACATGACAAATTTGCGATTAAAAAAACGCCTTTTAACCCAGCCACTACGATAAAGTCAGTTATTCAAACACTCGATAATTCATCGGTCAACTGGCTTGTTGAGTGCCAACACGGCACAGAACTCAACGTCCCGGACAAAATATTCGAAATTCTGATCACCAACATCATCGACAATGGCAATAAATACGCTGCTGGTGTCGCCACCATCGTTGTCACAAACACTTATCTGGAAACATACAATACAGCACGCTCCAGTGGTACAGAATCCGGTAGTTCACAACTGGGCATCAAAATCATCGAACGGATATGTCAGGCATTTGGTTGGCAATTACTACAAACATCATCCGGTACTGAATTCAAACTGAGAATAGAGTTTTAAGCCCTGACGATATCTGCCAGTTACTGTTTGATTTCAAACACCACCTTGCCAGTGGCAACATCAACCACTTTCACAGGGTAACTCTCAAACACCAATAAGGTGTCATCACCGGTAAATTGAGCACCATAGATCAATGGTTCGGTTGCTATCTGCCGCAGTAATTCATTAGTGTCACTATCAAAAAGTGACACCCAGGCATTTTGCTCACTGTCATCATAACTGGTCACGGCATACCATTTGCCATTGTTGCTCAAAGACACAGACAATACTGAATGCTGATTGTCTGGCAAAGCTATATTCTGTATTGGACCAGGCTCAGCAAGCAGATTCCAGCTGCGCTTTTGTTTATCGGCCGTAATCAACAACTGATTCCCCGAAACAGCGATTTCTTCCACATCCATCTCACTATCCCAGGAACGTATCACTATATTTTTCTCTAAATCCCAGATGTGGAAAGTTGAAAAATCACGCACTAATAATTTGCGATTCTCATCAAAGAAAAACATGTCTTCATCATAAGGTTTCGCTTTCTCTGTACGCAGTAACATTTTTTTCTGAGCTTTTTCCAGATCAACAATCAGGATAGCGGTGTCATCTAGGGAAAACCCATCCGCAGCCATTGTATAGGACTCAATTGCCAGCAGTGAATTGTCAGCAGACTCATGACAATTGCCTGTATCTTTGACAAGCAGTTTTTCATCAGCAAAATTATTGCCAGTCACCACCAGTTGCTTATGACCAAACTGATTATATTCATCATCAAAGTAGCTTATTTGTGCATCACTTGAAAATCCAGCGCATTTAGCATTGTCATTAACGTCTTTCTGCGCCAATAATTTACCAGTTTCTGTATCCCAGATAGACACTTTTTCCCAACCTGATGACAGTAATTTTGATCCGTCAAAACTAAACTTGAAAGCAAAAGGGTCTTCGGTTCCAGCATCAAACTGGTGCAAGCGCCTGCCATCCTCTAAATTAAAAATGGCAATAGAGTCAAGCCAGTTAATTGCCAGTAATTCACTCGAAGGGGAAACGGCAATGGTTTGGTTTTCAAAGACATCCTCGTTTTCACCGGCATAAGCCTCTATGAGAAAACCCAAAACTCCCAAGACAAACAGAAAATACCTGACACGGATGATCATAGACAAAACAAGCCTCTTCATTAACATAACAGAACAACAACAGTTAATAGAGTAACGTAATATTCTATCGAACCATAATTAAGCAGTAATAATGTCACTGATGCTTTTTCGCCGACTTGTTACGACGTTTTTTTCTCAAGTTGAATTCAATAGTCAATGCAGCAAGCAATGCTAACTGCACCATGACAAATACGGATAATTGATACCACATAACCTCTTCCTTAAACCTTCAATTGACAACAATTGCCAGCATCACTTTGGCAATAAGAGATGAACAACCCCACCTCACACATAAAACACCCTAAAAACTGCCGGGGTTGTTCACCTCGTAACTGGATGGATGTCAGCAACCATTAATATTCCAGCGCCAACATCCATGCACCAACTACGACTTATCAATCGCCTTCTGCAATTTTTTAAGCCTCTTTTTATTACTGGGGTGTGAGCTGAGCATGCCACCACCATCACCATAGGCTTTTTGCAAAACAGCAATCGCGCCCATCATGGCATCAGGTTTAGCACCTGCACTTTTCAAGACTCCCAGTGAATATTTATCCGCTGAAATTTCATCTGACTTACTGAAAGAAGCATCGACGAATTTATGTGCCAAATCACCCATACCGGCGTTATAAGCGGCCGTTCCTACCGAACTTTCTCCCGCTGCGGCTCTGATAGCAGCACTGGATAAAAGCGCTTTTCGCATTTGTTTGAATGAATGTTTCTCGACGACATGTCCGATTTCATGCCCAATGACTGCGATAACTTGATCGTCTGTCATTGCATCCATCAAAGCAGAGTGCATACGAATAGAACCATCCGGTGTTGCAAAAGCGTTCAAGTTTCCCGCTTCTGTCTCATACACCTTGAAATTGAATTTAACGCCTTCAATTTCAGGTAATTTAATGCGACTGACCAGCTTATCCAATCGTTTGGACTGTTTGGCATTTTTCGAACTGACCTTGTTAGATGAATCCATATATTTGACGGCTGACCTTGATTCGTTGATCACATCCTTTTCACTGAGCGTCCCTGCTTTTATCAGATCTCCACCTGAATTCTTTATTGCATTACCCAAATCAAAAGCTTGAGCCTGCATTGAGAATGATGCTATTGCTGCTAATAAAACTATCTTTTTATACATTACTATTTTCCTTCAATTCCTTAATTTACTGATGCACTAAAGAAATAGACTGCACGGTCAAATGTTCCATTACTCATTTGATTGGCCGCATAATCTCTAGCCGTCTTATAACCATTAATCAACAGTTATTAAGAGTGTTAACGCAGTAACATAAAAATAGTTTTAAAAAATGATTCCTTAATTAGGGTCTGTTGGCACTAAAAGCGACCAATTTACCGGGGTGTCCTAAACCGAACTGATGTCCCAAAATAGTTTTCAGAAAAACGATATAAGCACCCTACCAACCACCACCGCCTCCACCACCACCACCGCCACCTGAAGACCCCCCACTGGACGAGGAAGATGATGGTGGTGTTGAAGCCGCAACCACACTGCTGGCAAGACCAGCAGCCAGTGCAGGAGCCAAAGAGTCAGCCGCGCTGAAACGATTATCACCATGATACCAACTGTGATAGTGATGTCCTTTATCACCTTGTTGGCGAGCCTTTGCCAGCACATCAACAAATTGACCTGACCAATGAGTTTCCAAATCAAGGGCAATAGCAAATGGTAGCAATTCTTCATACAATTGCGGTGTTTTTTCCGGCAGTGTAAGACGCTGCAAACTGTCATGCTCTGCTTTTGACAAATACAAACGAAAGCCTTCGATCTTGTCCATCATCATACGGCCTGCAACCTTAGGTGCGGGCATAAGATAGGAAAACATGGCAAAGACAATTGCAAAAAAGAACATCGGAGCAGCAAATAACACACCCTTGGAATAGGCTAAATACAACGCCAGAGCGACTATGCTCAAGGAAAATATCAGCCATTTCCATAAAGGCACTTTGTTTAAGGCATTAAATACAATCGCGCCAGCGAATATACCAATGAATACCAGAAAAAATACAGGTGCGGCAATCAACTGCGCATAATCATAGAAGATCATCACCAGACCAACAAGGCCAATCATGGCTCCAGCAATCAGGCTGATAGCATGATTGACATGTGCTCGATCTGCATACTCAGTGCGAAGTTTCTTTTCATAGCTCTTTTTGACCTGATGCACATGTCCATCATATTGGTCACCAAAAGTCACTGAAGAAGATTTCTTGAACAAACCATCAACCAACAGTTGTTCGCCGGGAGACAGTTTACTATCCGGTTGTTGTTTATTTTTGATCAGCTTGAAAACACCAGACCGGACTTCTTCGATAGTCAGCCAGCCTTTTATGGCCGCACTCAACACACCTACAGCAAACGAGGTATTATCAACCAGATTGCGATAGACGGCCCGATGAGCTGCGGCTGATAAATAACTCAATGGTCGGTACTGAGCAACAATCACACCTTTGGCCGGGTCAATCCCTTTCAAAACCCACATAACGGTATAGAAAGCCAACATCATCAGCAACATCAGCCATCCCCAGATAAAACGCACATTATCCTGATACACTTTGTCCCATTCTGATTCCTGTGACCATGACATCACATCAGCCGTGAAAAACACCCTCAAAGTCATCCCTTCAGAAGGCCTCAATTGGCGTTCTGCCACCAGAGAAATCCGGTTATCACTCAACCCTTCAAAACGGGCATCAGATCTTGTAGAACCTTGCGGACCAGTCCATGCTTCATACTGATTAATCCGAGCTGTTTCAGGCAAAGTTACCCGAGCTGTAGCACGATCGATTGGAAACTCCCAATCATTACCTGTGACGTTCCAATACAATTGAGCGCCTGCCTCTGTTCGAGCAATTTGCCGTTGCATCGAATAACGAAAAGTATAGGTATACTCACCACTTTTCAAAAAACGCTCACTACTTCCAAAATAGGTTCTGGTTCCATTGCTCAAACGTTCGGTATGATACGGTTCACGTTGTCCATCCCTGTCAACACCATAAATTTCCAGAGGTGTTTTTGTTTTGAGCCCAAAGCGACCATATTCAGGATGATCATAACTGTCGGGTAATTCACGATAGATTCCGCGCTTGATACTTTTTCGTTCAGAACGAACCGTGATGGTCTCAACAACATCCAGACGGCCATCTTTTTGGACCGTAATATCACTGTGAAATGATAGAATACGCTCAGCAGATTGAACATTGCCAGATACAAGCAAGCCAATCAGAAGCGTTAACCAGAATTTTTTCATGCATTACACCCTTAAACCTTAAAGTCTAACTTGAGGTACATTTTTGACATTCGGTAAGCGAAGTTCAAAAAAATCAGCCACGACAAAATCAAACTGTCGGGCGACCAAATTGGAAGGAAACGATTCTATGAGAATGTTCATATCCCGAACCGAACCGTTATAGTAACGCCGAGCACTTTCTATATCACTTTCAACCGCAACCAATTCAGTTTGTAGACGTTGAAAGCTTTCATCCGCTTTAATGTCAGGGTAGGCTTCCGCCAACAGCAACAACTGAGAAAACTGCTCTCCAAAGTTCTGTTCAGAGCCTTCCGTTTGCTTGATATCGTGCGAGACCTTCGGTGCACGCAACTCAGTGACCGACTCAAGTAAGTTCGATTCATAGTCTGAGTAAGCTTTGACTGTTTTGACCAATAATGGAATCAAATCATGACGCTTGGTCAGCTGAACTGCGATTCCTGCCCAGGCATCTCTGACAAAATTACGATTCTTTACCAGACGGTTATAGAAATAAATAACTCCGGTGGTGATTGCAATAATTATGATAATGATAACTTCTATCAAGCTCTTCTCCTTTGTCTAGAGACTGAATGTGGATCGCCTGTTGCTGCTGGAATCCATACTATCGAATCAATCTTGATTAAACAACTTTCCTAATCAAACACAGCCCATTTGACCTGAACGGATTCACCAGAACAATGGTCAAACTGACTAAGGCCTGTTGACACTAAATTATTGACCGAGAGATTAGGTGCCCTCAGGCTAATAACTCAGTGTTAACAGATCCTAGATGTTCTGTTGCTGTTTCATGTTCTTTAAATATTCATAGACTCTGACACCCACCTTTTTTTTGTGAATTTGGGTATTGCTCAAACCTATCGACTTTTCAATTTTGTCTTCTGGCAAAACACGGTTCTCCCCTTGTTGCTTAAGGAAAGTGTTTTTCTCCCAGGCATAATGCCCAAACCATTTAACCGCATTATGAATAAACCATTCCTTGAGTGGTGAAACCTGAAGCACCTGCATAGCTTCCAGCATAATCTCATCAGCCTGCTCTTGAAACATTCCGGCAGGCTGATCCCAATATAACCAGTCATGAATCACCGCAGCTTTCCCGTAACGCCCCCATTTGGGGATCAAGAAACGAAACCCAACGGGAACCGATGTAAAATCAGTTACAAACCCTACAGGCACAACGATGCTATTACCACTGCCTTCACTACCCAAATCGTATTGAAAGGCCTCTCTGATAACCCAGAATTTACCATCATTCATCGGAGAAACGACCAATGGATTAGTAAATTGACTCATGCCTCACTACGATTATTTCTTTGCCGCACCAATCAATTCCAACAGCAGCTTTACCGCTGCAGGACCAGCACAAAACGTCAGGTCTTTGAGCGCATCAGCCCATTGCAACCACCACATGATTGAATCACCCATTTGTTCTTTCTGATCCCAAAGCTCTTCTATTCGCTTGCGGTAGGCTTCATAACACGGTGGTTTTGGCGTTCCGACAGTAGGAGGATGTTCCGGCGGAGTCGTTGTTTCTTCCGGCCCTGGCCCGGTGGTGGTTCCGCCACTGGGCACACCTTCCCCCATAGTTTCATTTTTTTTCGCCAAAGCAGCAATCAAATCGGCAGCATTACCAATGCCGCTGTTGACCGCATCCATAGCTTCAATGGCAGAATTCGACCCTAGATTGTTACCTAACTGGCCACGCATGCCTACGGACTGTTCCATCAAATCTGCCGTTGCATTGAAGATGCGTACTTCAGCACCTACCATCTGTGTTTCATAGCGACGCCTTTGCAGGTCTGCATTCAAGAAACCTCGATCAAAGGCATTACCATTCATCAAGTCTGATAACAACAGATCTACTGCATTATCCAATGCCTGCAGATCAAAAAAATCGACAAAAGCATCAACCAAAGGCTCATCATATCGTTTTTTCCAGGCAGAAATTTGTTTATCCGTAAACTGAGTTTCCCGAGTTTTTTTCGTTGCATTCATACTGTTATCCCCGTGAGTATAACGGTGAGTTTAATAAACCAGAAACTCAACCGTTCAAACAACCATTTTTGACAGCAGGCAACGTTCCAACCGATCATCATAGATAGCACGTCAAACGAAGACTGCACTCGACATCCGTATATAGACTGCTACCAAATAAGGAAAAAGTCAATATTCCAGCCCTTGCAGCAAAAGGCATAAGGAATCATCCGTATTGAACAATAACTACTCCAGCATTACTCTCAATCGATTCGAAAGCCTGTTGCATCAGGGCCAACGACCACTGCTTGCCGCGATTTCCTGAGCCTGAACCTATCAAAGGGAAAGCCACACTTTGAAAACCCTGTTCCTCAACAACAGCCATGGCATTGAGTACCGACTGGGTCACTGAATACTCAGTGGCGAACCAGGCGGCGTTAATCCCGGCAACATGAATGATGGCCTTATAGCCCAACTTTCCAGCTCCTGTCAGACGAGCCTGACCTAAAGGAATCGGACCATATTTCGCCACTTCACTAAAAGGTTTAATCCCTGCTGTTTTTTTAATCGCGCCCGAAACACCTTGGGGCAATAACAACCACCAGGGAATAATATTCCGATTCCAGCTATTAACTATCACCTCAACTTTTTGTTCAAGTATATCGCCGATGACTATTTCAACTTTCATTTTTGTTTCTGCTCTTTTTGAACCAGAGCATGCAACTGCTTTGAAAGCAGAAGAAACGTTTCATAACCTTCTACTTTTTGTGCCTTATTCTTATCTAATGCATCAAAGCCATTAAAAGCTCCCCAGATGGCTCCAGCCATTGCCCCAATTGTGTCAGTGTCTCCGCCAAGTCTGCATATTGCAGACAACATTGCTGAATAACTCAGAGTCCTATACCGTAATGCAAAATAGATAGCGGTCAGACAGGATTTTTCCGCCGTTATAGAATTACCCAGCTTAGATTTAATAACAACAAAGCTGGCCTCTTGCGTTGCGCATACCAACTCTGCGCACAAACCAACTCTGGATTTGAAACCTTCTGTTTCTGCCCGTTCTTTCAACCCAGATAAAATGAAAGCGGTATCTTTATTGTGCAAAGCAGCATAAGTAGTCCAGGCAATCAAAATCGCTCCGTCTATCGCCAATGGATGGGCATGAGTAATTTCCGATGCTTTTATGACTGCCTTAGCCATCGCCATTTCATCATCAAAATAACACAAAGCCAATATAGGAGCTCTCATAGCTGCACCATTGCCCCATGAACCTTGCTTATGGATAGACTTATTGAGCAAACTCCAATGGGTGCCTTTGCTGATTTTTTTCAACAATTTGGCTGCGCTGGGTCCATACCCCCTTGACCAATGATAACTATTCGAAAACTGTTGCGCCAAATGGTCCTGATTGATTATTTTATTCTGCAAAAATGACTTACCTAAATCCAATGCCATTTGGCTGTCATCGGTGTATCGTAAGTGTCCCGTTTTTGTTTTTCCAATACATCTCCAGGCCAGCCGTTCAATCGGCCCTCCTTCAAAAGGAGCACCATAAGCATCCCCCATCAATAAGCCCATAACGCATCCTGAGAAATAATCACAGTTCATACAATCAGCCTCCCCACTTTTGCAGACAGACCAACATCAACGATGCAGCCAGCATTAAATTCAATATAATCTTTCTCAAACCCATCTGAAAACATTACTCCTTGTTCTGGCATTAAAGATTCTAATGTCAAAGTTGAACCTTTTTCTATAGATCCAAAAACAATATCAGTCCCAGTCATCTGGCTTGGAAACGGTTCACGCACCGCAAACTGAATGCTATTTGCATCCCAGGCAAACCCTTCTCTTAATTCATGTTCCTGCTGATTGGTGACTCCCATCGCTCCAGACAGGACAGATTGAAACCAACCAGTCGAACCAAAACCAGTTGAAATAATAATTCCGGATGATGAGTGTCTTTCAATAGCGCCATTCCAAGCGATAGTATATCTGGCAGACGTATGCGATTTAGGACCAATAAACAGGTCATTAACCCCTAGCAACACTTGCCCATCATTTGTTTTTGCCTCGGCAAATGTAATCGATTTACTATCCGCGGAACCAGCCATAGTTTTAAGAGCGATGCTGTTTAAATCACCCACCTCAAATGGCAATAGCTTTCCATCCCATCGTTCAGGGTCGGGATTGATTGCAATTACAGCCTGACCATTTAAATATTTAAGAGCATTAGCAACCAAACCATCCTGACCAACGATAACCACAATATCATCTTGACCAAACTGGTAATTCGGTAAAAAGCTTCGATCCAGTTTATGAAAACGACCCAGTGGTTTTAGAATTCGCTCCGCCTCATCCAAACGTTTCTGATAAAGATCATGCTCGCTGAGATAATCAGAAATATCAGCCTGATTATGTTCCAGATAGAACTTTGCCTGAGGCCAGGTATTAAAGCGTTCAATCAGTTCCTGTAAGCGTGTTTTACGGATCACAAGAACAAACCGATAATCTCTGCGACTCATTTTCTGACCGCCTTTTTAACCATATTACCAAACAACTCAGGGGCTATATTAAGCTCACCAATCTTTCCAGCATTTTGTGCCAATGACTCAAAAGCAACCGCCATCAACTGTTCTGGTTGCATATTGGCCAATGCCATGGCCTTCAAGTTTTCGACCGGAAGCTTCTTGAATGCTTCCATTTTCGTTGTAATGGCATAGGCTTCAGCATCTGACTCGTGTTTCTTATTTTCCGATTGCAAACTAACCAGGTTCTGGCGTTGTGTTTCTTTATCAATAGTCGCTTGAATACGTTCAGCTTCGGTTTTTGCCTTGCCTCTCAAGATAGCTCGTTCATTTTCCACTCTGGATTCAGATATTTCCTGCTCTTTTTGCTGGACAGAGAGTTCCGTTTGTAATTCTGCTTCCTTAACCAACCGCTCCTGTTCAACAGCAGACTTTCTTCTGGCATAAACCGCATCATCCGCTTGTTGCAAAATAGACTCCCTGGCTTCAGCTTCAAGTGCTCTTGCCGTTTCCGGGTCTGCAGAAATATTGCCAACCATAGTATTGAGCACATCAATACCCATGGCCATCACCGCACTGTCCGCAGAAAGTTGATCTTTGATCAAAGCGGCAAGTTTGGTGCTGAGAAAAAAAGAATCACGTAATGTTGTTTTTTGTATTTCATTCTGAACTATCGTTTGGGCTGAACGAACAACTCTGTCATTCAATTTCATCGGGTCGTCAGATAAATAGCCAGAACCGGCTTTATCAAGGTTGAAATTTAACATCTCAGCCAGATTTTCAGGGTGAGTGACCTTGAAAGCGATTTGTCCCTGAACTTTGATCGATTGAAAATCCGCTGTTTGCAAATTGAAAATGAAGGGTGCCTCTTGCGCATTAATTGGCACTGCAGCAATGGAAGTAGTCGCCTCGTTATAGAAAAAGCTTAAACCTTTGCCTCTTCGCTTCGCTTTGCCATTAACCGTCTTAATCACATACGTTGTTGGCTCTGCTTTATAGTATCTGATACCAAGCATTTCGCTCTCCTTTTGCCGTTTAATTCCCCACATAGTGACGAAAAGACACAAATGAGTCAAGACATAAGTGTCAAAAAGACACAATCAAGATAAATACATGCTAAAATCGCCTCATAAAGCACTTCATCAAAACGTTATGAATGAAACAGAGTTCCTGAAAAACTACGATATAAGCGAATTTGAAACACCTCTGTTGAGTGTTGATACCGTCCTATTCACCTACCATGAAACGCATTTAAAAGTGTTGCTGGTAAAACGCGGACAACATCCCGACAAAGACAAGTGGGGTCTTCCCGGAGGTTTTGTTGATCAACGAAAGGATGCAGATCTTAAGGCTACAGCCACTCGGAAAGTGACAGAAAAAACGGCTGTAACACCCGCCTACCTTGAGCAGCTTGAGACCTTTGGTAATGCCAAAAGAGATAAAAGAGGCTGGTCAGTAACCGTTTGTTACAGCGCCTTGATCGCCCATCAAAACTGCAAGAGAACAATGGATTCAGTCAGCGATGTGAAATGGGTAAAAATGAACAAACTAGAGAAAAAAGAAATTGCTTTCGATCACAAAAAAATCATATCTGCAGCCAGAGAACGATTAAGACAAAAAGCTCTCTATTCGATTGTTCCAGCCTATGCATTACCCGATGAATTTACCTTACCTGAACTGCAACATTTGCACGAACTTCTTATCGGCAAGAGCATTCAAAAAAAATCTTTCCGACGCAGAATAGAACAAGCCGATTTATTGATTGATACCGGCAGAAAACGTTCTGAAGGCGGGCGGCCAGCCAGTTTATATAAATTGAAAAAAGGAACCTCAAGTTTCAATTTTATAAGAAATCTGGAGGAATAAACCTGAATCAACAGGTCTATACATCAAAAAATTCCAGCGTCCAAACCTGTGGCCATGCCAGCACCCAGTTCCTGACACTGTTCTTTAAATTCATCCTTAAAACCACCTTTCAATAACAAAGCAGGCTGAACCTTGCGCCATTTCAATGCCCCAATAATACCTTCAAGACTCTTGGTTGCTCCTGTTCCATCCAGACCAGCCACCACATACAATGTCCAGGGCATACCTTGCGTTTCTTCCAGACAGGGATAATAAATTCGTTCCAGAAAGTCCTTAATCTGACCACTCATATAGCCAAAGTTCTCTGTAGTACCCAGAATCACACCACTGGCTCCCAGCACATCTTCAGCGCTTGCCTGCAGTGGTGCAAGCATTCGAACAGGAAAATCGGTCGTTTGTGCACCACTAAGCACAGCATCACGCAATACCAGGGTATTGTCTGAAGGCGTGTTAGCGACGATCAATAAATAGCTCATGGAAGTGTCAGGGTAATCATAATGTCAAACTAAGTCTGTTGCTAAAACTCTAGCCTTCAACTGTAAGCGAAATAGATCGCCAGAAGAATAGCAGCAATAACAACAACCATTACAAAAAATTCAAAATAACCAGACACATCAATTTGCCAGGGAAATGAATTATTGCTTCGATGATACACTTCATTGACATCTTCTACATAGGCATCAACATCTTCTGCTTTGACAACATCATCCAGCAATTTAATACGACTGATAAAGGTGAATTGATTTTTCGTTTTTATTATTTCATCACTGTATTCAAAATAGTCATTTCTTATGGTTTTCTGCGTTGGCGCAACTCCATGAGCTTTTCTGTAGTCAACATCAATTATGTGCTCCAAGTTCCCATCCAAATTCAAAAGAATGGGGTATTTTCCGCTGACCTGTGTTGGGAGTTCTTTCACAAATTCAGTGGGTAAATCAACATTCTTACGTTTGTGGCTTATGTTGATATCAGAGATGGAATAAATCTCCTGTGTAGTTAACACATTATTCTGTTCATCATCAGATACAATGTGATATCCCTCAATAATCTCAAGTTCCAGTTCCGTATCAGTTTTAGAATAACTGAGAAAATCCTGTTCGAGCTTATTGCTTTCTTTTGAGGCAACATGAAACCTGACATTATCTGCTCTGTGAGCAAAATATGTGCGATTGATAGTCAGACGCCCCACCGCATGATTAATTCTCAATTCAGTAAAGTCAAATTGGTGATGCAACTTGAACACAAGTTTGTTCAGGTTGATAGGAATTTCCACCAAACCTGCCCCACTTTCATCTATTGGCAGACCAAAACCATAGAAAAATTCTGTAATATTTTGCAGATTTCCTTTTTGTTTTTGAATGGTAGGATCAAAGTAATAGAGCTTGCCTTCATACTCAACCTCAACAATCATGTGGTTAAAATGATAAGCGGAAGGTGCTTTGTTGATAAGCCCTCTGCCAGTGCTGGTGTTCACCAAAACAAGTCGTGATTTCACCGATATAGTCTTCAACATTTCTACCAGCAGATTGGATTTATCCTTACAATCTCCCGCGCGTTTTTTGAGCGTTGTCGCTGCATTGCGAGGTGTATGACTATAGATACCATTATGTTCACCTCGATAGCGAACATCATTCTGGACAAATCGAACAATGCTGATGATATCTTCAGCTACATCTCCAGACAAAACAAGTTGATCAAGCTCAGTCAACTCCAATGGGTTGGAACCATCATTATTATCGGCATAGGAATTGTATAGGTACGTTGAAATATCCTGCCAGCTTTGCTTCATAGCCACTTCGATATGATCACACCAGACCCAACCGGGCACAGCATCATCCATATCAACTGGTGTCACATTCTCATAGCATTGATCAAACACCATTCCTGGCGCTATTTCCTGAACAGCCGTTTTTTGCACATCATCCGTTGTTCTTCGTTCAGACAGCAACAATGTCTGTGTTGAATCATTGATAACTCTGAAATATTCTTTGTGAACTGGGCAAACCCAATTCAACCAGATGACAACTCGATACTGCTTCCCTTTCAAAGGGTGTTTATTCGCTGACTCAATAATGGTGCAGGAAAAATCAATGGTATCACCAGCACGCAAATCATCAATAGACACCGTTATTGTCCAGCGATCATTCGTAATGTGCCTTTCCAGTGACATTTCTCGCTGCATCACTTTGATATTTTCTGTATCAAGTGCATCTATTGTTTGTCCGTCACGAATAATACGAAGGTGATGAATAACAATCTGCTCATTATCCGCATCCAACTCATGTGTAATTAAAGAAGCATCCTCTACTCTCGATGCATCCTTGATGCACTGTACCGTTCGATAAAACGACTTTATAACACCTGTTTCAACTTTGTCCTGATAATCAACCAAAGGATAAAAATAGGGCGACTCAAACAAATCCAACTCTGCCCCTGACACCTCTGCTCGATCAACAACCCAACTTTCAGCTGGACCGATCGAATAAATACTCATACTTTTTAATAATCCTGTTTACACACTATAACCATTCACCTTCCACATAGGGGCCATAAATCACTACCAATATCCTGTAGCTCATCAAAATCCAATATTTCCATGCCAGAGGAATTATACTTTTTGATACAACTGACACACAAGTAAACAGTCATACCACGTTCGTCCTTATTTAGTTTACAAGCCACTTTCTAAAACGCCATCTTTTTTGCACCATAATTACCAGCGCTATCTTTCTTCTTTGTTTCCATCACAACCACGTCCTTCCGGGCCACTAAGCTGAATGGCTGTGATCTATCGACTCCTTTCCAGACATCAACTCTATCAAGATTAAATAATATTTTCTGATTGGAATCGAGTATTTTATCCAAAACTTGTGGTTGCCAGTTTTCCACATCGTTGAAATTTTTCCAAGTTGTAGCATTATGCGCCTTAGCGAAACCATCAAGATGATCATCAATACCTAGCTATCATATTCAGCAAGAATCACTCTCGTTCAAAAAAGAGTATTTTCTGATGAAGTTCAATGCAGCGCCTGTCCCAATTCACTTTACCCACTTTACCAATCAAATGGTAACAAATTCCTCTTGCTCCAAATATTTTTCTGTTGCATATCTCCCCGCCAGTCTAAATGCTTTCACAGAAGAGTCTACCTCATGAAAACGAATGGCATTTACCGTACATGAAAATGCAGTCACAGGCACAATAGGTTTCACTAACATTATATCAAGCACGCCAAGATAAATACCCCTTAGCCACCCCTCTTCATATGCTTGTTTATATTCGGTATCTGACAACTCAGATAAAAAGACTAATTCAGTTGACTCTCTAAAGTGAAGCTCGACCCCAGCATAAAGTGCTCGTCCGCCAAGAACTTTCTTACAAACACCCTCTACTTTTACAGAAGTATGCACACCAACATTATGAAGTTCTTCATATGAGCTACGCCAATCATCCAAATCAATCATTTTTTCAATCCTGTCCCTATTTACCTAGTTCCTATTCAATTACCCAACATTCTGGATCGTTTAAACGTTGAAACCAAGCAATGGTTAATAAACTCCGGTCAATTTGAAAGAACATTCAACCAACGCTTTCACAAAGCAAAAGCTTCAATCAACACCAGTTAAACCCCACCCAATCGATCATAAAATCCGATAAGGAACCTAAGATGGTTTCTTAGGCTATCTGACGTCCACAGTTGTTCCAAAAATGGAAAACCTGTGGTTTTCAGTAAAGCGATGCCTGTCCCTATTTATTTTTTTACTCATTTATTTTGCCTATTATAACGCTTGCAAACTTACGACCTAACAACTCCGAAATATCATCAACCGACTCAACATACATTGAACTACTATCATGTATACCAAAAGTGATTCTTGAAGCATCATCCAGATTGAATTCAATATCCAACCAATAAAAAACTTCATCATCATTATTAACTGCATTAATAATCTCATTAATAGTGACTTCAACCTTATCATTTGAATCAAACAATAAGCCATCCCATGATGAAATTTTTTCACCATATCCTTCTGCACGATGAACCATAATGCGTAAGACCCTACTTCCAAAAACGTTGTCTAGGAGTTCCAACAGAGTCCCTACGGGAAACCCTGTTTTGGAAGTATCTTTATCATAAATCCAGTATCTAGTCATCGTAATGGTTCCGCAGACAACCTTTTAAACCCTCTTCTAGAAGCCGTCTTAGCATTATTGGGTACCAGTCGATGTTGATGAGGAACCCACTTGCAAGTGAAGCAAGTGAAGGACAGGCACACTTTCATTTTTATATTCAGCTAATTAAAAGGCGAATCAAAAATATCCAATTCATTTTCATCTACTTTTATACCCGCTGCAGCAACTAAATGTCTAGCCTTTGCTGACTTGAGCACAAAGACATTCTCAATAGATTTGCCTATTAAATTCTCTAAATACTGAATTTCTTCATTACTAGCATTCACTATAACAATAAACTCCAAATGTCTTGGTACTGAAACAAACTCGACTCCATAAAATTTCACATCGATGTTGTATTTATGATCATCTTTTTTCGGACTTCGAATAAGTAAAGAACCATGACTTACGTTATATTCCCAAAGCTGAAAGTTTCTATCTTTTGGCAAGCTTATCATTGAAAAGGGTTCTCCACTTTTGCACCATCTTTTACAAAATCAATTGTATTCCATGTCTATTAATTAACTCTCTAATTTACCTATTGCACCAAGTTCTATGGCTTGATCAAAAATACTTTCTGCGAGCCCTTCAGAATCAATTTGAATAGCTATAGGTTTATCCTCCAAAATGGAGTCAACAGCGCTCTTAGCACTGCTTAATGACATTCCTGTTTTATCTCGCAACAATTTACTCAAACCAACCTTATTTAACCCAGGATTCCAACCGGTTAAAATAATTTTTTTCATCATTAATCAACCTTTATTTTTATAGACCTAGGTGTCTTCCCAGGATTTGCACCAGCAACAAGTGAAGGACAGGCACACTTTCATTGACATTCTAACAAATTAACCATAGTGTTATCACCTCTATTTCGTTAAAGGAGTT
>JBOEHE010000021.1:0-178560 GCA_050633785.1 Arenicella sp.
GCATCGAACACACTGGCCATAGGATCAATAGTCACCAGTGTTTTTGACATCAATTGCTGGACTTGCTGCGAGTAAAGTGAGTTTTCCTGACGATGTTGCAAGGCATTTTGTAAACGTTTGCTGTATTTCCGATCAAAGAACAAGGAAAAATCAGCGTGTTTATCACATAAGTCTTGAAACAAGTTGGCATTTATACGATAGATCAAGCTATCTTCGAGCGCTTCAACCCGGTTGCTGATAGGCTGCTGGCTTAACAATGAGGCGTAACCAAAGCAACCACCAACGGCAACTTTATCCAGTAAGCGATGCTCAGCATCTGATATAACCACAGCACCGCTACGAACCAAATACAAACAGCGTTGTTGATCATCCAATGAAATCTGTGTCTGTGCTCGATGATAAGTAATCACCAGTTGGCGGGCTATCGATTGGAGTGTGGTTGATGGTAATTCAGCAAAGGGGGAATGCTGTTGCAGGAAAAAACAAAACTCTTCCTGTTCCGGTGAAACAGCTTGACGTTCTATCATTGGCTTTCCCCGCTCTCAATTACGATAAGTTGTTGCGTCGAATTAATATTTTCTAGCCCTGTAAATTGGTTTCATCCATACACTTCTTCACGACAATCTCTGAAAACAAACTGAAATTAAAATAAAACCTAACCATTTATTTCAGTCAATCGGTTGGTAATCGACCGTTTCAATGGCGGCAGATTATTACTGACATGCATTACCGTTTTGCGTATGAATTTTGCGACTGGTTTATCATCAGTAAACAATTGTACCAGTAAATTGGTGCCAAAATACATTGGTCGACAATGACGCTGGTGTTCTCGGTTATACGCCTTCAAGACATAATCACAGGCGATAGATTCACCCCTTCGATGGGCTTCTATCACCTGGTTCGCCAATAAGTACTGTCCACGCAGACCTAAGTTAAAACCGTGTGCGGTCACTGGATGCATCCCAACAGCTGCATCGCCAATTAACGCAAACCTCTCTGCAATAAAAGAACGCGCCAGCACACCAATTAATGGATAACTATAGCGTTCACCCTTAATTGTCATTTGCCCCAGACGTCTCTCAAACTGGTTTGAGATCATTGCACTGAAGTGTTCCGGGCTTTTGTGCATGACTGCATTAGCCTGATCTGTCGGCAAGGTCACCACAATAGAGGCAGTCTTTTCGTTCACAGGCAAAACGGCCAAGGTGCTGCCATAGCGAAAACATTCATAGGCAATCTGAGGATTATTCTGTTCATGTTCAGCCTGGCAGACAATGACACTGCGACCGAAATCCCGCATACTCGCCGCGATGCCCATCTGTCGTCTTAATGCCGAGAAACGACTGTCAGCCGCCACCAGTAAATCACAACCAACCTGATCACCATTATCCAACTCTGCTATGACACCAGCTTGAATGGAATACGCATTTTTCACAGATACCGACGTGATAATATCTACATTACCCAAACTTTTGACGCGGTCGTACAATACCTGGCGAATTCGATAATTAGGAATGATGAAACCCAAGCCTCCTTGTGCGCCCAGAGTTGATCGTGACGAAAACTCTAAAGGATACGTTGACTCGCCATCTAACACCTGAGCATGTTTAATTGTTGAAATATCACCGGAATCAAATTGCTCCCAAACCTGCATATCAGTGAGAATTTTTTTAGAATAATGCGTTAAAGCAATATCCCTTCCATCGATAACCGGCTCTGTTATCTGGTTTAAACCCTGTTGTTCTATCACTAGAACATTGATGTTTTCAGCCGCCAGGGACACAGCAAAGCCTAAACCCGTCGGACCAGCTCCAACAATGATAACCTCATAGTGTTTTTCAGCCATACCTTACCTCATTGACTCTGTTATCGATCCATAATCCAATAGCAACTCTGACTTTAAATAGTATCTCCAAGACCTGGCCCGGCTCTTGATACAGGTCAATTTTCAAAATAGAAACCAGATTAACCGCCAGTCATGTTCATAAATCGTACGATATGTTCATGCGACTTTGAGCCAAAATGGTGTTGTCTGGGTTTATATTTAATGGCCTCCAACAATGTTTGCTTTAACACCTCTGTCTGCCCGGGATGACGTCGTATCACCGCTTTAAGATCCACTGGTTTCTCATTGCCAAGACACAATAACAACTGCCCTTCTGCAGTCAAACGGATACGATTACAACTCGCACAGAAGTTATTACTTAGGGGCGAAATAAACCCAATGCGACTGGACTTACCGGCGATAGAAAAGTATTTCGACGGGCCTCCGGTAGTCAGTGTCATAGGCAATAGACTATGACGCCGTTCTATCAACGCTTTCACATCGCGACTGGAACAGAACGAGTCTGTACGGTTGTGCGAATCAATTGAGCCCAGCGGCATTTCTTCGATAAAACTGATATCCAGAAGCTTATCCAGCGCATAGTCAAGCAACTGACAGACTTGGTCTTCATTCTGCCCTTTGAGTACCACGGCATTGAGTTTGATGTGTTCAAACCCAGCATCTTGAGCGGCACAAATTCCAGCCAATACATTATTCAACTTGCCCGTACGTGTCATCCGGGAAAAACTCTCTGCATCCAAAGTATCCAAACTGATATTCAAACGTTTGACGCCCGCCTGAAGCAGAGGCTTTGCCAGCGACTGCAGCCGTGAACCATTGGTCGTAATCGCTAATGTTTCGATGCCTTCAAGTCTGGCTAGGGATTGTGTCAGTTTGACGATGTCCTGCCTGACTAAAGGCTCTCCACCCGTGAGTCTGATTTTCTTAACCCCTAATTCGCTCATTACGGCACAAACTTGCACAATCTCTTCAAAACTGAGCAAGCGTTGTTTCGGCAAAAACTGCATTTTTTCAGCCATGCAATAGACACAACGAAAATTACACCGATCCGTAACTGATAAACGCAAATAATTAATTTCACGACCACAACCATCAATAAGTGTCTGCCTTGCCATAATGATTTAATCCTATTAACTTAAAAGTCAACCCAACACGATGTTGGGTTCATCAAGTTTAAGTTCAATACCACTGATCTCAGCATCATTGCTTAACTGATACAGATAATCAGCCACGGCCTGACGATAGCGACGATGGTCCAGATAGCGCTGAATGCGATCTGCAACCATCGAAAAAGGCAATTGCTTGCCATCAATCCGTTTCTGCACATCGACAATGTGATAACCGTAACGACTCTCTATCGCAACTGCATGCAAACCTTCAGGCAAAGCAAACAACTGACGTTCAAACTCCTCAACCGTTTGACCGGTGCTGATTTGCCCTAAAGAGCCTTGCGTTTGCTTCGAAGGGCAATCTGAAAACTCTGTCACAAATTCCTGAAACAACTGCGGTTGGACAAGCAATTGTTCAATAATATCATTGGCAAGCTGCTGTTTATTAATGCGCCCCTCAATGTCATCGGGCGCTGCTGCCAGCAAAATATGTTTTACCTGCAAGATCGGAGCCGTTTGAAATTTGCTCTGATTCTGTTGATAGTAGCGCTCACAATCAGCTTCTTCCACCGAATCATAATGAACCTTAGCGGCTAAAAGTTCTGCAAATGTGTCTTCCTGGTTGGTTGATTCTTGAACTGTGTCATTGCCAGAGACCTGACACAGCAACTCACGAACTACCAAGGCTTGCCCAGCCTGTTGAACAGCTGCTTCAATACTGTCAGCAGCATGGTATTGAATTTCGTTGGCAAAACGCTCTTTATCAATGGCTTTGCCATTAACTGTAATGTCTGGCAAATCGACAACTGTTGTTGGCGGAGCAGTATTAACGGCAGCGTTTGAATGATTGGTTGAACATGCACTCATGATTTTCTCCTGTTCAATAATAGGTTTATTGGGTGATTTATTGAATCGCGATCAACGCTGTCTGACTATTTGATAACGACGACCCAGATACCAGATCGGCGCACTGATAATGTGAACTAATCGTGTGAATGGGAAAACCAACACCATGGTCAAACCGACAAACACATGCAATTTATATATAATGCTGACATCTGCAATATACGACGCGGCAGTAAAACCTCTAAGAGTGACCACATTCTGTGCCCAGTTAGCCAGTTTCACCATCACAGAACCATCCATGTGTTGTGCCGACGCAACAATCGTCAATAAACCGAGAACCAATTGCACCAATAACAACCATAGAATAAAAATATCCGATTTGCTGCTATTGGCACGCACGCGCTCATTGGTCATCCGCCTTTTGATCAGCATCAGCAAGCCAATCAAACACAAGATACCGAAAAAGCCACCCGACACCATCGCCAGCAATTGCTTATTCGGTGTGCTGATAAAATGATGATAAATGGCTTCAGGCATCAACAAACCCACAAAATGCCCCGCCAGAATAAACAATACTCCAACATGAAACAGTGAGCTGGCAACCCTGAAGTTTTTGCTATCTAACATCTGGCTGGAATGTGCCTTCCAGGTATAAGGTTCTCGATCAAAGCGAACCCAGCACCCGATGATGCAAACAGCCGCTGCGACATATGGATAAATTCCAAAAAGTAATGTATTTAAACTGGACATAGGTCTCTCCCCTATCTATCTGCTTTGTTGGTAAAACGCTGATGCCAGTTTTCAGGCTGTTGCCTGCCACCCGCACTATGCGCCGCCGTAATGGATGCCGCAGGAATTTCAATCTCATCTGGTGACGATGCCGAAGTGGTGCAAATATTGCTCAAAGAGCATGCTTCACCCCCTTCAATTGGATCATCGAATCGAACTTCTTTGTCTTCCCATTCACGATCAATATCTTCCAGAGTGTCGCCAGGGTTTTCTTTGGCCACTCTGGCTTTAATATCTGCCCTGTCCACTTGCACACCCGATAGAGTCAGTAAGACGTTGAACAGCGCTTGATAGTTTGCACCACGTTGCTGCAAACGTTCTTCAAGTAAAGCCAGAATGTGGCTGACATCCGCTAACCATTCACGAGCAAAACCTTCTTCTTGCGCGGACAAAAACTCTAAAAATAAGGGAATGTAATCCGGCATTTGTTCAGAATTCAGTTCAAAGCCATTGCTTTGATAAACGCCCAACAAGTCCACCATGGCCTGACCTCTATCACGCGACTCACCATGCACATGTTCAAACAACAATAACGAAACATGACGACCGCGTTCAAACAAGCCATCATACTGCTCCTGCAGGTCATAAATATCCTGGATGCTCCACGACCTTATCAGCTCTAAAATTGCTTCTCTTTGCGCTACAGGCAAACTCTGGTCGGCTGAAACTACCTGTATAAGTTCATCGAGATTGTCGATAACTTCTTGTGTAGGGTAATCCAGCAAATGGGCAATAACTTTTAATAGTTTCATTTGTTTTGTACCTCGATATCAACGGCAATTGGTTTCATGACGTCACGACGTGTGGACTTTTTGGCACCGAACATGTTCATTTCAGTATTGCCTGTGCTACAACCATTGCCAAAGCTGAAACCGCAGCCATTACGCTCTTCATAGGCTTCTGGCACATTCAATTCACGATGCCCTGTCGGCACTACAAAACGGTCTTCGTAGTTTGCGATCGCTAAATAGCGATACATCTCTTCAATCTGTTTCTTGCTTAAACCAACATCATCCAGCACCTCTTGGTCTTCTTCGCCCTCAACCTGCTGTGAACGTTTATAGGCACGCATAGCCAATAAACGTTTCAATGCCAGCACCACGGGTTTTTCATCACCAGCCGTGAGCAGGTTGGCTAAGTATTTCATTGGAATTCGCAGAGATTCCACATCTGGGATCACCCGCGATTTTCCGACATAGCCAATATCGCCTGATTCCGCAGCTGATTGAATTGGGCTCAGAGAAGGTACATACCAGACCATTGGCAAGGTGCGGTATTCAGGGTGCAATGGCAATGCCAGCTTCCAGTCAACCGCCAGTTTGTATACAGGCGATTGCTGCGCCGCGTCAATCACAGAATCAGCAATGCCGTCTTTTTTGGCTTGGGCGATGACTTTCGGGTCATTAGGGTCTAGAAAGATTTCCAACTGCTTTTCATACAAATCCTGTTCACCCGGAGTCGCTGCCACTTCTTTGATTTTGTCTGCATCATAGAGCAACACTCCCAAATAGCGGATGCGACCTACACAAGTTTCAGAACAGATGGTTGGCATGCCCGCTTCGATGCGTGGATAACAGAAAATACATTTCTCCGATTTTCCCGATTTCCAGTTATAGTAAATCTTTTTATACGGACAACCACTGATGCACATGCGCCAGCCTCGACACTTGTCCTGATCAATAAGGACAATGCCATCTTCCTCACGTTTATAAATCGCACCCGAGGGGCACGAAGCCACACAAGTTGGGTTCAGACAGTGCTCACATAAACGTGGCAAATACATCATAAAGGTGTTTTCATACTGCCCATAGATGTCCTTTTGCACCGCTTCAAAGTTTTTATCTTTGCTGCGTTTTTTGAACTCTGTGCCCAGAATTTCTTCCCAGTTGGGGCCCCATTCGATTTTCTCCATGCGTTTACCACTGATCACCGAACGTGGACGAGCCGTCGGTTGATGCTCTGCTTCCTTGGCAGTATGTAAATGCTGATAATCGTAATCAAACGGCTCGTAGTAATCATCAATATCAGGCAAATCGGGATTCGCAAAAATATTGGCTAAAATCCGATATTTTCCACCAATTTTCGGTTCGATATCACCATTGGATTTACGGACCCAACCACCTTTCCACTTGTCTTGATTTTCCCATTCTTTGGGGTAACCAATACCCGGTTTTGTTTCAACATTGTTAAACCAGGCATATTCCATCCCTTCACGAGACGTCCAAACATTCTTGCAGGTAATGGAACAGGTATGACAACCAATACATTTATCCAGGTTCAAAACCATGCCAACTTGTGCGCGTATTTTCATCATTACACCTCCGCCGTTTCTTTCAGGCTGGTCGGCAACGGTTGCGGTAAGGTGTCGCCATCAGGACCATCAAGCCAATCGACTTTGTCCATTTTGCGCACCACCACAAATTCATCACGATTGCAGCCAACTGTACCGTAGTAATTAAAGCCCCAGGACTGCTGGGCATAACCGCCAATCATATGAGTTGGCTTGAGCACTGTACGAGTCACCGAATTGTGATGCCCTCCGCGTGTGCCCGTTGTTTCGGAACCTGGCACATTCACAATACGTTCCTGAGCGTGATACATCATTACCATGCCCTGCATAACTCGCTGGCTGACCACCGCACGACAGGCAATCGCACCATTGGCGTTAAACACTTCCACCCAATCGTTATCCTCAATACCTGCTTCAGCGGCATCCGTCTCACTCATCCAGATAATCGGACCACCACGAGACAGCGTTAACATTAATAGATTGTCCGAATAAGTACTGTGGATGCCCCATTTTTGATGCGGCGTGATCCAGTTCAGCACAATTTCTTTATTACCATTGGACTTTTTGTCTTTCACATACTCAATAGTTCGGGTATTGATCGGCGGACGGTACGACACGAACTGTTCACCAAACGCTTGCATCCAGGGGTGATCCTGATAGAACTGCTGTCGCCCCGTGATGGTGCGCCATGGTATGAACTCATGCACATTGGTGTAGCCTGCGTTGTAGCTGACATGCTCATCTTCCAGACCTGACCAGGTAGGTGAGGAAATAATCTTACGTGGCTGTGCCTGCACATCACGAAAGCGAATTTTCTCGTCCTGCTTGGGCTTCGCCAGATGCGTGTGGTCAAGCCCAGTGAATTCACCCAACGCTTCCCAGGCTTTCACGGCCACCGCACCATTGGTTTCAGGAGCCAAGGACAAAACCACTTCCGCTGCATCAATCGCTGTTTCAATTTGAGGTTGACCTTGACTGACACCATCATCCAAGACTTTGTGGTTCAAATGGCGCAGGAACTCCACCTCTTCATCGGTGTTCCAGCCGATACCTTTCCCACCATTGCCAAGTTTTTCCAGCAAAGGTCCTAAGGAGGTAAACTTTTTATAGATATTTGGATAATCACGTTCCACCACCATGATGTTTGGTGCCGTTTGCCCTGGAATCAATTCGCATTCATCTTTCTTCCAGTCCTCAACGTTAAATGGTTGTGCCAATTCGCCCGGTGTATCATGCAACAAAGGCACAGTGACCACATCTTTTTCCACACCCAGTTCACCTTCAGAAATTTGAGAAAATTTCTTGGCGATGCCTTTATAGATGTCCCAGTCTGAACGCGCTTCCCAGACAGGATCAACGGCGGTAGACAGTGGATGAATAAAGGGGTGCATGTCTGAAGTATTCAAATCGTCTTTTTCATACCAGCACGCCGTTGGCAGCACAATGTCTGAATACATGCAGGTCGATGACATACGGAAATCCAAGGTTGTCACCAGATCCAACTTGCCTTGTGCACCCTCATCAACCCACTCAGCCTCTTCTGGTTTGAAGCCACCACGTGTGCCGAGATCATCATTCATGACACCATTTTTGGTGCCCAGAAGGTATTTGAGCATATATTCATGCCCCTTGCCTGATGAGCCCAGTAAATTAGAGCGCCAGATAAACAGATTGCGCGGAAAATTGTTCGGGTCATCCGGTGCTTCACTGGCAAACTTCAGCTTGCCGCTTTTCAGTTCTTGCACTACATAGTCTTTGGGATCCATGCCTGCAGCTTCAGCATCTCTGGCTATCTGCAAAGGATTGCGATTGAGCTGCGGTGCAGAGGGTAGCCAACCCATGCGTTCAGCCTTAATGTTATAATCCAACATATGCTCTGGATATTGTGATTTATCCGTTGTCGGCGACAGTACTTCGTGAATGCTGACTTTTTCATGTCGCCATTGGGAACTATGATTATAGAAAAATGAAGTTGAGTTCATTTGTCTTGGTGGACGGCTCCAGTCCAAACCAAATGCCAACGGCAACCAGCCAGTTTGCGGACGAAGTTTTTCCTGACCTACATAATGCGCCCAACCGCCACCGGATTGCCCCACACAGCCGCACATCATCAGCATGTTAATCAGGCCACGATAGTTCATATCCATGTGGTACCAATGGTTCATGGCCGCGCCAACAATAATCATCGACTTACCCTTGGTTTTATTGGCAGTATCGGCAAATTCGCGGGCAATACGAATCACTTTATCACGCGCTACGCCGGTGATTTTCTCCTGCCAGGCCGGTGTAAAAGCCATATCATCATCATAGCTTGATGCAACATTGTCACCTCCCAAACCACGGTCAAGGCCATAATTGGCCATCATCAGGTCATATACCGTCGCTACTTTGACTTTTGAGCCATCAGCTAAGACAATGGTTTTGCAAGGCACATTGCGATTTAGAATGTCGTCTTGTTCACAAGATACCCAATGTTCATTGCTTTTATCTGCAGCAAAATGCGGAAACGCCACACTGGCGATATTTTTTTTAGCCTTACTTTTGCCCAGCAAAGATAAACGCAGTTTGACATCATTGCCATCACCTCCTTCTTTGGCTTCAATGTTCCACTTGCCTTTTTCTCCCCAACGGTAACCAATCGAACCTTGTGGTGACACCAGATCATTGCTGATCTCATCATAGGCCAAGGTTTTCCACTGCGGGTTGTTCTTTTGATCAAAGTTGTTGTCCAAATCAGAAGCACGTAAAAAGCGCCCGGTGGTATAGCTGCCGTTGTCAAAATCTTCCAGAATTACCAACATCGGCATGTCGGTATAACGGCGTACATAATCGGTGAAATACTCGCTTGGATTGTCCAAATGGAACTCTTTTAGAATTACATGCCCAAATGCCATGCCCAAAGCCGCGTCAGTGCCTTGTTTGGGGTTAAGCCACTCATCGGTCAACTTGGACACTTCAGCATAATCCGGGGTAATTGACACCGTTTTGGCGCCTTTATAACGCACTTCGGTGAAAAAATGCGCATCTGGGGTGCGGGTTTGCGGCACATTCGAACCCCAGGCAATGATGTAGTTGGAGTTATACCAATCTGCTGATTCCGGCACGTCGGTCTGCTCGCCCCAGGTCATCGGTGAGGATGGTGGTAAGTCACAATACCAATCATAAAAACTCATGCAGACACCGCCAATCAGTGACAAATAACGCGACCCAGCAGCATAAGACACCATCGACATGGCTGGAATAGGCGAGAAACCGATTATGCGGTCCGGTCCGTATTGCTTGGCTGTGTAGACATTCGATGCGGCAATGATTTCATTCACTTCATCCCAGCTGGAACGAATGAAACCTCCCATACCGCGCTTGGATTTATAGGATTTGGCTTTCTCCGGATCTTCAACAATCGACTGCCAGGCATCCACCGGTGACATTGTTCTGCGTGCCTCGCGCCACAGTTTCAACAATGGTTTACGCACTTTGGGATATTTCAAACGGTTCGCACTGTATAAATACCAGGAATAGCTCGCCCCTCGCGGACAGCCGCGTGGCTCATGATTTGGCAAATCCGGGCGTGTGCGCGGATAGTCAGTTTGCTGAGTTTCCCAGGTGACCAAACCATTTTTGACATAGATTTTCCAGCTGCACGAACCCGTGCAGTTCACACCATGGGTCGAACGCACCACTTTGTCGTGCTGCCAGCGTTGACGGTAACTGTCTTCCCAGGCGCGACTTTCATTGCTCACTTCACCGTGGCCGTTAGAGAATTCAGATTGCTTCTTTTTGAAAAACTGAAGCCTATCTAGGAAATGACTCATGAGATTCTCCTGAATAATTGTTTATCTGTTGAATAAATACACATATCTTCTGATTTATTTGTTTTCGCTTTCATTAAGGGTTATAGAACTCTCCACTTTTACGTAGATAGAACCACCAGTTGATCAGCAGACATACGCCGTAGAAAATAGCGAAGCCAATCAATGCCACTTCGGGCGTGGTTGCTTTGATTTGTTCGCCCAGCACTTTGGGAATATAGAAAGCACCATAGGCAGCGACTGCCGATGTCCAACCCAACACAGGGCCTGCCTGTTCTTTAGGGAACACCATAGCGATAGTGCGAAAGGTAGAACCATTGCCAATACCTGTGGCTGCAAACAACACCAGAAACAGAATAAAGAAAGGCACAAAAAATTCCTCTGGTGTGGATGAGGCATAGGCCTCTTTCATGTAATACGCCACACCCAAGGCGCTGGCGACCATGACTGCCGAGCAAACCTGTGTAACCAGTGCACCACCCACTTTGTCAGAAATCCAACCACCAACCGGGCGAATCAAGGCACCAATAAATGGCCCCATCCAGGCATACATCAAGGCACTTGGTCCATTCGGATTGATGGTATCGTGCGTTAGAACACCATCCTGCATCACATGACTGAAACCAAAGATCACTTTGATTGCCAAAGGAAAAGATGCTGCAAAACCTATAAACGAACCGAAGGTCATGGTATAGATGACACTCATCACCCAAGTGTGTTTATTGTTGAAAATCTGGTATTGACGTTTCAAACTGCTACCGATCTCACCGGGCAGTACACGCAGAAACAACACCGTCAATGTGATCACTATTAACAATACGATCTCTTTTGGCACACCAAATCCTGAGCCATTGGCACTTTCGGGCAACAACAACCACAATCCCAAAATGGCAGTAGCAAAGCCGATCAGCAACATCATCGTGATTTTGCTGAATGCCGAGATCGCGCTGCCAGGATTAGGCGAGACCTCTGGAGTGCGCAGATTATTCATGCCAAACCAGCTCAAAAAAGCCAATGGCATCAACAATAATAACCAGACAAAACCCGCATTTTGAATCCATGTCTGCGAACCGGCTTCAATTTTACCAATCAGGGTGCCGCTGGCATTTACCAGTGTCATAGACTCACCAGCCAATGAACCGAAGGCACCAAAGGTCATAAACAACGGCACCAGAATCTGCATGGTAGTTACCCCAAAATTTCCCAGTCCAGCATTTAAACCCAGCGCTAAACCCTGTTGTTTTTTCGGAAAGAAAAAGCTGATATTGGACATGGATGAGGCAAAGTTACCACCGCCAAAACCCGATAATAAAGCCAACAATTGAAACACCCAGAATGGTGTATTCTGATCTTTCAATGCCAATCCTGTTCCCAGAGCAGGCAACATCAGTAAGGCGGTAGTAAAGAAAATAGTATTTCTCCCACCACACAACCGGATAAAGAAACTGCTGGGAATGCGCAGGGTTGCCCCAGTCAAACCAGCAATTGCCATCAAGGTAAAAAGCTCGGATTTCGCAAAAGGAAACCCCAGATTCAACATCTGCACAGTGATGATTCCCCAGTACAACCAGACTGCAAAGCCACACAACAAACTAGGGATTGATATCCACAAATTGCGATTGGCAATGCACTTGCCTTCTTTTTGCCAGAAACCGGGATTTTCAACATCCCACTTTTTTATGTCGCTCATGTTTGTTTACCTCGATAAATAAGTGATGAGTGATAATTAACGGGAATATTTCAATTTATGAACCGAGCAATTCACTGTCTTTTTCCAATTGAATGATGGAATAATTCATCCAGATCATGCACACAGCCACCAGGCCGAACAGCAACATGAAGCAGGAACTGCGGATATTGGTCATATCAGAAATAATTCCGAACAGGATGGGCAGCGTGAAACCGCCCAGGCCTCCGATGACACCAACCATGCCGCCAACAGATCCCATATTGTCTGGGTAGTAATCATGGATAATGCGGTAGACGCTTGCTTTGCCGATACCTTGAGCAATCCCGACGACAAATACCAATGCGGTAAACGTCATTAAACCAAGTCCAATGTCAAAACTGATGTCGCCTTTCAATCCATGAACCACCATGCTGGTTTGGGGATACGACAACACAAATAAACAAGCAATGGAAATCCAGAACACCCACCAGTTAACCTTGCGAGCGCCAATTTTGTCTGAGGCATAACCTCCCGCAGCACGGATAAGGCCCGATGGCAAAGTAAAGGCCATGGTAATAAACGAGGCGGTTTTCAGATCCAGACCATACTCACCGACATAGTATTTGGGCAACCACAGTGCCAAGGCCACAAAACCGCCAAACACAAAATAGTAATACAGCCCGAAACGCCATACTCGCAGTTCTTTGAGCGGTGCTAACTGATCTTTTAATGATTTATGTTTACCTGATTTTGCCCGTTCAAGCTGTTTCGGATCGTTATAGGTGAAAAACCAGAAGACCACTGCCATCACCAACATGGCGACGGAATACACTTTCGGCACCATTTGCCAGCCTGCAGCTACCACTATCATGGGAGCCACCAAGTTGGTAATTGCTGCTCCCGCATTACCCGCGCCAAAGATACCCATTGCAGTACCTTGTTTCTCCTTTTCAAACCAAGCTGAGGTGTAAGCGATACCGATGGCAAATGAACCACCTGCCAATCCAACAAACAAACCGGCAACAAGGTATTGCCAGTATTGCGAGGCAAATGCCAGGCTATAGGTTGCAATCGCTACCAACAGCATCTGTATGAAATACACAATTCGTCCACCATAACGATCCGTCAAAATACCTAGCGGCAAGCGTGTAATTGAGCCAGTCAATATCGGAGTCGCTACTAACACTCCAAACTGTGTGTCCGACAACGACAGTTCTTGCTTAATTTTGATGCCAATAATCGAAAACATAGTCCACACCGCAAAGTTAAATGCGAATGCAACGGTATTCATGGTTAGAACCGAATATTGTTTTTGCTTATGTGATGCCATTTGCCCTACCTCACCGAGAGAATCAATATGAATCATGAACACAGACAAACTATGTGCATCAGACCTCCTCAAAATTGATCCAGATCAAGTATGGCGACATTGAAATCGGTAGTATTCATCGAAACTACTCCCTAAGTAGTAGTTAACAAACCAATTTATCTTATTGATTTAAAACATTATTTCAATGAAACAACCGAAAATCAGTGCCTAAAAACAAGCGTCCAACTCTTAGGTGGTAGTTCAGCACTTAAGTCTGTGACAAAAATGAAAAAAACACCCAGGAAATGACAGTTACTATGGCTATGCATTGAGAAACTATGAACAAAACAACCGCCACAATATCCTCTGAAAAAGGCAGTCATTACGTTTCTCTGGTCACACGCGCTGGTGTAGTAATGGCCATCATTGTCACACTGGCGACACTCAGTATGATTGGCTCAATGTTTGTCTCTGAAAGTCTGGATGGCGATGCTGCACAGATCAATATTGCCGGTTCACTGCGCATGCAATCGATACGCCTATCTCGTGCACTCCTTATTCAGCAAAACGAGTTTTATGGACATGGCACCCTGTCAGCTCCTGCCGAAATCAATACGTTTGAACAGCGTTTGCGACAACTCAGAATCGGGCTCAACAAACAACTGGAAATACCTGAAATTGCGGCAATATATGCAAACCTCAACTCACAATGGAGCACCATCAAAAGAACTGCCAGCCAATCACCTGAACGTTTTCATCCCAGCCATGTCATGATCGATGAATTCGTCGACACCATCGACCAACTCGTCAGCGCATTACAGTACCACTCAGAAAGTAAGATTCGAGTGTTACGCATCATTCAAAGCGGCTCCTTATTCTTGATTTTGTTAACCGCCTTTATTGCCTTGGTTCAAATCACCAAATCCATAGTCAACCCAATGAACCAATTGGTCGAGGCTGCACGTCAAGCAGGCAAAGGACACTTCAATCTCATCAACAGCAGGCCGCAAAATAATGAAATTGGCGTGCTTTCTGCTGCTTTCAACGACATGGCAACTCAGTTGCAAGCCATGCATGATCGTTTTGAACAACGTGTCCAGGAAAAAACTCATAAACTTGAGCGCAGCAATAAATCTCTGGAATTACTCTACCAGACCTCACAAAACCTGGTTCAGGCTAAGCAAGACAAAGATTATCGTAACCTGCTTAAAAAGGTGGAAAACAACCTAGGGTATGGCGAGCTGGTTTTGTGTTTAAATAATGAACAAAATCATAATGTCATCCACTGGTTATCTCCCATCAGCAACCATCCATTGCCAACATTTTGTGGAGCCAGCCACAGCAATTGCCAGACTTGTTTGCATCACAATGGCGCTGAACACAATTTTAACATCAGTAAACGAGGTGAAGAATTTGGAACGTTGCGTTATTCCGACCAATCTGGTCAAGAACTGGAACAATGGCAAAGTCATTTACTGCAAACCATTGCAGACAATATAGCAGTCGCTATCAGCCTCGACAAAAAACACTCTCAGGAAAAACTTCTCGGCCTGCAAGAAGAGCGAGCAGTAATTGCTCGTGAATTACATGACTCGCTGGCACAATCCCTATCTTATTTAAAACTGCAAACAGCCTTGCTCAACAAACAATTGGATAAAAACCTGCACAGAGACATGGTAAAAGAAACTATCAGTGATATTCGCAGCGGTTTGAGCGATGCCTACCGACAATTGCGTGAATTATTAACCACTTTTCGCTTACAGATCAGCGATGCATCTCTTGAAGTAGCGCTGAAAGCCACCGCAATAGAATTCAGCCAGAAATGCGATCACCCTATTCAATTGGATTGTCGGATTGACACGTCTTTACTCTCACCCAATGAACAGATCCATGTGTTGCAAATCGTCCGAGAAGCATTATCGAATATTCAGCGCCATGCACAAGCCAACGAAGCCCAGATTCAATTAATCTATTGTGAACAACAGATTCAGGTCACCATCATAGACAATGGTGTTGGCATTACGAAAGAGCCGGATGCCAGCTCACATCACGGCATGAATATCATGCATGAACGTGCTGAAACTCTCGGCGCAACTCTCGCTTTTAAAAGCAACTCTGAAGGTGGTACAGTTGTTAGTCTGGCATTCGTCCCCAACCAGACTTCGCCTGACGCACACACTCCAGTTTTCAGACCAACCACTGTATCCAAACAAATCTTATGATCACTATTCTCTTGGTCGATGACCACCCTGTTTTACGCAAAGGCATCATACAATTGATTGATCTTGAAGAAAATCTGCAGATCATAGCCGAGGTAAGCACTGGAGAAGCCGCAATCACCCACGCATTAGACTTGCAACCCGATATGATCTTGCTTGATCTGAATATGAAGGGTTTGAATGGTATCGAAACGCTCTCAGCACTAAAACAAGCTGGTATAAACAGCAAAATCATGATTTACACCGTTTCTGATGATGAGAATGATGTCATTCAAGCCATCAAGGCAGGCGCTGATGGATATGCCCTCAAAGATTCAGAACCTGAAGAACTCATCGCCCATATCCAACGCGTGGCCGAAGGTGAGTTTGTCATCAGCGAGCCTCTGACACCCATTCTGGCTAAGGCCCTTCGCCCACAAACAGAACAGGATAAGACACTCAGCATACTCAATGCACTGACCAATCGCGAGCGGCAGATCTGGCATTGCATTTCCTTAGGCAACAGTAATAAAGCCATTGCCCGTAAACTGGATATTGCCGAAACTACGGTGAAAGTACATGTAAAGAATTTACTCAAAAAAACTCAACAGAAGAACCGCATTGAAGCAGCACTATTTGCCGTTGAGAAACAGCTGTTTTCTTAGTGTTACTAACAAACCCATAGTTTTGTGTTTAAAATATAGGTGATTTGCTCAAGGCCACTGCTACGATATAGGCAAACACAGCCAAAGCACACAGAGCAAACAATACCCGCTTACCAGGTGTTTTTTCTTGTTTAAACGCGGCCATTCCCAGGCCAATATAAACCAACAAAGCAACCATTTTCACTGTCAACCAATTATCTACTATAGGAAACTGTTGCGTCACCAACATTAAATAAACCGCACACATCAACAGCAAGGAATCATTCACATGCGGCACCACTCGCACCCATGTTTTATGCAGCATTGACGATTTCCTCATCGACCAGATCACCCGCAATAAAAACAAAGTGATGCTGATAAAAGCAAAACTCATATGGGCATTTTTGATAGCAAGATACATAGTGTTTATCCAGGTTTACCATCCACTCGGGGGGTTAGCCAATAAGTAAGGTAGATCAATGTAAACGCCAGAAACGCCACTGACCACATCCACCCGCTGAGTTTAATTGCAGCCAAATAGTACTGAGCATTCGCAAGCGGCAAACCAACGCGTATTATCGCAGCTAGGGCGATAGCAATGAAGATTGCATTCAAACCATGTGGTGGCTGTTTGATATTACGGCCAGTGTGTCCGAGGCTGACTCTTGCCATCATACCAATAGTGATCAAGCCGAGGCCACCTATCAATAGAGCATGTAGGCCAGGGACACGAGTCTGTGGGAAAAAATCGGCAATGCCTGTGAGCAGCATACCCAATATTAAAAAATAATATCCAACATGCAGCACCCAGACCAGTGGCACAGCAAAGATTTGTAGATTGAACCAGCCTGCCACTCTCAAGCTGTGAATGATTACTGTCGCTATGACTACAAGCGCTTGCAACCAGGCTGGCACTGGCAATAGATTGCTTGCTGCAAAACAGATAAAACTGATGACAGCCACAAGTTCCAATGATCTATTGCTTAAAGGTTTATAAGGCTTGGCCACACCGCGTGAGCTGAACATGGGAAACACACGACCGGCAAACACAATGATTAAGAGTAATTGCACATAAAAGGCGATGCGGATTCCCAGATGTGCCCCTGTGTCGATAACACCCAGAAGTTGCGCATGTACCAAGATGTTACATAGCGCTAAAAGAGCCACAATGATAACCACAAATAGATTTCGTGTATTTCCTGCCAGGATAAGAGGTTTGGCAATCGAGACCGCTAAAGCCAGAAAAAACGCGATATTCAGAACAGCAATTAACTCACCTGGGCTGACTGCAAAAAATGGCAGTATATGCGCGGCTAACCACAGACAAAATAGCCCAGACAATGGCCACCCCTGCAATGTTGGCTGCCCAGTCCAATTGCTGACAGCCGTCAGCAAAAAACCAGCTATTACCGCACCTGAATAGCCGAACACCATTTCATGCTGATGCCAGATTACCGGGGGGAAATAATAAAAACGCACGACAGCCTGTCCCGAATAAAATAAAAACCAAATAACAACCATAGCAAATGCCAGCAAAGCCGCGCCCAGAAAAAAACAACGAAACCCTGAGGCAAATAAGGGAAATGGAGAGACGCGTCTCTGGTCTATTTCAGTTGCTGACATGGTTATTCTTTTTCAACCTAGTGTTGTCGTTACTATAGTGTTGCTCTATCTAACCGTGAATAACCTTTCTGCGATACTTTCTACGGATAATTCAGCTTGATAGCAAAAAATGATATTAAGAACGCGAATCACAACATGTAGCCTGCCTATCAGGACCCTTTGACAAATCAGATATTCCATTGTTTGGTGGTTTTATATGTTCAGCAAAGTTACAAGGTCGATTGCTATGATTAAGCTGATCTTTCAAAATACCTTCCCAAGCCATACGACACGCATTAGGCGATCCCGGCATGCATGCAATCAAGGTGCGATTGGCCATGCCGGCAAACGCTCTGGACTGCAGCGTCGATGTGCCAATGTCGGCATAGGAAATATGCCTGAATAACTCGCCGAAACCTTCGACCTGCTTGTCAAATAATGGCATCAATGCCTCAGGCGTATTATCTCTTTCAGTAAAGCCCGTCCCTCCTGTGGTGAGAATCGCATGAACCCCAGCGTCTGCGATCCATTTTGAGACAACCGCCCGCAATTGATACACATCATCTTTGACGATGTATTTTTCCTTCATTGCATGCCCTGCTGAGAGCAAACTCTCACAAAGAAGTTTACCTGCGGTGTCAGTCGTTTCATCACGGCTATCGCTAACCGTTAGTACTACAATATTCAGTGCAATAAAAGGATTGCTCTGCTGCGTATGTGTATCCATAGTTGAATCGTCATTTATACATTAAAATTTGTTTGGGCAGAACCAGGTTTCGCGTCAACCCTAGGTATGAGCGAGCCAACATCAACGCCCAACAACAGCCTTACCTTCTCCGCCGAAATATGTAGCAAGATAACCAATAATAAGACCTAAAATAGCTCCTTCAGCAACAAACCAGAAAGGCGATTGCAATAGTCCTTTTTCACCCATCACTTCGACCATTAGAACCTGGAAATCATCGTAGGCAAAAAATACTAAAACGAAATTCATCCAGGCACCGATTAATGGCGCTCTGAACCACCATGGCATAGGCAGCTCTAACACGGGATGATAAGTAAATACACCGAACACACCAATAATGGCCCCTAAAGTGATATACCAGAGCAGTATTCCCCAACGAAATAATTCGCCAGACTCTGGCCAGAAAATGGGTAACACGATAAAACCAATCAAGCCAGCTACCAGACCAATCAATTTACCAATTGCTATACGTGCGATTAATGATGGTTTTTCAAACATATCAGCCCTCTCTTTCGATTAATAGACACTGTTTCAGCGTATAAATTTTTGAGCTGCTTCCAGCCCAAGATCATGCATTTCGCTTCTGCTATGGTATTGGCACAGCAATCACAGGGCGTTTACTGTGATGCACCACCTTATCTGCTGATGAACCAATGATCATTTCACCTAAGGCACTGCGTTTATGTTGTCCCATAACAATCAGATCAGCATTTTCATCATCAGCAGTCTGTAAAATTGACTCCGTAACCCGACCTCGGACCACTACAGGTTTTGGGGGCTTTATTTGAGTATTTTCCGGCACCTCTTCAGCAAAATATGTATCGATTCGTTTTTTTACCCTGGTCTCAGCTTCAGCAAAGTTTTTTGGCAGAATTTCCTGCAAAACTTCTGGCGGAATCCAGTTTTGCACATTACTTCTGATAGGTTCCAATATGTGCAAAAAGACGATTTTCGCACCGTATTTTTCTGCCAAATCAACCGCCAGTTGAAATACTGGTCTAGTGTTATCCCCTAAGTCGGAAGCATATAATATGGTCTTGATATTGGTGTACATAAGCACCTCGCATTGCTGTTTTTGCTGTGATGCTTAAAGCATATGGCATACAGTTGCAGGCAAACTTGATATGGGTCAAGTTCAAAGGGGTTTATTTCATTGTCGATGTTTATTGAGATAAAGCAATCACATGAATATACTAAACAAAGCAATAATCAATGAGATAGCAAAACCGTATGGCCAACATTCGACAAATAGATACTTGCGATGATGAATGCCCCATAAAGAAAACGGCCGAATTTATTGAAGGCAAATGGACAACACTGATTATTCGCGAGTTATTATCCGGAAAAAAACGCTATTCTGAAATCCAGAGAGCCTTAGAAGGCATAAGCCCCAAAGTGCTAGCTAATCGCTTAAAGCTGCTGGAAAGCAAAAAACTGATTACACGAACTGCTTATCCTACTGTTCCTCCAACGACAGAATACACACTGACAGAGCTGGGCTATAAAATGGAGATCGTTCTGGCTGCCATGGCAGAGTTTGGTGCTGAACTGCCTTAACCCTCCTTTTGCATCATTTGCTCCTGATACCTAAAGCGCAACATTAGTAAAACACAGCCAGCTACTCAAACTAATTGAGTAGCTGGCTTATGTTTATTGCGTATTTAACCTGGGCCTAAGCAGATTTAAGGCTATTGAGTGCAACGGGTTTAATTTCACATCCATGCAATTCGTGCATTCGATTCAAACCACTCACCAGAGACTTTAAGGATGCAGAAATAATATTGGTATCTCGCCCAGCACCAAACAACTTGTACTGTGAAGCATAGCGTAATTCAATAAAGCAGACTGCCTCAGCAACCGAACCAGAGCCAACAGAATATTCATTAAAGCTGCTGATATCTATGTTCTGAGATAAGGCGTTGATAGCAGCATCCAGTGGGCCATTTCCGGTACCAGTGTAGTGCACGATAGCGCCGTTAATTTCCAGATTCAATTCGAGCTCGACACGGTTTTCTGTCCCTTTGTCATTATCAACAATATGATGCGATAAATAGGTGTAAGGTTCAGAGCGATCTATATATTCTTGTTGAAAAATAGCGAAAATCTGCTCAGCGGTAACCTCAGTTCCACTGATATCCATATGTTTTTGTACCACGGCACTGAATTCAATCTGCGCTTTTCTGGGCATTTCGATGCCATAATCGTGCTGCAGCATATAGGTAATGCCGCCCTTGCCTGATTGACTGTTGACTCGAATCACCGCATCATAGCTGCGCCCGATATCCTTCGGGTCCAAAGGCAGATATGGCACTTCCCAAAGAGTGTCTTGTTGTTGATAGGCAAAGCCTTTTTTGATCGCATCCTGATGCGAACCGGAAAAAGCAGTAAACACTAATTCACCACAATAAGGGTGTCTGGGATGCACTGGCAATTGAGTACAAAACTCTGCACATTGCTGAATTTCATCCATATCTGAAAAATTCAACTCGGGATTAATACCTTGGGTGTATAAATTCAAAGCGAGAGTGACTAAATCCACATTACCGGTTCGTTCGCCACTGCCAAACAAGCAACCTTCAACCCTATCTGCGCCAGCCATAACAGCTAACTCTGCTGCGGCAACCGCTGTACCTCGGTCATTATGCGGGTGCACACTCAAAACGATTGCATCACGATAATTCAAGTTCTTATGCATCCATTCGATCTGATCAGCAAAGATATTTGGAGTTCCCGATTCCACTGTTGCCGGTAAATTGACGATCATTTTATGTTCTGGCGTGGGCTGCCAGACATCAGCAACTGCATCACAGATCTGTTTTGAGAAAGGCAATTCCGCCATACTGAATGTTTCTGGGGAATACTGGTAATACCATTCGGTTTCAGGGTATTCAGTCACTAAAGACTTTAACAAACGTGTGCCTTCAACAGCAATATCAATGACTTCCTGCTGAGATTTCTGAAACACAATCTTACGAAATGATGGAGCCACGGGGTTATACAGGTGCACAATCGCTTTTTTTACCCCAATCAAGGACTCAACAGTCCGGCGAATCAAATGCTCTCGTGCCTGGGTCAGAACCTCGATAGTAACATCATCGGGAATCAAATCTTCTTCAATCAGCTTACGCACAAAATCAAAATCAGCAGCAGAAGCCGATGGAAAAGCCACCTCAATTTGCTTAAAGCCGATATCAACCAACTGATGAAACATTCGCAGCTTTTTTTCCACGCTCATGGGTTCGATCAGAGACTGATTACCATCGCGTAAATCCGTGCTCATCCAGATAGGTGCTTTAGTGATACGTTGGCTTGGCCATTGTCTGTCAGTCAATTCAACACTCGCTTGAGAGGCATATTTTGAGCTTGGGTTATTGATCATCATGGTGTTTGTTCCAAAAATTATTTATTAGTTTCAATAGAAGTAGTGTAAGCCACTATGTAAAGAAAATTATTGCAAATATTGCACGAAAACATCTATATTAAGCAATAATATATCAACTATTAAGATTTTATTGACATGAAATCCCCAATGACATTGGATCGTACTGATCGGCGTATTCTTGATGCCCTGCAGCATGATGCGCGCATCACCAACCAGGAATTGGCCGACAGTGTTGGTCTGACTCCATCACCTTGTTTACGACGGGTCAAACAGCTTGAAGAAGCTGGCTTGATCATAGGTCACGTCACCTTACTGGACCCGGAAAAATTGGATTTAACGTTGATGGCTCTGGTACACGTCAGCATGGATAAACATATTCCCGAGCGTTTCGCCAATTTTGAAGCCACTATCAAACAATGCCCGGAAGTCCAGGAATGTCTGCTAATCACAGGTCAGGCATCGGATTATCAACTGAAAGTTGTCACTCGAAATATGGATACTTATCAACAGTTTCTACTGGGGAAATTAACGCAAATTGAAGGGGTCAGCGGTGTCCACTCGAGTTTCGTGCTGCAAAAGATCATCAACCACCAACGTTTGCCCTTAGTTGATCTTGCATAAAAGAAATAGGAAAGAATAGCTAAACAAGCCAATGGATCATGACGGCTGTCAGTCATTAAAAGCACTTTACACAAAACTAAATCATTGTATATAAAGAATTTTACTTTAAAAAATTCTTTATATACAATGGCTTAAAGGTATTATTTAAAAAATAAATCATGCCGTAATCAAGGAGCTTTCAAGCAGTTCAAGACAGTAACAGGAGTAACTCAATGCAACCTCTTTTTTATGCGTTTAATGACACTATACTATTTATAGGTCCTATCCCCCCGAATGACTGGCATCCAATTCCTGTAGAGACACTGGCGACCAATTTAAATAATCACTTTAATGTCTGGAAGTTAGACGGTTCGACTCGCCCTGCAACGAGCCTGTATTGGCCTAGTAGTGTCGTGCGAAAAACCTCTTACAAAAAAGGTGATCTATTGGCCTTTTTCATGTTTCCTAACTATTTGCCGGTTGCTCAAATAACCCGATATAAAATGCAACAACGTTTTGAAACCATTGATGCCTGGCATCAAATCGAGAATGAATCAGCCTGGGTAAAACTCTTAAATCGAATCTACTTGGAAAAGCCTGAAGCTGACACTACCAAGGCATGGCTCAACAATTTCCTGCATAATTCTGAACACTGTTTATTCAGTTTGACTGAAAAATCGATAGATACAAGAATCTATCAAGCAATTACCTTAATTAAAGAACAAATTGTTTATGGTTCGGATATTGAACTTGCAGAACAATTCAACCTATCCGAGCAACACTTGAGGCGCTTGTTCAAAAAAGAAGTCGGCACTTCAATCAGCAATTATAAAATTCATCTGCAGATATTGTTTATGGCTATCTTAAAATCTCAAGGTCATACTTTAACAGCCAGTAGTAACGGGGTTGGGTTTTATGATTTAGCACACGTTGATAAACGACATAAACGTATTTATGGTATATCCGCTTCACACACAATTATCAAAAGCGAGATTAAGGTTGATAGCAGCTTATCAATGGATTCCTTTGCAAAACAAATCAAATAGAAACAATAGCTTAAGATAAAAAAATAAGGCAAATTCTGGAATAAAACAACTGAAATTTCTGTATTTTCACCTGTAAATCGAATCGCAAAAAAATAAAAGGCTGCATAGCATATGCAGCCTTTTCTCAAACAAACACAACAAACTCTATACTGCAGAAAAAGCTTGTTCCAGATCAGCAATGATATCGTCGATATGCTCTATACCAATACACAAACGAATGGTTTCAGGGTTGACACCTGCGCTGGCTCGTTCTTCATCAGTCATCTGCCGATGGGTAGTTGATGCCGGATGGCAAGCTAAAGATTTAGCATCACCAATATTCACCAGACGTTTGATCATTTGCAGTTGGTCATAAAACTTAACCCCTTCCTCAAAACCACCTTTGATGCCAAAGGTCATCAGTGATGCTGGCTTGCCTGAACAGTATTTCTGCGCCAAGTCATAAAATGGGCTGCCTTCCAAACCCGCATAACTGACCCACTCTACCTTGGGGTGTTGCTGTAGATAGCTGGCAACCGCAAAGGCATTTTCACAGTGTCTTTCCATGCGTAAAGGCAATGTTTCAAGACCCTGCATAATCAAAAAGGCATTCAAAGGTGCCAATGCCGAGCCGGTATTGCGCAGCGGAACTGTCCGTGCCCGGCCAATATAAGCCGCTGGTCCCAGTGCCTCAGTATAAACCACACCGTGATAGGCTGGCTCTGGTTGATTCAAACCCGGATAACGTTCAGCATTTTCAGCCCAGGGGAATTTGCCTGAATCGACGATTATGCCGCCAATGGAGGTGCCATGCCCGCCGATGTATTTGGTCAGAGAATGAACGACAATATCAGCGCCAAATTCAAATGGCGAGCATAAAACAGGAGTAGCTACCGTATTATCAACAATGACTGCAACACCGTGTTTATGTGCAGCAGCAGAGATGGCTTCGATATCAATGATATTACCCGCTGGATTACCGATAGTTTCACAGAATACCGCTTTGGTTTTCTCATCAATCAACATTTCGATATCTTCAGCGCTGTCACTGGCTGCAAATCGAACATCAATACCCAGATTAGGCAATTCATGAGCAAACAGAGTATAGGTTCCACCATACAACTGCGGTGTGGCAACAATGTTATCACCCGCTGAAGCTATCGTCAGGATGGCATAGTTAATCGCGGCCATGCCCGAACTGACGGCCAGAGCAGCGATGCCTCCTTCCAGAGCTGCTACCCTTTTTTCCAACACATCATTGGTTGGATTCATGATGCGTGTATAGATATTGCCTGGCACAGCCAGATCAAACAGGTCCGCTCCGTGCTGAGCATTATCAAACTCATAAGCAACGGTCTGGTAAATGGGCACAGCTACCGATTTCGTGGTTTGGTCAGTTTCATAACCGGCGTGGATAGACAATGTTTCTTTTTTCATGAAGCCTCCTGTTTTTATACGAATTGTTTTATACAGATTATTTATACATGTTTTTCTACATCACTTTTGCTCAAACAGCCTAGTGCGTCTACAAATTCAACCCAGAGAATAAGCCGACAGTGACAGCAAATCAACATAACAATAATCAAGGTGGTATAACAAGCGATTTCACATTCCAGAACCTATTCGTTAAAGGTATAGCTTTTTCTGATGCGCTTGATACTATAGGCCAGTTTTCACTGGATATTTACTGAACTGACCATGGTTCATAAGCCTTAAGACCAAGAATAGACACATTATGGATCAGTCAACCAAAACAGGTATAATTTACGCTCTGGCTGCCTTTAGTTTCTGGGGTTTCGCTCCCATTTACTTTAAAGCTATTGGCCATATCAATTCATTCGAAATCGTAGCCAACCGGGTGCTCTGGTCGGTTTTGCTGCTGGCAATCCTTATTACAACGATCAAACAATGGCCTCGTGTTCGCCTTGTATTTAACAACCCTCGCAATCTGGCTACTTTATTGATCACCACCGCTCTTATTGGAGTGAACTGGTCCATCTTCATCTGGTCGGTCAATAATGACCGCATGCTTGAAAGTAGCCTGGGCTATTATATCAACCCACTGGTGAATGTTCTGCTTGGGTTTGTTTTTTTGGGCGAATGCCTAAACCGAATCCAGTGGCTGGCAGTCGCACTGGCAGTGGTTGGCGTGGCAATTCAAGTGTTCAGCCTCGGTTATCTGCCGTGGATATCGCTGAGCCTGGCTTTCTCATTTGGCCTTTATGGCCTGTTACACAAACGAACTCCCACAGACAGCGTCACTGGTTTATTCATTGAAACACTGTTGTTAGCTCCTGTCTCAGCTATCTATATGGCATGGCTATTCCACCAAGGCACTGGACCTGCAGTGCATACAGCAACCGACTGGAGCCTGTTATTACTAGCAGGCCCAGTCACTACACTACCCTTATTATGGTTCAGCAGCGCTGCCAAACGCCTTCGCTTAACAACCATCGGTTTCTTCCAATATATCGGACCCAGCATCATGTTTCTGCTGGCTGTTTTTGTCTATGGTGAGTCCCTGAACTTTGACAAGCTGTTAACGTTTATTTTTATCTGGACGGCCTTATTGATATTCAGTTTAAATGCCATGCGAGAATCAAGTTTAAGACGCAAACAGTTGCCAACAATACTTTAAAAACAATGCCTTAAGAACAAGACCTGATGAAGAATGATATTTATCAAACTGCATTTAGCGGCTCCGATGCCTTATTTTCTTCGCATTTTCCGAAATAAAGAGAACCGCATTTAAATTAGCAAATACACCAAGAATACACTCGCTGTTTATACTTCTTCTTTTTTTGCCGTGTTTCGCATTTTTCGCCTTATCCAGACAAAAGGCAAGGTAAGCATATAGTTAAATACCAGACCAACAATAACGCCAAAGGCTAAACCGTTCATTGTCAGGGGAATACCGGGTGTAAAATTGCTGATAGTGTTAACTAAATAGTCATATCGCGCTGGATTAAACATATACGTCACTTTAGCGAACAGGTGTCCGTCAGCAAAAATGCGCATTCCATTTTTGATCTGTTCATATTGCTCAAGAGTCCTGAGTTTTTGCTCCGCGTCTGATCGGACACTCAAAACCTCATTCTTTTGATGATGTTCAATCATTGCCCTGACAGTTGGGTATTTATGCTCTCTGGCATTAGCCTCATATCCTTCGACCTGCCAACTGGTTGATTCGAATAAGCCAGCTAGAAACTGTTGATAGTGATCCGCTAACTGAGGCACTTGTAAGGCAAGAATCAACGTTATTCCAAAAATCAGCTTATCTGTCAATTTTCCTATCAAATTCATTCTTATGATACTTATAGCCTTTACAAAAACTATATCGTAAACGTTCCATAGCAATAAGTGTCAATTCTATCAAGAGTGTTAGGTTAGCCCTCTTAATCCAGATAGACCTCAAAACGTCATCGGTAAGAACATCATTTTTCAACAAAAATACAGCCCATATGCGTATTGTTTTTTAAAGAACCCAAAAGTTCAGCGGAATATTTCAATCTTTCATCATCTTCCACATTTTCAATATAAGGTCGTTCAATACCGGGAAACCACTGACAAATTTCAAGGTTATTTAATCTACTGCCTGTTATGAGATTATTTGTAATGCTTTACTTAAACTAATAAAGTTTGTTTTAAGTTTAATCAGCAGTAAATCCAAGCTTTGACACATCATTAATCCACTTTTTTCGAGACTCTTTCGTAGAGTTTATAATAGGTCCTATCATTTTACTTTTTACAGGACTAAAACCAACGAATTCGAGAGTTGGAGCCTTTAATTGCTTTATAGCTGGAGCACCTTGAATCAAAGAGTAATACCATGGAGGAGCATCCATCGTCATTACAATTCGAGCAGTCCTCCCCTTTAATAATTTTTTAGGAATAGATTTACCTTTTTCATATTGAAATGCAAAACCAGGTAAAAATGTTCGATCGATTAGCCCTTTTAATTTTGCAGGTATCGTTCCCCACCAAATGGGAGTAAAAATAACGAGGTGTTCGCACCACTCAAGAGAAGCCTGAAATGACTTTAGTGAATCTTCCATAGAAGATTCTTCATCATAGCCACCCGAAAGATTCAGATCAAAATCCATATCTGATATTTTTAACATTTGAACGTCATTATTTTTTTCTGATGAATTGGCATACGCCTCAGCTAAAGCACTTACATAGCTATCTTTCTTAGGATTTGCCGCCAGAATTAACACTCGTTTACTCATCTCATTATCCAATAATTATTTAGGTGACATGTAGTTTAGACTCTCCCCATAAGGGGAGAGTCAAATATTTATTTAGGGTTTATCTGGTTGTAGCACTTATCAAGGTTAGCAACTTGCTTATTTATACCTTCAATTTTACTTATTAACTGGCCTCTTATTTCTCTTAAAAATACTTTTATTCTCCCCCAATCAACCTTGCCATTATTGTATATAATAACGCCCTTAAGCTGAGACAGCGTTATTCCCAACTCTTTCGCTTCTTTAATTAATATGAGGATCTCTATATCTATTCCATCATATACCCTGTATCGGCCTTTTCTTTCAGGTTTCCTGATTAACCCCTTTTCTTCATAGAGCCGAATAGCTTTAATAGATAAACCTGTTTGTTTTGATGCTTCACCAATATACATATATTACCTACTTATAACGCCAGTAGCAGGCCGGGGAGCTTCAGCGACGAGATCCAGCGCGAAGCGCGAGTATGGCTACTTTTATTATGCATTTTTGCCCTCTACGTAGTTCTTTGCCGAATTATCGTTTTCGACAACAAATTGCGCTGCCTCAAAAGCTTCTTGGGCTCTACTATAGGTAGAGTACTCCGACGGAGAAATAAAGCCAGAATGCATCACTCCATCATTAGGCCAGGGCAACTCTTTTAGCTCAGCCGGAGTCAGGTTTTCCACAGAACCCCGTGGACACCTTGCACCAATTGTTAGCAAACAATTACCTTCGCTTACCGCCGACACTAACATCTTTAGTTCGATTTCTGTATTCGGGTACCATGCAGCAACATAGTAACCAAATACCTCTTCATCTCTATACAGGTCGCCCGAAGAGATTCCCACCCATCCATAGAACCCTTCGAAGTCATCAATGATTTCAACTTCGTGGTTTGAAATTTCAAAGCCCATTGTTTTATGCATACGCCTCAAAAAACCAACGGTTTGGCATCCTTGTGCTTTGACTTGTCAGGTGTTTTTTATATTTCATATGAGATTTTCTCTTTCAAAGAATCAACTGAATTAACAAATTTGTTATCAAATATTTTTGATGTTTCGCAATGCACCAAATAACATAATTCATCCATGTTCGCTTCTGAGGGAACCGTTTCCTTGAAGGTTAGATGATCTATACTCGGTTTAATTTGATACCACTTTCTCTTTGCATATACTGGAGATGGCTCAAGATATTTTCCTGATTCTGTATAAAAAATCACCACTTCACCAAGTACATCGATAGGGTAATTCCCCCACTCTTTGATTACTTCAGCTAAATCTTTATAGATTCTCATTTCATGATATTCCATATAACCAAAGATCATAAGTGTACCTAACGCTCCACTAAAGGACGGCTGAAAGCCGTTCATTTTTCAGTGGCTTGTTATATAAATAATTAATCATGAAATCCATATATTCCTATTTATAGTAATTTTCCATATATCTCTAGATTTTTCAAAGAATAAAAGAATACCTTCACCTAAGGAATTTTTATATATTTCAACACAGGCAACAGCCTCGTTTCTTTCTTTATTAAATCCGACGCGTGACAATGAAACTAAACTTTTATTTTTAGGTTTGAAGAAGTCCTCGATCCCTTTTGTATAAATGTTCTGGGTTTCACTCCAGCTAACTATAGGAACTTTTTTTTCTAAATTTGAAAGCCTAATGGGTTTTGCACCTTCGGCATTTATTTTTAAAAAATTAGATAACGCTTCTTGAGGAAAACCACTGAAATGAGCTTCATCGCTACTACAAATTGAAGGCTTACTAAACGCAATAATATGATCAAACTCTTTAACCTCCGTATTTGGTTGGAACAGGCTTAAATAAACCAAACCTTCTTCCGTACGTTGTTTATTTTGTTCATATGCAAAATTACAGAAAAAAGCTATCGATAATAATATTGCTATAAGTAAGAATATTTTTTTTATTTGTACTTCGCTCATATTATATAACGCTTCAATAATGAGCAGCCAATCGCGTAGCGATTTAGCTGCTCAGTGAGTGTAACGAACGAATGTATCGACTTGTTAAGTGTTGACACCCTGCACTTCCAATATTAAATAACCTGCAAGGCAAGCATTGGTAACACCACAAAGAAAACCGAATTTAATTACTGTAATGTGCCACCGAAAAAATGTTTTTTCTTGAAGAACGGCTAGCGCCATAAACGCTGTTGATAATATTAGAAAACTTGCAATCAAAATAAAAGTTGATTGCAGATTACTGCCATTACCATAAATATGAACGACCAAAACAGATGCCGCTCCTATTAGAGCAAAGAAAAACAATTCAATAGAATTGATTATACGTTTCCATTTCCTATTCTCAGGCTGTTTATTCCAAACTATCTGTTCTTTTACTTTTTTCATTGGCATTTATTCGCATAACCCCAACAGCAAGCGCGCCGCTTTTGGCACACCTTCCCTGTTTTTATTATGTTTTTTGTAAATTACTACGAATACCTTCATAGATTTTTTTAGCTAGATCACCCTTCATAATACCGCTTTGTGCTGACCAAGAATGAACAATTTCGATATTTTTGATATCACTAGACCAAGCGATCAATTTCCTAATACCTGACGAACTGATAATACCATCATCGCTTTCAAATTTCGGACACTTAACATGAACACGCCCCAAATCCCTATTGAAGGACAACACCAAATAACGATCACCATCACTCTGTTCCAAGCCATACTTTAAAAATATTGACTGGTCTTCCGCTACTATCTTTACTTGTATACCATCAAATTCAGTCTGATCTATCTCATTAAAAACCCACCACAGAAATAGCCTGCTTCCGATCAGAAAGTTAGCTGGGACATCCATCTCAACCAACTTGCATTTAAACACCTATCACGTCATTATTGAAGCTAATTATTACATTTAGGAGTTAAGGATGACTCAAGCTAGAAAAATGATCGTGTCGGTTGACGACACTCCCTTTTATCACTGCATGTCCCGGTGTGTGAGGCGTGCATTCCTTTGTGGCACCGACCATTACTCTGGCAATGACTATGAACATCGCCGTGAATGGTTAGAACACAAACTACACGATGTCTCTAACATTTTTGCCATTCGGCTCTGTGCCTACGCCATCATGTCCAACCACTATCATGTGGTTCTTCATATCAGAACAGACATCGCTCAATCATGGACGGACAAAGAAGTGATAGAGCGATGGCATACGCTTTTCTCAGGAAACTTTCTTTCTAAGCGCTTTCTAGCAGGCATGCCCCTGAATAAAACCGAAACGCTCTTGCTAGATAAAGATATCACCTTATGGCGCGGTCGTTTATGCGACATTTCTTGGTACATGCGAATTGTGAATGAATGCATTGCTAGACGCGCCAACAAAGAGGATAACTGTACGGGGCGATTCTGGGAAGGCCGATTCAAGAGCCAAGCCTTATTAGATGAAAAAGCCTTACTCTCTTGCATGGCGTATGTTGACCTTAATCCTATTCGTGCTGCCATGGCAGCAACACCTGAAACGTCAGAACATACCTGCGCAAAAGCGAGAATTGTCGCGAAGCAAGCCTCGCTAAACCTCCCTGACTCCATAGAACACTTTACTGGTTCACACAGCGAAACCATTGGTTTACCATTTCAACTCAATGACTATTTAGAACTCTTAGACTGGTCTGGCAGGATACTCCGAGAGGATAAGCGTGGAACGATATCTCATTGCACACCGCCAATACTAGAGCGGCTCGATATAAATAGTGATATGTGGAAAACCCTAACGACTCACTTTGAACAACAATTTAGTCACTGGGTAGGCGCAGATCACATCATAAAACAGACATACAAGGCGAAAGGCTATCAACGCATTCCTAAAGCAAAAAACTATAAAGCCTTATTCGGCTAATCTATTAGCACCCAAAAACCAACAAAAGGCTCATCATCACCACGATGATAGTTCAGCTCGCCTTCAATTTGATCAAACACATTCAATCAGCAAAAATTTCAACAACAACTTCTAAACAAGAACAAGAACAAGAAATTTTTAGAAGAAAAAAGCCAAACGCACAAATTAAACAAAGCGCCAAACTATGACGTTCTAACGTTGGATGTCCTTCTTATTGTATTGGATGTCCTTCTTATTGTAACACTTCTTATTGTATTGTTGGCTTGTTAGACATCTTTTTGCATTAATTTTATCAACATGTTTTTCTTTGCAATATCAGGCTTATAAGCTATATATTTTTCTAGCTCAATAAGTAAGTTCAACCACTTTGATAAGTACTCTTTATCCCTAGTTAGCTGATTTTTTGAATTTAACCATTGTTTTTCAAAAACTTTTAAATCATTCTTTAGTTCGTTTGATTTCGCCCAACAGTTACCACACAAGTCTCTACGCTGCCAAAAATATCTTTTCTTCACTTCATAAGCATATTTCTGTTCCTTGGCAGTAAAGGTTGATTCTTTTCTACAACGCCAACATAAGTATTCAATATCTTTATACTGACGTGGAGGTGGTACAGGTATTCGAAGGCTTTCTTCAGACCATAAAGAGGAATCGACTAACTCAACTCCTACCTCCTTTACAACTATTTGTTTCTTCATCAGTGTGTCTAACGCCTTGCTAAGGGGCACACGAAGCAGCGCGTAGTGTGTCCCACGGAGGCCACGTTTTTTTTGTGGCTGGAGTGTACTTGAGCAACTTGTTATATGTGTTAATCACCAAGTAGGTTTTCCAATTTTTCTGACACAATATATGTTTTTTCCTCACGATTTAAGCGCACATAAAATTTGTAACTTGTCATCATGCTATTACTAGACAAGCCTACTTCAATAACATTTTCGTGAGCAGTTTTACGCCAACTACCACCACCGCGATACAGTTCACCGTTTCGAATTTCTGAGATTAAACAAGCGCCATTCTCTCTTAATAGAAGAGTACTATATTCAACCGAACCTGCTATGTTCTCTTTAGTACTACCACTTTTAAAAACTTCTTCTGAAAGCGATTCGTAATACGAATTGCTATGTATACAAGCTTGTAGAGATATTAGACAAAATAATGTAATGACACTAAATATTTTCATAGTTTTGTTAATTCGAACATATAACAGTTTTATTCACCGTCTCCATGTCGGTTGAACAGTTGTCGGACTATTATAATAGTCCGGCTTCTAAAATTCTGATTGTTTTTATTGATAAAACAATTGCTTATATCATTTTTCAATTCTGACTCTCCCTTAAAAACCTACTTCATGTCGGTCTATATTTTTGTCGCTTTTACAGAGACTATTATTTTTCTTTATTAGAATCAATTATTTAAATGCTTATTGCTAATATACGACAAGCAGTTAGTAATTTATGATAGATAACAACAATACCAATATTACGTTTAGCTCAGCTAGATATTCATCGATAGCTTAACCGGATAGAATCAAAAAATGATGGAATGGTAAAATGCATTATTGCAACTCACGTTACTAGTAAAAATATTCATAGCTGTTGTAATACCTAACAACAGTTATGCCGCCTCTCTTTCATCTTGGCATGAGTTAAATCTGGCACACAGCGAATTCCAAACGCTTCGCTCTACAAACGCTCTACAAGGAAATAAGCTATTACTTATTGATGGTTCAAATTTAGAGTTTCCAGAAATTGACCATTATTATTATTCTTATTTTAAACCCGAAGGGTTTCTATACCAGACAATAAAAGCAGACCAATACCGAGGAAAACATCTCCACATTTCAACATTTCTTAGAGGTCTTTCACCTGATTTTTCTATTTTAGAAAAACAGTTCCAAGAACACTATTCCTTCAAGTTAAAAAAACTGTATCAAGAAATGGCCGGGCTCATGGATGAAACTGAGTACAAAGAATATATTGATGACGTTATTTCAAACGACTTGGGATTATCCGTTCATCAATTCTCTCGAGATATACGTCAATCCAGCAAGACAGCCCACTATGGAATATGGGTTTATATACACCTGAAAAACGAAAAACATGGTTTGCCGAAAATCAGAAAATACGAGCCAACAAGTAGTCACATCACTGGTCCAAAATTGCTATGGCACAGGCTTAACGTCGAAGTCAGCGTCCCTCAAGACGCTGATGCGGTGTCGATTGTATTATGGTCTAAAGGTATTATTCAAACTCAGATAGACCATGTTGCCGTTGTAGAGCATGGGCCTGAAATTCCCGATGCTATTCGCAGCCATTCGTTTCATGAAACCAACAAATTACACCAGGGCTTGCGTTTCAGCAACTCAAACAACAAAACAGTCTTTGAGAATCTGAGTTTTGAAATTAACTGATTAATTGTCTTTGTTCATAAGCAATCAATGAGCGGATCATCTTAATTTATCAAATAGAACCCAAAATCAGGAATCCAGAGAAAAATCAGTTGGCCGGGAAAAAGGCAATTTGACTGCTTTTCAATAATGGCAAGAGTAAGCATTGTCTTTTTTGATCATAGCCAATGTTCGCAGCAAGCACCAGACACTGCCAAGGCTCAACTTCTACAAGTGAATATTGAACAGGCAGCTTAGAGCTAGATACTCTTCCCTCTTACTTTTACTGGAAACCGAGAAGAGTTTAAATGGAGTTCAATGGTTTAAAAAGTAAATCGAGGACTGCATTCATGTCCATCACATATGGTTAGAAAAAACTATCAAAACGAGCTGTTTCGAAGTTTTAAAGGGCTTTTTCCATATTGATTCATAAAGGCGCGTGACAGAGCTGATTGGCTTTTGAAACCACTTCTAACTGCAATCTCCAGAATGGATAAATTGCTGTCGAGCACCATGCGCCGGGCAGTTTGCAAACGTAATCTGAGGTAATAACTTCCCGGTGTGACGCCTAAGTGTTTTTTGCTCAGTATTTCAAGCATACGAACAGATATTCCGATATGTTGGGCTATTTCCATGGTTGAAAAGGGTTCTTCCAGGTTGTTTTCCATTAAGTGAATTGCCCTTGCCAAGCGCGGCTCTGTCTGTTCGATACGCCCTAGTGAAATTGTTTGTGCGTCGGTAGCGGATAACTGATCGTCATAGATAAAGACGCTTGCCACATCAATTGCTAATGATTTATTTTGAGTAGTACGAATATAGTGCAACATCATATCTAAAGTGGGTGATGCTCCACCACTAGACCAGACATTGCCATCGATGATATAACGATCATTTCTGATATCCAAACTCGGGTAACGCTCCGCAAGTTTCTCTGTGTCTTCCCAATGCGTGGTAACGGTATGATGATCAATAAGCCCTGCTCGAGCTAAAATCCAAGTGCCGGCTTCTATGCAGAAAAGTGTTTTAAATTTAGGGGCAATTTGACGAAGTATGGAAAGTTGATTGATGCTGATGTGTCGATCATGATTAAAACCTGCGATAACTATGAATAGTTCACCACTGTCGTTACTTGTCAGCTCATTATCAACTTGAATTTCGATACCGCAGGTAAGACGTATGGCTTTTCCGTCTGTGGATACTATTTTCCAATTAAATAACGGTAGGCTTGAGAGACGGTTGGCTGCTCTTAAAGGCTCAACAACAGAGGATAAGCTCATCATAGATGAGTCTGGAAGTGCAAAAATAGTTATTTGTTGTGTATCGTTAGCATTCAAATTGATAACAGTAGATTGTGATTTTTAAAGGGATAAATATATGGCGTATTCTCAGCATTGTACTTCGAAATAAGTAGAAAACTATTCGTATATTGATATTTCTTATGTGCTTATGCTGATTTTATGCAAGTTTTTATCTCTTTTGTTGGCATTGTGGACCGAACTGTTTGATTCTAATTCTAAGCAGTTATGCATTATTTCAAGCACGATATAGTGTTTACAGTGAATAGTTCAATTGTTAAAAATCATTTTTTACGCAAAACGTACAAATTGATTCGTATTATGTAATACGGAATTGAAAATATTTGGCATTCTCTAACTAAGAATTTTCAGAGTTAAAGAAAGAAACATGCCATTAAATATCAACAAAAACGTTTGCATTGCCTGTGCAGTAACTGGATCTGGTGGAACACTGAACAGAAACCCAAATTTACCGTGTTTACCACAACAAATTGTCGAAAGTGCTATCAAGACAGCGCAAGCAGGAGCTGCGATGATGAACTTGCCTGTACGAATGAGCAATTTCTGTTACAGGTAGACTTAAATGCGCATAAACCTAAATCCACCAAGTGGTGCAGCCACCACAAAACTTGCTGCAATATACAGCGCTCACCTAGCACTTTAAGGTGTTTAATTATTAGGAAAAATCATGAATTTTGAACTAACAAATGAACAACAAATGATCGTCGAAATGACGCGAACCTTTGTGGAAAAAGAACTATATCCACATGAAGCTGAAATCGAAGAAACTGGCATTTTACGCCCTGAATTACAAGCAGAAATACAAGCAAAGGCTATTGAAACAGGCCTGTATGCCGCAAATATTCCTGAAGAATTTGGTGGCATCGGTTTAGATACGAGTACTTGGTTGTTATACGAAAAAGAGCTTGGTAAAGCGAATTATGCATTGCACTGGAGCTGTGTATCACGTCCTTCAAACATTCTGTGTGCTGGTACCGAAGAGCAGCGGGAAAAGTACTTAAAGCCGTGCTTGCGCGGCGAAAAGTCAGACTGTTTAGCAATGACTGAGCCAGACGCGGGTTCTGATCTTCGTGGTATGAAAGCAACTGCGGTGCAAGATGGTGATGATTGGATTATCAAAGGCACAAAACATTTTATCAGTCACGCAAAAGAAGCTGATTTCTCAATTGTATTTGTCGCAACGGGAGAAGAAGAGACCCCTCGTGGCCCCAAAAAACTAATCACCGCATTTTTCGTTGATCACGATAATCCAGGTTTAACCATAGCTGACGGTTATAAAAATGTATCGCATCGCGGTTACACCAATGCTATTCAGTATTTTGACAATTGTCGCGTGCCAGCATCTGCGATGCTGGGTGAATTACACAAAGGCTTTGAAGTAGCAAACAGTTGGTTGGGCGCAACGCGCTTACAAGTCGCTGCAACTTGTCTGGGTCGTGCTGAACGAGCATTTGATTTAGCGGTAGCATATGCCGCAGAACGAAAACAATTTGGTCAACCAATTGGTAAATTTCAAGGAATATCTTTCAAACTAGCCGATATGGCAACTGAGATGAAAGCAGCTAACCTCCTAGTGATGGAAGCTGCCTGGAAATACGACCAAGGTACTTGCACCGATGCTGATATGGCAATGGCTAAACTCAAAGCGACTGAAATGTTGGCAATGGTCTCTGATGAAGCGATTCAGATTTTTGGTGGTATGGGGCTCATGAGTGAATTACCGCTCGAACGTATCTGGCGCGATGCACGAATAGAAAGAATCTGGGAAGGCACGTCTGAAATACAGCGTCATATTATTTCTCGTAGTCTTTTAAGACCTCTTGAAACATGATTTCGAAAAATGACAGCTAAACATTCTTTAAAACGTTTTCTAAACCCAAAATCCATTGCCGTTTTCGGTGGTGGATGGGCGGTTAACGTCATTACGCAGTTACAGAAATCAGGCTATCAAGGCGATATTTGGCCAGTTAACCCCAAGCGTGAAGAAATACTTGGGATTAAATGTTACCCGAACGCCAGGTCTCTCCCGTTTGCGCCAGATGCTGCGTTTATTGGCGTAAATCGCGATCTTAGCTTCGATATCGTTAAGGGTTTAAGCGAGGCTGGGGCCGGAGGAGCAATCTGTTTTGCTTCAGGTTTTCGTGAAGCTGAATTTGATTGTGAGACTCAAGCACAAGAAGGTGATCGTCAAGATCAGCTGATTCAAGCAGCAGATAATATGCCATTGCTTGGACCCAACTGTTATGGTTTTCTAAACTACTTAGACAACGTTACCCTATGGCCAGATCAACACGGTGGTAAACAGTGCGATAGTGGCGTGGCGATTATCGCGCAATCATCTAACATTGCGATTAATATGACCATGCAAAGACGTGGGTTAAATATCAGCCACATGTTGACAGTAGGCAACCAAGCGCAAATAGGTGTCAGTGAATTAGCCGAAGTATTGCTTGAAGATGAACGTGTCAGCACGCTGGGTTTTTATCTTGAAAGCTTCAACGATATTCGAGCTTTTGAAAAAATGGCACAACTTGCCCAAAGCTTGGGTAAGTCTGTCGTTGTCTTGAAGATTGGTAAGTCACTTAAAGCACAAATCGCGACGGTATCTCATACCGCATCCTTGGTGGGCAATGCGGCTGCATCTTCTGCGTTTTTAAAGCGTTTAGGCATAATTGAAGTTGATTCTATTTCCGTGTTTTTGGAAACACTCAAATTGCTGGATACTATTGGTCCATTGGCCGGGTCTAGAATTGCATCGGTCAGTTGTTCGGGGGGTGAAGCCAGTTTGATGTCAGACTTAAGCGTCAATACGCGTTTAGAATTTCCAGACTTCAATGAACAAAGAATCAAAGAGTTAGCCGAGGTGTTGGGTGAAAAAGTCACGCTAGCCAATCCGCTGGATTATCACACTTATATTTGGGGTGACCTACCGATAATGACAGCATGTTTTACTGCGGTGATGAAAGAAGACTTAGATCTTGCTGTTTTCATTCTGGATATACCACGCAGTGATATGTGCGACATTGACAGTTTTAATTGCGCGATCGAAGCGATCATAGCAGCCAGGCAAGCCACTGACGCAAATGTCGCTGTGCTGGCGACGTTGGGCGAGAATCTCGATGAAGTGATTTCACAGCGCTTTTTAGAAGCTGGCATTGTGCCACTGCATGGAATGGAAGAAGGGATCATGGCCATTGACAAATCGATTTTTGAACGAAATCGTAAACGTAGTTGTAAAACAAGTCTAAGGGCAGCCCGTTCATATTCGTCAGTTTTTCTCTCTCCACCAATAAATTCAAACACAAAAGCTGTTTCAATCGACGAATATCAAGCAAAACTAGATCTAAAAAAATTCGGTTTGTCCGTTCCTGAATCATCAAAGGTTTTAGCAAAACAACAAATAATCAAAGCGGCTGCAAAACATCGTTATCCCTTAGCACTGAAAGGTTTAGGTTTAGAACATAAAACCGAAGCGGGCGCAGTGATTTTAAGCATCAATTCAGATGACGAATTACGCCAAGCCAGTAAAAAACTACCCGACTGCAAAGGTGGATACCTCATCGAAGAAATGGTGGAGAAAGCGATTGCAGAATTAATCATTGGTGTTACACGCGATGATCTAGGCTTATTCTTACTCACAGTAGGTGCCGGTGGTGTTCTCACGGAAATTTTGTCGGATACGGTATCGTTGTTATTACCGAGTAATCGAGAGGAAATAGCAAACTCATTAAAATCCTTAAAAATGTACTCAATCCTCGAGGGCTATCGTGGGCAAGACGGAGTGAATATTAGCGCGGTTATTGACGCAGTAGAGGCTGTTTCTGCTTATGTAGAGGCACACCAGGGTTCATTGCAAGAACTCGATATAAATCCGTTGTTAGCGGGTAAGACCTCAGTCACTGCGGTTGATGCGTTAATTCGTAAATTAGTTTGATTGAAACAATATAAACAGGTTAAAACATGGCTAGAAACGTAAAAACGAAAATTAAAGACGCTATTCTTGAAGTCACCTTGGACAGGCCCAAAGCTAACGCAGTTGATTTAGCTACCAGTCGAGAAATGGGTGGAATTTTCGCTGATTTTCGCGATAACCCTGACTTACGCGTAGCAATTATCACCGGCGCTGGTGAGAAATTCTTCTGTCCAGGTTGGGACCTAAAAGCCGCCTCAGGCGGTGATGAAATTGATGGTGACTACGGTGTCGGCGGTTTCGGCGGCATGCAAGAATTGCCTCGTTTAAACAAACCCATCATCTGCGCTGTAAACGGTATTTGCTGTGGTGGCGGACTAGAGATCGCACTTTCGACAGACATCATCCTTGCCGCTAAACATGCAACCTTCGCTTTACCAGAAATCGTCTCGGGCACTGTAGCAGACGCGGCTTCAATCAAATTACCTAAACGCATACCTTACCATATTGCCATGGAAATGTTACTCACGGGTCGTTGGTTAGACGCCGAGGAAGCTAATCGCTGGGGCTTTGTGAATGAAATTCTGCCTGCAGATAAACTCAAAGAACGAGCATGGGAAGTCGCAGAGAATATAGCCAGTGGGCCACCACTAGTCATGGCAGCAATTAAAGAGGTGGTGCGCGATGCAGAAGGTTCAAAATTCCAAGATGCAATGAATCGAGTTACCACACGCCAGCTACAAACTGTCGATACGCTGTATGGCAGTGAAGATATGATGGAAGGATTTAATGCGTTTACTGAGAAAAGGAATCCTGTCTGGAAAGGAAAGTAGTTTCGCCACTCATTTAATTGAGCTAGGGCCTGTTGAGTAAAGCATTAACAATGGGTATATTTTGTTAGAGGAATTTAAGTCTTTTCCTTAAACTGCTGGGTGTTGATTTGTTTTTGTAGCAATATATTTTTGATTTGTCACTCATAGTGAAAACACTGGATTATCAGAAGCAATTGTTCAACAAATGCTATCATCGGCTCGCCATTGAAGTAGAACCAGTTTCGTCACTATTTTTTCAATTAACAACCTGCCCGTTTAAGTTCCAGTTATAACGGTACTGAATGCGGCCTTTATAGCCTTTCAATTTTTCAGCCAGTTCAGCATCAACATGCTTACTTAATGTATTCAGGAGTTCGCTTGTATTGTGGCCAAAATCATCTTTATACCAGTCAAAGATACTCGATAGAATCAAGTCATCTTCATCAAACTGAATACCTCGAGAGTGTCGCAGATATTCACTGGCCGCCTGGTTCAACAGGTTTTCTGTTTCTGATACCGTATAGGCAATAGCTTGCAGGTTTGGACAACCAATACTGGCACAATTTACCGCAAAATGAATTCGATAATCCTTCCAGATTGGCCGCAGAATTCGGTGTTCAATGTCATTCAAACTCAAGGTCTGCCCCGCTATACTGATTATCGAATCATCCCAGGGGCCAAATGCCAGCGAGTTCTGTCCAAGATTGGTAATTGAGTCTATCGGGTAGTGATTCAGAATCAGGTTCACCGTCAGAGCATTATAAAGGTTGACCCAATAGGCAAACTGCTCTGCGCGTGAGTACAGTCTGGGGTCAAGTTGTGTCAGTGAATTTATATAAGCTACCAGTTGCTCTTTATCCTCTGTCAGCAAATTAGCATAATCCACACGATTAATGCCTGAAGGGTCATCTGTTATGAGATATTCATCAAGAACAGTTTGCCACTGCGAATGATCTATCTGTGCAGAATTGGTATCGTTTGAATCCAACCAAAATGCGGCAACGGTGTATTTTGCAGGTTTCAATAGAAAGTATGCGGCGATGCCGCAGAGTATTAGCAGAATAAGGAGCGTACTCCAGACGATTTTCTTTTTTAGTATCATGTATCTTCGCGGTGTTTAGTATTGCTAATTTGTTGTTGTTTTTCCTGTTTATATAAGCGAAAAATCATTCCAAAAATACCCAATGCGGCGCCTATAGTGCCTGTAACGGTACCGCTGATTTTTGACCGCCCAATACGTTTTAGACTGGTGACGGGCATTTCCCTGATGATGAAACCTTGCTGTATCGCCTTGACCTGCATTTCAACAGTCCAACCAAACCTCTGGTCTTGCATGGCCAGCTTTTTTAATGCGGTGTATTTAATAGCCCGGAATGGCCCCAGATCAGTCACTGGCTGTTTCCAGATCAAACGAATCAAATAACTGGCCAGAACATTACCAAATCGTTGTTGTGGCGTTAATGCCTGATGCTGTTGTTTAGATGCTATTCGACAACCTATGGTTAAATCAGCTCCTTCTATGATGCAATCCAATAGTGATATGGTTTCAGTGACTAACACGGAATGGTCCGCATCAACAAACACCACTATATCTGGTTGTTGCAAGGCATTAATTGCAGCAAGACAGGCAGCGCCATAGCCTTGAACAGTTTCATGAACGACACGCGCACCCGCCGATTGTGCTTTAAGCGCGGTATTGTCGGTTGAAGCATTATCACAGACAACAATGTCGTCAATTAAACATTGGCTTTTGCCAGAATTATTAGAGTCGTCCTGTAAGGCTTGCAGTTCATTGATGACCAGTTCAATGCTTTGTGCTTCATTGTAAGCTGGAATGACAACAGCAATTGATTTATCAAGGTAAGCCATTTAAAAGCGATCAAAAGATTGTATTATAGCAATAGACCTGCACACAAAAGATGTTCTTACTCGATATGACTCAATTAATGTTCAAGCAGCATCGCCTGTTGATTTGCGCTGGCTCTCTTTCAGCTCTAGCTTATATGTACTTGGCTATAAGCTCTCAACAGTATGCTCAAAGCAACTTAATTGAACTGTGGGCAGTCAGTGGTCTATGTGCTTTATTGAGCTTGATTGTCTGGCGCCACTACCATAATGAAAAACAAACCATACCGGTTCAACTGATTCTGTTATTTGCCGTGTCATTTCGTCTGATCGGCATCAGTGGCTTCCCTATTCTCGAAGATGACTTTTATCGTTATCTCTGGGATGGACGGATGACCATTGAAACGGGCTCACCCTATGGAATAGCACCTGCAGCTTTTTTTTCCGACAACAGTATCAGCGAAAGCTTTGAATCCATACTTGGCCTGATTAACTACCCTGACATCCCAACAATATACGGCCCCGTCAATCAGTGGGTCTTTGCTTTGGGGTATATAATAGCGCCAGGGCAAGTCTGGCCTTTGCAATTACTATTTTCTCTGGCCGACCTTGGCATTATTATACTCCTGCTGCGCTTGGCAGCTCCTCAATTTGTGCTGCTCTATGCCTGGTCACCACTATTGATCAAAGAATTTGCCTTCACTGCACACCCGGATATCTTAGGTGCTTTTTTTCTGTTGGCCGCTTTTTATATTTATGCCCGGCAATCCTGGTTCTGGCTCGCCGTTCTATTAGCTCTCGCTGCGGGTGTAAAAATCTTTGCGCTGATATTAGTGCCACTGCTATTACGCTTTCACTGGCGAGCATGGCTGGTCTTCATAACAAGCGCAATAATCATAGCACAGCCATTTGGCCTTAAGGCTGCGTGGGTTCCAGCAGGTTTGAGCGCTATGGCCAGTGACTGGCTATTCAATGCGCCGTTATATAGCCTGTTATCCTTGTGGTTGCCTATGAGCACGATAAAAGCCCTGCTGCTGGCGCTATTCGCTCTGACGGCGGCGACTTATTTCTTTTACATCGTTCACAAAAAGCAAATTCTACCGATACGGGCAGATCGTTTGTTTGGACTGTTTTTTCTCTGCATACCCGTGCTTAATCCGTGGTATCTGGCCTGGCTGTTACCATTTGCCGCTATTTACCCCAGCCGTTGGGCCTGGGCAGCCTCTTTTTGCCTGTTATTGTCCTATGCCAGTGGCATCAATTTATCAGGTTCAAACCTGGCACTCTATCAACAACCGATATGGGCTGTCACTGTGCAATTCAGCGTCATATCAGCAGCACTGCTGGTCGATATATTAAAAGACATATCGACCAGACCGACATCACATTAAAAAATGCGCAATTTCCAGCACTCAAGAAATTCAGCTTTTGCTTAAGTTCAACTGATACCGTTTATCCAGATAATAAGCAACAGCATTGAGTTGATTTTCATCCAACAAACTGGCCATAGACTGCTCTGGTTTGCCGCAATTATGCAAACTGGTACCCAGAACTGTATAACTGGTGTTTTTAAGCTGTTTAATGGTGGTACGTTTTACACGAGCCGATTCATCGCCTTTTAAAATACAATATTTAACAGCGACCCCATTGATCCTTCCATTATAGGTCGACTTGCCCAACTCATAAACAGTATCCACCTTCTTAGGTTTTGCTGGTTTTGAATAACTATTATCGTTATAGCCTCCGGAAGCTAATGTGGCCGTTGATATCAACATGGATACCGAAAAGGTCAATACTACCGCAGCAAGCTTGCGTGTTTGTAACATGTGAAACTCTCCAATCTAATAAGGTCTATTTTTACATTCGTAACAGTAGACCTGTGTTTTTCACTTAAGCTTACCTGAAATTTCAGTTTTTCAAAATCAATAATAAATCTGAACTTATTTTTCACAACGAAGTTCAACCAATCCCTTTAATAATAAATATAAACCTTCCAGATAAGGCACAGCCACACCATTCGCTTTAGCCCGGCGTAATGGCTCACCCCAGATAGTCTCCACCTCAACAGCTCGTCCTGCCGAATAATCAATTAAGCTGGATGGCTGATAAGCTCCCATGGTGCGTGTTTTTGCGATATTCAATTGCACAAACTCATCTGCAATATCAACCCCATCACTCTTCGCCGCGGCTTGTATTTCAGACTGCAAATAGGTCACCAGTTCCAGTAACTGTGGATTCTGCAGGATTTTATCCGTAGCGATCTCACCAGCGGCAATCGACAATCCATTGAAAGGCACATTCCAAATTAACTTTCGCCACAAGGTATCCTTCAAATGTTTGCCTGCCTGGCACGGCACACCAGCTTTCACAAACATCGCAGCCAGATTTTGCAGCCGTTCCGTTACACCACCTTCGGGTTCGCCCAGCTCAATTGCACCATGATCCTGATTGCGTACAACACCAGGAGCAACTCGATTGGCGCAGATAAAGCACAAGCCACCCAGAATATTCTTCATAGCAACGGTAGCAGACAAATTCTCAATATTGCCCATGCCATTTTGCAGGGTTAGAACAAGGGTAGTGTCATTCAACAATGGCGGTAATAGGTCCGCTAATACCGTGTTGGCCGTTGTTTTTATAGCAACAATGACCAAATCACACTCACCAATGGTTTCTGTTGTAGTGTGTGCATTAACCGTGTCCAAAACAAAATCACCGTCATGGCTCAAGATCTGTAAACCGTGTTGTTTAACATGCGCATAATCACTGCGCAGCAAAAAATGCACTTCATGGCCCGCCTGTTGTAACTTAGCGCCATAAAAGCAACCTATGGCGCCTGAACCCACAACCGCAATTTTTAATTTCTGATCTGAATCAAACATGTTCGTAGATGGTTATTTTGAGATGCCCAAAAATAGCACGCAAGCGCGCTGTGATAAAGCCCGAAACTATTTAGAATGTTAACCTATACCAGTTCTCTCTCCCGACACCACTGCAAAGCACTTTTCAGGCCTTGCTCAACGCTGGTTTCTCCATGCCAGCGATCACGATTATAATCTCGGACCAGCTCAGGTTGTATATTAATCGACAATAAATCAACAGCCCTTCTTGTCAGCGGTGGTGCTTTTCCCTTATCCAGCCATTGGTAGAGCTTTTCCCAGATAACAGCAACGGGCATCAACAGGTGTTTGGGCAATTTTAAACTCGGCCGTTTTACCTCTACAGCATCCGCTAAACGATTAATAAACTCATGAATACCCAGTTCCTGCTTACCCACCCCGATATATTTGTCACCGGAATGTGATTCCCAGATCATTTGCAAAACAAGCTCACAGATATCATCAATATAGATCAATGGGGCATTGCGCTCTCCACCTGAAAGAAAGAAAATTTGACCTTTGCGCAAATAGCTGACCAAACCTGGAATTAACTTGTGATCTTCAGGTCCATAGATCAAACCGGGATACAGATAAGCCACACTCAAGCCCCTGTTGCGATAATCATCAACCAATAATTCACCGTGATATTTGCTTTGAGTATAATCAGTATTAAAAGATGTCAAATGTCGGTAACGACGCAATACAGCAATGGAGGAACAATACACCAAATGACAGTTAGGCGCGTGTTTCATAAGAGCCTCACACAAATTCCCTGTGCCTGTGACATTAACTCGATTGAATTCCTCCGCACTGGCGTCAGACACTTGTGCTGCCAGATGCACTACGGCATCCAGATCCTGCACGAAATCCACGAGACTGTCAGCCTGAGTGATGTCTCCCCAAACCCACTCAAGATGATCAGTCTCGCTTCCCCCACTGGCTGGATTTCTTGCCAGACATTTCACATGCCATCCGGCTGCAATAGCCATGCTCACCAGCCTCTTCCCCAGAGTGCCTGTAGCACCAGTTACCCCTAAAACAGGTTTTTTCATAGTCTTTTTATGTTGCATTATTTTCTCTCGCTTAATCCTTATCGCTTCATTCAGTTGTCACTTGAACATTGATTTTGCTTAAATTTGCCTTAGCAGCTTCCTGACGCGCCCTGTTTCTGAAAACCAGATTACGCAGATACAATAAGCGAGTCATGCTGCCTAAGGTGACACGCCGAAACCAAGCCTGTTGCTTTAGCATTGCAATCATCGCCCCGAGATATCCCTTATCTAGATAGGCCAGAATGGGAGCTTCAGAGGTGTTCGGAATCGGCGACCGTACGAGCAATACGCGGTCATGCCTGTGGGAGCGTTCATACTTCAGGAACTGGCGAAAACTGCCGATTTCGAACACCGTTAACCCTTTTTTCTGCAAGCTTTCAAGCAAGGAAACTAACGACTTGTTGGTAGACCCCGGTGTGGTCACCAGAAGTGCTTCGTTGATGCCTTTAAGATCATATTCACTTAAATTATCAATCTCGATAATAGGACTGGCTTTACTATGAATCCACAAGCAACTTGCTTCCACATAATCATTGTCTCTTTGTGGGAATTCAGCTTGTGCAAACTCCAGGATCTGTTGTGTATGACTGCGCAGATAAGTAACGTATGGCACCAGTCGCAAAGGTTTACCATTTTGTTGCTCTCGGATGCGCTGTTCATAATTGTCCATTTGCACCAGAATCATGTCTTTGGGGTACACCGAAGCAAAGTTTTTCATGGTGATGTGATTGGATTCACACAAGTACACATATTGATATGCAGAGTCAGCATCTTCAAAGATGGTCCTGATACGACGGATAAAAGGGCACGGCTTGTCGATGATTTCAACACCCTGCTGCTTTAGTTCTTGTTCTTCATCAACAATCGAATCATAGCCAGTATTTACCACAACGAAGTCATCACCTTCAGGTAAGTCCTTGTAACTCTCAACAGCTGGCACCCCCAGACTTTTGAACCACTTTAAATCAACACCAACCTTGCCTTTATCATTGCTGATCCAGTCCACAATAACGATCATTTTGCGTGCAAATGGGTTCGCCGCCATTTTCAAAGCTTGTGGCAGCAAGCTGGTTAATACTTTATTTTCCAACCATTTACAGCGCCCATCTTTATTCAGTAAGAGCACTTCCATCATGCCACCCCCACTAATACAGTACGATCGTTGCTGGTAGAATCAGTTATTCCAGCCAATTGATACATGCGTTCAAAAGCATCCGAAGCACCATCCTCTTCAAAGTTCTGCAAAACCTCTGTCTGATAACCACGGGCTTTGCACTGACAGGTAACCCCCTTTTCTCCGAGCTGACTGAAGGTAATATTCACGACAGCCTGCAACACCCCCATCTTGCGAAACTCCTTCACCTTTTCCAGACTCAGTTCCATACTGATTGGCAAGGGGTAGAAAAATTTTCGATAATCTACTTCGATATTCTGCAAGGTAAAAATATATTTATGGTAGCCACCATAAGGCTCCAGCAAATACATCGAGCACGCCATGAACATCTGACGTGCAGCCTCGACAAACAATGTTCCCTGCATATGAATGCCCGTTGTGTGATCAGACATCTCAGCACAATCATCATCCACAACCATATCCGCTGTAAAATCATTTTCGCTGACACGTTCCGGGTGCGTCACCATAACGTTTTTTTCGACACGTTTATGGACCAACACTCGATCAACTTTTCTGGAAACGCTTTCCTGCACGATCAGCTTATCAGCAGCGCCACAGGTTTCAACGTGAGTTTTTATCGCTTTGATTTGCTCTGCGCTGATTCCCTGACCAACCACAATCTGGTTGATGCCCAGCTGGCGTCTAAGATCGACATTTTCAAATTGTGAAAATGTAACACCGTTGCCTTCTCCAGCAAATTTAGCAAATTTGTCTCCTACTACACACAGTATTTGACTTGACATGATTTGTTCTCCTTAAAGCATATCTAACTATAATTAATAAAAATAAAGCCCCTGCATTTCATTGTTCTGCCACCTCTTTGTGGTTAACAATGTCTGCGTGCTTTTTATAGTTACCGCTGGAAGAAATTAAATCAATTGAAGGTTATTTGCATAATCAACTATACAGTCCAAAAACTATATAAGGCCATGTTTTTAAAGCATAAAAAAATGACAAGCTACTTAATTGAATATGCAAGTATTTGAAGAGTTAAATACATAAAATAGAGCAATAGCGAGCGTTGCTGTAAACAACACTCGCCTGACTATAATGGGATTATAGTTGGGTTATAATTCCCTGTTTTATATTTATACGATTGCCATCAAATTTAGTAAAGGTGAAGCCATCAAAGTTAGTCTCATTCATTGTGCGGGATTGATCTTGCAAAAGAGCAATCGCTTGCTGTTGTCCGACTTCCAGACCTTGAACACCATCTTGACGGTAATGCACCCCGGCAGCGCAACGCCCCAGAGAAATATTATTGGCCAGTTTGTTAAGCTCACCTCCAACCGTCAGGTCAGAACCGTTATACGCCAGCAATGAGCTGCCTGTAGCATCGGCCTGCACAGGGTTGTTAATGACATAGTTTTCATCAAAACACGCCTTCAGAACAGTCACACAAGCTCCTGCTATTGCTGCATGGCCTGCTGGAAAGCTGGGATGAGTTGGCGATCCTTCAATAAAAGCCTGTGGCAGAAAGTAGCTGCCATTGCGGCTGAATATTCGCTGTAGAGCAGCACTGTTGAGCAGGTCAGAATGTATTTCATAATCCCTCTGACCAAGCATTTTGAAGTGTACCCTGCCACCAAAGGCTTCTGGTCTCAAGAAACGATGAACACGCCACTTTTGAAACCAGGCTCCAGTCAATGCGATATTGGCGGCTCTGGTTACCAGATCAACGATAAAGGGATCACCTAGACTGGTGAACCCTTCCTGATTGCTGATTTTATCCTTATAAGGATTATCTGCGGCGATCGCATCAGAGCCCATACCGATTAACTGCATACATGCGTTAAGGTAGGCCTGAAACGACAGGTCACGGTGAACATATTCGCTCAGCGCCCGGTTGTTATAAATATAACGTCTTACCGGATCGAAAGAGACCGTTTCCACCGGCTTACCACCGCGCTGAATATTCAACCAGTTAGAATGATCCTGCATAAAATCAATCCCGGCAGATGGGACCTGGTAGCGTTGTTCGACCAATGCTGGACCATACTCAAAACTATTCAGCAGGAACTGACTGATGAACGGTCCGTTCAGATCACCAGGGGTCTCACCACGAAACAAGGTTTCATGTGACAAAGCTACATGTTTCTCAACACCAGCGGTTTTAGAAAAACCGTTAAGATCGGATACTGCAGCCGCAACATCAGGGTCGCTTGCATAATCAAAGTATGGCACATCACGGGTGATAGCCTGCCAATAGACTTCCCCAACCTCAGCCGCAATATGCTCACTGCGGAAAGTATGAGACGATTTGATTCTTGTCGCATGACTATCCAATGCCGAAATTTCATATTTCAACGCACCCTGAGGATTGGTTAACTTACGCTCAGCTGAAGGATCAAGTGGAATGGCATCAAAATCTTTCTGACGTCCTTTGCGTAATGCTTTTCTAAGCTTACGAAAGGCCTTTGAGTCTACTTCGCCAAAGTTGTTGCTGGGCAGTGTTTTAGAAAAACTGGCATAAAAATGCGGCTCATCATCATAGCGTTTTTCATCATTATTATCCCATTGCACTGGCAAGGCCAGGGTTTCATCGAAGTGTTGCTGCAATGCTTGTTGCTTCAGATTGGCAGCAGCTACAACTCGATAACGACCATAACCAGTATATCCGGCAAGTGACCTGTCCGGTTTTAGCGCAGAAAAATCATCTGCAATGGCCGTCTGAGCAGTACCCAGAACACCCATAGAAGCAACTGCTGCACCGGTACTGGCGCTTAACTTCAAGAATTTTCGACGTTGTGATATGTCTCTTTTTTGTACTTTTTCAGTCATGTTATACCCCACATATAAATAAATTAATGACTTACAGACAAACTCTGATAAGCAGAAATGGACCACAAATAATTATTTGCAGTAAATACTGACTATTTTTGAGTTTCTCAGTTATTTCCCCAGGCGGGAAAATAAAGCAAATCCAATAGATTTACAATGAGAAATGACATTCTTTAACCAAGATTTCTAACGACCTGTCTTATTACAAGTTCCATTCGGGAAACTGAACTTTCAGTATTTCGGGGTTTCCACAACGATGTAACTGAGCGCGCTATAAGCAAACACTAATCACTGCTCCAGTTCGAGCCTTGATGGCAAGACACAGCAACTCAGCAGGATCGCAGGCATCCCCCAATCCATTATCATTGCTATCAGTCTGATCCATATTGGCTATCAGTGGGCAATTATCAGCTCCATCAGGAATCGTATCTCCATCATCATCCGTATCCCCCACATCGCAGATGCCATCGCCATTGGTATCAAGACCATCATTACTGGTACTGGCATCAATCAGAGGACCAAAGCCATCAACACCAACAGCACAATCATCACACATATCTGCATCCAGATCCTGGCAAAGCAAAACATTAAGCGGATGAGAATCGACCATGTCAATCACACCATCATTGTCCTTATCGCTGTCACAGACATCACCAAAACCATCTCCATCAGTGTTCAGCTGATCGGTGTTAGCATCAAAGGGACAATTGTCCTCGCTATCAACTATGGTATCAACATCCGTATCGACTTGCTCGCTGTAGGGCGGCAAACCCGCAGAGAAGTTTTTCTGCACCTGACTCGGATTTAAAGCCTCACAATACACTGCTGCCAGATAGAGTTCGCCCAGCCAGGGCCTGTCGTTCGTTTGTTCATTCGCCAACAGCAAATTATAGGCAACATTCCAATTGGATAATACTCCGTCTACAGTACCCACAACCTGTGGGATACCATTGATATAAATGCTGGCATTGCCAGTGCTATCTCGAGTGTAGATCACATGTGTCAATTCAAGCTTAACCGTTGAAGCAGGCACCGTCAGTGACGGCGTTCCATTCAAGGTGGTCGTTGAGGTACGCAAGCGTACATCATAACGATCCCCTTCCTGCCCCAGAGTAAAGTTGCGATTGGTTGTGTTGCTGGACAAAGACAGAATCCGGGCAGGCCCATTCTGACTAGTATTATCTGGCAATAACCAAGCTTCCAGACTGATAGCATTGCTACTGCTGCAAGCGGTGTGTATTTTGCTGCTGCCAACTGAACTGATCATCGGTGCTGAATTGATATCTATGCCACCGTCAGGCAACCAGACGACTGTATTCGGATTGGCAATCGTTAGGTTTAAAGGTGTCCCTACTTGTGAAACATCCTGAATCAAATTACCACTGCCTTGCTCAAAAGTATACAGAGCTTGCAAGCCCTGAACAGTTCGTGATGCCCGTTTGACACTGATAACAACTTCATCAAAACCAACATCAATGCCATCGCTGACTTCCAGGCGAAAACGATATGAACCTATCTCCGTTGGCGTGAAAAATGCAACTTCCTCAGTGGCATCTGCAATGGTAACAGTTGGCCCTGATAGCTGTGTCCATTGTTCACCTGTCAGAAAATCATCATCACCGTCCGGGTCTGTTGTACCACTGCCATCCAGAGAAATTGTCTGACCTACAAATGCGTTTTTATCCTCCCCCGCATCCACTTGTGGCGGCAGGTTATTCGATTGATCACCAATAATATAAACAGCTGATGCTTCATTGCTGGTATTAAAGCCACTTCTAAAAGCTTTTGCTCGCAGCACACTACTTTGAGTGATCATAAATGGAGCGTTGTAGACAGCAGACCCTTGAGTCGGGGAGCTATTATCGAGCGTGTAATGTATTGCAGCACTGGGTGTGCTAGTACTGATTTGAACTTGCACAGCATTAACCGTATTGCCACCTGATGGGGTAAATACCGGAGTTGCTACGGTTTCCTGCGAGGTATAACTGACCCGGCGGATCATACCACTGCTGGTGGTATAGGTTGTCAGCATATAGTACAGATCACCTTCTGGCCCAATCCTGGTGATTACTGGTTTGACCTGGATATTATTGGCGCCAACCACACCAATGCCCGTCTCAAAGGTTGATACAGCGGTGTCGTTGCGTGAGGCTATGGTATTGATTCGGCCAGTTGCACTGGAGTTGCTGCCCCACAGAGCAGCAAAATAAACACCATTGTACTCGGCAGGAAAGTTACCCACCCCAGCCTCAGGCATCCAGGCGCCTCCAGTGATGAGTTCACCTCCAGCGGTCGCTGCATTCGCCCAAGGGTTACGAATGTTTCCAATACCGGTTCCTTCGTGCTGATAATTGGCTTCGGATTCAACCAGGTAAATCGTCGCTTTATCCGTGCCACGGGCCTCGTTGATATAAAGCTGCCCAGAATCAGGGTGTTTTGACATTGAATACGGGTTACGCAGGCCCAAGGCATATATGGCTCTATAGGTTCCGGTGGTCTGGTTATAAAAAGGGTTGTTCTGAGGAATATCGCCATTAGCAGCAATACGCAGCACTTTACCGGTAAAAGAAGACAGACTCTGCACTGGTTTACCGGCAAACTCCCCCTCCCAACCATCTCCAGTGGTGATATAGAGCATTTGTTCACTATCCAGGTTCAATTGGGCAAATTCAAGCGCCCCTCCATTGTGACTGCCACTGGAAAAAGTGTCGTTAAATGGCAAATCCAGCAACAGTTGTTCACCAAATCCCATGTCTGCAATATCTGGATCAGCCATACTGGCCTTGATGCGCACTACCCGATTATGCAGACTGTCATGCTTCATATAAAACGCATAGACATAGCCATTGTTGGCGAAGTCCGGGTCAAATGTAATATCACGCAAGCCGCCAGACCGGCGTGCTTCAGGTTGCCCGGAGCCATTTTTTGGCGTATCAAAAGTATAAAACGGTACAGGGTTCAAAACCCATGAATCTGTCATCGTATTATATTTGGCAACTCGCAACTTGCCTGTTATCCGCTCGCTGATGAACAAGCGCCCGTCTGGTGAAAAAGCAAAACCATCCGGGTCCTGCAAATTAGTGATAACTGGTGTATCAGAAAAGTTTGTTGGTAAAGTAAATGCATATGAGTTTGATGCAAGCAAGACACTCAGCAACCAGCCTACAACAAGAATTTTTTTCAACAATAAATATATGCTCAAAACCTTTTTTACACTCTGTGACTAAGACCATCTCAAGGCTAATTATTATTTCTAATCATAGCAGAATCCGATCTTTTTATCAGAGACCAACCAAACAGACGATTTTTATTGCTATTGCAAAGCCGCCTGCAGCTTCAGATCGGGTTTCAGCAGAAATTTGACGTTACGCTCCACTCTCAAATCAATATAAATATCTGGCTTTTCCTGATCGATAAATGACTCCATTCCAGTGAGGTCGTAGGAATGCATATAGACTACACGTTTGAAGCTTTCAGAGAAAAAATCATAGGTGTAAGGCCCAAAGGAATCACGCACGATAAGCGCTGTCAGATGTTTAGTATCACAACCATTATACACGGGCAGTTTTTTACTGCGAATGGCATAAGCTTGCGTTTTTGCAAAGGCTTTAATTTCAGGGTATGCATCACTTGCACACTTATTTCTGGGTTTCAGTTTAAATGTCTTTTCCGGTGTTCTATTGCCAAAAATCAACATCAAGTCAGTCCTTTTGTCTCGTAACTCTCGCTGCATATCACTCAATTGCAGGGACTGATTCAGTTCAGGAAAAGACTGTCCCAGACGCTGCATAATAGTTTGATACGCCAGAAATGCGCCATAGCTGGTCCAATGGCTATCAGTAAAAAAGTATAAGCTGTCAGCAGAGCCTTTATGCTCCTGAAACATCGACTCCAAATCAATATAGGCATCAAATTTGCCTTGATCAGCTAAATAAGTTTTCAATTTATCCAGCATGGTAGACCCAGAGTGACGACGGATCCGCATTGGTAGGTGTTCCGGATATATCGTCATTTTGTTCGGAACTGGTACAAATAAATACGTAATGCCTTTTTTCGCCAACCATTGCTGTTTATTCAACAACTCCTGCTGCCAGCCGGACAAAATCTGTTCGTTCATGGGGACCAGACCCACATGATCAAACAATGATTCGTTATTATCCAGAAACAACCAGTCACCCTCACCTCGAATGACAATTCGCGACGATGACTTATTAAACACATCACGTTTCAATGCTCGGTTGGCATCAATCAATTCAGAACGAAAACCATAATGATCATCAAAGTAACGCGTGAATTGTTTGGGAAAATCCGTCAGCAAACTCAAATCCCACTGCACATCGGGGAACGGTTTCAAACGCCGCTTTTCCTTGGCAGAGATTTCGGTATCTTTGCTGAACGCCATAATCACCAGTGGTGCGACTATCACCAGCAAAAAGACCACAGACAGAAGTGTTTGATAGGCTTTACGCATGTTTAGAAGCGGAAATAAATAAAGGGGTTATAGGAACCAATCGCAATCTCCATGACCGCCAAGGCAAACACCGATAACAACAATAAAAATTTAAACACATAAGCAACATTCACAGAAAGCTGACCACATTTGGCAGTCAATCCATTGTATTGACTTGCCAGCCAGGAATACGCGGGAGTTGCCAGAACTATTCCGAGAATCAAAGAGGTATAAAACTCTTTATCCAGTTTGATAGCTACCGTAGGATGTACCATAAACGAATCTGGCCAGCTGTACATAACAGATAGATAATGCAAGCTGAAATCCAGAGTTTCAGCTCGAAAAAACACCCAGGCAGTTATTACCATGAGCAATACATAGATGTGCTGAATCAAGGCAGGTAAACGCTCTAATCGAGCAGCCCAGGAACCACGTTCCAAAACCAGAAACAAACCGTGCAACAAACCCCAGATAACAAAATTCCAACTGGCCCCATGCCATAAACCACAAATCACAAAAACCAGTAATAAGTTGCGGATAGTTACCCAATTACCATTGCGGTTACCCCCCAGTGGGATATACAAATAGTCACGAAACCAGCCTGACAGCGACATATGCCAGCGTCGCCAGAAATCTCGGATCGACCTGGATATATAAGGAAAATTAAAGTTTTCCAGAAAACGAAAACCAAACATTCGACCCAGACCAATCGCCATGTCGGAGTAACCGGAAAAGTCGAAATATATCTGTAAGGCATAACAAGTGATACCCAACCAGGCCGTCATAAAACCCAGTTCACTCGGTGGGAAAGCAAAAATGGTGTCAGCAAAATAACCCAATGGATTAGCGATCAACATCTTTTTTCCCAAACCAAAGGTAAAGCGTTCAACACCGGAGGCGAATAGTGACATTGACTGCACACGCTTTTTGATCTGCTCACTGACATCGTGATAACGGACAATCGGACCGGCAATCAGTTGTGGAAACAAGGCTATATATAAACCAACACCAAATACTGAGCGCTGGGCCTGATTGGTTTTACGATATACATCAATCAAATATGACATGGCCTGAAAGGTAAAAAAGGATATACCAATTGGCAAACGAATTTCATCCGGTATCTCAAACTGTGAACTGTCAGAAATTGCCAGATTAAGGTTGGTCAGTACAAAGACGAAATATTTAAAATAAAACAATGGCAACAGATTCAAACTGAGCATACCAGCCAAAAGCCATCTGCGTCGCTGTTGCATAAAACCACTGTCCAGCATCAAACCAAACAGATAGTTCATGACAATGCTGCCAAGCATTACCAGGACATAAACGCCCTCACCCCAGGCATAGAAGATCAAGCTGGCTATCAGCAGGACGGAATTGCGTAGCCGTGGGCCTGCCAGCCAATGAGCCAACAACACCAATGGCAGGAACAAAAACAAAAAGATAGCGGATGAAAAAACCATTCAGTATTATTTTGTCAATAAAAACCAGCTCAACGCTTGATCTTATAGCCGGTTTTAAATATCCAGAATACGATGACAGCGCAAATCAACAGGAAACTCAGAATCATTGCTGTACTGACCATAATGCTGACATCGGAAACTTCATAAAAGCTCCAGCGAAAACCACTGACCAGATATAACACAGGGTTGAGTAAAGTAATCTTTTGCCATAAAGGGGAAAGCATGCTGACAGAATAAAAAGTCCCCCCCAGAAAGACTAACGGCGTAATGATAAGCAATGGAATGATCTGTAATTTCTCAAAATCATCGGCCCAGACACCGATAATAAACCCCATAAGGCTGAATGTAATTGCGGTCAACATCAGAAAAAACATCATCCATATCGGATGAGCAATATGAAAGTCAACAAACAGAGTGGCCGTAGCAAGAATGATCAAACCAATCATAATGGACTTGGTTGCCGCTGCCCCAACATAGCCAAGCACTATTTCAAAAGAGGAAATCGGCGCTGATAATAATTCATAGATAGTACCGGTAAATTTGGGAAAGTAAATCCCAAAAGAGGCATTGGAAATGCTCTGTGTCAGCAAAGACAGCATAATCAACCCAGGTACAATAAAGGCCCCATAGCTAATACCATCGATCTCAGCAATGCGTGAGCCAATTGCTGAACCGAAAACAATAAAATATAGCGCCGTGGACAAGACAGGTGACAGAATACTCTGATAAACCGTTCTCCAGGTACGAGCCATCTCAAATAGATAAATAGCCTTAACTGCGTGCAGATTCATTGTGGCTCCTGAACTAAATTGATGAATATATCTTCCAAGGAACTCTGCTCCGTTTTCAAATCCTTAAACTTTATATCCAGCTTGGATAAGGTTTGCAGTAAGGCAGAGATTCCAGTGCGTTCCCCTTGGGTATCATAGGTATACACCAGCTGCTCTCCATCTGCTTTCAAAACCAGATCATAGCTGGACAATTCATCAGGAATGTTCTCAAGAGGTTCCATCAAATCCATTGCTAATTGTTTTTTGCCCATTTTACGCATCAGTTCGCTTTTTTCTTCGACAACAACGATTTTCCCTTGATTAATCACACCAACACGATCGGCCATTTCCTCTGCTTCTTCGATATAATGTGTGGTCAATATGATGGTAACTCCTGATTCACGTAGACGATGGATAAGCCCCCACATGTCTTTACGCAACTCAACATCGACTCCAGCAGTAGGTTCATCCAAAAACAGAATATCCGGCTCATGTGATAATGCCTTTGCGATCAACACCCTTCGTTTCATCCCACCGGAAAGTTGCATAATGCGATTGTCTTTTTTATCCCACAAAGACAGGTCTCTCAAAACCTTTTCGATATAAGCTTCATCAACTGCTTTGCCAAAAACTCCACGGGTAAAACTGACTGTATCCCAGACGCTTTCAAAAGCATTGGACGTCAATTCCTGTGGCACTAGACCAATTCGTTTTCGAGTTTCTCGATAATCTCGAATAATATCATAACCATCAACACTCACTGACCCTGATGTCAAATTTACTATACCGCAAATAATACTGATCAAGGTCGTTTTGCCAGCTCCATTGGGGCCCAGCAAAGCCAGTATTTCGCCCTTTTTGATATTGAGGCTGACATCATCCAATGCCTTAAAACCATTGTCGTATATCTTACTCAGGTTGGAGATGGAGATTAGTTCTGTCATTGCTATATAAAGATCCGTTGACACTGGCTCAAATTGATGAACAAGGAGTATAAGTGCAGCTTTCAATAAGGTCTAGTGAAGCCTCCAAAATTCAACGGATAATGCAGCACAATATGAGAAAGATCTCACTACTTAGCTGGTGGCATCAGTTGAAAACTGTTGCATGTAGTATTGGCATATTACCCACTGGCAGATATTTTTTGTTTAAATAATCACTCTTATCAACAAGCTCTATTATTAGACAGGAGAAGAGAATGTCGAAGATACTGATGATTACCGGTGATTTCACTGAAGACTATGAAACAATGGTTCCATTTCAAACCCTGGCTGCCTGTGGTCATGACATTATTGCTGTTTGCCCGGACAAACAGAGTGGCGACAGTATTGCAACCGCCATTCATGATTTTGAAGGCGACCAGACTTATACCGAAAAACCAGGTCATCGTTTCCAGCTGAACGGTACTTTTGAGGATATTATTCCAGATGATTTTGACGCCTTGGTGATCCCAGGAGGAAGAGCACCTGAATATCTGCGGCTCAACCCTAAAGTTATCACCATGGTGCAGCATTTCTTTGAACACAACAAACCCGTTGCAGCCATTTGCCATGGCGCTCAAATATTGACAGCAGCCCAAGTTATTGAAGGCAAAAAATGCTCTGCTTACCCAGCCTGTGCTCCTGAAGTCTCTGCTGTTGGAGGTATTTATGTCGACATTGAAGTGACTGAAGCTGTCACTGACAATAACCTCGTCACGGCCCCAGCCTGGCCTGCACACCCCAACTGGATGAAGCAATTTATGGCTTTGTTATAATGTAAGTCAAAAAGCCAGCAAACCAATTCAAGGTCATCTCTATGTGCAAATTATTTATCGACGCAGACAGTTCTCTGTGGACCAGTCAGACTAAATCACTACGGATAGATGGTGTAGTGACCAGCATCCGATTGGAACATTTCTTTTGGGACACACTTAAAGAAATTGCCTATAGAGATGACATGACGGTTAACAGCTTGATTACAAAACTCTATTTTGAATCCATTGATGCAGAACATGACCTTGGAAACTTCACTTCCTTTCTGAGAGTCTGTTGCGCTCGTTATCACGCCTTAATAGTGTCTGGTGATTTACCAAAATCATTAGAACATGATCTGCGTTCAATTAATGCCAACGAAATACTTCACCAGGAAAAGAAACGATATGCAGCCAGACAACTCAGGTTTGCTGACTAGGGCCTGTTGACACTAAAAAACTGAATTTCACAAAAAGGATACCTAGAGATTTGAACTCTCATATTCATGCTCAACTAAAACGGGGCAAGATTTAATAAACTTTTTGATTCTTCCAAATTCACTAAGCCATAGAATAGCAGTGCCTGCCTTTAGCCAGTCCTTCAGAATTACTGAAACAAACCCTAAGTGTTTTGCGTAAATTCTGTGAACATTAATGATTATCCCAGAGTTTTTGCATCCATTGTTTTAAGTACGTACAGGAAGCATCACTGTTTTCCGGCTCAAATTGATTCAGCAACATATTGGCAAAATCAACGGTAAACTGTTCTTCATTTTCATCAAGAGCATCACGTCTGGCAGCATTGCTCAAAATCAAACCTTCTTTCCATAGAAAAACCTCCTGTTCGTTCAAAATATATTTCAACTCCATCAATTGAGCAGCATAGGCTCCTACGATACTTATTTTATTGTTCTCCAAATCAAATTCAGAACGAATACTATCAACAAAATAGACCATTTTAAGAGTTCTCAACAACTCATAAACCTGTTTTACCAGTTGAGACTCTGATTTCAATTTCTGTTTAAACCAATCGTACTGCATGGCACTAAACATCTCATAAATATCCGGTCTTTCCAGACAAGTCTGAGATTTTTCTGACAGTATAACCATTGTTTCAAACTCAGTAGGAGGGCGTTGTCCAAGAACTGTTTCTTCCATGACTAATGTCATTTGCTTAGAAATATTGTCCAGCAGCATCTGTTTGAGCAGTATCTGGCTATGCAGGTCAAATTGATAACTAAACCAGAACGTTTCCGCGATTTCGTGAACTTCAGACGTCACCGTATTAGCTACTGTTACATCTGTTGGTTTTGATGCACAGCCAGTCAGCATATACGCCACCACAAACACCTTCAACCATCCTCTCAATATCTGCATCTATAGCCTTCCCCCAATGACTCTAAAGCGAAATGAACTTTACTCGTATGCTCCATCCAAGTATGTCACTAAATTTTCAGACGTCAACCAAAGCTGTACAAACAAAATTTGCAGGATAAAGGAACCTGCACTCAGAAAAAAAGTAATTTGATGATAAATACAATCAGGACACTATTAAGAACCCATTTAATAGTACCCGCCCCCCTTTCAATCTGATGATTTGCCGCATACCAACCACCAATAGAGTTGCCTATGGCTAAACTGATTCCTGCCACCCATGCCAGTTGCAATTGTGAAGAAAAAATCAATAAAGCCGCAATAGTATACGCAAAGACGAGAAAAACCTTATGCATATTGCTGCGTACCAAATCAAACCCCAAGACCCGATGCAGGATCGGCAGAAGAATAAAACCAACACCAATTTGAATAAAACCACCCCAGAAACCAGCAAACACCATCAACACATGCCCGACAATCAGACGTTTCGCAGTGATCGGTCGAGGTTCAACAGACGTTTTTTTATTATCTCCAAACCACATGACAATCATCACCACAACCATAATAATCGCCAGTAGTTGATTGAAGTTTTCAGCATCAATACCAGCCGCAAAATAAGCACCTGCTATCGCTCCTGGTAATGCACAGGCAGCTAAACTCAAGCTGAGTTTAATATCTGAAAAACCTTTTCTATAGAATGTCACTACAGCGGTGGCATTTTGCGCAAGAATAGCAATACGATTAGTACCATTGGCTACCGCGCCGGGTATGCCTAAAAAAATCATCAATGGAACGGAAAGTAATGAACCACCGCCAGCCATTACATTGAGGAAACCGCAGACCAAACCTGCCAGCAGCAACAAAACAGAGTCAATAATCATCGTATTTTTATCGGATATTTAATAGGGACTAGCATCTGAGCCATGAATTGCCAGGCTCCAGCGACAACGACGATAGCAATGAAAAGACCCTATTGCAATTCTTGGCTATCAAGCACTTTGTCTGATCAACAAGCTGGGTTAATATTCATGTATGGCTTATTCAATTTTGATCATAGAAGACGAACAGGAAATCGCTGACAACGTGCAGTATGCACTCTCATCAGAAGGCTTATCTCCTATCTGGGTTGCCAATGGTGGCGATGCCAAACACACATTGCAAGAACAACAAATTGATCTGTGCATTCTGGATGTTGGCCTGCCCGACTGCAGCGGCTTTGAATTACTCAAAGATATTCGCAAAACCAGCAATGTACCGGTATTGATGCTCACTGCCAGAGATGAAGAGATAGACCGCATCGTCGGACTGGAGATTGGCGCAGATGACTACGTTTCGAAGCCTTTCAGCCCTCGAGAAGTCGTAGCCAGAGTCAAAGCTATCCTGAAACGTTCCACAGTAGACCACAAAGAGGTCTCCAACACGGACACTCAGACACCGGACACCAGTAAGACAAGCTCAGGTTTTCAGCATGACGAGCATGCCTGCAAAATGTCCTATCAAGGCAACAAGCTTGATTTGACTCGTTCAGAATATGTACTTCTGGAAACCTTTCTATCTCAACCGGGGAGAGTCTTCAGCCGTCGTCAACTGATTGAAACAGTTTGGTCATCACAACACCCTTCCGACGATCGAGTCATCGACACTCATATCAAAACCCTGCGAGCAAAACTCAAAACACACAATCCACATACAGACTTCATAATCACCCATCGCGGTTTTGGTTATAGTCTGGAATTATGACTTCACCAAGAATCAGTTTTAGCCTGCGAGCCTTTATTGTTTATTTCATCATTTTAGGTGCTCTATCGTGGTTTATCCTGGACAATGCCATCGAGCGTTTGAATGATGGGATGCGACAATCTGCTGAGAGCGTTATGGTTGATATGTCTCACCTGTTAGCAGCGGCAATTGAAGATGAAATCTCCAAACAAAATAGCGCTAACAGTACTGATCCAACTGTTATTAACACCGAATTCATCAATAGAATTTTTGATGATTTACGCAAACGTTCAATTCAGGCAAAAATTTACCAGATAACGAAAAACACTATTGAGTCTGATGTCTATGTCACAGACCATAATGGCATCGTAATCTATGACTCCATTGGAGAATCCGTTGGCAAAGACTATTCTCAATGGCGCGATGTCAGACTGACATTAGACGGTGAATACGGTGCTCGCACCAGCTTTAAAGATCCTGAAAAAACCGAAGATCATCATGAAAAAATTATGGTCATTGCTGCACCGATATTTGTTAATAAACCATTTCCAGACCGCCGCATTATTGGTTCAATCAGTGTGTCGAAATCCATCAATAGCCTTGAAGGGCATCTGGCTACAGAAAGTAATCAACTCAAACGGTATGCCTTGCTGATATTGCTACTGGCAGCAGTGATTGGCTATCTGATCAGCCTCTGGTTCACCCACTCCCTAGAAAAAATATCCAATTACGCCCGTACCATGGCTCAAGGAAAAAAAGTTGATCAACCCAGTTTCTGGGATGAACGTCTGGACAATCTGTCAAATTCAATCACTCATTTACGCAATCAACTGGACGGTAAGGAATATGTGGAAAACTACATCCACAGTTTAACGCATGAATTGAAAACACCCATCACCAGCATACGTGGCGCTGCAGAATTACTGCATGAAAATATGCCTGCTGAACAGCAGAAAAAATTTCTCAGCAATATCAGCAGTTCCAATCGTCGCATGGCATTATTAGTCGACAAAATGCTGTCATTGGCCAAACTGGAAGGACTTACAGAACTGGTTGCCATCGATGAATTTGACCTCATTCCCTCTATCAGACGTCTGATTCAGGAACGTGAACCCGTGATTCAACAAACCCAGCTTAGAGTCAACCTGCCACAACAATCGTCATATCCCGTCTTTGGTGACCGTTTATTGATCATACAGGCCATAGCGAATCTGCTCGACAATGCCATCGATTTCTGTGATGAAAAGGGCACTATAGATATCAGCCTGAACGAACATAATATCGTCGAAAACACAAATCACACGGACACTTATTCAATCAGTGTATTCAACCAAGGAGAAGCCATACCTGACTTTGCTTTAAGCAAAATGTATGACCGTTTTTTCTCCCTGCCCAGACCCAATCGTACTATGTCTGGCAATCCTCAATCCAAAGGTAAGAAAAGTACGGGACTGGGGCTCAGCTTTGTACATGAAATCATGCAACTTCATCAAGGCACTGTTTCTATTCACAACCTGCAGCATGGGGTTTCAGCTAAGTTGTTCTGGCCCAGGCCACTGCAATAATAGTGCACACAGACGATGAAGATATGACGTTTTATTGTCTGTGACAAGCTTAAGTTAATCAGTTAATATTCCCTCACGATAATCGCTGATGGCCTGCTCAATTTCCTGCGTGGTGTTCATAACAAAGGGGCCATAATTGGCAATAGGTTCATTAATAGGTTCTCCACTTAAAAACAGTACACCGGCCTCTTGTTCCGCTACAATAATTGCACTATCACCTTCGTTCAGCTGGGCAAGTTGACCTTGCTTGACGTTTGTTCCTTCAACCTGAACATTTCCCTTATAGACATAGATAAAGGCACTATGCTGAGTAATGACAGGCACATCTATTTCTGTTTTAGCCGTCAATCGAATATCAAAGTATGAAGGGTTGGTGGCAGTTTGTCTTACTGGACCATCTGTGTTCAGAATTTTGCCCGCTATAACGCGAATTTCAACACCATTGTCCAACAATATTTCAGGGATCTCCTCAGATTTAAACTCTTGATATCGCGCTGGTTGCATTTTATCTTTTGCCGGTAGATTCAACCATAATTGAAAGCCATGCAGACGACCTTCTTCCTGCTCAGGCATTTCCGAATGGATGAGACCTCTCCCGGCAGTCATCCATTGCACACCACCAGACTTTAAATGCCCTTCGTTACCCATATGGTCTTTGTGAACCATATTCCCTTCCAACATATAAGTCACAGTCTCAAAACCGCGATGGGGATGAGATGGGAAACCACCGATATAATCGGCAGAATCATCTGAAGAGAATTCATCTAACAGCAGAAAAGGGTCAAGTACTCCAAGATTACCATGAGTAACAACACGGCGCATTTTCACCCCATCACCATCGCTGGTGGCCTCACTATCAAATATCTTTAATATTCTTCTCTGTTTCATGATTTATTCCTCATATTATCTAACGATTACTGTCAAAGCCTGCATATTCGATACCCGACAAATCAGCCACTTCACGTTTCCAGCTGGTAATGTCAGCACGGTTAAACTGGTTTAGATGATCATGCCCACAAGCTCTGGCTAAAACCTGCATCAATTCAACTGAAGCTGAAAAAAAGTTGGACAGCCGTTGCGCCGATGAAGCGACGTCCAGTTTTGCTCTTAATTCAGGTTTTTGCGTGGCAATTCCTGCAGGACAATTATTGGTATTACACATACGTGCAGCTACACAACCAATAGACTGCATAGCAGCATTGGAAATTGCGACGCCATCTGCCCCCAAAGCCATAGCTTTGACAAAATCGGGCGCCATACGTAAGCCTCCGGTAATGATCAAAGTGATATCGGTTCTGCCTCGCGTATCCAGATAATGTCTTGCACGTGCCAAGGCTGCCATGGTGGGCACGGAAATATGGTCTCTGAAAATTAGTGGCGCAGCTCCGGTGCCGCCACCCCTACCATCTAATATTATGTAGTCAACACCCGCTTGCAGAGCGAACTCAATATCTGCTTCAATGTGGTTAGCCGATAGTTTCATGCCGACTGGAATGCCGCCAGTAATCTCTCTGACATGACCTGCAAAATCACGAAAATCTTCAACACTGCTTAAATCCGTAAATGTTGCAGGTGAAATGGCCGGAGTCTTTTCTTTAAGCCCTCGTACTTCAGCAATTTTTCCAACGACTTTATTGCCAGTCAAATGCCCTCCAGTTCCGGTTTTAGCTCCCTGCCCGCCCTTAAAATGAAAGGCTTGAACATTTTTAAGCAATTCTTCTTTATAACCAAACTTGGCAGATGCCAACTCATAAAAATAGCGTGAGTTTTCAGCCTGTTCCTCAGGAAGCATTCCACCTTCACCCGAACAGATACCAGTCCCAGCTAACTGCGCACCTCTGGCCAAAGATACCTTTGCTTCCTCTGACAAAGCACCAAAACTCATATCTGAAACAAATAAAGGGATATCCAACACCAATGGTTTTTTGGCATTCGGACCAACCACCAACTGAGTACCAACAGCAGCATCATCAAGCAACGGTTTAGTCGCCATCTGTGCTGCCAGTATTTGAATATCATCCCAACGAGGCAAGGTTGTTAATGGCACACCCATAGCTGTCATTTCCCCATGATGACCCACTTTACTCAGACCATGTTTGGCCAATTCATGAATCGCTTTTACCATAGGTTCTTCGGGTGTTGCCTGAACATCATCAACACCTGCTAAACTAAGTTCTTTGCCAGTTATACCTTTAGGTAAAGTAGCATGCGATCCATCACAATATGGCGGGTTTCTGGTTTGTTTGCACATGCACAAGGAAGCTTCACTTGTTTCTTGTGCCGTAAAACCTTTGGGGACAATACCCGTGCCACGATGAGACCCATCACAAAACGGTTGATTTTTGGATCGCCCACATGCACACCAATGATATTCCTCACCTTTTTCCAGTTCAACCTGTCTGGGCTTTGTATCTACCACTATAGGTTTAGTCATTTCACTCTCCTGTTGTTAAGTTTTTTTGCCGTCATGGATAATATCGCCATCATCAAACATTTTTTACCATAGATTTATAAAAATAAAATCATATATTCGGTTTAATTAAATATATTATATTCAATAATTTACTTTTTAAAATAACAATAATTTGATATAAATAATCAAATTATTTGAACATTAATGTACTATGTTGAGCCAAGCAATTACACTGGAAGCACTTGAGGTTTTAGACGCCATTGACCGAAAAGGCAGTTTTGCCGCTGCAGCCAACATTCTTTACAAGGTTCCCTCTGCCATCAGTTATACCGTACAAAAACTAGAACAAGACCTAGAGGTCACATTATTTGTAAAACAAGGTCGTAACTCGGTGCTGACACCTGCCGGTAGATTATTACTTGACCAAGGTAGAGAAATCCTTGCTGCGGCAGAACGCCTAACCGAAGCCACGAGAGTCGTAGATAGCGGCTGGGAATCCAAACTCAATATCGTAATTGACACTTCCCTCGGCACTGACCATATCTACCCTCTCTTAAAAGAATTCTTTGAGATAAAACCTGATATTGAAATCAACCTCTATCAAGAGGCACTTGCTGGTGGCTGGGATGCTCTGGTGGAAGACCGAGCTGACATCGCTTTGGGCCTCCCTATCAAACCCAGCGATGTGAGCGGTTTTTGTTACCAGAGCTACCAACAGGTCAAATGGGTTTTTGCAGTATCTGCCTTGCACCCATTGGCCCAATACAAGCAACCAATCATCAAACAGGATATTGAATGCCATCGCACTGTTGTCGTCAGAGACAGCTCACGCAACCGCGCGAAGTTGACACACAGGATTTTCAGCAAACAACCCGTTCTTAGTGTCCAAACACTCCAGGATAAAGTGTTAGCACAAAAGGCTGGACTAGGAATCGGGTTTGTTCCACGAGTAGCGATTGAGGCAGAATTAGCTTCAGGCAGTATGGTTCAATTGGATGTCGAAGATGTAGAGTCAAACACCACACTCTATCTCGGTTGGCGACGAGGACAAAAAGGCAAAGCTCTCAGATGGTTCCTTAATAAACTAAAAGACAAAAACATGTAATCCGACAAAACAAATGAGACTGTAAATTGCCCCTATTTATTTAGCTGGAATCAGATACTAACCGCTTACCCAGACAGACCACCTTATCGACGTTATAACCAATGGCCTCATAGAATGAGACGACGTCCTGATTGCTGGTGCGTATTTGTAAATTAATTTTGGGACAACCTTTATTTTGTAGGCGCTCTTCCACTGCCTGCATAATTACACGCCCAAAGCCTTTTCGTTGATCAACCGGTCTTACTGCTAAATAGTTTATCCAACCGCGGTGTCCCTCATAGCCTCCCATAACAGTGGCCACAATTGCATTTTCATGCACACCAACAAGAAACAAATCAGGATCAACTCCGAGTTTTCGATCAATATCTTTAAGCGGATCATTTTGCTGCTGAACAAGACCACACTCATTCCATAATGAGATAACATCATCTCTATCATTGCCTGTATAGACCCTAACTTTCATTCTTCACTCCTTTGTCTGTGTTTACTCCAAGCCTCAAATGTCTTAGGAGCATTCATTTGTTTCAGTTGTTCCCAAGCCTGCATGGCCTCAGCTCTACTACCTGCATCTGCATCCAGAAAATCACCGATAAAGTTATTAAATTTTGTAGATGGAATTCGAGGCAGCTTTCCCTCTTTATTGCTCAGCTCTATAAACTGATGAACGATATCACCATAAGTAACAACCGCTTGCTGCAACTGTTCTTCCCGCCATCGATTGACCCAATACCAGACACCCGACTTTTTAGGTAAATCAGTTTGAATTTTCTCAGCCTCACTGAGAATAAATGCTTTCGTCACTGCATTACTGCAATAGTTCATGACCTGAGTTTCCATAGTCAAAGGTGACAGTTCATAATCTTTTTCTTTTGAACGTTTTTTTGACTCTGTTGCTTTTTCTATTATTGAGCCCGTTTCAATATACTCACGTATCTTTATCTCCAGTTGATCCTTGCGAAGCCTGCTAGTGGCTTTAAGGCCTATCGTTTTAGCAAATTCCTTTAACTCAAGGGCATACCAATAGTTATTTTCAAATTGTTGCAGGGTCGTTTTTTTAGACAGTTTAATGTTTTTTTTCATACCACAGTTTTTTTCACTTCCGGTAATTATCAACTATTACATACATTTTTTGCTGCACCATCGCATGTTCACTGGTTCCACATACAAGCAACACACTGCCCACATACCAAACACATACTGATCTTGCATAGTACAAATACACGGAACGTATTTCCTGACAAGGACGTCCAACCAATTAAAGCGAATGAAACATGGCAAAAACACTATTCCCATCTTTAACAGACAAAAATACAATAATGATTGTCAAATGGATGCTGGCTTGCAGCTGCCTGTGGCTAATGTTACTGCCGAATCTGACAGTTGTACAGGCCGCCAACACTCTTGAAAAAGACACTGTAGGCGAACTACAACTCCAACACAAAAATGGCACCGTGCAATCTGCCTTACTTCTGAACACAGCCATTGGTGGTGAAGTCAATGGCCTGATAGCCAACATAAATGTCAAGCAAACGTTCAAGAACACCAGTACTGACTGGCTTAACGGTCAATACCTGTTTCCTCTTCCAGAAGGGGCCGCTGTTGACAGCCTGACACTGACCATCGGTAAGCGAATCATTGTGGGAGAAATCAAGGAGAAAGCTGCGGCTAAAAAAGCCTATGAAAGTGCCAAAAAGCAAGGTAAAAAAGCAGGATTACTGGAACAACACAGACCTAACTTATTCACCCTTTCAGTTGCCAACATTCCCCCTCAAAGCACGGTAATTGCGGATATCACTTTCGTTGATAAAGTACATTACGACAACCAGCAATTCAGCCTGCGCCTGCCAACCACTTTAACGCCGCGATACATACCCGGCAACCCCATAAAATTAGCCATAAAGGAGGACGCTAATGTCACTATTAACGCAACGACTGGTTGGGCCAGCAACAGTGACATTGTCGCTGATGCTGCTAGCATTACACCGCCACAAACACACCGTGTCACTGATAAAACATCTCAGTTGTTCAGTCTTGGGCTGGCTTTGAATGCAGGCATAGAGCTGGCATCAATAAACAGCTTATCCCATACCATTAACACACAATTCAAAACCAGTAACAAGCAGCAAGTTCATATCACGCTTGAGCAAGGTCAAGAACTCATGGACAGAGACCTGATTCTCACTTGGAAACCTGCACCTAACGCAGTCCCATCGGCGGCAATATTCAATCAATTTTTTGCCGACAAACACTACATTATGCTGATGTTCATGCCACCTTCCGCCAATGTCGTCAATGCCCTGCCTCGTGAAATTATTTTCATTGTAGACTCGTCGGGCTCCATGGCCGGAAATTCTATGCAACAAGCCAGACAAAGCCTGTATAAAGCCATTGATTTATTGTCTCCTAATGATTATTTCAACATCGTCGATTTTGACAATCATTTTCAAGCCCTGTTCAGTGAATCACAGAAAGTCAATAACGATTCAATCTCTCAAGCCAAACGCATGATCCATAAACTGTCGGCCGATGGCGGCACCGAAATGTACCCAGCGCTTAATTTCGCCCTGAGTCAAGCACCAATAAGTGGCACATTAAAGCAGGTTGTTTTCATCACCGATGGCAGCATCGGCAATGAACAGCAATTGTTCAAATTGATCAACGACAAACTGGGTGACAGCCGCCTGTTCACCATCGGCATTGGCAGCGCCCCTAACGCTTATTTCATGAACAATGCTGCCAGTTTCGGTCGAGGCAGTTTCACCTATATAAACAATACTCATGATGTCAGCGAACAAATGACCGGACTATTCAAAAAACTAAGCCATCCCATATTAAGAGATATCCAAATTGAGTGGCCTGAGGCAGCTGGCGCTGTTGAGCATTATCCTACTCGAATACCTGATTTATACTCTGGCGAACCATTGCTTGTTTTCGCTCAATCTGACCAAGCTATCAACGACATTACTATCAACGGTTCATTACTCAACAACCGTTGGCAACGTAAGCTCAGTATTACCTCTGGTGAAAGTCAATCAAAAAACATAGACACGCTGTGGGCAAGACACAAAGTGGAATCATTGATGAATAAACTAGTCGCTTCACAGAACAATGACAGCAGTATCAAAACAGAAATCACAAAACTGGGAATCGTGCACCAGATAGCGACTCGATTTACCAGTTTCGTCGCTATAGAGCAAACACCCAGCAAGGCAACACATGAGAAAGCAGATACGGTAAAAATTGCTAATGCAATGCCCAAGGGCAGCACCATGTCAATTCCACAAACGGCCACCCCAGCCAAGCTTTATGCCCTGCTTGGCTTGCTCTTGCTGGCTCTTAGCTTGCTGTTGCGAAACCCTAACTTCATCAGCCATACCAAAGCATTGCACTCCAAGGTATTTACATAACACTTAAACGTTTCAGCTCTGTCTCATGATACGATTCAACAACACTCGATATGTGAGCTTGTTCTTGCTTCTAATTAGCATAACACTCTTAAGTAAGTCCTTTTACATGCAGGCCAAAGCCCAACTGGCTCAAATGTTTATTGCGACATCCTGGGAATCCCGGCAGGTTAACACCATGCCCGGTCGCCCTTGGCCTTGGGCTGATACTCGAGCTATTGGCACTTTGGAAATACCCAGGCTAGGCATCAAACAATTTATTATGCAGGATGCCAGCGGTGAATCTTTAGCCTTCGGGCCAGGGCGAGTGCTTCCCAGCGTATTACCCTCCAGCACTGGACATGCTGTGATAGCCGGGCATCGTGACAGTCATTTCAGCTTTTTACGTGATGTAAGCAAAGGCGATATCATCACTACCAGTAATTACCAACAACAGCAACAAAGCTACAAAGTCAGTGACATTCACATCATTAACGTCACCGAACAATCATTGAATAGTAATGAGGAACAGAATCAATTAACCCTGATCACCTGTTACCCGTTTGACTCATTAGTTCCAGGAGGGCCTTTGCGGTTAATCATCACAGCCCTGCCATTACAAGCTAAAAAACACCTTATACATGAACAATCGCCACCCATTGAAATTTCAACACAAAAAAGCACTCACACTCAACACCAGGCATCGTCTATTGAAGGCGCACTGAATGAATACCATGGCATCAGCAAGCGAGCAGTCACCGCAGGAGACACATAGGTGGAAGCCGCTGACACCCTTCACTGGTTTGCCCCCCCCCTGACAAACCAACCACAATTGTTGCTTTTGATGCAGTAGAAATGAAAAATGCCGCCTTGGACTTCGCAATAACGATCATTCTCGTCACTGGTAAGTCATCGTTTCTGTTGCGACGACTATCTCAAGCCGCCGAAAAATGGTATGACATATGACAATAGGTTTTTGCACAATCGGCGTCATGAACCTTAAAAGCACAATAAAACCAAATTTCCTGTTACAGATTTGATAGCGGCACAAGCGCCTTCAGTATCCGCCTTATACGTCAAACTGATGTTATATCCAGCAATAACACTGTCGAAATCGGCATCAGTCACACGGATAAAATACGTCCCTGGCTGGAGTTCATTCAGACGGATCTTCGAATAGCCTTTATTACCACCATCATCATCAAAGGCAACCTCATTCAAACCCGCATCGTACAACCACAACCAGGTATCAAAATCCTTGTTGGTATTATGTGTTTCGATCACCACATCAGAAGTAAGCTCAGTGAGGGTAAATGTCATCCAATCCTCACCACCAATGGTGTGAATGGTATGAGTCTGACTGTCCCGGTTTGCTATGGGCTTTGCGGTTGACGAATCATCATCTATTTCAAAGGAATCCGCAACCGGTGGCGCATAGACAGTAATCACCACAACATCGGCAAAAGAGTCTTCAAGGCCATCGTTAACGACCAGACTGAAAGTAATGACCACATCGTCCGAACCCGGAGCTAAAACAGGAGCTGTAAACGAGGGCGTTGCGGTTGCAGGGTCAGTCAATACAATACCTGCTGCAGAATTTGCTATCCAGGTGTATGAAACTAACTGCTGCCCATCATCTCCCGAGCTTGACCCTGTTCCATCCAGGTTGACAAATGAACCTGAGGCAACGGTTGTTTGATCCGGGCCAGCGTTCGCTGTCGGAATCTGATTGGTAGTCCGCGATTTCACAGTAAGGGTGACACTATCAGCCACTGAATCATCAATCCCATCATTGACCACCAGACTGAACGTGACAACTTTATCTGCTGCACCCAAAGGCAATATTGGCGCTGTAAACGTTGGCATACTGCCGGCAGCATTGTTTAATACGATTCCCTCAGAGCTGGTTTCCATCCAAGTATAAGCGACCAAAGCCTGTCCACTGTCTTCAGATGAAGAAGCTGAGCCGTCCAGCTGCACCAATGTTCCTGACAAAACGCTGGGTTGATCTGGGCCAGCATCCGCAATGGGAGGGGTGTTTTTCGGACCAACGATTGTGATATCAACAGTATCTACCACTGAGTCATCATACCCATCATTGACCACCAGACTGAATGTGACAACTTTATCTGCTGCACCCAAAGGCAATATTGGCGCTGTAAACGTTGGCATACTGCTGGCAGCATTGTTTAATACGATTCCCTCAGAGCTGGTTTCCACCCAAGTGTAAGCGACCAAAGCCTGTCCACTGTCTTCAGATGAAGAAGCTGAGCCGTCCAGCTGCACCAATGTTCCTGACAAAACGCTGGGTTGATCTGGGCCAGCATTCGCAATGGGAGGGGTGTTTTTCGGACCAACGATTGTGATATCAACACTATCGGCAACGGAACTGAGGGTCGCATCACTGACAACCAAACGGAATGTCAACGTTTCGGACTGTTGGAAACCCATCGTTGGTGCAGTGAATGAAGGTGCCGGCACTATCATTGAACTTAACGTCACAGGGGTTCCATTAGTTTGCATCCAACTATAGGAATGAACATCACCATTGTTAATATCCGTAGCTGAGCCATTCAAAGTGACCATATCGCCACTGTTAACATCAGTCTGGTCTGGCCCGGCATTGGCAACTGGCGCCACATTTGCCACCGCAGGAACAGTGTAATCCTCAACCTCACCATCATCGGCAGGCCCAGTTGGGGCTAAGTTCCCGGCAGTACTAATTCGAAAACGCGCCTGCAGAGTTCCAGTCGTAACAGCACCAGGCACTGATATCGGCACTATATTGCCTGAGCCCGCTGAAACAGCAACACTACTCCCAGCATTAATATGCTCTGCCGGGTGACTGAATACTCCATCGACATTATAGTCAATCCAGCCATCAAGTTGTCCTCCACTTGGGCCTCCGTGAACATTAATATTCATTTGAGCATTCGATGTAAACACAGGGATGCCACTGACCCCATCATCAAGGTCATCATCGGAATTGATACCAGGTGCTCCGTCTGGTTCGCTATCAACAGTTGCACCGAGGTGCACATTATTACTGATAAAATGACTCGGTCCATCGCTATCAATAACAGTCGAATGTGTATCAGGGGCATCTCCAAAATCAAAAGGAGGTTCAACCAGATGACGCTCAATAGCGCCGATATCTGGGCTGGAACCATTGATACGTGGTGTGCCACGTCCATCAATTCCGGGCGCCCCTGAGTTATCAGCAGCATTGACAGCTGGACTGTTCGCTGCAGGTAAATGCGTTGAACGAGACACTGGCAAAGACACACTGTTATTGGCCAAAGGACCCAATAAGATATCATTGGCGGTGATATCCCCCGTGCCTCCTGTTATACAGCCAGTCCCAGGCTTCGTCAGATTATGTCCTAGAGTTGTGGTCACTCCACCGCAGTCATCGCTAGTAACGCCAGCAACTGTATCGGTATTGTCTGCCACAATTGAATTGTTAAATTCCAAAGTACCTGCATTGACAAAAACACCTCCCCCAAAATCAGAACTGTTATTGGCCGTCAGCGTCGCAAAGTTTAATCTTGTACTGGTACTGTCAGTTGATACATAAATTCCTCCAGCAGAGTCACCAGCACTGTTGCCGCTGATGGTCGTATTTTCAATATTCCCCGTTGTTCTGATATCACCAGCACCACCATCATCAGTGGCCTGATTATTAATTAGAGTTGTTGCAATAATATTGATCGTTCCTGTTGTTGAGTTAGCATAAACCCCACCTCCTCCATCAGCCGCAGTATTGGCATCGATAAGGCTGTTTTCAATACTTAGAAAGTTTTGTGAGTTGGTGGATGCAATTCCACCACCATTATCACCCGAATCATTATTGCGAATAACAGAGTTCATTACCTTCAATGAACCTTTATTGTTGGACACCCCTCCGCCATCATCTGGGGATGAATTCCCGGAAACCTCTACTCGGTCAAGAATCACAACCGGGAATGCTGGGTTGCCTGAATTAGCAATAGCCAAACCACCACCAAAATCATCAAGGCTATTTGTTGGCGCTACACCGCCGGTGATTTTAAGATTTTCAAGAGTAACCTCAATATCAGCTGCCTGAGAGTCAATAATCTGAAAGACACGATCAATGCCATTGGCATCAATCACTGTTTCACTTCGACCATTACCACTGATAACTAAAGCAGCAGTGATATCCAGGTCACCCGTGGCATTGTCATTTTCATCCGTCCCCGCAATGCTTAAGGTATAAGTATCAGGCGAACCAGGCAGGTCCGTAAAAAGAATAGTATCTGTATCAGCTTGAGTATTTGCTGCACAGATTGCCTCACGAAGACTGATCAAACCATCTGCCCCCGGCAAATCAGCAATGCCCATTGCAGCACAGTTTCCGCCGTTGGCATCAACAACATCCATCGGGTTATCTACGGTAATTGTAGCCGCTGATGCGGTTTGTCCCAACCCAGCCCCTGTTATCAAGCAACAAACCACTAACTGAATGATTAAAAAAGAACTTCTCGTATTCCGTGCATGCATGCACATACCCATATTGAGCATAACTCCCCACTTATATTGTCACTTCACTGTCAGCCAGTATATAACAAATAACAATCAAATCAGGCATAAAAATAACTTTTTCATATACTACCCCCCACTGAAGTTAAACAATGAGATTAAAGTGCACTATCAGTCTAAAGCTTGACTTGTATGAGGCATTAAAACAAAATCAGCTCTATAGCTTGAGGCAACAGTTTATTGCACAAACATAGATCACTTGCTTTCAGCTCTGTTACAAAAGGAACATGATGCAACAGGAGTGCGAATGAACACTATATTTAAGAGACTAATCACACTGGCCATAGCTATCAATACAATGGCTAATCTGAACATCAGTTACGCGAGTGAATGCGAAGGCATTAACTCTACTACAATTATCGAAAAATCAGGAACTTACAACTGGGACTTGTTTGCTGACAGCATTAACGATTTAGGCAGGTGTTTTAATAAAGAGCAATTTTTCGATGTATTTAATGAAGAGTACATCACCCTTTTGAAGACTGCAGGCACTCAGGGCAATGCCTCTACACTTCACATCCTCGGACTCATCAAATACTTTGGTCTTGATGGCGATAAAAACCACCAGTCAGCCCACCACTGGTTTAGCCAATCGGCCGAGTTGAAGTATGCACGAGCACAGTATTTCCTTGGAATAATGCATGGACAGGGAAAAGGCACTGTAAAAGATCAGAGACAAGCCAGCAATTGGTTCTTGCTAGCTGCAGAGCAAGGTCATGCTAAAGCCCAAGTCAATCTAGCCTACCATTATATGAATGGAAAAGGTATAGAGCGCAACCCCGAGAAAAGTATTTTCTGGCTTACTAAAGCCGCAGAACAAGACAATCCCTTAGCCTATGAGTCGTTATGTACTATCAATCTCAATCAAGAGAATTACATCGCTGCTCACAAGTATTGCCTGTTGGCCGCAGGTAAGAACATTGCCTCCAGCACCCATTTGCTTGGAACTCTATACTCACTTGGACTTGGAGTAAATGTCGATGACGAGCAGGCATATCGTTACTATCTTAAAGCCGCTCAGCTAGGACATTACCAAGCACAGCTCGGCTTAGGTGGAATCTATAGAGACGGTGTCGGCACCGAACAAAATTATCTGGAATGCTATATCTGGTGGAGTATCGCAGGAAAAAAACGATCAGCTGATAAATATTCTCTATCCTCCGATGAATATGACGAACTACTATCAACATGCAGGTCTCACTTGTCAGAAAAAGAACGCTTAATCGCACAAAGCCGAATAGACCAACAGCTAAAGCAAAACGACTAAGGGTATATTAGCAAACCAAGTGCAACCATGGATACTGTTACAAGTATCCATGGTATGAGTTAGAGTCTTAAATTTACTATAACTATTTTAAGAAAAAGTAAGTTGCTCCGCTAAAACACAAACTAAAGCCATAATATTTTTCTGTTACGCGGTCAATTAATGCTTACTGGTTCGAAATCAGTCACCAGTGAATCTCGAATAGCATCAGGAATTTTCATTTTCTCAACTGTCAAACCCGCATGGTCAATACCCGCATAAAACTGCGCGCCATTTTGCAGGGCAGCAATCATGGTTGGGGAGAATTCATAGCGGAAGAAATGCACTGTAGATGTTCTGGAGCCATCGTCTCTGGAAAGGTCTTCATTGGCGATTGGAAAAACCCGATCGCAATCTTCAACCTGCAACCATACCTTGTTTTCAATCCCACGCAATTCGACTACCTTGCGTTGACGCTCTTCTACATCAGGATACTCCAACATAAAAGTTGCTTTTAAGTTTCGCCCATCCGGAATCAAAGGATTATAAGCCTCTAACTCTTCTTCAATTCCAGCAACATCAAAAGTCTTTTCAACCCTCAGAACTTCCTGAATCTGATACTGGATAGTCATGCGGTTTTCAAAATACAAACGCGCATGTTCACTCAATGGTAATTGACGCGTCTTTTTATGCTCCATCACCTTGGCACGAAATGCCAGACGTTTTTCAGAATATTCCTCAAGGGACAACAAATCTTTGCGGGATAATTTCATTATATTTCCTCTAAAATTCTTGAACTACAAGGCATACGCCCGACGCAACAAGGTCATGGGGTGGTCATTATTGCTGACCATATCTGGGGATTTTTCATTGGATAATTTAGTCACATGCGCATTCGCCATTGGGCAGTCACTGGTAAAATGATCTGCTTTATGCTGTTCAACCTTGCGCACTACTGGCCGGGCAATTTTGACGGCTTTTTCATAAGTTTCTTTTTTAACGGCATAAGTACCATCGTGTCCAGAGCAACGCTCAATCGGATGCACTTGGGTATCGGGCACTAATTGCAACACATCACGAGTCTTCATACCAATATTCTGCACCCGTAAATGGCAGGCCACCTGATAGGAGATATCACCCAGACTTTGTTTGAATTCAGTATTCAACAACTCTTTTTTATGCCGCAAATACAGATATTCAAATGGATCATAAAAGGCTTGTTGCACTTTGATAACATCCGGATCATCCGGGAACATCAGAGGCAATTCCTGTTTATACATCAATACGCAAGATGGGATTGGAGCTATCAAATCAAACCCTTGATCAACAAGAGCCGCCAATACCGGAATATTCTGCTCTTTATTGCGCCTTACTGCCTCAAGGTCACCCAATTCCAACTTAGGCATGCCGCAACACGTTTCTTTAGGCACCAGTTCAATGTGGATATTGTTATGTCGGAAAACGTGCAGAAAATCTTCTCCCAGATCCGGCGTGTTGGTATTACCATAACAGGTCGCATACAAAGCAACTTTGCCCGTGGTCTCACCAGCAGGAACCGGATCAATCGAAACAGGATCTTGCTTGGCAACGCGCTTGCGTAAGGTTTTGCTGTGGTATTTTGGAACAGGTGCATCTTTATGCACCCCAAAACCTTTTTCAAATACAGAGCGGAATGTTTTGTTGCCGGTTAACGCGTTACCAGTCTGGCTGATCACCGGAATGCTCATCAATTTATTCATGGCATCGGTGCTGGTCAACACCTTGTCACGCAAGGAAGCACCTTGCTCTTTGAACTTTTGGGCTTTGGCACGCAGCATCAAATGAGGGAAATCAACATTCCACTCATGTGGTGGAACATAAGGGCATTTCGCCATGTAGCACATATCACACAAATAGCACTGATCGACAACTTTCATGTAGTCGTCTTTGGCCACACCATCGACTTCCATCGTTTCTGACTCATCGACCAGATCAAACAAAGTCGGAAAGGAATCGCATAAACTGACACAACGACGGCAACCATGACAAATATCGTAAACACGCTCCAGTTCTTTATTTAAGTCATCTTTATCCCAATAACTTTCGCTTTGCCAATCTATTGGGTGACGGGTTGGCGCTTCTAAACTCCCCTCTTTCATAGTTACTCCAGATCTGTAGTCAGTATTGATATCATGAAAGGTTCACTTTAAAAGGAACACATGTTCATCAAGCAGAAATAAGCCACAGACAAGCAGCAATTCTGATTGCCTGTGGTTATTAAGGTCTGAACTCAGTTATCTAATGAATCCAGTGTTTTCTGAAATTTATTTGCATGTGAACGTTCAGCTTTAGCCAAAGTTTCAAACCAGTCCGCGATTTCGTCAAAGCCTTCATCACGAGCATCTTTAGCCATGCCGGGGTACATATCGGTATATTCATGCGTCTCACCAGCAATGGCCGATTTCAAATTGTCCGACGTTCCACCAATCGGCAAACCTGTTGCCGGATCACCGACTTCTTCAAGGTATTCCAAATGACCATGGGCGTGCCCAGTTTCACCTTCTGCAGTAGAGCGAAAAACAGCCGCCACATCATTGTAACCTTCGATGTCAGCTTTGGCAGCGAAATATAAATAACGACGATTTGCCTGTGACTCACCAGCGAATGCGTCTTTCAACGCCTGTTCGGTTTTAGAACCTTTTAATGACATATAATGCCTCCTATTGATTTTGTGTTTGGGTAAACTTTTCAAAATAATTGCAGAGCCTGCTGAGTCCTGCAATATAAAACAACAGCAGATAATGTCTATCTGCTGTATTTTTCTTAGACAATACTTAAACTAAGCATTCAAAAGTATACGCCTATGCCATTCAATAAATAAAATTAGTTTTTTGTATTAAAACTATCTATTTTATAGATCAATCATATTCAGCGAGAGAGAATCCCTGTTTATTCATTGACTCAACATACTACTTAAAAACAAGTACGCTTCATTGCAATCTTTCTCCAGAAGTAGGCGTTTTTTCACAGTGACATCAATCGGCAACACCTCTAGCCAACGCTGGCAATGCCAACTTAAATTGTTGTTTTGTATACCATCATACAGAGTTCTATACTCTTGATATTGACTGCAGAACGAACGCCAACTGCTAATAAGAAGATCATCCACCTCACCAGGTCGATCAGGCCAATCAGGTAACCATTCAATTTCAGCTACTTTCAATCCGTCATCTTCAACATTGACTTCAGATGTAATAAACCTCTGTTTACCCTGCACAACTATTCCCAACAAGCCATCCTCTAATTGGGAAAAGTCAACAATATCAATCAGAGTACCCAGGTATCGGGAAAGCTCATCAACTTCCGGGATACACAGGCCAAACTGGCGCTGTTGCCTGAATGCTTCGGTGACCATTCGAATATAACGTGGTTCAAAGATACGTAATGATAGCTTGCCACCTGGAAGCACTATTGAAGGAAGTGGAAATAAAGCGACTGTTTGTTTCATATGTGATTAATCAGCACTCAAAGTTAATACTTCATAATACTGGCATGGCCATTGTGTAAATTGTGTCATTTAAATATTACATGATTGATTACACTGAATTGTAAAATATCAACATTTTTTTATAACAAGTCTAATATACAAGCTATAATAAGATACATATTCTAACTATGTATCCATATTTGAGGCCAGCGATGCAACTTGATTTCAAACACAATAATAATAATAACGATTTGAATTTCCATATCCTTGAAGTCGTTATCGATCTGTTTATGACCGCTCATAAGCACAATGCGAAAGACTATTTACAAAACCATCAAGCTCGAAAGATTTTGATGGATTCATGCGGTTTCAGCGAAGATGTAGCAAATGACTATGTTATTGTTGCTAAAAAAATTGTCAGCCGAGTCAGATCGACTCTGCATATTGATAAAACAACTGAAGAATATACCTTCAAAGCATAAAACACATGATATGTCTTACACCTCCTGTGTAAGCTGTTGCGATCTATTTTAAGGGCAGAAGAACCACTGTCTTTTGCATGTTAAACTGCCGAACATGCTCAAAACTACCCTTGAAAAACTGGTTAACGTTAAAGCTGGTGAGATAGTCGCTCTGCTGACATCCTGCGCCTATTTTTACCTGTTACTCTGTTCGTATTATATAATCCGCCCCATTCGCAATGAGATGGTCATAGAGAATGGTGTCGCTAATATTCAATGGCTTTTACTGTTTGCCGCACTGGTTATGTTGGCCATTGTGCCAGTCTTTGGCTGGCTGACGTCGCACTTCAAGACCCGGCAGTTTCTGGCATACTGTACTTTATTCTTTGCCAGTAATCTGTTTATTTTTTTCCTGTTATTCGATCAGAACGACACTCACCGTTCAATCTGGATCAGCCGTGGTTTCTATGTCTGGGTCAATGTCTTTAATATGTTCATCATCTCACTGTTCTGGAGCTTTATGAACGATGTGTTCAGCCAAACCCAATCCAGACGGTTGTTCGCTTTCATCGCTGCTGGCGGCACAGCCGGGGCATTGACCGGCCCATTGATAACCAGCTTATTAGTTGAGAAAATCGGGCTTGGTTATTTATTATTGATCGCAGCCATTATTCTAAGCCTGACAATTGTCTGCATTAATCATTTAAGTCATTGGCAAAACCCTAGCAATGTAAATAGCAAGGAGCAAACAGGCATTCAGAATAAATCCATTAAAGGCGGTGTTTTTGATGGTATCGCACTGATTCTTAGATCCCCTTATTTATTATCCATTTGTTGTTTCATCATTCTTTTTGCTCTGTTATCAACTTTCTTATCTATTCAGTTAGCAGAAACGATTGAACACTTATTCAGTGATTCAGCTGAACGCACCAAATTATTTTCCCTGGCTGATCTTGCCACTAATGTATTGACTTTGTTATTTCAACTGTCTTTCACAGGGAAAATAATCAATAAGTTTGGCTATCGCACCACCCTGATGCTGTTACCCATAGGTTTAACTATTGGCTTCTTGTTGCTTATTTTTGCTCCGATACTGAGCGTCATGATTGCTTTAAGCATATTTTATCGAGCCGGTAATTACGCCATTATGAAACCAACTCGCGAAATGTTGTTCACTGTGGTTAGCCGGGCAGAAAAGTACAAAGCCAAAAATGTGATTGATACCGCTGTTATGCGCTCAGGTAATGTTCTAAGCGCCTGGCTCTACTCAGGCATCCAAGCACTGGGAGCTGGAGCGCTGGGTATTGCGGTCATAGGATCAGGACTAGGATTTATCTGGAGTGGCGTCAGTTATTGGCTCGGCAATCAATACCGCCACAAAACACCGTCTGCTGATGACTGAGACCTTTGCCCTTGTCAAAACAACGTTAATCTCTTATCATTCGAAAATAAACATGCATATACATATATTATGATTGAAAAAATTTCAAAAAAAGATGGACGCTGTTGCCTAAATGCCAATCTACGCAAAACCTGTCGAACACTGAATAATTTATATGCCAACAGCATGAGAAACTCTGAACTCAAAGGCACTCAGTATTCTCTCTTAGCCCATATCCACGGCTTTTCAGAAATCACAATCAGTGAGCTGGCAGAGCGTATGCTGATGGATCAAACCACCGTCACACGTAGTATCAAGCTTCTGAGCAAAGCGGGTTTGGTCAGTATTGTTCCAGGCACTGACCGGCGACAACGGATTATTCAATTAACTGAACAAGGCCATCGCGCCCTGAACGAAACACGGCCTATGTGGCTGGACGCACAAGAACGCGTCTGGGAACGCCTCGGGGAAGAAAAAATTGCCAACCTATTCGAAATAATGAATGAAATTAACGCTTTAGATTAAATTTTTCAAATACATGTATATACATGTAAAAAAACAATTAACGGAGATATTTTATGCTTAGCCTTACACCTGAAAAAAACCTCTTAATTACCTTTCTTCTGATGAGCGTCGCCGCAATATTGATGATGATGTTCAGCGCTTTTATAGCCCACTCTATGGCTTTGCAACACTCAGAAAAAGGCACAAAAAAACTCAATCAAACGGTCTGGCTGACCATCATCCTTATCAGTATCTGGTTTGGAATCGCCATGTCAGCCAGCCTTTCTGGCCCGATCGCCTTCGTGCAATTCCTGCCCTACTTCGCCATTCCTCTGGTCATTGGGACTCTCTTGATTTTTCAACCAGTTGTATCCACCTTGATCCAGAAAATTCCGACCCATTGGCTGATCAACCTGCAACTTTACAGGGTTTTAGGAATTGTTTTTATCTACCCATTTTATACTGATGGCCTATTAACCAAAGGCTTTGCCATCAACGCTGGTGTTGGCGATGTAATTACCGGATTTGCCGCTGTTGTTGTCGCCTATCTAGTCGTCAGACACGGCAAACGAGTGCAAAGTTTATTCTACGGATGGACAGCCTTCGGCATATTGGATTTAATAGTTGCCCCAGCTTCAGCTGCGTATTACGGTTTTGCAGTCAACGGTGCAGATATAGGCTTTCCAGTGACTATAATCCCTCTTTTTATAGGGCCTCCTGTTGGCATACTGCTTCATATAGTCACCTTGAGAAACTTCCGTTTGAACTATAAATAAACATAGATATAGAGAACAAGGGCCTGAAGCGTAATTATCAGGCCCTTATCGTTACAGGTTTCAGCATAATTCAACAAACGAATAAAACATGAGTTATTCGCGTTTCATTATCAACAGACAGACCAGACCCAATACCATGATGCCGCTAACTACATAGAGCGATAGATCAAAACTACCAGTTTTCTCCGCAACAATACCTGACAGAATGGGTGACAGGATTTGTGCGATGCAGTACCCGAGAGTCAAGCGAGCCATGACCTGTGTTGCACGGTAACGATATTTGTTAGCAATAATCGTCAACACCAAAGATACAATGCCCATAAAAGCAAAACCAAACGTTAAGGCACTAATAACGGTAGCAGTAAACGTTGAGGACAAAGTCAACCAAATATTGCCTATGATGTTAATAACGAAAGCAATACGAATCGCATTCAAGTAACCCAACCTACGGGCAATCCGATCCCAGATAAAAGGAGCCGGCGCTGCCGCCAATCCAACAAAAACCCACATCAAGCCACCTTTGCCTTCCAGTGGTTGCAACTCAGTGATCAAAGAAGTAAATGTGACATTGACGGTATTGCTGAAACCGGCGCATATATAAGCCATACTCAGCAAGATCAACCATCTATTGGACGGTTCATGGCGATTATCACGTACACGAGATTGACGAATCTGTTCTTCTACAGGCCTTGGCAGCCATGCCATTGCTGGTATAAACAATAGCAAACCCACAGCGAATAAAGTAAACCATTGCCCCTTCCAGGACAAGTTCAATAAGCCTTGGGTACCACTGAATTCAACAACAATTGCACCAACAATAATACCAAGGCCAACGCCGGAAAAGTGGATTCCTAACTCCTCGCTTTTTTCATTATCATTGTTGTACATCAACCATTTCATCACCAGACCAGTGCCCAACATAAATCCAGTAGCGGTTGCAATACCGGCAAAGAAGCGGCTCAAGTACCAAATCAATGGTGAATCATGGATTCCCATAATCAAGGTGGACACTAATGCGACAAACAAACCATAGCGGTAAATATAATCCTTAACCCGCAGGTCATTAATCAACCAGACAATGAACAGTCCAGTTAAATAGCCCAGATAATTCCAGCCAGCCAACCAACCCGCTAAACTTTCGCTCATACCTGTCTGTGTCTGCATATAAGGTATCATCGGAGTATAGGCATATCGAGCCACCCCCATACTGAGAACCAGGGCACAAATGCCGGAAATTAACACTGTTATTTTGCTGGATTTAAACAAAAAGATACTCCTTAGAAAATACTCTGATTGAAACTGAATAATAGCTCACTTACACCTTAGAATACAGCCTGCATGGCTGCCTTTTAACGATAGATTATCTACAGGCAAATACTATAAATTAGCGCTATCCATGCTCTGATAAGCCGTCGAGAAATTTACAATTATTGACACCAACCCACACTATTCACTCTTTTTTTGCTCTAGACTAATCCAAACCATTCAATTTAATTGGGAGAGTCATAATGAAAGAACTGATTACCAGTATCACGAATACTCTAGGCCCCGTTGCTTCAAGCACCCTTGGCCATGCATTAATCGGACTGGCCATTTTGATAATAGGCTTGTTCATTGTAAAAATCATTGCTGGCATTCTTAAGAAAATGCTGCTTAATATTGGCTTTCTGAAAGATGCCGACCTAATTAACCCAGTCACCTCATTAATCAAAGCGGTATTGACCATTTTCGTATTGATGGCCGTGCTACAGCACTTTGGACTGACTGATGTGTTAGCACCACTGAAAAATATGGTGGATCAGTTTCTGGCGGCTATACCTAGAATCATTGGCGCCGGTGTGGTTGCTTATGCTGGCTGGGTTATTGCCAAAATTGTCTCTCAACTGCTTGGTGTTGCTCTGGACAAAGCCGATCAACAACTCGCACTGAAAACCGGCAAAGATGACATTAAGGTGTCAAAATTCGGCAGTGCCTTTATCTTCGGTGGCATCCTATTACCTATTCTGGTCGCTGCTTTAGGCGTGTTAGATATTCCCTCTATTTCTGTTCCAGCATCCGACATGATCAACAAGCTGTATGCAGCAGTACCCAATATTGTCGGTGCAGGCATAATCCTGTTGGTCTCCTATTTTGTAGCCAAGTTTGTTATCTACATGTTAACTGGCTTACTTGATGGCATGCACATTGATACCTTACCGCAAAAATTAGGTGTTTCAGGCTTATTCTCAGAATCATTCACGCCCACTAAATTGATTGGCGGTGCGATTATGTTTTTCTCCATGTTAACCGCGTCAACCGCTGCTGTGAACACATTGGGTATCGAAGTAATATCCACTATTTTTGCCCGTGTGCTTGAGTTTGGCGGTGGCTTGCTGGTTGGTGGCATCATTCTATTAATCGGTAATTTTCTAAGTGCCATGGCTTACGACAAATTATCAGCCAGTGGCAGCAAAGGCATTGCCAACATTGCCCGCGTAGCCATTCTTGGCTTAGTCCTTGCCATGGGATTAAAATCCATGGGCCTGGCAGACAATATCGTCAATATGGCTTTTGGATTCACCATAGGTAGTGTCGCCGTAGCTGCTGCCTTGGCTTTCGGACTTGGTGGTAGAGATGCAGCCAAGACTGTTGCAGACACCTGGGCAGGAAAAATTACCAACAAGTAAACAAGCAACACCGATTAACCATCGGCAAAGCCCGGAAACCTCTGGTTTTCGGGCTTTTTTATGCCCTTATTCTTCTTATTGTAAATTATGCAAGCAACTCGACGCTTTGTAGACATTAAGCTATATTGGACTTTTAACTCATAAAAAAGCTGAAATGGAAAATTATTTGCTGTTTTTTATCGTTGCCTGCATCACAATTTTAAGCCCAGGACCAGGGGTCATTCTCACATTAAGCAATGCCATTCGTTTCGGTGTTTCCGGTTCAATAATGGGCATTATAGGAATTGCTGTTGGCACCTTCATTGTCGCAGCAATCTCAGCGACCAGTCTGGGGGTAATACTGGCTACGTCTACTATTGCCTTTACTATTATGAAGTTTATTGGCGCTGCCTATTTAATTTATCTTGGCATCAAACTCTGGAATGCTCCTACCAACAAAATACAATTGGACGACAGTAAGCATACTCTGCCCTGGCAAAGGCAATTCTTTGAAGGTTTAATCCTGCAGGTTACTAACCCTAAAGCGGTGTTCTTTTTTATGTCCATCTTTCCGCAGTTTGTAAATTACTCAAATGAGAATCCTGCACACCAATTTATTACACTGGTCATCACTTATAGTCTGCTGGTTATGGCTATACACATCACTTACGCCTATTTAGCCAGATCAGCCCGCCGTTGGTTGTCTTCTGACACTGGTGGCCGCACTGTAAATAGAGTCGGTGGTGGAACCTTCATGTTGTTTGGTGTAGGTCTGGCAACAACGCAAAAATAAACAATTATTCCATTTTTTCACCAAGGATATATCAAGTGCCCTCGTCTCACTCAGACAATACTGATAAATCATAGAATAGTATGAGCGAAAATTCGCTGATCAAACAAGCCCAACAAGGCGAAGCTGCCGCATTTGAAGAGCTGTTACAACGGCATTACGACCGTCTGTTTTCGTTCGCTTATCGCTGGTGCGGTAACCAGAGCAATGCCGAAGACATAACCCAATTGGCCTGCATCAAACTGTCCAGATCAATCAAACAATTTCGCTTCGATTCATCATTTTCGACCTGGCTATACAAAATTGTTATTAACTGCGCCAAAGATTTTTATAAAAGCCAGAAACGTCACAGCGACCGGGAAGATAACCTTGATTCTTATGAGTATCAGCTGCACAGCAACGACCGGCACCAACAGCGCTTGTTTGCCCAACAAATTATGCAGCATATTGACTCCATGCAGGACGGTTTGAAAGAAGCCATCCTACTGGTCTATGCCGAGGGTCTGACTCATAGTGAAGCAGCCAAAATTTTGGAGGTCAAAGAAAGTACCGTTTCATGGCGTTTGCACGAAGTACGCAAAATATTGAAACAGCAATTTTCCTCAACCAGCCTGGGTAGTGAAACCAGCACCGGAGGACTGATATGAACGATAAACAACTGGATGATTTATTAAAAAAAGCGACGTCAGCTACGACGCCAGCAGCCACTCAAGACGCCAAATCAAGAGCGATCAATTTGGCGATGGAGGCCTTTGCCAAAGAACAGACAGAACAACTTGTTCACCTCGATAACGAAACTGAAGAGTCAGGTTCAGAAAAATCTTACCAAGGAATTGGTTATTGGCTTCGTCTAATGAGTAATGCAACCAGCAACTCATTCAAGAGGTTTTTCATGGACACAAACACCAATCCATTACTCTATAAGACACTGGCGGGAGGCGCTTGTGTCGTGTTGGCCTTAGGTGTCATTCTCAATCTGGCACCCACACAGTTACACAGAGACAATGTCGTGCTGAAAGAAACGAATAACCCATATGATGAATTGAGTTATATCGATTCTGCTGACTTCGATACTACGCCAGTCCAGTCAAGTGACTCGAACACTCTAGCAGATAGCAGTCGTTTAGAAAGTGGCCAATTAACAGAGAAATCAGCCTCTTCTACCCTGGCAGAAGAAAGTAGTTCTGGAGCAATGCGTTCTCAACCGGCAATACCTACAGAAGAATCGCCAGCCGCGGTCTCATCAACTTTCGCCTTAGAACCCAGCGTTAACAATACCGCTGCTTCCAAACCAAAGCTTCGACAAGAGAAAATAAGCCACCCACAAATTTTGGCTAAAAAGAAAGCAGTTGAAAGACCACGCAAAATTGAATCTGTGGATGAATTGATTGAACATGAGACGAAAGATACTGGAATCGCAGCAAACGAAGAACTACGTATAGAATCAGACAGTAAATTAATTGGAAGCTCAATCACAGGGCAACACAGTGACACAATTGCCGATCTTTCTGTCAGTCACATGCCGGAGACTCAAGCAATAGTCATTGATCAGAGATCCCACCAGCAACGCAAAGATCACAGTGATTTCACTCCCATAAAAGATAATTCGGTAAAACTGGTCAGTAGTGAACCCGTCTCCACTTTTTCAATTGATGTTGATACAGCCTCTTACAGCTTTGTTCGTAAACAGTTAAAAAACGGTTATTTGCCAACAAAAGATGCCGTTAGAGCCGAAGAATTAATCAATTATTTTGATTATAATTATCCATCACCGGAGTCCAGACAACAACCATTTCAACCGACTATCACCCTTTTGCCATCTCCCTGGAATGAGCAGAAGAAACTCTTACATATCGGCATTAAAGGCTATGAACTGGAGCAAGGCAATGCTCCAGACAGTAACTTGGTTTTTTTATTGGATGTCTCAGGCTCAATGGGTAACTCAAATAAACTGCCTTTAGTCAAACAATCTATCAAACTGCTATTGGATACGCTGAAACCAACAGACAGCATCAGTATAGTCGTCTATGCCGGAGCTGCTGGTGTGGTGCTTGAACCGACACGGGTACAAGACAAAAGCACTATTATTTCTGCCTTAAATCGTTTAAGCGCCGGTGGTTCAACAGCGGGTGGTGCAGGAATTGAACTGGCTTACCAACTCGCTGAACAGAATTTCTCTAAACAAGCGATCAACCGCATTATTCTGGCAACAGATGGTGACTTCAATATCGGTATGACAAGCAATGAAGACCTGAAAACCTACATTGAACGTAAACGCAACAATGGTATTTTCTTATCTGTATTGGGGTTTGGAACAAACAATTATCAGGATGATTTGATGCAAACTCTGGCGCAGAATGGCAATGGAGTCGCTGCCTATATTGACAGTTTAAGTGAAGCCAAAAAAGTCTTGGTAGACGAAGCAACATCGATGCTGTTTCCGATCGCAAAAGACGTCAAAATTCAAATTGAATTCAACCCAGAGAAAGTCAGCGAATATCGACTGATCGGTTATGAAACACGTGCATTGAATCGTGAAGACTTTAACAATGACAAAGTCGATGCTGGTGATATCGGTGCCGGCCATACAGTGACCGCCATTTATGAGATCACGCCTCATGGTGCCAGTCAACGTTCTATCGATGAACCCAGATACAGTGCCAATAAAAAACAGGTAGAACAGGTTTTCGACAATGCCAGTGAATATGGCTTTCTAAAAATTCGCTATAAACTTCCAGACCAATCAAATTCTAGATTACTTACTCAAGCTATTGTTGATACACAAAACTCTGAGACCGGCAACAGCGAAATCCGTTTTTCAATAGCGGTTGCTGGTTTTGCACAATTATTGCGTGGTGGAATGTATTTAAGTAATCAATATAACTATGACAACGTCATACAACAAGCCCAGCGCCACAAAGGTCATGATGAATTTGGACACCGCAGTGAATTTATTCAGTTGGTCAGAATGGCGAAAATTGCTCAACCATAAGCGGATCTGTCAGTTTAAAGGCAAAGGGCCAAGGCTCATAACTAAACCCTTTGAAGCAAAATTTCAAAAGACCATAACTTAAAAAGAGTTTAACAACCGGTTTACCTTGGTTTAAAAATTAAAATCTCATCCTTGAGATAAACACCCGTGAATAATGTCAAGCCGCCGTAATGGATTCAGGGGAAAGTACAGATTACAAACGACTAGACTTATATCCACTTCCTGAGTGCATAATAGTGAATTCAAACTTGAAACAACATGCCTAATCTTGCTCTTTTCGAGGAGCAAAACTATCTTATCTTGCACATCTGATCATAAAACAAGTTTTAACCGCGCTGTCAATTCATTAGCCGTGGTGCCATGACGCATGGCATCGACTAGCTTCCCTTCCCGGTTAATCACATAATAACGTGATGAATGCTCGACTCCATACTCATCGGTCACAGACTCAATTTCTGTGTAATTGTAATAAGCACCATACTGTCTGGTAACAGCATCAATTTCTTCTACACTGCCAGTTATTCCGCTCATATTTGGGTGAAAGTATTCGCTGTATTCTTTCAATTTCTGCAGTGTGTCACGCTTAGGGTCAATGCTGACCAAGAGGATTTTAACATCCTCAGCTTGTTCAACACCCAACTTGTTCACAGCACGAGCTATAACAGACATTGAGTTCGGACAGACTTCTGGACAGGTCAAAAAACCAAAGTACATCACCACAACCTGCCCTTTGAAACTGCTTAGAGTAATGTCTCCTTCACTCGAATGTAGAGTAAAATCTCCTCCCAATTCACTGAAAGAAGCTACCTTATCACCAATCGAAGATTTGCTGGTCACGATAAATAACGTGATTAGACCAAGCAATAGTAACAAGCCTACAATCAGAACTGCCTTGATCAACGGGTTTGCCGGATTAGTGACAGGGTCTACATTCGGGTTCATATCAATGTCCCATCAGCATATTGTGGTTCAGGTGTTGCATGATCCATAAAGAGCCCAAAACGACAATTGCCACAATCAGCACAATAAAAACTGCTGAAGTGGTATTCCAAATCTGCTCAGAGGATGTATTCATATGCAAAAAGAACACTAGTTGCACCAGCATTTGAGCCACTGCACACAACAAAATAATACCCACAGTCACAGGGTCCGACAAACTCCCAGTCATCACCAGACCAAAAGGTATTACAGTCAGAACGACAGATAAAATAAAACCAATAACATACTCTTTGACACTGCCATGAGCGGCCCCACCGTGATTAGTCGCTGCTTGCGAGTTTTGTGAACTCATTACATCACCCCCATTAAGTAAACAACACTGAACACACAAATCCAGATTATATCGAGGAAATGCCAGAACAGGCTTAAACACATCAATCGAACCATATTGCCGGAGGTCAGGCCATCCCGCCACAAATGAATTACCAGGACTATCATCCACACCATGCCAGACAATACATGTAAGCCGTGAGTTCCAACCAGAGCAAAAAAGGCCGAGAGAAAGCCACTGGTTTGTGGCCCTGCACCAATATGAATCAAGTGATTGAATTCATAAAGCTCCATTGCCAGAAAACCGGCACCCAGCAAAAAAGTGGCTCCCAGCCAGGTAAACAGCCCTTTAAGACTGTTCTTATTCGCAGCAAGCATTGCCATTCCGAAAGTAAAACTACTCAGCAGCAACAATGCCGTTTCACCCAAAACAAAATTCAGCTCAAACAGTTCTTTCGGTACAGGCCCACCTGCTGTATTGCCGCTGAGCACCGCATACGTTGCAAACAATGTTGCAAATAACAGGCAGTCACTCATGATGTAAATCCAGAAACCAAATACGGTATCGCCACCAGTATCATGGTGATGTTCATCGTGGTGCTCGTGCTCCTGCGAGCTGTCGTGTTGGCCAGAGACCAGAGTATTTTCAATTGTCATGTTTCACCTCACGCCTGAATAACAGCCGCCTGTTTAGCGCTGTACTGCTCAATGCTCATGCCTGTTGATTCAGCAACTTCGGCATAATGCTCCCCTTCGACTTGTTCGACCTGTTCCACCTCAACGTAATAGTCTTTATTGCGATCAAAGGTATAAACAATGAATGAACCCATTGCCCCCAGAAAACCAACAGCCGCCATCCACCAGATATGCCAGACCATGGCAAATCCCAACACCAGACAGAAAAAACTAATCACTACACCCGCCCAGGTGTTGCTTGGCATATGAATTTTTTCATAGCTTTCAGGGCGTTGATAAGCCTGTCCACGTTTTTTGCGATCAAAAAATTCATCTCGATCATTCACTGGTAGTACTTTTGCAAAATTATAAAATGGTGGCGGTGATGAGGTAGCCCACTCCAATGTCCGCGCATTCCAGGGATCACCGGTATGATCACGGTTTTTCTCTTTGTCACGGATACTGGCAAAGATTTGATACAACTGAACCATAATGCCGCACAGTACGATCAAGGCACCCGCTCCAGCCACTAACAACCAGGTATTCCAAACCGGATTATCGTAGTAATTCAGACGACGCGTCATGCCCATAAAACCCAGCACATAAAGTGGCATGAAAGCCATAAAGAAACCCACTGTCCACAGGCCGCAGGCCCATTTCCCTAGACGTTCATCCATTTTAAAACCGGTTGCTTTCGGGAACCAGTAGGTAATTCCAGCGAAATAACCGAATATCGCCCCACCCACAATAACATTGTGAAAATGCGCCACTAGAAACAGGCTATTATGCAACACGAAGTTAGCCGCAGGAATCGCCAGCATAACTCCTGTAACACCTCCCAATGTAAAGGTAATCAGAAAACTCAAGGTCCACCACATAGGCGCTGTGAATTCAACTTTGCCGCGATACATGGTAAACAGCCAATTAAATATTTTAACACCAGTGGGTATCGATATTATCATTGTGGCTATACCAAAAAAAGCATTGACGCTGGCACCTGCCCCCATGGTAAAAAAGTGATGTAACCATACCAGGAAGGACATGATCATGATTGCGGCAGTTGCCCAGACCAGTGAGGTATAACCAAACAGGCGCTTACGCGAGAATGTAGCAGTAACCTCCGAGAAAATACCAAAAGCCGGCAAAATCAAAATATAGACCTCTGGATGACCCCAGGCCCAGATCAGATTGACATACATCATTTGATTCCCACCAAGATCATTGGTGAAAAAGTGCATGCCCAAATATCGATCCAGAGTCAGCAAGGTAATGGTAACGGTCAGGATAGGAAATGCCAGCACAATCAATACATTGGCACACAGAGATGTCCATGTAAAAACCGGCATCTTCATCAGAGTCATTCCTGGGGCACGCATTTTCAAAATAGTGACCACAAAGTTAACCCCGGTCAGCAATGTACCAATACCCGAAATCTGCAAGGCCCAGAGCCAGTAATCCACTCCTACCCAGGGACTGTATTCAATGCCAGACAACGGTGGGTAAGCCAACCATCCTGTAGCTGCAAACTCACCTACGAATAGGGAAATATTCAGCAGCAATGCACCCACTACAAACAACCAGAAACTCAAAGAGTTCAAAAAGGGAAAAGCGACATCACGTGCTCCGATCTGCAGCGGTACCACAACGTTCATAAGACCAACAACCAGTGGCATAGCCACAAAGAAAATCATGATCACGCCGTGGGCGGTGAAAATCTGATCATAGTGTTCTGGTGGGAGATAACCAACCCCTGACTCACTGGCAACCGCCATAGCCTGCTGGGTTCGCATCAATAAAGCATCAGCAAAACCACGAAGCAGCATGATAATCGCCGTAATGATATACATGATGCCAATCTTTTTATGATCAACTGAAGTGAACCATTCATCCCACAGGTAACGCCACTTGCCAAAATACGTCAATGCTCCCAAAACACATAAAGTTCCAAAAGCGACTACGATGAAGGTCGTTAATAAAATAGGGTCATGAAATGGTATTGAATCCCAAGTCAATTTACCAAAAATTGGATCTGGGTCAGTGATAATTGTCGCTTTATTGGCCATTTTGCGCTCCGGTATACTTCTCAATGATGGAGTTGAATAACAATGGATTGACGTTAGCAAAGTACTCAACGTCATGATCCTTGGTTTTCGCCGTTAAGGCGGTGTATTCTGCTTTGCCCAGAGTGTCGGGCGAACGTTTAACTTTTTCTATCCATTGCTGGAAACCCTGGTCGCTGGTGGCGTGAGCCTTGAACTTCATACCGGAGAAACCAAAACCGCTGTAATTAGCAGAGATTCCCCGATAAACCCCCTCTTCACTGGCTTCCAGAAAAAGTCGGTTTTCCATGCCTGACATGGCATAAATCTGGCTACCCAGGCGTGGAATAAAAAATGAATTCATTACCGTATCTGACGTGATTAAAAATTCTACCGGCGTATTCACAGGCATGGCCATCTCATTGATGGTGGCAATTTCATACTCTGGATAAATGAACAGCCACTTCCAATCAAGAGAAACAACTTGTACGGTGATCGCAGGCTTATCCGAGGTTAATGCTTTACGTGGGTCCAATGAATGTGATGTTTTATAGGTAATAATTCCCAAGGCGATGATAATCAGCAAAGGTATGGTCCAGACAACCACTTCAATAGCATTTGAGTGTTCCCAATCTGGAGCATAGGTCGATTTATCGTTCGACTTACGATAGCGGTAAGGAAACCAGAACACCATAAAGTAAACTGGGATAACCACAATCATCATTACTAAAAATGACATGATTATAAGCCATTTTTCTTCTTCACCAATCGGCCCCTTAGGGTCGAATAAGGCATATTCTTCACAGCCACCAAGCAGAAACAGCACTGATAACAGTGCTGTTTTAGCCAACATTCGTAACGCAGTATTCACTATCAACAACTCCAGCGAGTTACACAAACTAAGGTTAAATATGTACTTTCACATATAACTACAATTACCGTAAATTCTGTATTTTCAGTAATTTCCGAAATTATAGTAACTTCAAGAATAAAATCCAGCTCTTTCACACTTAAAATGCATTACACGGGATAAAGGAATATCCAAACCTTACAAGCACGTCTGCAGCGTGCTTTGTTGATGGCAGTATTACTTGAAGAGAACCTCCAATATAACTAAGACTTTCAATGCTGATTCTGAAGTTATTGAGCAGACCTGTACCGCCATACACGAGCTATACTATATTGATACCGGGCCAATGCATGCATCCGAAACGATGTTCAATTTTTGCTTACAACAATTTCCTTTTATTTATAGCTCGGATAATGCGACTCTCTTCCAAGAGCCATCAATGCTAGGACGGTAAAAACTAAAGAAGGTACCAGCGCCATTTCAATCCAGGTGGTTTTGTCTGCTAACCAACCTCCAACCAGAGGCAGAATAAACGCTATGGTATAACCAATCAGTGTCATACCAGCGCTCAAGCGAGTGACAGCTGTGCCACGGGCAATGGTTGCTGGCAGAGATACCAGTAATATCATCTCAATAGTAGCGGCAAAACCGGCCAGCAGCGCTGCTGCCCAGGAAATCCATCCTTCAAGTAAGGTAAAACCCAGTAATCCCAACATTGCCAGCACTGCTGTCACAGCAATTGGCCAACGTAATCCAACCCAACGAGGCGCTGCCAATACAGCAATAGAACCCATCAGAGGCGTGGCATTATAGGCGAAAAGCAACCATTCCAATGCATGAGTCTCACCCCGCGCTCGAAGCAATGTCCCAACATAAGCATTGATGACAAAAAAGACCACAGCTGAACTTGCCAGAAGCAAGCCATATTGCCATACTCGCCCATCATTCCAATTCGGCAGCGAAGTCTGACATAAATCACCCTGAACACCCTCGTTGCAGTCAGCCCGTTCCTTTGGCAAACGCACCAGAGCAACCAAAGCTGCAATGCCTAAAATAGGTATTGCCCAAAGTATAAGCGCAAGTTGCCAATCACCTGAAGCCAATGGCAACACCACAGGCAAAGTCAATCCAGCCCCTGACAATTCCCCGACCATCATACCGTTCAAATAAACTGCACTTCCAAGTGCAACATGAGTTGGCGTCCAGACTCTGGTGGCAGCCGGCAAAGCCGTCTGGAAGACAGCAACCCCCATCCCCATAAGCACCGAAACCATAAATAACAGTGCTGCCGATGGTACTTGGCCACGAGCTACCGAAGCAGCCACCATGACAAGAAGACCACCTATTATTGCCATACGCAAGCCAAAGCGCGAAATAATCCATGCCGCAGGTATGGCACCGAAAGCCACTGCAATAACAGGCAACATAGTCAGCGCAGCCACTCCCGCCTCTCCCAATCCAAAAGTATCAGCTATGCGCGTGGCTAACGGCGGAGCTGACAGAATAGGTACTCGCAAGGTCCAGCCGACCAACCAGAGGACAATAAGCATAGATATTGGCTTGGGATGCGCTGAGGGTTGGGTGCGTTTTTCGATCATTAAACCAGGCAGTTCCGCCATGCAAAGTAATGCAGACAGATTATCCTATTTGTCAGTCCCGCGAAACCCAATTAAAATAATAGAATTCCTCATCAACAAGATTCAGCTTTCTCGTAAAACACGCCTTAGTCAGCCTTGAACTTACATACATCAGGAGCACCACTTTTACTTCTAAGTCAGTTCTCTATACTCATTGCCCCGTCTGTTAATCAAGGTGACAATCAACAGGCACTTTGCCTTTTTGCAAAATAACTGAAGGTATTTTTCAACTGCTGATTATATTGCTTGGTCGAAGCCCAAAATGCTTTTAAAACACCTCCATCAAAGACCGCATCTCCACGCACTTTCCATTTCACATCACAGGTCTGCTCATACATAAATCCCATCAAAGGTAGCATCAACATATTCAAGTCGACAGAGGGAGAAGTACTACCAACAGATTTTGTTCCATTCGGACCAAGTGTCGATGGCACAACATAACGAAATGCACCGCCCAAGCCTGAACCACCAAGGTCGTTCCATGCTCCTGGAGAACCTCCGACTTCGGGAATCCACATTTTGACGTTCTCTTCAATAGTGTGCGCTATCACTCCATTAGGGCCAGTAACAGTAATCACAGGTTCATCTCCATCAGCAAAGGGCATGACTTGTTTGATGACAGCCGCATCGAGATCAATATCGATTACCACTCGTGTTCTGGTTTTAGAGCCATCACTGAAAGTATCGATATCACTGGTAAATGTAATCACATCATCGAGATTAAGCCCTGTTGTATCAATACGAACCACATAATTATTAGCTTCAAACACCCAATCGGCCAATTTTTGTAAAATGGGCTGAATTTCAGCTATTGCTTCAGCATGCGTCTGCAAGCCCGTTGTGACTATCATCTGTGACCTACGCTCATGCAGCCATGTTAGGTAGTCAATCAGCGCATCTGCCCCCAACCCCGTCATAAACGTTTGAGTAAATTTATTGGTCCAGCCATTTGCATGTCCTTGTGGATTGAACTGGTGGCTTGTCATCGCGGTTAACTGCTTCAACACACCATTTTTAGCCAGGTTGATTTTGTTTATTTTCTCCAGAGCATCAGCGTCATCAACGATGTTCCCTGCGCGCTCATAATACAACAGTGCCTCCAGATAATACGCCAGAGGCCTCAAATTTCCTTCTTTTTCATAGCGATTGTTAAAACCAATAAATGATGAAGGGTTATCAATCCTTGAAAACACACCGGTATCAGTCAAGACACTCAGTGTATGAGCAGCACCTGATACTTCATAGTCATTCAGAACATCATGATACAAACCAGCTGGGAATATTCTTCTGCCAGGCTGGTTCATATTTTCACCTATAATAGTGCGGTAAATATTGGTAGCAAACTGAGCATAATCGTTGAAAACATTTTTCTGGACCCCTGTCAGACCCAAAAATTGCGCAGTAGCATAATAACCATAGGTCGCGTCATAGTATAAGTTGCCAGCAAGAGCTTCATGAAATGCACTTTGCAATTGGCTGACATTACTCCGACGAGAAGCATCATGTTTAGGCCCCCACTCAAGAACTTTGTGCTTGAAGTTCCGGAACATCGCTAAGTCATCACCGACGGTACTGTGCGAACCGGTCCTGAAGCTAGTCGTTGAGTGTGTAAAGCCAGGGATAACCGAGTTCACTCCAGCAGAAAACTCAACAATATAGGTCGTATTTGCACTTAAAAAAGCCTCAGGAACCAAACTGATAGAACGATCTGAAACAATCATTTGTGCATTGACTGTGGCGTTACCTGATTTCAACACAACTGCCTGAGTCGGCACATGATTGACATTATAGCTTTGCCCACTGGAAATGCTGACGATAGTATCGACAGGAACATTTATTGATCCATTGGCAGGGTGCACTGGTGAACCTAGATCAACCTTAGCGTCTCCGGATAAAAGCAGTGAGATGATAGCAGTCAAAAGCTCGGATTTCATAACGCACCTTAAATATCAAATCTAGATAAGAATGCAATATATACAAGATAAACCGACCAACTTGTAAAAAACGAATGTCAGTGGCATTTTTTGTCAATGAACTCGTGCCATATTTTGCCATAACCGCAGTATCAATTGGTCGCATCAACAGCCGTCTTGATGCTGACGAATGCCTATTGATTTTATGGTCCCATGCACATTCAATCCTGGGAAGATTGAATCATTATGTAATCCGAAAATTCAGACCAGATAACGTTCTACTGCCGCTGCATTCCACTTAATGCCAGTACCAACAGAGCATTGAGGCACTGTCAAGCCACCTTCTATCTGCAATGGAGCCTCTAGAATCGGATTCCACCAATCCGCATACTCAAGCCAGTGAGCCGTTGGTGTCAATGACAACAACTGAGCACTGATTTCCGGCCACAAATGATTGGAGAGCATTATTCCATTCACACCGGCCAATTCTGCTGCCTGCAACCATCCAGTAACACCACCTATTTTCATGACATCAAGCATCATATAATCCGAGGATTTAGCCTCAATGGCCAAACGCATATCCGGCACTCCCCACCAGTTTTCGCCGCACTGAATTGGCGTTTTAATGTGTTCAGCTATTATGGCGTGCCCAACATAATCATGGGCCAGAGTTGGCTCTTCGACCCAGGTTAAATCTTCCTCTGCCAACATCTGCAAGCGATTAATCGCCATATGCGGAGTCAAACTTTGATTGTAATCAACCATAATTGCCATATCAGGACCAACCGCATTGCGAATACTTCGAATCACAGCCAGATCTTCCTGCCATGTTGGGTAACCAATTTTTGCCTTAACGCCCTTAAACTCCTGTTTGGCCCATTGTTCTGCAACCATTGCCGATTGTTTCGCTCCATCATAACCCGTTGCGCCATAGGCAGGCAGTTGTTTCTCAACCCCTCCTGACAGCTGCACCAGAGACACGCCATGAGTTCGAGCCAGGGCATCCCACAGAGCCATGTCAATCGCTGACAATGCCATTCCAACAAGACCTTGTGTACCCAGTAAACGAAAACGTTGCGACAATGTTCTGTGCAAATCCCGCGGTGCCAGCAATTGACCGATGAGCAAAGGCTCCATATTGATAATTAATTCCGCTGTTGGCTTCAAGGCTGCTGCCGTATAAGTAAAGATCATGCTGTGACCAACCACACCATCACTCATTTCTATATCCAGTAAAACCAAAGGCGATTCATGAATGACACCACTGGCTGTTCGGTGGGGTTGAGACATGGGCACTTTGACCGCAGACACTTTTATGCGTCGAATAGTAGAGCTTGAATTCATCGACTTAAGTTCTTTCGTTACCACCCGTTTCGTTTATGACAACAATTAACAACAACCACAACGTTCTCCAGCAAAGTCTTTGTGTTTCGAGGCTTTACCAATCCCCGGATTAAATGTATTGGTTGGGTCCAATTGCTTATAGAATTCAAGCAACTGCGGTTCCGCTTGATACAGATGGCCCACATTATGCTCAGCGGGGTATTTAGCACCTTGTTGGTCCAGCAACTCTAGCAATTGCTGCTTGATCTTAGTCGCATCAGTCCCTTTTTTAAGAATATAATCACGATGAAAGACATAACACAGGAAATGCCCATAATAGAGTGAACACTCCAATTGACTGGAGATTTCTTCAGGTAATTGCTCAACCCAATGCTCTTGATTCCTGCGTAAAGCAACATCCAACGCCAGAATATCCTCAACCTCATTATCATGCATTATTTGATAACGCACTGCGCTGCCAGCTGCAGCAAAGCGATGCAGGTAGGCTTTTTTAGCCTCTACTTTGGAACAGGCGAAATACCCACCTTCACTTGACTTAACATTGGCAAAAAATGCCTTAAGATAGCTTTGTGCCTCCTCAACACCCTTGTCGGTCATCTTCAAAATCAAATGGTGTTCATAACGATCACGATAGTCACACAATCGTTTGGGCAAAGCCTGCGGCCAGAGACGACTCAAGAATTGCATCACTCTATCGGGCAACTCATGAGGCAAAAAAGGTACTTTATTCATCCACGATGTCACTGCACCTTTTAGAGCAAAAAGTCTAGGCAAGAGGTCTGTTCCCAAATAATTGATCATCAGAAACACATCTTTACCATATTTCTCTGCGACATTGAAAATATCACGGTGCAGATATTCCGCTGATTCAGGCAGCTGTTGAAACTGCTGAAGAATATCACGACGCATTGTTGTTAATAGCTGATCATTATTAACTCCAATATAAAATACTTGCTCACGCTCAGCCACTGGGAAGGTGTCTAAACGTACGGCAAACACCGCCAGCTTACCCGCACAGCCACTGGTTTCATATAAACGACGATGATCAGCATTATAACGCGCAGGCGTGTCTGCTGCAGTATCACGGATGCGGTCAGTGTATTCACTATCAGAGGCCAGCCTATCTGTTGCTTCAAGCTGTTCTTGTAGAAAATCGTGATTCTGCAGATTGGTTAATATCTGCTCTGGTGTGTCACCAAGATCAATACCAAGGTGATTGACCAACTGCAATTCCCCATTGGCATTAACCTGAGAGAATAAGGCCAGTTCCGTATAAGCGGGTCCACGCTGTATCAAGGAACCACCAGAGTTATTCGCCACTCCGCCCACAATCGATGCCCCTATACAGGAAGAACCAATCACGGAATGCGGCGAACGTTTCAGTGGTTTGAGCAGCTTCTCCAATGAATGTAGGGTCGCCCCTGGAAAACTAATGATCTGCTTGCCTTTATCCAGAAGAATGATATCCGTCATCCTTGTAGTATTAACAATCACAACCTCACGGTCGTAGCTGTCGCCGCTGGGCGTTGAACCTTCAGTCAACCCAGTATTAGCAGCCTGCATGATAATAATTTTATTGTCAGCCACACAAGCCTGCAACACCTTCCATTGCTGCAATAAACTTTGTGGAAAGACCACTGCCAGAGCTGAACCTTCACCAGAACGAAAGCCCTTGCGGTAATAGTGTGTTTTGCTGTCTTTGGTAATAACCTGCTCATCACCAACAATGTTACGCAACTGTCCAATAAGGTCCAACTGGGTATTGATAGAATGGTTCATAGTCTTGTTTTGTATTGTGTGAATCCAGTTAAAGTCCTGTTAGAGCCTCTAGTTACCATAAACTGCAGCAGGCAACCAAGTGGTCAGCGACGGAAATACAACCACCAGCGTCAGACCCAGCAATTGCAAAATGATAAACGGCACTACGCCTTTATAAATGTCAGTCAAAGTCACCCCTGGCGGACACACTCCTTTAAGATAAAATAGTGCAAACCCAACAGGAGGCGTCAAAAAAGAGGTTTGCAGGGTGATTGCAATTAACATCACAAACCAAACTATCTTTGGTTCGTCAATGACCCCATATCCTTGTACAGGAAAGTCCATCAACATAATCACGGGAGCCAAGAGCGGTAACACAATCAAGGTTATCTCAATCCAATCCAGCAAAAAGCCCAACAAAAAGACAATAAACAAAATACAGATCAGCACACCATAAGGACCAAATGGCAAGCTGGTTAAACCTCGTTCTATCAATTCATCACCGCCCAATTCCCGCAAAACCAGCGCGAAACAGGTTGCCCCGAGAAAGATGGTAAATATATACGCTGTTGTTTTGTACGAATCCAACAAGACGCCATGAAAAACTTTCAGGTTAAGTTTTCGGTTATAAGCCGCCAGTAAGGTTGCCCCCAAAGCTCCTACCCCACTGGCTTCAGTAGGCGTGCAAATGCCAGCAAAAATAGAACCCAGGACCGCCATGATTAATAACAAAGGCGGGACGATATTCTTAAATACATCCAATACCACACGCCACTCTAAACTTCTGCGGTTTTCTGGAAGAGGTGCTGCAGTTGGCTGCAGATAACAATAGATCAGAATATAAGTCAAATACAAGCTACCCAGAATCAACCCAGGAAACACTGCTCCCATAAACAAATCCCCCACAGATAAAGCCAATTGATCTGCCATAATCACCAGCATAATACTGGGAGGGATCAAAATACCTAAGCAACCTGCACTACAGATGGTGCCTGTTGCCAGTGTTTTTGAATAACCTTGATTGATCATCGCAGGCAATGACAACAAGCCTAACAACACAACTGAAGCTCCAATGATACCGGTTGATGCCGCCAGAATAATGCCAATCAATGTCACTGTAATAGCCAAACCTCCACGCACTTTGCCGAACAACTCTTGCATCGACAGCATAAGTTTTTCTGCCACACCCGACTTATCCAACATCAAACCCATAAAAATAAACATAGGCAAAGCCACTAGAACCCAGTTCTCCATCATCGAAAAAATACGTGACACGACCAGACCCAGCACGTTCAAATCTAAACCAGTAATCGTGCCAAGGTAGATATCCGACAAATAACCAATGACACCAAACAGCACGCCCACACCAGCCAGAACATAGCCCACAGGAATTCCTGTGAATAAAAATGCGATGAAAGTAACAAACATCGCAATCACTAATATCTCATTCCATTCCATGATCAATCCTTCTGCCCTTCCAACAATGCCTGAACATTACGCAACATACGACTGACAATGGCCAATAACAACAAGACAAAACTGATGGGTATAACAGCTTTGATAGCCCAACGAAATGGCAAACCTAATGGTGAATCAGAGGTTTCACCAATTGAAAACGAATAACTGACATATTCCCAACTATTAAAAACTATGACAAAAATAAACGGTAGTACAAACACCACAGAGCCAAAAATTTCCCATTTGCGCACAGTCCGACGTTGCAAACGATCTGCAACAATATCCACACGAACCTGAGAGTTAGTGATTTCAGCATAGGACAAACCAAACATCATGCCGATAGCGTATAAATGCCACTGAATTTCTTCAAAAATGATCAGTCCATTGCTAAAACCATAACGCAAGGTGACATTGGTCAGAATAGCCAACACCAACAGGGCATAGGACCAACACATAATATTAGCGAACAGGCGCACAACACGCTCCAGTGCACTCGCCGTTTTCGGCATAAACCCATTTATCTCGTTAGTGGGCTCGGGTTGCATACTTTCAGGCACGAATACCTCCTTGAACTTCTCTACAACTGCGTGCAATAACACGCGGATAACAAAAATGGGGCGCCTGACCGACGCCCCAGACAGAAAAAATCTATGTGATTTAATATCTGATTTACAAACTCGGTTTTGGTCTTGGCAAAAATGCGTTCGCTTCCCAGACATCATAGGAAGCACGAAAAGCATTCAAATCGTCGTATATTTTTTTAAACATTGGGTCCTTGGCCGACTGTTCAGATGCCACCTCATCCCATTTAGTTTTAAACAAAGCCAACATATCTTCGGACCAATATTTATTGGTAACACCATTTTTGTTAACGTTTTCCAGCATGACTGGAGCCTGCAAAGCCTCTCCTTCAGCCAGAGCATTCAACGTTGATGCCTTACAAATATGTTCAATAACAGCTTTCTGGTGATCGTTCATACCATTCCAGACGTCTTTGTTAATCAACAACTCAAATGTAGTTGCCTGCTGATGCCATCCTGGAAAATAGTTGTACTTCAGAATTTTGTGTACTCCAATGCGCTTGTCAATTGCTGGCATGGAAAACTCAGTGGCATCAATCGCTTTTTTCTCCAGCGCAGGGAAAATTTCACCACCTGGCAAACCAACCGTGCTGACACCTAATTTTTCCATTACCAAAGCGCCCAAGCCAAAATAACGCATTTTCAAACCTTTTAAGTCTCCAGGTCCATTAATTTCTTTCGGAAACCAGCCCGATGTCTCTGGCGCGATAATGCCACACATCTGTGTTTTGACATTCAAACCAGCAGAATCATAGAGTTCCTGATGCAATTTGGCGCCATTGCCGTGTAAAAACCATGCCAGATATTCAGGCGCTTCCGGGCCAAATGGAATGGCTGAGAACAATGGCGCTGCTGGCATCTTGCCAGTCCAGTTGCCCGGTGTGGCAAAACCAGCCTGCACTTTTCCAGTAGAAACCGCGTCCAGAATTTCTTTTGAACCAATCAATTTTCCCGGTTCATACATTTTCATCTTGACACTGCCATTGCTCAAGGTCGCAATATTATCAGCAACATACTTAATGGAACTGCCTAACCCAGGCAAATGCGAACCGTAATAAATAGGCGTTTTCAACAACACCGGTTTATCTGCTGCTACAGCACTGTTTATTGCAACAGTGGTGCTTGCTAACAACAATGTACCTGCCAAAATCAGCGTGACTTTTTTCATACTTTCTCCTCTATAGAGTTCAAACATAATTCAACAAAACGATCAGTTCGAGAGTTCCTGAAAACTCCTATTATTGTTCTTATTGCAGACTGATAAAAAGCGCTCTCATTTTCGTAACGCTAAATTATTATACATATTGTAAATTGGTAATACCATAGGTAATTTGGTATTACCAATTAAAAAACAAACAAAAGATGAATGAGAAGTCAGATGGATAACGGCTGAATAGAGCATTCCTTTTATGCTAAAATTTCAGCATCGACGCGGAGAACCAGCATGCAATTTCAAGAAATTAAACCCACAACAATATCAGAGACTATTGCCCAGCAAATAGAAAGCAATATCCTTGATGGTGGCTTGGTTGCAGGCGATAAATTACCCGCCGAACGCGAGTTGGCAAAGCAGTTTAATGTGTCTCGTCCTTCGATTCGTGAAGCCATTAATAAATTGCAGGCCAAAGGCATTGTCACCAAAACACCGGGAGGCGGCACTTATGTTGCTGAAACAGTTGGCACATCTTTCTCTGACCCTTTGCTGGATCTAATAGCCAACAATCCGGATGCCTCATACGATATGCTGGAATTGCGTTATGCCGTTGAAGGCTTAGCGGCTTATTTCGCAGCTCAACGTTGCACAGAAGCCGATAAAGACTTGATTCGTCTGCGTCATGATGAATTAGACCGGGCTCACAAAAATGACGATAGCAAGGCTGAAGCTACTGCGGACGTAAACTTTCACTTATCCATTGCTGAAGCCGCTCATAACCCGGTTTTACTGCATATCATGCGTAATTTATTCAATGTACTGCAACAGAGTGTTGTCATTTCCTTCAAAGATTTATTCTCACAACCGGACCCAGAGGAAACTATTCCCCATCAGCACAAAGCTGTGATGGAGGCGGTACTAAATAATGACGCCGAAGGCGCTATGAAAGCCATGCAGACCCATATTGCCTGGGTAGAAACCCGGTTAGTAAAACTGCGCCAAGACCGTTCAAATAATCAAAGACATATCAATAGAGGCAATAACTTAAAAGATCTAAATAAGGATAAGTAACAAGAGAGTAAGACGTTTTCCAGACAGAGGGTTCTACACATGAAGATGCATATGATGAGGGTTCCGTGTATTGACTTAACAGAATCTGAACAATTCTATTCACAGAAACTGGGTTTAGATAAAATATTTGGTACTGCTGACGATGGTTTTATTGGTTATCAATTGGATAACATTCAATTACTTTTAGAAATTGAAGAAAAAGGTGAATTTGAATGTGGAACATTTTTAGGTTTCAGTCTAGAGGTTGATAACATCGACATTTTTTATGCAGCAGCACAAAAACAAGGCGTACACTTTACTGGCCCTCCTGAGAAACAGTCCTGGGGCGGCTTGATGACACACATAATTGATAGCAGCAAAAATACATTTTCAGTGGTGCAAGTTAACGATACTGCCGGATAAAAACCGTTTCTTTCATGCACCGTCTCTACGACATACCAACAAAGCATCACACTATCGGCACTGAACCTCTGTAATGCCCAGTCAGGAAATCCAAAACTACTACCAGGCAACTGAAAACCGGGAGACTCGATCCGATCTGAAGTTTGCCATCAGCATAGTTGGTGAGCCCAAAATTGCTATAGATTGTGGCTGCGGCGCAGGAGCCGACATAGCCTATTTGCTGGAAAATGACTTCAAGGTCTACGGTTTTGATACTGAACAGGAATCCATATCACGCTGCCAGAAGCGATTTGACGACTGTCAGGAAGTAAGCCTGGCCAGAGCTGATTTCAATTCCTACATCTACCCCCGCGCATCACTGGTAGTTGCTGATGCTAGTTTATTCTTTTGTGCTCAAACACAGTTCAACGATGTTTGGGAGAAGATACATAGCTGCCTTCACCCTGATGGGGTTTTCTGCGGGTCCTTTTTAGGACCTCAAGATACTATGGCCGGACCAGATTATGACAAAGATAGCTTTTGGCCTGATGTGTCTATTTTTGATGAAAGCGGCGTAAAAAACCTCTTCAAAAACTATGACATTTGTCGATTCACAGAGCACAAAACATCAGGAAAATCGTCACAGGAAACGGTACATGACTGGCATATTTTTTCAGTCGTGGCAAAAAAACAGCCCTGATGATTTGAATGTATCACAGATGACCAACTTTCTATTTTGTCAGTATTTTTTGCATTTTCTATAGCAGAACCGACTGCGAATCTTATCCAGTTACCCAGATATTCACTACATTATTCATGGGGTACATCCTGACTAACGACACTGCGGTCTAACATAAAACGCCAGAATGTATCGTGCAACATACTGGGAGTATGGACTTTACGTCGGCTGATATCGATGGTCAGCCCTACAGGTTCTGCTTCAGGAAATAGTTCAATCAACTCTCCAGACTCTATGTCATCTTCCAGCATCAGGTCATATGCAAAACATGCTCCAAGACCTTGTCGGCATAGTTTTATCATTGTGTTAGCATCCGTCACGGCCACCACTGGAACTATTTTTTTTACCTCTTTCAATAGTTGTTTCTGCTGGTTATTCTCTAACCATATATGCAAAGCTTGCATTCTTGATCCCAAAGCAATGAATGGCAATTGCAATAAATCACCGTACCTTGCAACAGGCGAAAATCGTTCCAGCAACTCAGGCGAAACAACCAACTTCCGTTGTGAATAAATATAGTGCTGAATATCAAAAAAACGCTTGTCGTTATAAACAGCCATCAGTGCAAAATCGATATCACTGTTTAACATTTTCTTTTCCAGAAGGTCATGCGCACAATAACGGATATCAAAGCTAATCTGGGGGTATTTTTTATTAAATGCTGAGACCATATCCGGTATCAGATGTTCACAAAACTCTTCTAACACCCCGAGTTTCAGTACTCCTGACAACTTACGACTGTCATCACGCAAACGAATAACCATATCATCAATTTCAAAAATCCGCTGTCTGGCGAATTCATACAGAGAGCGTCCTTCCTTAGTCAAATATACACGAGAACTTTTACGTTCAAATAAGGTCAACCGAGTTTCCTCTTCCAGACCTTTCATTTGATTACTGATCGCGGGCTGAGTTCTGAATAGTTTCTCCGCAGCACGTCCAATATTACCCATTTCAGCAACCACAACGAATGTTCTTAATCGGTTTAGATTCATAATTTTTTCTTTCGAATAATTAAAATATAAGGAATTTTTATTTATTAAAATTCCAACGTATCATCTGTTTCACAAAATATCAACTGAAGACAGAGGAACCTAAAATGACCGTATTGGACACAACAACGCTCGCCTGCTTAATGAGTCTTGCATTAATGACAAACCACAGTTATGCAACCACACGTGATATGGCTCAATCAATGACCTTGATTGAATTAATAAGCATCCATAAGGATTATGGGACAACGGTTGATGTGCAGGAATATTGGCAATGGGTGACACCGATAATAAAAAAACACGGAGGCGAGGTTATCAATGTCTATGAGGTCACTCAAAACCCAGATAATGCGAATACTGCCGACTTTATTTTTGTAATCAAAATACAACCGGGCACGAGCATGAATGATTTAGTAGAAAAGCTCACCAATGACCCTGAATATCAAAAAAACATTCCTCATAGGAACAAACTTTACAACTTCAATAAACGCTACGGCTATATCGGACATTCATTGCCATTGAATTAGACAAAGCCGGTTTCACCAGTACATTTATTTTTTTACATTAAGGAGATATCCCATGACTCTATTTACTCAACATACCGCAACCACCGCTCCACAAGGAGCCGCTGAGGTATTGGAAAAAGTTCGAGAGCGCTACAGTTTCATTCCCAATCTGGCATCATATATTGCCGAAGCACCAGTTGTTTTAGATGCTGTAATGACATTAAGCGTAGCCTTTGATAGCACGTCATTTCCCCCTGAGGAACAACAATTAATCCTGCTGACAATCAGTACATTAAATGGTTGCACATATTGCAGGACTACACACACTGGACTTGGACGTTCTTCAGGCCTTAGTGACGAGGCTATTAAGGCGATTCAGTCCGATATAACGATAAAAGATCAACGTTTAAATGCGTTGTACCAATTCACCAAGACTGTTTTTATCAACAAAGGCTGGGTGGAAGAAGCAGCAATTACAAGCTTTCTTGATGCAGGTTTTACCAAAGCGCAAGTATTCGAAACAATCATGGGTGTTGCGTTAAAAACATTGACTAACTACTGTAATCACGTTGCTGGAGCAGAACCTAATAAAGAGCTTATAGCGATGGCTGCGATGGATTAAAACCGTCTTGTTTATGACACTGGAGTTGAATATTGACTCCAGTGTTAACGCAATCTCTGACATTACTAAGCTTTGCCAAAACGTTATGGCTGAGGTAGATCGGTATCGTTTAGCGCAAAATAATCACAGTGTGCACAGCTGTGTTTACGACCGGCTCCGCCCCCAGAAAATACAGTCATTCAGCGTCAGCTATTAGCCTGGAACATGGTATTAAAGACTTCTCTTAATTTCTCAACTGCCTGCTTACTGAACATCCCAACCAATGAACCCAGACCAGCGACTCCCCATGGATTCAGGCTTTCTATTTTTGCCCCACCCTCTCCTGGCTCAACTAAGACAATCAGCCCACCTTTGATAACAAAATAAAAAATCAACCCCAGTAATACCCCCATAGCGGGTCTGGCTAGATACCAGGGAACATAGGAGACTCTAAAGTCACGTTTGTTACTGGCATGTCTTATATAAGCAAGAATGGTTGTTACACAACTACCAACAGCCGCAGCCATCATGGCAATGTAGGCTTCAACCAATTCAATACTGGTTGAACTGGCAAAAAAACGAAACTCTTGAAAAGCAATTGGCGGTTTTCCATGCAGCCAGAGTCCGAAAAAAACACCCAACAGAGACACAACGGTAATAATAATCAACCACAGTGCAACTGTTTTTGTCGCAGGGCTTGGAAAGGATTCTTTTTCTTGCGGAGAACTTTGCACCGACGCTGAAACCCAAACCAAATGTTTCCAACTCAGATGAATAAAAACAAAAATAGCCAGAACTATTACTGCGACTAATAAAGATTCAAAAAATATCAGATCAAACCTTGCTTCTTGCAATGTATTTCCCACCATTTTAATCGCGATGATCAGATAAGAACCATACCAAATGATGGCTAGTGCCACCTTCCTCAAAGTCAACAGAGTCATATCCCCAATACCTCCATAATTTGTTTGTGTATGCTTGAAAACAGGAAGCTCTGAAACACCCATGAGCTGTAAACAAGCCATTTTTAGTATATATCAGCCATTCTGAGATTGCATCCAGTCTCAAAAACCACCCTCTATAACTCTATAAAAATTAAGAACAAGCCGTAACAAACCATATAGTGCTCAAAGTCTTAGAGCATCTGTCTGAACCACATTTTCTCACAGGCATAGCCATTCAATGAAACACTCTGACCATTTCCCGAATTTAGTACCATCGATATTTTTGAGTTTGTCTCTGTTGTGGTATAAACAGTAGACGATCAAGCCTCATCAACAATTCAAAATATGCTATGAAATCGTTGTCTGAAATCATCAATCTGGAAGATATGCAACTCGACAGTCCCAGCTTCCGTAATCAATGCAAAGCTCTTCTGGATGCCAATGGCGCTTTAGTATTGGAGGGGTTTATCAAACCAAATGCCATAAACTCTATCAAACAAGATGGAGAGATGAACCAGCACCTTGCCTTCTATACAAAAGATAGCCACAACATCTATCTCAAAGCCCAGGATCACAGCCTCCCGGATAACCACCCTCGAAATAGAAAGATACAGTCCTCGAAAGGCTGCATCACCACCGATCAAATTCCACATAGCTCAGCCTTACATACACTGTATAACGCACAAGAATTTAAAGACTTTCTTTGTGCAGTGCTGGATGAGCAGGAATTACATGAATATAGCGACCCTCTTTCCGGAATTAACTTACATTATGCCAGCCAAGGTCAAGAACTCGGCTGGCACTATGACAACTCATCGTTTGCCATTACTTTGCTGGTGGAAGAACCTGAAAATGGAGGTAAGTTTGAATATGTTAAAGATGTGCGAGATGCCGATGCTGGACAAATGAACTACGAACAATCTGCAGACATCCTGGATGGCAAAATAACTCCGAACACATTGACCATGAAGCCAGGCTCACTGGTTCTGTTTCGAGGCCGCAACTCAATGCACCGTGTCACACCCACCATAGGTGACATTACTAGGATGTTAGTCGTGTTGGCATACAACACAGAGCCAGGAATTTCTCTATCAGAATCTGCACGAATGACGTTTTATGGTCGTTTAAGCTAAGCACTTATTCTATCAAAGACAATTTTCACGAACATCACATCTTACTTGCACCAAGCATGAAGCTTGCCGGTGACCTTACATGTAGCCGCTTTACAAACAAACCTTAAAATTATTTATCTATAAGCTATATATTATTTATCCAAACTGAAACGCCGCTCTTTTTCACGAGAAATATAAGCGTCCTTACTTTTAATAAACGCTAATATCAATTCAACATAATTTCTCGGTACTGCATTTTGCACCGACTTTCTCTGGAATAAAGTAGACTTCCATTTTTTATTTTTAGACGAACTAGAAAACAGGTCAATACCAGTCAATGATTCAATCACATGGAAGTAGCGAAAAATCGTAGCGTAAACGGCATCTACAATAGAAAACTCTGAGCCAGAAAAATACATCTTGCCTGACAAATTCTGCTCAACAATACTTAATCTGACAGAAATTTCCTTCAACCTTACTTCTACGCTTTTGTACGTCTTATCTCGATAAATAAGGTGTGCAATACAATCGAGTATTTCAGTGCCAAACACAATCCATGCACGGTGAATTGCCTTTTCCAGACTATCATTTGGATGGAGTGATCCAGGTGATACTTCATCCAGATATTCACAGATAGTGCTTGATTCAAAAAGACACTGGTTCTCATTCACAACTAAAACAGGTACTTTTCCCGTAGGGGATATTGCCTTCAGCCACTCCGGTTTGTTGGTGAGTTTAATGTCAGTCCTTTCATAAGGTATTTGTTTTTCCAACATTAAAATGACAACACGTTGCACATAAGGACATAGTTGGTGACCAATAATGTGAAATTTATTTTTATCCATTCTGTGACTCCTATTTTTATTATCTTGACCAGCCCAGTTCTGCTTGCCTGACGACAAGCAGAACATTTAAACCTCACACCATGCAATGAACATTGAGTTTGTTACCATCAAGATCACGGAAATACGCCGCATAAAAACCCTGATCACCTCGTGGACCTGGCTTACCCTCATCTATTGCACCCAGTTCTATCGCTTGATGATATATTGCAGAGACTTGTTCACTATTTTCAGCATGTAAAGCAATCATAACGCCATTGCCAACAGTAGCAGTTTTGCCATCTGCTGGAATATGAATTGAGAACATAGGCGTGTTTGGTGCAGCCCCCCAAGCGATAAAATCATCGGCCTCTATCGACCTTTCTGCACCTAAGGTAGCCAGCAAAGAATCGTAGAATGATGCTGAACGCGTGAGATTATTTGTACCAATAGTGGTGTAACCAATCATAATATAACTCCAATATTTAAATTTTCTGTCTATCAGAAGCCAGTCAGGCTGCTGGGTTAAATGTAAGAATTGAAATACTATTGATTTGCAAAATTGAAATCAATCTGCAATTATGACAATCATTTTTTCACAAATGACAATAGAGGTAGGGTCTTGGATTGGAACGCAATTAAGATATTTATAGCCATTGCCAATAATAGAACCTTAATTAGAGCAGCAACATCACTTGGCATGAGTCATTCAACTGTATATAGACGCCTTAATGATCTTGAAGATCAAGTTGGACGCCTTTTTGAACGTTTGAATGGTAATTATGAGCTCACTGAATTGGGGGAAGAAATGTTACTTAATGCCCAGAGTATTACTCAGTCATTTGAAAACATTGAACGTCACATTGTTGGCAAGGACATGCAACCAAAAGGCATAGTCAAAGTGACTGCCCCAAGTAGTTTTGCCTACAATTACTTACCTCAACATCTAGATGAACTTAACAAGCTTTACCCAGATATCCAGGTCGAGTTATTGGTTACAAATTCTGAACTTAACATGACCAACCGTCATGCAGATATCGCCATACGCGTCACCCCCTCCCCTCCAGAACACTTAGTTGGTCGTGAAGTTCGTCGTATAAAATGGGGGGTCTATGGTAGCGAAACCTATACATCCCAACATGGTAAACCCGATAATTTAGCCGAACTGACAAGCCATCGCCTAATCGGTGCCACAGGTATATTAAAAAATCACCCGGCTTTTATATGGCTGGATAATAAGCCTACATTTAATATAGGTCCACGAACTAATGATTTAGTAGCAATGTCATTTATAGCACGAAGCGGCCAAGGCTTGGCTTTATTGCCTGATGATCTAATGCTCCCAGGGCTGGAACGTCTCTTCACATTTGAGCCTGGAAAGGAAAATCAATTATGGGTTCTAACTCATCCTGACTTACGCAACCTTGAACGGATTAAAATAGTTATGAAATTCTTAGCCGCTAAACTAGCTGATTGAAAAACAGTAGTCTTTCCAGAACGTGCTAATTATGTTCTGCTCGAAGCATTGCTTTACTGATGGAATTAGCTGGTTTTAAGCAATGCTCTGAACAGTCAATTCAACCAAACAAACTATATCATCCACGTCTTCTTTGCTATGGAACCGTAACTCAATCCAAGGTGAGTTTTTTGACCTCTTAGGGTGGTGCTCAGAGTCCTCTGGAGGTATCAAACCTTTTGAGGCAATGACTTTTTTACCCAAACGCAAATCCAGTTCATTATCGTTATGAAAATGAGCAAAATCCTTATTTTTATAGATGAAGGAAGAAAAGCCATCGCTTCGATCCGGCCAGATCATTTCGCTGACCCCTGTAATGTTCAATACGGCTGTTGTAAGTTGTTGTCTAAGTGTCGTCATAGTGCGATATATCAACTGCATCTAAAGTCAGGCGCATTCAAAGCCGCCTGTGGTAGTTTATCACCATAGCCACCTTTAGACTCTCTGAAAAGTTCAGCTAGATATCAAATGCTTTAATCCCTTCCTGATTCCTGTTCATTTTGTGTAATAACAGCTTTTTTTGGACAAAAACATAATCACAACTCAAGTTTATTCAAAGGCATTTACCGATTCCTATTCAATTTTATTGCCCAAAAACTGATAAATCAGTAGCAAATAACCATTAAAACTCCATTTTATACCGTTAACAAAAAGAACAGTAGGTGTTTGAAATCGATAATCCGTGTTATTTATGCATAAAATGGTGTTCGTTTTATTAACCAGCTTTACTTAGCAGGAGATTTACCCCATGACACCATTTAAAACTAAAATCCATTCCGTCGGTACTCACCTCCCCAAACAAGTTATAAAATCCGACGATATATTCAAAGAAATAAAGTCTGAACAGCAATACAATATACCTACTGACTGGATGTCAAAAAACATGGGAATAGTTGAGAGACGGGTTGCACCTGATAGTGCACAACCTTCCGAACTTGCAATACCAGCCGCTGAAAAAGCAATAAAAAATTCAAACATTGACAAAAAAGACATAGATGCGGTTATTTTTTGTGGCATCGAACGAGACCGTCCCGAGCCAGCTACTGCACACACCATTGCAGATGAGTTGAATATAAATGCATCAATTGCATTTGATGTTGCTAATGCATGCTTCGGATTTATTGATGGAATGAATATCGCAGCAAAGTTCATAAATTCTGGCACAGCAAAGTATGCCTTAGTCGTTACAGGCGAGGTCCCTACTAAGATCCTAAAAACCGTAGTGAAGAACCTGAAAAAAGGAATGGATCAAGCATCAGCAAAAAATTTAATCGGCGCATTGTCGGTTGGTGATGCTGGAGGTGCGGTGCTGATGGGGCGCTCTGATGACAGCTCCGGTTTTGAACTATTTAGAACATTTTCTCAAAGCCAACATACAAAAAAGTGTTATTACCAATTTGATGAAAACGGAGTGTTTGATGGTCAAATGAGGATGGCCAATCTAGCTGCATTGATGATAAGAAATCACTCACAACTTATTCAAAACACACTTGATCAATTAGGCTGGAATGAATTTGACTGGATGCTATCACATCAAATCGGTCAAAGGCCATTTGACAAAATATCTGAACTCAAAGGAATTAACCCAAAGAGAATGATCAAAACCTTTGATAAGCTTGGAAATGTAGCATCCGCTACATTTCCAATCAACTTTCATAAATTGTCTAAAAATGGTAAAGTTAAACCGGGTGAAAGGATAGGTGGATGCTTTGCAGGCTCAGGCATTGTCATCGGACAATTTGGATACTCTTTTTAGAGCGAGGTAATATGATCTGGCTTTTACTGCCTGCTGGACTAAGTTTAGTTATTAAACTATCAATATTGTGGTTTTCCCGAAAGACTCTTTCTTTGGGAAAACCCTCTATTTTTGTGGGACTGATTGTTATTTCTGCAATGCACAACCTTTGTGAAATAATCACCTTTTCATTGTTTCTATCGGGTGGCAATCCTGAATATTTGTTTAGGACATACTACGTTCTCAGTTGTGGCATGCTTGGCTATATTCTCGCTTATGCGATTCAAGTTACCCAAATCGACCTCAAAAACATCAATCGTTTTTTGGCGACTTTATGTATTTTAGTTGGGGTAGCAATCTTATCAACAGACCTAGTTATAAGTGGTTACACCGCTATAGACTATAGTATTACTGCAATTAAAGGCCCTCACTACTGGCTATTTCAAATCCCACTACTGACAATGTTACTACTAACTGTCACAGTATTAATAACCGGATATATAAGATCAGAAGACAATAACATTCAGATCAGTAGCTTATATACACTGGCTGCATTGCTACCACTCGTAATAGTTGGCATTGGTGTCGTTGTATTGATGCAAATGGGATTCAAAATCAACGCAATGGTAGCTGTGCCAATATCAACAACACTCTTCATTTTGATCACATTAAGAAATGAATCAACGCATCGCCTTACCGATATTCGCAGAATGCTGCCGATGTCTCCAGAACACAAAACTTGTCACAAAATCATGGATTCAATCAATGATTACACAACACAAACCATTTCATACAAGGAAGCCATTAAAGAAATAGAAATATCCTTGTTAAACTATTCAACTGAAAAAACGTCGGATAACATAACTAGAACAGCTAAAATGATGAAAATGCCACGCTCAACTGTATACGCTACTCAGCGACGCCTTGGCATAAATTCAAGAGCCATCAAAGAAAACAAGAATGCTAAAGATGACAAATAAATCCGTGAACTACTCCCCCCATCCAAGGGTTATATTTCTATAAATAATTTAATTCACACAATATGAAAGTTACAACAACCTTGAATTGCTATTTAAAAAGCTTGTTTTTTTGTTGTGTGTTTACCCCCCCTTCTGTCAAATAAGGCTACTTGCTAGACCGTCGTTTATAAATATCTTAATATAAAAATATCATCATTAAGTCAGCTACCCCTCAGATAGAAATATAAAACTGCTTATAGAAAGTTTTATCTACGTACACCAATCAACATAGCTTCCTTTTTACTTTTATAACCTCTTTCTATTCGCTTCATTATTACTGTGCCTGGCAAGCCTGATTAGTATCAATTTCTATTGACAAGCTTCTTTCTTCTTCGGTTGGTGGTTCAAATTCTGCTTCCATAAAATGAAACATGGAAGGTGTCACTTCAAAGGAGAAAGTATCGCCCTGCTCTGAATTTCGAGACATCACTCTTTGCAGACGAGTTTCTCTGGTGGCGGAGATGTAATGCATTTGTAGACAAGCACCCGCTGTTTCAGCAAGGGAACGAAATTGGTTTCGATTGGCTACTTTCATAAATCCTAAGTCCAGAATGGTTTCCCCACCTGCTTGAAAGATGCTACTGGTCGTTGACCAGATCATTTTCTCGCAACGTTGCACACGCTCCATTATCCAACCAATATTCATGGGGACGGGCATATCTCTGGCGAATAATTCAGCCATCCATTGATCAATAGATAGATACACAGCCGAATTGGTTTTAGCCAAATGGCGCGAATAAGTTGATTTTCCGGCACCTTGTGTACCAAATATAAGATGTATGTCAGTCTTTATTTTTTTATCAGAGTTACTCATAGTTTTAAGCTCTATCAATCTCATGCAAAAGATGTAAAAGATGATCAAGATTACTGCTATCCAGTTTTTTAAACAGATTCTCTGCCTGTTGGTTCAAGGTCTTTAACGCTTGTTTAAAGACCGTTTCTCCTGCTGGGGTAATTTTAACCAGACTGACACGTGCATCCCTTGGATTAGTGTCTCGACTTACCAGGCCAATTTTTTCCATCGGTGAAAGCATCTTTGTCACTCCCGAAGCGGATCGATCTAATGCAGTTGCCAAGTCGATGCGCCTCATTAAGTGATTGGGAGCCTCCATCAAATGAGACAACACCATATACTCTGCAAAACCTATGCCGTGAATGGCCCCTAAGTTCATATCAATTTTGCGCGTTATTGTACTGGTTTTAGCTGATAACTCAGTTAGAACTTGAGTCTGAAGAGATGTTATTTTCATAATAATTTGCTTTACATATACTTGACTAGTGAAGTATATGTAAAACAAAAGACTTTTCAAGCTTTAACTGCAAAATTTTAGTGTCTGGACATAGAGACGGTTGAGGCTAAAGAAATTATGGGAAATTAAAGCGTTATTTTGTCGGTACTACCGGCAGTTTCTTAATCGTCAAAAACAGGATAAAATTCCATATGCTGATTAGCATCACCACCTATATTGTCCCAAGGAGCTTTGCTGCTGACAAAAATATGATGAGTAATTTCAGCAGATAGACTGTTGTCTAAAGCTCCAGCAGGAACCCATACTTTTACACCAGATCGAAATACATTCGGCACAGCAGCCCCGCAATAACGACAAAAGTCTGACCGATAACCAGATTCCTTTGCATATGAGGTAATCTCTTGTTCACCACTTAACCACTTGAAATGCTCTGTATCAACAAAACAAGCAGTCACTGCCGCCGTGCCAGTTTGTTTCTGACACAAAGAGCAATGACATTGATAAAGCGTTGTTATCTCGCTCAATACTGCAAACTTCACTTTTTTGCATACACACGAACCCGTCATTAATGTTTTTTTATCAATCTCCATAGATTCTCCATTTGAATTATTTAAACGCTAAGTACTATTTACCTGGCATTACAGGAACATCATCCATTAATTGTACCCATGGCGCCTTATCATCAGTATACACTTGTATCTGCGGTCGCAATGAACTTGAATAGTTGTCAACAGTTCCTAAAGGCACCAGTACATGATCGACAAAATGTTTACCGTTAACACCATGCACCGCTGTGCCGCATTCAGAGCAAAAGTATTTACTGGAGCGTTCGTTGAACCTGAATAACGATAACAACTTGGCTCCATCAGTAATGGAAAACTGTTTTTCAGGCACTGCTACCCACGTACTGTAATCGCTACCTTGCATCTGTCGGCAATTCTGGCAATGGCACTGTACAACGTTTGTAACTGGTAAGGAAAAAGAACACTGAACCTTCAAGCAAAGGCATGAAGTATTAATAATCATATTAGTCATGATAATCTCTCGTATATTGCAACTCTCATAACAACTTCACAGAGTTAATTAGATAGGCTATAAGTCAAGGCGATGATATAAACCAAGCATACTAATTCGCCATTAATATATGATAAAGAACATATAAAAATAATTTCAGTACCAAGATGCCCTACTCCAAAGACCACAAAGCACAAACCCGCCGCAAGATATTACAAAGTTCATATTTATTATTCACAGCCCGGGGATATGAAAAAATCACCATCAATGAATTAATGAACCACTGTCATTTAACCAGAGGCGCATTTTATGCTCACTTTTCCAGTAAAGCGGAGCTGTATAGTGAGACATTAAAGTTTGCCGCCACCTCCAGCAATTTAGCGAAGATCAAGCCAGAATCCTATACCGACAAACAATGGTTAAAACAATTACTCGATGTTTATTTGAGCATTGAGCACATCAATGGCACCAGAACCTGCCCTTTGGCCTTTTTAGCCGCAGATATCAGCACGCAAGATATAAATGCGCAGCGAACGTATAGCAAGGCATACGACAATATGAATAAGACCTTGTTAGCTTATGCCAACAGTTACATGGATTGCAGTGAATACGAAATATTATCCATTACCGCTATGATCATTGGCGCTGTTGCCATTGCCCGAACAATGCAGGATGAATCAACAGCACAGAAGCTGTTGGCTTCATGCCGTAAGGAAGCAGGCCTGAGACTTGGCAATATATAAGCCTCCCAATATACTCTCTGTCAATCTTTTAGCCGAAACAGACCCACCCCCAAAATAACAGTTTCTTTCTATGGTAGCCTCTGCCTTTGCTCATTTAATGGAGGTTCCGGCTCTGGTAGTTCAGGTTCATCCAATGGCAAACGGTGAAGTGACAGAGTTGGATCGGCAAGAGTCGTCCAAGAAGTTACAATATCACCATAATCAGCTGAAATAGCCGACAGATCTTGCTTGACTCTCATCACACTATCACCAAGGGTGCGATTGTTTTGAGTCAGTTCGATTAACAGACGTTTAACGAACTCTTTATTATGAGCTTCTACCGCAAGAACTGCCGCCGAACTAATTGCCACAGCAGCATTGTTATCTGCCAACAACATACTATGGGCCAATGTATTGGTCGAAATGGTTTCGTAGTAGGAGGTGTAACACGCCAGAGGAATCGCTATTGTTGGTTTGGTCGTATTATCCCAACTTGAGACCGTTCCCGGTGTCACTAAATTCTGAAAACTCCAACGGTTAGGTGAACCGTGTCCATTGAATAAAGTCAGTGTCGCACCCAAGTCAATGGCTTGCTTGATCTGCTGCTGTGCTGCCGTTGTAGAACCTGAAATCGGTATATTTTGATTGGCATTAATATCATCAATATACACTTTTGTCAGGTTTGACCAACGATCATTTTCACTGCCTAATTCTGCCACCAGTTCTTCAATCGAGTTTTTAAATACCTGGTCTTGATCCGCTTCAGCAATCAGCAGAGCTGATTGAAATTCTGCAACGCTTCCATTGGTATGCCATACAATCGTTTTATCAACAATATTCTTTAATTGTTCAGCATTGCGTATCGGCCACCGACCAATTGCCTTATCCGGTATGGAATCCCCATCAAAATCAACAAAAGGATTTTCTGTTGGCGCCTGCTGTTCATAAACATCACTGATATCGGCATAAAATCCTGGAATAGAATTAATCAATGCAGAAGATTGTTGGTTTCCATATCCGAGATAATTATAAGTATGACCTCCAACCAACAGAACCGATGAATAATCAAAGTTTTCAGCTGCTTCGCGCAAATAATCGTTAATAGCTTTCGGTGTTACCATTGAATAACCATAACGATTATAAATATCGTATGTGCTGATAATTTTTGTCGGACGATTTAATTCCGTACGATGAAATTCAGCAAAACGCTCTAAGTCGGCAGTAATAAAAGCCGGATCTGAAATTATAACCAGCTCTGCATCAACAAGAGCCAACGATTCATCACTGACTACTGGAGTCAGCTCCATATCAGCTTGCCTGAAAGCTGATAAAGCACTGACAACTTCATAACGCAAATCAGAACCAGCAAGTGCCGAAAACACAAAACCGTTCTCAGATTTTTCTGTTTGCAGCTTTGCCAAATGATTATTGGAATCGTAGGCATAAACACCCCAATCAGTATTATTGGTGTTTTCTGCAATAAATTGATAACCCTGAACATTAGTCCGATTTTCTGAAAAGTTTACTGACTCTCCATCAAGCTTTGCACGCTTGAAATACTCAATTGTTCCGTCATCAAGAGACATAATATCCAGATTGTTACCGCTATCGGCAACAAGTTCGATGGTCAATGTATTATTCGCATTTGCCAACAGTTGGCCACCACTGATCTGCGCATCAATTGTTAATAGCTTGAAACCTTCGCCATAACCTTCCCAAAAAGGCTCTGAGTTATCGCTTCGATTCAGATACAGACGAATATGGTGGTCAGGCTCAGGCACACCATCACCATCAACGTCAACATTAGGAAAATCGATACCACCCAACAAATTAATCCTTATTCTTGCTGGCAAAACAGGATCGATAGACTCTTCCACAAAAAAATTAACCGTATGGACATCAGGTGTCGGGCTTACAGCAAATAACTCTGTGTCCAACCAGGGTTCTGGCCCAGTCATATTCGACGCATAAAACTTATTTTCACCAATATTTATCTGCACCAGATGCTTACTTTCAAGAATGCTCTGTGGGACAAAATCAATAGTTTCAGCCTGACTGGCAAGATCATGGTTTATAGACAATTGGTAGACATTGTTCGCTATATATCGCTGATTCTCCCCTTTAGGCTTAACTGCAGAAAAGATAATGTCACTGTCTTCGGTAAATCGGTTTCGCTTGTCCGTTTCACGCACGAATCGACTTACGGATTCACCATTCAAACTCATCGCAATATGCTTAGCGGGTGCATCTTTCCAATCTACACCTGCAGCCAATAAGTCAGCGTAGGTAATGCGCTGTAATCCAAAATCACTTGGCATGATATTAACACCAGGGAATTTCTGTTGCCTGTCTTGTTCTCGCCTATCACGTCTTTGTAATCGACTATTCAAACGAGAATTCAATGGTCGATAACGGCCCTTGATATACACATATCCCGCCTGCTGCATGGCTTGAGTATAGGCATCTCGTTCTTTTTTCCAATCTATAAATTCAGGAACATCTTCTGCCCCATAACGTTTATCAAATTCAAAGGGACCAAAGAAATCCTCTTTGCCCGTACTGGATATTGATGAAATACCGACAGCAAGAATTTCCTGGTTAAATTTATTAAGATTGCTTGTTTTTTTGTAATTCTGTGTAATTAAAGCATCACCACGCTTTGATTTAATGATTTTTTTATTCAGGGGAACCCAATCGTTGTCAGCTGTCATACCCCATAAATTAAAACCCACATTAAATGTTTCTGAACTGGTTTGCCACTTTGTGACTAAGCGATCTCCTCGTAAATCAGCTTCAAACATTCCTATGGTAACCGGGGTTGTTGTGCTTGAATCGATACAGCTTGTACCTAAAACAGACCCTGCAAATTCAAAATAATGGTCGGTAACAGTCAGAGTCCATGTACCTTCCAATGTTTCTCCGTCAAAAGCACTGAGTGAACCATTCGGTTGTTGTGTACCGCCTACGGCTGGTGAAGTTCCATTACATTGGACTTCAGCGGTTGTTACAGCTTCATCATCTAATAACACATCTGCATCATCGGCAGCGCAACCAAAGAATGAAGCCGGTACTCCAGGGCGATCTATCAGGCTGACAACTGTGCCGGCAGGACTAGTCAATGTAGCTGAAACATCACCAATCCATGTGTGGTTGATAGCTAAATGAAAATTCAGATCGAGGATCGGTGAGGTAAAAGCGACATCACTGTCATCATAGGTTATAGTTGCTACATAGGAAGTTGTTGCTACTGTCCCTGGCGGGTCAGGAATAGGCCCAGGAGCAAAGCACTGCTCAATCTGCGCATTGGCTGTATAAATGACCAACCCCCAAAGGATAACGCCTAACTTTACTAAAAATACTCTCTTTTTGTATTGATGAAACAGATTTTGGAATCTTGGCATACAGCACATTGTTTTTATTATTTTTAAGAAAAATAGAAGTTTTTCAACCATGTGAAAACTTACAAACCCCACTGGATTGATTCTAAGTCAAAGTATAGAATAACATTATTATATGTCTACAAAATGCTTATAAACATTTTGTGCAGGAGTGTTTCACGCGCAAAGGTATTTGAAAGTAAACCATCCAATGCCTGTCATAAGCCGCATATAGGGTTTACTGGCAAATTGAAAACAATCACTACTCTGTGGATTGGAGTATCGCTCATATTTGTATATACAGTTCTAACACAAAAGATCCAAATAATTACCTCAACAGCAAAACTGGTGAGATAACAATACATTGACCCACATAATTAACCGACGATTATTACATGTACTGCCTGAGGTCCATGAGCACCTGTGACTAACACCCCTTCAATGTCGGTTGTACCGCTGGCTCCTGTAATCAGACAGCAATTACGTGCCGTTACTCTTGCGGCTTCCTGGACCGCAAAATCATCTAAATAAGCCATAATCTGAGATCGTTCGATCACATAAATTTGATAACTCGAGAGAAAGTTCATCAGAATCGGCATATCCGAGCTGGACTTGACCACAACTGAGCCAGTTTCAGCGATACCAGACTCCGCCAAACAAACAGCAACTGAACCATCTGATTCAACCTGAATATCGGTGTCAATGCCATGCCAATCCAAGACATTGAATTGGTCAACCTTCTGTAATGCTATCTCTGGAGGTAATTGAGAGTATGATAAATACTCAGCAACAGCCTGCGGCAAAAGCTCAATATGCTGAATCTCATGACAGCTGCAACCAACCACTAGGCCTTGTTGAATTCGTTGCACAAAGGCCTCATCCGCTTGGTCATGCAACAATGCGGGCCTGGCAACAATGCTGTCTGTCAGCAGCTCTGCTGCTGATTGTTCAATTACCTCAGACTCTTCATTTAGGACCACCCGAGATGATTGAATAGCTTCCAATATCTTATTTCTGGACTCAGACATGTTTGCCTCCAGATTTGGAATGTTGTTTTTTTTGTTTTTGCTGTTGTTTATATTGTTGCATAAAAGTAGCTTTACCTGGAGCTAACAGATCTCTTTCAGCAGTCCAACTACGGGCAAAAGGCATCCAACTGATCCAACCTTTACGAACAAATAATCTCATCCAGATCACAGATATAGCAGTAAACAACCGATACAATGCCGGCCGGGTCGCCAATTGCACAAAAAGGCCAATACCTGTTCGACTAGTAATGGGTTCATATCCCTTTTGCCACGAACTCGCTCGCCAGGAACGCAACAAGGTAGGTAACGCAATATTTACCGGGCAAACTTCCTGACATTTGCCGTTCAAAGTGCAGGCATGAGCCAGATTCTTCGATCGATTTAAACCATCCAGTGTCGGGGTCAACACAGACCCCATGGGTCCCGGATAAACACCACCATAAGCATGTCCCCCTATATGCTTATAAACGACACAGTGGTTCATGCAAGCCCCACAGCGGATACACCGCAACATGTCTGATAGTCCTTCTGCCAACATTTTAGTACGGCCATTATCCACTAGTACGATATGGTATTCTTTTGGGCCATCAGCATCACCTTGGCGTTTGGGGCCATTGTGAAAGGTTGTGTACTGAGTGATATCACTACCAGTGGCCGAACGTACCAGCAAACGTAACAGAGGCATCGCATGGGCCATAGAAGGCACCAGTTTCTCTATGCCTGCTGTAACAATATGGACAGGAGGAGGCGTTGTTGTCAATTCAGCATTTCCTTCATTGGTGACAGTGCAGATTGAACCACTATCAGCCAATAAGAAGTTTGCACCAGAAATACCAATATCCGCGTTTAAAAATTGTTGGCGCAGTTGTTTTCGAGCGCTTTGCACTAGGTCTTCAATAGCCTCTGATTCAACTGGTGCATGATGATGTCGGCGAAATAACTGCACTACTTCATCACGAGTTCGATGCATCGCTGGCCAGACAATATGTGATGGCGGATCACCGGCCAACTGAATGATGTGTTCGGCCAAATCCGTTTCAATTCGTTCCAATTGAGCCTGTTCAAGTGCATCAGGCAAGCCAATTTCTTCCCCCAACATGGACTTGCTTCTAGTGATGCGTTTTGCCTGATGTTGTTGGCAGATATCAACGACTATTGCTGATGCTTGTTCAGCTGTTTGAGCCCAATGCACAATAGCGCCTTGGGCAATAGCATTATTTTCAAACTGTTCAAGATAGTGTCCCATATGTTGGATCACATGGTCTTTAATCTTCTCACCTTGCTTACGCAACTTCTCAAACTCTGGAAAACTTTCAACTGCTGCAGCTCTTTTAGCTTCAGCAGCATCGGTTGTGCGCCTGATAGCAAGTTTTAATGTTGAATTATGTAATGCCTGCTTGGCACTGCGTTTGAAATTCTCCGGTTGAGTCTGCATCAGCGTAATTTTTTTTTCGACATTGCAGTTTGATCTGAATCAGGTAATAGTTCACTTGCCATCCCTGCAAGAACTTCTGCTGTGTGTAATACCTTGATTTGTTTATGCCCCATTCGATTCAACTTACCCGCTATATTCATCAAACAACCGATATCTCCTCCTAATAACAGTTCAGCATTTGTAGCCAGAATATGCTCAACCTTTTCACCAACTATGGCATTAGAAATATCAGGGTATTTCACGCAGAAGGTACCACCAAAACCACAACACTCGGTACTGCGAGCTAGCGGTTGATGCTTCAAACCTTCAATTTTGGACAAGAGTTCCCGCGGCTGTTTATAAACATTCAGTTCTCTGAGGCCGGAACAACTGTCGTGGTAAGTAAAACTGCCCTGCAACTGAATTTCCTCAGGCTCATAATGACAATAATCAACCAAAAAGGACAACAACTCATGTGTTTTATGAGCCAGAGCATTTGCCTTTTCAAGCCATTCAGGCTGATCAGCGAACACTTCTATGAAATGCCGCTTGATCATTGCGGCACAGGAACCAGATGGAACAACAACATAATCGAATGATGAAAAACTCTCGATTACTTGCTGTGCAATACGCGCCGTCCCCTGATCATCTCCAGAATTGAATGCAGGCTGACCACAGCACGTTTGGCTTTTAGGAACGACAACCTCACACCCAGCTTTTTCCAACAAGTTTAATGAAGCAAAGCCAACAGACGGCCGTACAGTATCTATCAAACACGTTACGAACAAACCGACTGTCCCCATCTGGGGCTTTATCTTTTGTTGGGTTGATGTTTCAGTGACTGTAGTCATTCTTTAGGCTCCACTGTCAATAGCAGATCAAACAGTTTAGGTAAATTGGTAATACCAATATTGTAGATCAACCACTAAAAAAGTAAAGCAATGTTTTAGTCAATATTAACATCGACCAGTCTCAAGTGAATAAAACTTCCCCTCTACCTTGACGCACAACTTCAGGTGCATCGTGTTGCCAGTCAATCACGGTGGACGGTTCATAACCGCAATGCCCGCCATCAATCACCAAATCGACCTGGTGTTGCAAGCGTTCATAAATAGTATCTGGATCGCCCAACGGCAAATCTTTGCCTGGAAGGATTAAAGTAGAACTGAGAATCGGTTCATCCAGAATATCAAGCAAACCTTGAACTATCTTGTTATCAGGGATACGTAAACCAATTGTGCGCCTTCTCTGATGCATTATTCTGCGCGGCACTTTGCGCTTCGCAGGTAGAATAAAAGTATACGGCCCTGGCGTGTTAGCTTTGATAATACGATATTGTTGATTATCTATTTTTGCATACTCACTGATATGCGATAGGTCACGCGCAACCAAGGTAAAATTATGTGTTTTTTCTACCTTACGAATATCCCGAATACGATCGATTGCCGTTTTGTCTCCAAGATGACAGCCCAAGGCATAACAGGAGTCCGTCGGATAGGCAATCAAGCCTCCCTTATTAACAATATCGACAGCTTGTTGTAATAAACGTTTCTGCGGGTTCTGCGGATGTATATGAAAAAATTGAGCCATCTTGAGGAACCATAAATAGGACGTTCAAAAAAGAAGTAAGCCTCAGCTATATTATAACTTAGTAATAACCTGCTGCTGACCAATCTCACTGCCTTGCAGTGCTTCTAATGCTGCTTTAGCTGCCCCTACCCCAGGAATCACCACACTAGGGTTAAGTTCCAATAAGGGTACTAAAACAAATTTCCTTTGCGTCATGCGCGGGTGAGGAACAATCAACTTTTCATGATTAACAACATAATTACCATACATCAAAATGTCGCAATCGATAACCCGTGGGGCATTTTGATTATCTGGATCTTTTACTCGGCCTTGTTTTTTTTCAATTTTGCGTAAAAATTGATATAAACTACCAATACTCATTGATGTGTCAAAGCGGATAACAGCATTAATAAAATCATCCTGCTCAGAGTAACCAACCGGTGAGGTCCGATAATAAGATGATGACATCACCATAGAAAATTCATCATCATTTGCAATTGTTCTAATCGCACTGTCAATCTGGGTTTCTGGATCATTTAGGTTTGAACCCAAACCAATATATGCGAGAGTCATATTATTCATAATACTTTCAAAACCTTTCTTCTTATTCTTATTCTTGTTTTATAACAAAATGTCATCCAGCTAACCTTGCTAACAGGATTAATTCTATACCTATAGTATTTAGACTATATTACATTAAATTGCTGGAACTTCCTTAGTTTGTTTTTGCCGACTGCGATAAGGGTTGGAACGAGAAGTTTTACTCGTTTTACGGCGAGATTTCCTTGCCTGGTTTTGCTTGCCAGTCCCTCGTTCATTTTTCGCAGTATTCTTAGCAGCATTGTTCGCATTACCACCATTGCCCTTATTTTGTGACTGGCCCTGACCCTTTGCATTTTTGTTGCGTGAACGGTTATTGGGTTGACGTCTCTTATTTCGTCTGGCCATATGCCGACCGGTTCCCCGGCGATTATTGTTATTTGCCTGATTACCATTCCCATTAGCACTATTAGCATGATGAAAGGTGTTGAAATTCGGTTCATCATCCTCTTCATCATCAACCAGATTGGCAATCATTTCTTTTTTGCCAGCCTCATCAACCTCTTGAATTTCCGTCCACCACTGTGCGATATCTGCATCAACCTCATTGAGTTGAGAACGCAGCAGCATAAAATCATAGGCAGCCCGAAAACGGCGGTTATTCAGCAATGAAAATATACTCGCTGGCTGGCGTTTAACCATGCGAAATTGCAAAGTCCAGATATCAACAATGATGTCAGCCAAACGTTTTGGCAAAGCAACATACTGGCTTTGATCTCGCAAAGCATCCGTCATCGCCACCCGCCAGGCCTTTGCCATTGGCGTACCGCTGTCCATCAGGTTATTAGCATCCTCACGCACTGGATCCCATAACAAACAGGCAAATAGAAAGGCAGGAATGACTGGTTTTCCCGCCTGGATACGAGCATCAGTATTGGCCAAAGCCCTTTCTGGCAAACCCAATTCACCCTCAACTAAATGCTGTGAAGTGAATGGGAACATTGTTTTAAACAAGCCAAACTCGCGTAGCATTTCAAACGATCTCACGGCTTGACCGCCATGAAATAGTTTCAACACTTCTTCAAACATGCGAGGTGCTGAGACATGCCCGAGTAAATTAGCATGTTCTTCAATTAGCTCACGCGCACCATCTTCCATGGAAAAACCCAACTTTGCAGCAAAGCGTATCATACGCAGCATACGAACTGGATCTTCTGTGAAACGCTGCTTGGCATCACCAATATTACGTAATATCTTAGCATCAATGTCAGCAACGCTGTCCATATAATCCAGAACCACTTCTTCAACAGGATCGTAATATAGTGCGTTTACGGTAAAATCACGACGAAAAGCATCCTCATCCTGAGTTCCGAATACATTATCTCTAATTAGCTGCCCTTCCTGCCCCTGACGCATTTCATGTTTCGATGGGTTTTGCTTTTCCATCGGATTACCACGAAATGTAGCAACCTCAATAATTTCACGATTATATCGGACATGAGCAATACGAAAGCGACGACCAATAGTACGGCAGTCTCTAAAAATGGTTCCCACCTGCTCTGGAGCAGCACTAGTAGCAACATCAAAATCTTTAGGCACCAAGCCTAGAATAAGATCACGTACACAACCACCGACAAGATAAGCTTCAAAGCCCGCTTCTTTAAGACCTTCCACGACATGCAATGCTGCTGCACTGATGTTTATTTTGGAAATATTATAGTCCTTTGCGGACAATGTAATTGGTTTGTTCAAGATAACATCTCTCTGTATTAGGCTTCTATAGCCACTTAACTCTTTACTCTTCTAATTGACAAATAAAAATCACACAATATTGTGATTGACATTATAGTAAGCAATAAAATAATTGAATTTATTAAGCGAGCCAAAACCCGTATTCACCAGTCTTTTAATCAAAAAGCGCTTCGTTTGGATATCAGATTAAACATTTACAAAATACCCATTTTTATTGTTATTGCCGTTCCAGTTTTATTATTTAAACAATGTATTCCTAGCTGAAAACTACTGTGACATTCATGCGTCAATTTCTTAAAGACGATTAATATCCAAATGAGGCCAAAGGTGTCAAGCCAAGGCACCAAAATCATCAGTTCACAAGCATAAAATCATACTCACAAGTTCAAGCTAATGATAGATAACGGATATAACCCAAGACAACATCACTGATGTCTTATAATGTTTCTTTTTGATTTAAGAAAGTAGCTGAATCAGTGTTCTTCATTCAGTTTTTACTCACTATAAACAATCGGGTCTTTTAACTTCCGTTAGACTATTGTCCTAAAACCTAAATTCAGCAATTAACTGCTCATTAGGTTTTCTATATTCTTAATGTAATTGTGCACAATTATTTTCAATAATGCCAGTTTTTCTATCAACAACACCAAGAAAAACCTCTTATACCAAGTATATCACCCTCTAGGGTGATGCTGAGCATGCATCGCCTGCAATCTTTCTTTAGCGATATGCGTATATATCTGAGTTGTTGATAAGTCAGCATGGCCTAATAACATTTGTATAGAACGTAAATCAGCACCATGATTCAGTAAATGCGTCGCGAAAGCATGTCGTAAAGTATGTGGTGATAACGCCTGTTCAATACCCGCTGTCTGCGCATGCTTTTTAATCAAATACCAGAAGGCCTGCCTTGTCATAGGCGCCCCTCTACTGGTTACAAAAACAGCATCGCTCACTTTCTGTTTTAACAGTTCAGCCCGTCCTTGCTGTAAATAGCCTTCTATGCAGGTGCTTGCTTGTTGACCAATGGGTACCAAGCGTTCTTTATCGCCTTTACCCACAATACGCACCACTCCAACCTGCAAATTCATTTCCATAATTTTCAATTGCACCAACTCTGAAACACGTAGACCCGTGGCATACAGAGTCTCCAACATAGCTCTGTCACGCAACCCAATCGCTTTATTTCTATCCGGCGCTGCCAGCAGACGTTCAACATCATCCTCACTCAACGATTTCGGTAAGGGCCGACCAAGCTTTGGCGACATCACATCCGCACAGGGATCATGGGATAAGCGGCCTTCTCGAATCTGATAGCGATAGAAGCGACGCAAGGTTGATAAAACACGTGCACTGGAAGAACCTTTTACACCAGTAGCCAGACAGTGCCCCAGATATTTCTGTATTTCAACTGGAGAAACCTCCAACAAACTCTGCCCAGATATAAAGCGAGAAAACTGCAACAAATCTGACTGATAAGCTAATAAAGTGTTTTTAGACAAACCCGACTCCAACCACATGGCATCGGCAAAAGTCTCAATCGCATGAGCATTTTTTTCGCTCAAATCCTTGTCTACGGGTACTTGCATAAGGTCAGTTTACCACAGAGGTGCGATTGCTCTAAACATCAACAGGCCCTAACTACAAACCTGGATATGGCTATTGAGTATGGTTCTAAATGATGGCATCAAATACAAAAAAGCCCGGACTATGCCGGGCTTTTTGTCAATCTTTATGAATTTATCTGACGAGTCAGACAAATTCAGAACAGAAAAATAAACGCTTAGTTCAGTTTTTCTTTGATACGTGCGGAACGGCCTGTACGCTCACGCAAGTAATATAATTTGGCACGACGTACTGCACCGCGACGTTTTACAGCAATCGAGTCAATGATTGGGCTATGTGTTTGAAAAACACGTTCAACACCTTCACCATAGGAAATTTTTCGCACAGTGAATGCTGAGTGTAAACCACGATTACGCTTCGCGATAACCACGCCTTCAAAGGCCTGAATTCGCTCACGGTTTCCCTCTTTTACTTTTACGCTTACCACAACAGTATCGCCAGGACCGAATGCTGGAACATCCGTCTTCAACTGCTCGTTGTTCAATTCATTGATAATGTTACTCATCTTGCTTCTCCCGGCCATGCTGCCGCTCTCGCTTAAATTCATCTAAAAGTGCTGTTTGTTCCGAAGTCAGACTTTTGTTATCTAACAAGTCTGGCCTGTTCAACCATGTGATACCCAACGCCTGTTGTTGTCGCCAACGTTTTATAAGCGCGTGATTACCACTTAACAGCACAGCAGGCACAGTATTACCTGCAAAATTCTCAGGACGCGTATAATGCCCGTAATCGAGCAAACCTTCAACAAAAGAATCCTCTAAAAACGAATCTTTATTGCCTAAGCACCCTGGAATATGCCTGACAACAGCATCGATCATCGCCATTGCTGCTATTTCGCCTCCAGAAAGGACAAAATCACCCAGAGACCACAATTCATCGACGTGATGATCTATTACTCTCTGGTCTATCCCCTCATAACGTCCACAGAGAAAGATATAATCCACACCATTAACTAGATCTTCTGACATCTGTTTTGCACAAGACTGATTAAAGACCTGCCCAGCTGGGCTCATATAGATTACTCTCGCACCAGGACTTTGCTGCTTGGCAGCAGCGATTGCAGCGACCAGTGGCTCGGCCATGAACACCATACCCGGCCCTCCTCCATAGGATCGGTCATCCACAGTTCGATGCACATCTTTGGTAAAGTCACGCGGATTCCAAATACTGAACTGCTTATTATCGTTCTTTAATAAGCGAGCCACCACTCCCTCTTCAGTCAATGCCTTGAACATATCCGGAAAAATAGTGATCACATGAAGATGCATGGAAAGTTACTCAGCTACCAGGTAGTCTTTATCCCAATCAACCGTTAGACTCTTGCTTTGGATATCAATCTCAGCAACGACAGAATCAATATAAGGAATTAAACGCTCTACGACAGCACCGTCTTGCGTCTGCTTTACAACGAATACATCATTCGCTCCCGTCTCCAACATAGAGTCAACAACGCCAAGTTCATGCCCATCAACCGTTACAACATTCAAGCCTATTAATTGAAACCAGTAAAACTCGTTTTCAGGCAATGGTGCTAATTGCGATGCGTCAATAAAGATTTTCTGCCCAATTAACGTTTGGGCCACATTACGATCATCAATTCCAGCCAGTTTAGCAACCACACTCTGACCCTGCAGACGGCATTGCTCTACTGTATGTACTTTATCTGAGGCAATGCTTACAGCACTACGACTTCGCGATTCCTTGCCTGAAGACTTTGAACCATTAGTCAGCAACCAGTTGGAATACTGACCAACATCTTGACGATTACGAGTATAGGAATGAACCTTCACCCAACCCTTTATCCCCCAGACGCCAACAATTTTGCCTAATTCAATTTTGTCGTTATCTGAGTTTTTCATCATTTCCACGCGTTTGATGAGTGCTTGTTTGATCAGGTGTTGATGACGACACCTGATCGTTCATCCTAACGCCTTTTATTCAGCAGCTGCCTCTGCAGTTGCTGTTTCTTCTGTAGTCGAAGCCTGTGCTGCCGCTTCTTTCAAAAGCTTGGCAACACGATCAGATGGCTGAGCGCCTTTGCTGATCCAGTATTCAACACGCTCACGATCAACACGCAAACGCTCTTCACCGCCCGTAGCACGAGGATTGAAGAAACCAACTCTTTCAATGAAACGACCACGTGGTGAATAGCGCTGATCTGCTACTGTAATCCCGTAAAATGGACGACGCTTGGCGCCACCACGTGCTAATCGAATTTTAACCATAGGTCTATATACCGTTCTATTTAATACGAAAATCAATCGTTACCAGCAGTTTATTCCACCGGTCCAATAATGGAGCGCGATTTTAGCCTCAAAACTACGCAAAAGAAAGCCTTTTATGCGATTTTAATGCCATGCCCTACAGATAAACAGTAAGGCATGCAGCCTTGACCTAAAATTTACCGCTTTTTTTCAACGCTACGTACTGTCGAACAATATCAACTGCCAACAATTCAGGCTTAGAATCAGTGACAAAAATATTGTGCGCTTCAAGCCTATTCATCAACTCTCTTTGTTGCTGTAAGTAACGATGAGCTCCGGCATAAGCCATTGCGTCTTCAAAGTCGGCAACCGGTTTTTCGTTACTTTCGTCAAGAAAATTTTCACGTAAGCTAGCTATCACCAGCAAATGCCGCTGTCGTAATAAAGCAGCCGCAGCAAGCAGATCACCTTGATCTTCTTTACGCGCCGTCGTGATTAGAATGACCAATGCCCTTTTTTGGTGTTTTTGCATCAACTTCTGGGCAGCCGCCAGATAATCACTACTCTGAGGGCTGGAGTGTAAATCATAGATATGGTTGAGTATTGCATTGATACTATGAGCCCCTTTTAATGGTGGCAACCATCGACTTTCCCCTGAAAAGCTCATCACACCAACAGAGTCACCTTTGCCCAGGGCAATATAGCTGGTTACCAACAAGGCATTCAATGATCGATCAAAATGACTCATTTCACCATCTTTCGCCCGCATTCTGCGGCTACAATCCATCAGAAAGATCACATCCTGGTCCCGTTCATCCTGATATTCTTTGGAAATTGGTTTGTTATATTTTGCGGTAGATTTCCAATCAACCTGTCTCAGGGTGTCTCCATCTCGAAATTCACGCAACTGCTTGAAATCCATTCCTTGTCCCAACTTTGGCGCATTATGCAGTCCAAGCAAAGCCAATTGATGCTCAATACCAACAAAAGATGATTGCAGAATCGAACTGAAATCCGGATAAACCCTCAACTCATCAACCTGCCCTAAACGACATTTAAAATACCATAGCTGCCACTCAGACAATACTTTCACATAGGCAGGTTCTAATTGCCTGCTACCTCGTTTATGCGGAGAAAGTGTATAAGTTAACTCTTTGCTGGAATCTCCAGCAATTGAAAAATGCACAGGCAAGCCTTCAGCCTTGATATCCTGATCTGTCGCATCCTGAAAGATACCACTGATTGCTTGTGGCGATTCATTACGCAGGACAAAAACAACATTATGCAATCGCCCCAAAGCCAAGGAAACCGGCAAAACACGTTCGCCAGATAGTTGTTTAGAGTTTGCACGACGAACAGCATCAATCAACGCCGCTACCAGCAAAACTGATAAACCACACCAAATGGACACTTGCAACACAGTTGCTAATGGCACGGAAAAATTCGCAATTTTTAAGGCGATCAAAACCGCTGATAAACTACTTAAGCCCAATAAGCATTTCAGTAGTCGTGGGGCTGGACTCATATTCTTGGCGCATCCACCGAATCAAAAACCTGCGTCAATACATCATCAACCGTACGTCCTTCAATCTCAACTTCCGGAGTCAATGCGACTCGGTGGCGAATCACAGCATGAGCCATGCTCTTCACATCATCAGGAATAACGAATTCTCTGCCTGACAGCAAAGCGTTAACTCGAGCAACCCGCAGTAAAGCGATGCAGGCACGGGTACCAGCTCCGCGAGAAATTGATACATGGTTGCGTGTCGCATGCACTAAATTAACTGCGTATGCAGACACACTATCATCGACAGCAATATCTGAAGCCTGTTGTTGAGCATCAATAATGAACTGGGCATCTACGATCGAAGCTTGGCCATCAAACACCGCATTATCATCAACAAAACCAGTTGTGACCATTTTAGTCAACTGCAGCTCATCATCAAACTGGGGGTAATCAATATGAATTTTGATCAAAAAACGATCCAATTCGGCTTCTGGCAATGGGTATGTCCCTTCCTGTTCCAATGGATTCTGAGTAGCCAACACTAAAAATGGCAATGGAACAGAGCGTGGTTTGCCTTCGATAGTCACTTGCTTTTCCTGCATGACTTCCAACAACGCAGCCTGTGACTTTGCTGGAGCCCGGTTAATTTCATCCGCTAACAACAGGTTAGTAAAGATCGGACCTTTGTGCATACGAAACGCTGACTCTTTCATATCATAAACGACATGCCCGGTAATATCCGCTGGCATTAAGTCAGGCGTAAATTGAATGCGTTTAAAATCCCCTGAAAAACAGCTGGCAATAGTTTTCACCAATAAGGTTTTACCCAGACCTGGAACACCTTCCAACAAGACATGTCCATTGGCAAGCAAAGCAATCAGAACCTGTCTGACAACTTCCGGTTGTCCAATAATTTTCTGATTAATCTGCGTTTCTAGGTTTTGTAAAGTTTGTGCAAGCTGCGTCAAACGGGTAGTGCCTGCGGTTTGTTGATCGCTCATAATGTCTGCCTGATAAATTGTAAATGATTGACTATTGTTACCAACTCGAACTCTTGCACTGCTTGAGTACTAAACATGGCAAGTTCAATTTGCGTTGACGATAAACCAGTTTTATCAACCAACGCCTGAATTTGTTTATCTTGACTTAAAGTGCTGAAGCCTATCTCATTGTGATTGGCCAGTTGTATAACATCTTCCCTGAGAGGTCGAAGAAACTCACTGGTTTCCTGATTATGGAACCAGTATTTAGCACTGGCAATGACATGCTCACCCAGAGATCGACGTTGCGTGGTAACAACGCTATGTATGGAACCAAAACGTGCACCTCTGGACCACAGCCATAAAAACAACAAAAGCAAGCCACAGATCATAAATGGTAATGCATAACGAACCAGCAATTTAAACAGAGAGGGCATATCCGAAGCATATATCAACAGCACTGTCTGGCCTGCTAGCGGGCTTAATTGAGCCAAATAGTACGCATGATCAAATTCATTAATACTGCGGTCATAACGTCGGCTGAGAAAAATATCTCCAGCCAGAGCTGTAACCTGGCCTTGCCCCACCCCCAAAACCAGCATTTTATAACCATATTTGTTCGAGCCGCCGTAACGCAGTTCATAAGGTGAGTTATCAGTATCTGCACCTTCTTCTAACAAAGGATGACCAAAAACAAGAGACTTCGAAAGCTTTAATTTAGTTCGTATTTCCAGTTCCCCTTCTTTTACTTCAAGTTGTTCATCAAGGTTAAAATGACCTTGTTTGGCAACAAAAGGAAATATCAGTAAGCAACTTTCGTCTCGCCAATCACTCGAACAAGGCCCACTGGTTGTACATTGAGTTTCTTCATCATGTTTATCGACATCACCAGATTGAGATTCACCTGCTGCTTCCTTTTGAGCCAGATCCTCATTGTCTTGTTCAATTTTCTCATTCATTTCTTTGAGTTGTTCACTTAACAACTTATCCGAATCAACGTCATAAACTGAGTCACCCTCATAATCATCCAGTTCATCCATTTCGCTTTCATAAAACTCAGACGTCTTAAGTTCAATATCAAGCCTGTCCAGAATACTTCGGCGCCCTTCAGTGTCAGCATTGGTAGCATTAACCACCAAATGACCGCCTTTTTTTACCCAGGCAAAAACTTCATCAATTCTTGATGGTGTCAATAAGAGTTCCTGATCCGTCAATAGAATCATTCCTTGCTCAGAGAGTTCATCCAGAGAGTTAAAGTCCCCATACGTTTTAACATCAACAGCCAGGCTTCGGAGAAAAAATTCTGCTGCCAGATAAGGGTTTCGCCGGGCTTCACTGCTCATAGGCAAAGGAACTGTTGTTGTTTTTTTCTCAAAAAAAACAGTAAACAGATACCCTAAAAAAATGACCAGAGCCATCAGTATCGCTGGTAAAATGAAACGTTTAAACGTTTTCATTATCAACCTCTGCAGTCAACACCCGCTGCCAATCATCACATAATTGTATAAACACTTCCTCTTCTAACGGGATATGGCCATAAGCTAACGATTGCCAGGCAGATGTTAAGGTCTGCATATAACGATGTAACTCGTCATTAGCCAATAGAGACACTTGTTGCAAACATTCATTTTCAGTATAGCCATCGTAAAACTGACATCCAAATTGGTGTAATAAGCGTGACAAACTGGCACGATACAGCAAACTGACAGCCTCTCTGTTTTGCCCTGAGTTCCATAAGTGCCAGGTACTCTCAATCACGTCATCAGGCAAGCTTTCAGCCCGAACATCAAGACCAAAGAGAACTTCCGGTTTTTTAACAAGATCAGGCTTTTTACCAAATGACCGAATAATTCCAGCTATATTTTTTCGAAAATAGAACAATAAATATGCCAGCAACAAGACTGCTAATGTCCAGAAAATCCATTTCACCAACTGACCTACTGTTCCCAGAGTATTTGCATGTTTTTCAAAAAACTCAACAATATTTATAATCCATTCAGGTATGGCATCTCTCTTTTTTTTATCCTTAATGTCTTTAAATTGCCAACTTTCAACCTCTTTTTCACCTCCAAAATCCTTACCCTGCACAATTTGGCTTATCAGCCTCTTAGCTTCGGATTGATCAGGTCGGTCATCTTCATACTGAACAACAATTTCCGACTCCCCCTTTGCTTGAACAGAATTATTCCCAACAACACCACTTAAACCCAGTATTAATACTGAACAAACAATAGCAGACAACAAACCCGTTTTATGCGTGTTCTTCGATGTTTTTTTCTCTGCTGACAGTTTACGAAATTGTATTTCAATATCCCAACCTTCCAATTCTACACGACGATTCAAATAAGCAATAAAACCTGCCGTAACATAAAATGGTGCAATCACACACATACAAAAGTAATACACCAAGGTCTGAACCCAAATTGCCCCACCTTCATTTTCAACAAGATAGTTAAACAAACTATATTGTTCTGGCAGAAACATTCCAACCAGAAACACCAGTCCTACCGCCAGAAATGACTCAATATGGACACAAACAAAAGTCAGCATTGTTGGTGCACTGGATGCTTTTGCATGAAGAACATTCAATCTCTGTCTACGGCGCTTCCCTGACAAGTGTTCCAAAACCGACACCGGCATGTCAAAAGACCGGGTAAAACTTAAACGCCTGAAGGTTAGCCACCAGAAACCATCGTGCTTCCAAAGCTTCAAAGTAGTTTTAAGTGCTTCACCCACAGAAACTGACTGAGAAAACACTTTGCGACTGGCAATGTATAAAGGTAATTTATCGAATAATGGTTTGAACCACCAGATAAATAGAAAACCCAACCAGGGATACTCTATTGACAAAAAACAGGCACCCACTGCAAATGGCAGAGAAACCAGAAACCAGCTGAGAAAAAGTGGCCACCACCAGATTGCACCCAACCTGCAACCCAGGTCAACTGCAGCCCATTTGTGCCTTAGACGAGGGTCAATTTGCAAATTATCAAGCTGCATAATCTATTGACCCTGACGCTTTTTTTCATTACCAAGAAACAGAAAATATGCGATGACCAGAGCCCATAAAACACCACCAACCAGATATTTGGTTGATACTGGTAAGCTGGCTTGCGATGACCAGAATGCTTCCAGAAATGCCGCTATAATCAACATTAGTGTCGTTCCATAAATAATCTTAACCGCGTCCTTAGCGGCCAGTTTCAAGGCATCAATTCGAGACAGGTGACCAGGAACCAACAAGGCATGCCCGAGTTTTAATCCCGCGGCACCACTGAATACTATTGCTGTCAGCTCAAATGAACCATGACCTACTACAAAGGGATAAAACGTATCCGTAAAACCCACATTCGTCAAATGCCCTGCTACCGCGCCAATATATAATCCATTGAACACCAGAAAAAACAAGGACCCAACACAAAGCAAGATACCGCTGGCAAAACACTGAAAACTGATACTGATATTATTCTTTATATAATGGCCAAACATCAGAATATTATCCGTAGACTCACGCTCGCGGCCGAAAACCCGGTTTGCCGGATCATACATTGATTCAAAATTCGCCACATCTCTCACAGACATTAGACTGTAGACAACTGTATCACTGAAATAACAAGCCAAGCCCATCAGCAACAAGGGCAGGCAAAACGCAGCTGTCGCTATCCACACATAGCTTTGGTTTCGCCGAATAGCATTTGGAAAACCATAATACAAAAAACGGAACCACTGATAGCGACCTTGCTTGACAGGCTTATACAATAAGGCATGCCCGGTCAGCACCATGGCATTTAAACGGGCAATCAAGCCATTTGAGTAAGAACGGTTCTTAGCCAGGGACAATTGTTGACACAATTTTCTGTAATCGTTGGGGAATGCAGCCATATCAGGTGCAGACATTTTATCTGGAGATTTTATATTACGTTGCAACTGCTCCCAGAATTCCTGATTTTGAACTATAAATTCAGTCTGTTTCATTTTGCACCCAGAAGTCCAACACCAACAGCTTGCAAATAATCAACACAGGCTTGATCTTCTTTGCCTGTTTCTGCAGCAAGAATATTGGCCAATTCTATTTTTCTGGCCGCCGACAAGGCATTATGGCGATGGGTATAGGCAATCAAAGCCTGCTGCCCCGCCTGATTCAATGGCCGCCATAAAGGCTGGGGGCTTTGCCTAGGCAGTTCATTAACAACCTCCTGCTTATCAACATAAACAACCAGAGTAGCAGCAGCAAGGTCACCTAAGCGTTGAAATTTATTACTGAGTATCATGCTCAACATACCAAAACAGTAAACGAAAGGAAGAAAATCAACGCTGCGTAATAAATTACGAGTGATTGATGCCCCCCAAGTCACTGGGGTTAAGTCTTCATTAATTACTTTAATTTTCATCCATTTCTTGCCAGGTGTCTGTCCATTTCTCAGCACTTCAAATAAAACAGGGTAAAACCACTCCAATATAAAAAACAGAATAAAATATACCCCTGTCAAAGCATTAGCTGTGCCGTCACCTAATATTCCAAAATACACAAACACCCACATCGCCACCACTAGAACAAAGCCTCGGATTAAGAAATCAATGCCGAATGCAATAAAGCGAACAACGATGCCAGACACATCAACGTGCAAATCAACTCCTTCTGGAGTTTCCACCGAGTGCAAGGTATCAATTTGCATAATTCATCCTATTTTGGAGCAGCATCAACAATCCCAGTTTATTGATGCTGCTTCTTTCTCCTTATAAATCCAAACGTCAATCAACTCAATGTCTTTGAGTCAACTCCAAACATATTCCGATATAAAACAGCATAAGCAATCATAAGCATTGGAGCAGCCCAGATCAAACCTATTCCCAATGGGAGCATTGCTATAAGAGCAATCAAACTGGTTAGCAATAAGAAACCAAAATGTTTAAACCAACGCTTGGTGATCGATTTCCTAGATGTTTCCAGTGCTTCCCAAATCCCCATATTTTTTTCCACCAGTAAAGGCATTGCCATAAGGTAAGCAACTGACAGGTATATTCCAGGAAGAACCAGGCAAATGAAACCAAGCAAAATTAACAAACTCATCACGATATACAATCCAAAGATTTTCGCTACTTTGCTATATAAATTAAATAAAGCGTCAAAACCAGAATCTACGCCCATCGATTTACGGATAGCGACGATAAAGGCTCCCATAATTATAGGGAAACTGGCTAATACTCCAATCATTGGGATAACAAACCCACCCAAAACGCCATTTCCAAACATCATTGCTCCCAGTACACTGATGGCCATATAAATGACGATATAAAGCAATAGACCTACCAGAATATAACGTTTTGACCCTTTGGTTTTCTCCCATGCTTCACTGAGAATACTTTTGATCTGAAAGTTATAACGCCCTGAAAGAGCAATTTCCATTGAGCCATATTCGCCCTGCTTAACTTCGTCTAACAGCTCCGCTTCCGGTGCGTTATAAATATTATCACTCATCTTTGACTCCTTTTATTTTGTTTTTCGATTTAATGTAAATCCCAGAACAGGCTTAGATACTAGATGAAAGATCTGCCTTCAGCAATCCCCAATTAACAGAAGTTTGAAAGCTTTGTTCAAGCAGCAACATTTTCATCAAGACATCCTTGATCGCAACAGTTTGTTTTACATAGGAAAACCGGGTGGCATCTTGCCCCCCATCCCACGCATCATTTTCATCATTTTACCTTTGCTGCCCATTTTCTTCATCATTTTCTGCATTTGCGTGAATTGCTTAAGCAAACGGTTAACATCCTGCACCTGTGTTCCAGAACCTAGAGCGATGCGCTTACGTCTTGACCCCTTAATCAGAGCAGGAAATTGTCGCTCCTGAGGAGTCATTGAGTCAATGATAGCAACATTTTTTGACAACTCTCCGCCCATTCCCCCTAACGCTCCTTGCGGAATATTCAATTTGCCCATACCCGGCATTTTATCCATCAGACTTTCAATTCCGCCCATGCTGTTCATTTGCGAAATTTGATCGCGATAATCAGCCAGATCAAACCCTTTACCTTTTTTAAGTTTTTTCGCTAACTTGGCGGCCTTAGTCTTATCAACTTTTTGTTCCGCTTCTTCAATCAAAGTTAGCACATCGCCCATACCAAGGATACGCGACGCTACCCGTTCAGGGTGAAACGCTTCCAAACCATCTATTTTTTCACTGACACCCAGAAATTTAATCGGTTTGCCTGTCACCTGTCTCAATGATAAGGCAGCACCACCACGAGCATCACCATCTGTTTTTGTCAGTATCACACCTGTTAATGGTAAGGCTTCGTCAAAGGCCTTAGCACTGTTAACCGCATCCTGTCCGGTCATACTATCAACAACAAATAGAGTCTCCACCGGGTTAACAGCCTGGTGAACCGCCTGAATCTCACTCATCAACTCACCGTCCACATGCAAACGACCGGCCGTATCAATTATCAGGACATCCATAACATGGTTCTTAGCAGCAGTGATTGCATTGTTAGCAATTTCAACTGCCGATTGAGAAGGGTCACTCGGGAAAAATTCAACATCAACGGATGCTGCCAATGACTTGAGCTGTTCAATCGCCGCAGGTCGGTAAATATCTGCGCTGGTAACCATAACCTTCTTGTTTTCGCGATTTTTCAACAGGTTTGCCAGTTTGGCTACCGTGGTTGTTTTACCAGCACCCTGCAATCCAGCCATAAGAATAACAGCTGGTGGTTGCTGCGCTAAATTCAAGGCATCATTCTCAGCCCCCATCATCGTCACCAGTTCGGCGTTGACAATTTTAACCACCATCTGACCAGGATTTAAGCTATTAGAAACATCCGCCCCCAAAGCCTTTTCTTTGACATTACTGATAAACTGCTTAACCACTGGCAAGGCCACATCAGCCTCAAGCAAAGCAATTCTTACTTCGCGCATAGCCTCAGCAATATTATCTTCGGTCAGTCGAGCCTGGCCACGAATTTTTTTGACCGTACTTTGTAAACGGTCGCTTAATTGTTCAAACATAAATGATGTATTTTCAGTAAATTGGGTCTGTTGGCATTGTTGACATTAACGTCTGTTGATATGCTATGTTAGGTAGCTGGTATAAAGCAATATATTATCCACTGATATACCACACAACAATTAATTTAATGGTTAAATTTAACGAATGAATGCCACTTTAGGAGTAACTACCCTTGGATTATATCTCACAGCAATAATATTGCTGTGGTTTGACAACCTATGGACTGGCAAAGAGGAAAACGAGAGCGCTGAACGTTCACCAGACAGCTCAGCCAGAAACTCCAGTTCTTCTTCAAATTCAATAGTGCATCCAACTATCAAGCCTACCACATTGGGTTTTGCCGCTACAGTGCTTGGCGGTCTGGCGGTGCACTTCATTCTAGCAGCCCAGACTTCTTATGTGCAGCACAGTTTCAATTTCAGCGTAGCCAGTATGTCTCTGTGGATCAGTGCCTTGGTGATTTTTATCTTTTTAGTCGGGACTCTGATACATCCAATAAAAAACTTGGGGTTGGTTGTACTGCCAGTCAGCAGCCTGTGTTTACTGTTTGCCTTTTTCTGGGGAGATAACGTCACACTGGTATCGCAACAGACAAGTCTGTTTTATTGGCATATAGCTTTGTCAATTACAGGGTTCACTCTATTAGCTTTGTCAGTTTTACAATCTATACTGTTTGCCGTTCAGGAAATTTCATTTCGTCGGCACAAATCAAACCACCTGACCAAGTTGCTCCCCCCATTACAAACCATGGAGCAGGTTTTATTCAAAATTTTATGGTTGGGCTTTAGCACCCTGACAATAGCCATCATTCTTGGCGCATTCTACAACTACCAGACAAAAGGCAATTTCTTTTCATTCACCCACCATAATTTATTATCTTTTCTCGGCTGGCTGGCATTTGCCATTCTTTTATATGGACGTATCATTTATGGCTGGCGTGGCATCCAAGCCGTCAAATGGACCATTGGAGGATTCGCCTTGATTGAATTGGGTTATTTTGGCAGCAAAATCATTTCTGAAATGGTGGCTTAAACGCCCTGACTTATCAAGCTACACTCTCATTCTAAAAGGCTTGCTAATGACGGCATCAGCAATTGCCCTCGCCAACCTTGACTAATGCGTGAACTATTCACATCACGCACAAATGCTTCCACATCTTTGCGCGTCGCAAGAACCGCCTGTGCCACAGAGTGTTGTTGAGCAAAACTTGACACCTGTTTCATTAAGCTTTGACAAATTGACTTTTGTTCTGCATCAAAAGGTTGATATATCTGCCAGATCCTTCGCAAATTATCCTTGCTTGCAAACTCCACAGCTCGCTGAACAATCTGTTGGCTATTTTTGCGCATAAAAGGAATGGAATTTAATTTTGACCGCTGCAACACAGCCTCGCTCTGAGGCATTAAATCAGCCAGCTCATACAATTCTTTATCCTTAAGAATCCACGTTCTTGGAATGTTCTTTTTTTGAGCTAGCTGGTCACGCCATGCTGCCAATGAAGACAAAAAGTGTTGATTAGCGGGTAATAGAGAACTGCCATTTAAACGTTGATAAGCAAGATCAGGGTCGGCAGCATAATCTTCAATCGCATAAAATTGCTGAGTTTCTTCATTAAACCAATCCAGTCGACCATTTTCCTGCAGGCGTTTCTGAAAGTCTTTATACAGTTGCACCAGGTAAACCACATCGTTAACGGCATAATCAATCTGTTGAGCTTTCAAAGGACGTCGAGACCAATCTGTACGAGTTTGTGACTTATCAAGTTCAACCCCGTATTCCTGCTGCAATATATTAGCGTACCCCACCTGCGCATCATTACCACAAAATGCGGCAGCTAACTGTGTGTCAAAAACAGGAGTTGGCAGACATCCTAATTGCTGGTAAATCACCTCAAAGTCTTGTCGGCAGGAATGAAATACTTTCACCACTCCGGTATTAGTGAGAATATCGGCCAATGCGGATAAATCATCAAGTGCCAACACATCAATACAATAGGCTTGATCCCCAACAGCTATCTGCACCAGGCATAATTTTGCATAATATGTTTTTTCCCGCAAAAACTCTGTATCAATACCAATTGCAGGTTCCAAGGCGGCTGCTTCGCATACTTTCTGCAAATCTGACTGATCAGTAATTAATTTCTTATCCAATTTCATTGACTATCCAGATGGTTTTGTCGAACATACTATCATTACCAATCAATAAAGGCAGTAAACACCCACCCTTTTGTTTATGGAAATTCTCTCCACAATACTAAAAATAGCATTTTTAAAGGCAAAACCTCAGGATTTGCCTTACAACATTCAATTGGCCTTGATCGCTCTACTAGGTTGCATAGCCACTTCTATATTGCAGGCAAGCGTCACTAATTTAAAAGTACTTCCAATAACGTTCTTCATTATGCAGTCGTTATTGTTTGCTGTTTTTTTATTTCTGTTACTTAAAGCCAGTAATAAAGCACCTCGCTATATACAATCCGCCACAGCCTTTTTCGCTGTACTGACTTTGGAGCAACTTATTGTCTACGTATTCGTCATGATGCCGAATGCAGCATTGTTCATTCTGATAGTTCAAATATGGAGCTTTACTGCACGCGCTCACATTCTGCGTCAGGCTCTGCAAAATTCTCTGGGAGCATCATTTTTCCTGTTATTTGCGATGACTATGTTGAATTACACCGTGATCGTGTCGCTGTATTTCGATATCCTTACCCCCTTAATAATGCCTCAAGCGCAATAAAATGAAACTACATATTATCGGCATCTGCGGAACATTTATGGGCGGTATCGCCCGACTGGCCATCGAATTAGGCCATAAAGTCAGTGGCTCTGACCAGAATACATATCCTCCAATGAGCACACAATTAGCCGATTTAGGCGTAAGCTTAAGCGATGGTTACCACAGTGACAATATCCCTGAGGATGCTGATATCATTGTTGTGGGTAATACAATCTCTCGAGGCAACCCTGAACTTGAATGGACTCTAAGCAACAACAAGGCCTATACCTCTGGCGCTCAATGGCTTTCTGAAAATGTTTTACGAGACCGTTGGGTTCTCGCAGTTGCCGGAACCCATGGAAAAACCACAACCAGCAGCCTACTCACATGGATTCTGGAATATTGCGATTATCAACCCGGTTTTTTAATCGGAGGGGTTCCCGAAAACTTCGGACAATCAGCACGTTTGGGAAGCTCTAGTTTTTTTGTCATTGAGGCAGATGAATACGATACTGCATTTTCCGACAAACGTTCAAAATTTGTTCATTATCACCCAAAAACTCTCATCATCAACAATCTTGAATTTGACCACGCTGATATTTTTGCGGATCTGGCAGCCATTCAACAACAATTCCACCATTTGCTGAAAATCGTCCCTGAACATGGCCAGGTAATCTGGAATCAATCCCAAGACGCAATTAAAGAAGTTCTGGATATGGGATGTTGGTCACAGCACAAGAGCTTCAGTTTCAACCCTTCCAGCACAGGTACCGACTGGCAAATAAAAGGCTTAAACCCGGAAGCATCAGAATTTGAAGTCAATAATCAAAATCAAGTATATCAAGGAAAATGGGAGTTGATTGGCCAACACAATCTTAACAATGCGATCAGCGCTATTGCAGCAGCTCATCACGTTGGGGTGCCAGTGGCCCAGTCTTGCGAAGCATTGCAACAATTCAAATCCGTCAAACGACGCCTTGAACTAAAGGCCAGCATCAATAATATACAGATATACGATGATTTTGCTCACCACCCAACAGCCATCGAATTTACCTTGCGCGCACTGCGCAATAAGGTAGGCTCTGAACGTATTATTGCTGTCATAGAACCGCGTTCAAACACAATGAAAATGGGGGTGCATAAAGCCGCTTTCCCCAAAGCAACTGAAGTGGCTGACATTGTCGCCTACCACCTTCCCTCAGGTCTNNCAGGTCTGAACTGGGATGGCAGTTTTTTAGAGAATGAACAAACCAAACTGTACCACTCGACAGATGATTTGCTGGCTTTTTTAGTGCAATCGGCTCAAGCGAATGACCATATCTTAATGATGAGTAATGGTGGCTTTGAGAACATCCATAATCGTTTGATAATGGCTTTATCTTGATAAGCGAACACAATAATTTAAGCATAATAGTTTGCCTGAGCCACTCTCATTTTGAACAGCATTCTATTTCGATAGAATACCTGAGGACTTCATGACATTACATTCAACCAATAGACTAGCATACACCCCTGTATTGCTATTTGTTTCGGTATTAATCGCCGCCTGCGGTGACCAGAAGGAAATCAGCAAGGCTCAACCGGAAACAGATATTGAATCACACAGCACTGCGACTGAAAATGATAAAAACATTAAACCAACAGTCAAAGACACCACACTATCAGAACCTGAAACTCTCGCTCAAACTACGGTAGAAGCGACACCTGACAAGGCGACCGCTCCGGTAAATATAGTCAAGCAAAACGTAGAATATCGTGTAGGCACTCACTATGATGTCATTAGTGAGCCTATGCCAGTAACAACAGGCGATAAAATCCAGGTATCAGAACTATTCTGGTACGGTTGCCCACATTGCTTTTCACTTGAACCACATCTACTCGACTGGCAACAGAAAAAGCCAGCCAACGCAGAGTTTTATGAAATTCCTGCGGTATTTGGAAGCCAATGGGGTTTTCATGCTCAGGCTTTCTACACAATAAAAGCCTTAGGCATAAAAGAGCAAGCCCACCAAGAAATATTCAATGCGATCCATCTGCAAAAAAAACAAGTTAATACCTTTGACCAACTTGTTACACTGTTAGAGAAGTTCGGCAAAGACAGACATGCAATAGAAACTGCTTTCAACTCATTCTCGGTGGATAATAATTTACGAAATGCAACTTTAATGAGTTCAAAATCAGGCGCAAATAGCGTTCCTGCCATTATCATAGATGGCAAATACCGTACATCTGTATCTCAGGCCGGTGGCTACCAACAACTGATGGCTTTAATGAATTACCTTATCAATAAAGCCCAGGCTGAACGCGAAGGTTAACACCCTTGTTATCTCTTAATTATTCAGAACCACCCTCTTTCTCTAATTACAACAGGATTAGCATACTCCATGGTTGATGCCGTCATTCGCCCCAAAGGGCACTTAGATTTATTATCACAACACGAAATTGAACTACTGAAACAGTCCAACTCCAATCAATTCGACATTGTTTTTCGTAACTGCGCTCTGGCTGTACTAAGCTGCGGCACAGAAGAAGACGACAGTCACGCTCTATTAAGAAACAATCCAGACTTCTCTATACGTTTACTTCGCTCGTCCAGAGGCATTTCCCTTGAACTGAAAAATGCCCCAGAGGCTGCTTTTGTCGATGGTGTGATCATTGCGGGTTTGCGCGACCACTTATTTTCCGTTTTACGTGACATAGTTTATATCCACCATCAACTTCCCAACTGGGAACATCGCGGACTGTCAACGACCGACATGGTGTTTAATATCCTGCGTAATGCTCGTGCCCTTAAACCCAGGAAAAAACCCAACCTGGTCGTCTGCTGGGGAGGCCATGCTATCAGTGAGCATGAATATGATTATAGTAAAAAGGTCGGCTATCGACTCGGTTTACGCGGCATGGATATCTGCACAGGGTGCGGTGCTGGCGCAATGAAAGGCCCAATGAAAGGAGCTTTCATCGCTCATGGTAAGCAACGTAATAACCAAGGCCGCTACATAGGTATTTCAGAACCAGGAATCATCGCTTCTGAGGCTCCTAACGCTATTGTAAACCACCTCAATATTCTGCCTGACATTGAAAAACGCCTGGAAGCATTTGTCCGTATGGCACATGGCATTGTTGTATTTCCAGGTGGCGCTGGAACGGCCGAAGAAATTTTATATCTACTGGGAATATTGATGCACCCAGATAATGTCGATGTACCCGTTCCCCTGGTATTTACCGGCCCCAGTAGTGCGAAGGATTATTTTGCAACTATGGACGAATTTATCCGCTCAACCATTGGCGAACAAGCCTCGCAATTTTATGAAATAATTATTGATGACCCTGTCGCTGTGGGTCAGTACATGAAATCACGGATGCAGGATATATTAAAGAATCGCAGCCAGTCTGAAGATGCATTTTATTTTAATTGGCTGTTAACTATCTCAAATGATTTTCAACAACCATTTGAGCCAAGTCATGAAAACATGGCTTCTCTGAATTTACATAAGGATCAAGACGCCAATGAGCTTGCTGCCAATCTGAGGCGCGCTTTCTCAGGCATTGTTGCTGGCAACGTCAAAGAAAACACTATCAAAGCCATTCAGGAGCACGGTACCTTTAAGTTACGCGGTGACGCTGAAATCATGCAAAGGTTGGATGCATTATTGCACGATTTTATACAACAGAAGCGCATGAAAGTTTCCGGCAAGTACACACCTTGCTATGAAATTATTCAATAAAAACTGATTACCCCTGCAAACCCAGCACTCCCGTTATGCCTGACAATCAAACCACACTTTACTATGTATATGACCCAATGTGCAGCTGGTGCTGGGCTTTTCAGCCAACTTGGGAACAACTTCAAGAACAGCTGCCTTCGTCAATCCAGATTCGCTACATTCTGGGTGGACTGGCTCCTGATACCAATCAACCTATGCCGATTCAAATGCAAGAGTCCATAGCAGGTATTTGGCAGCAAATTCAAGCAACCGTTCCTGGCACTCGATTCAACTTTGATTTCTGGCGGATTTGCCAGCCGCGCAGATCAACATATCCAGCTTGCCGAGCGGTTCTTGCTGCAGCGGACCTCAACCCCCAAAGTGAGGTCAAGATGATTAAAGCTATTCAATCAGCTTATTACCTGGAAGCTAAAAATCCTTCAGATGATGAGGTTTTGGTAGAATTAGCCAGAAATATCGGTTTAGATGACGCTTTATTCCACCAATCTCTAAACAGTGTGTCCATACAGCAACGATTAGCGGATCATTTAACACACTCTCAAGCACTAGGGGCCAGAGGTTTCCCCAGTCTTTATCTTGAGCTATTCGACAAACAACGATATCCAATAGGAATAGACTACAACTCTCCAAGTACTATACTTAAACATATACTTAAACAAATAACAGCCGCGACACACTGACGTGATCGTATATTCTCAGTTGTACTGTTCTTTATTCAATCGACTCGCTTCACCGACGGTCTATCAAGCACAATATCGCGTTTGGACTCCACAATACCCGTCAACTTGACAATATCCTCTTCAGTAAAGCTAAAATCCCTCAAGGTATCTTCCAAGTGCACCTTCAAGCGGTCAAATTGTTTATCAGAAAAGCCTCTCTCAAGCAGGTATTTGTTCATAGGACAAACGCAGTCACTATCCTGATGCGTCGCTCCTAACAGAAATGCCATTCCTTTTCGTTGCATTTCAAATAACTCCTCATGACAAAAACCATCGCAATAAGGTGATAAATCAGCGTCATTGAGAAACCGCATAGTATAATCATCAGATATTAAGTCAACGGTATCAAAGCCCCCTATCTTTTTAAACACTTCTTCCATGATGCACTATTTTCCTGAAAAAAAAATCCATTTCTGGACCAACGCCTTCTGAAAATCAGTTAGTTTCGCTATCATGCTTGTACTACACACCTTATATAATTCTAATACCCTCTTAAATAGTAGATTAAGTTAAAGCCATTACACTCTTTTATTCCTTATAATTTGTATTAAAAAAAAGAAAACACCCATTAATAATAAGAATGTATTTATTTTGCTTATGCCAGCATTGGCGTCATAAGCAAAATAAATGATATGGCTATCTTGATAGTATCAGTAAAGAGCAATGACTCAAGAAGTCGAGACATGTTTAACGCAAGTTTTTACGTAAAACTTTTCCCACATTTGATTTGGGCAGTTCATCAATAAAGCATATTTCTCGTGGGCGTTTATAACCAGTTAAGTTCTTTTGACAATAGTCCATCAATGCTTCAACACTCAGATCAGGGTCTGATTTCACAACAAATAATTTAACGACTTCTCCAGAAACTGGGTCAGTTTTGCCCACAGCTGCAGCTTCAGAAACACCCGGGTGTTGGCTAACCACATCATCGATTTCATTTGGATATACATTAAAACCTGATACCAGAATCATATCTTTCTTGCGATCGAGAATTTGAATATAGCCATCTTCATCGAAACAGGCATAATCCCCTGTCTTAAAAAAGCCATCATCCGTAAATGCTTCTTCATTTGCTTGTGGTAAGTTCCAATATCCTTGAGTCACCTGAGGACCTTTGGCACATAATTCACCGGGTTCACCGACAGCAACAGCAGCCCCATCAACATCTCTCATTTCGATGAGCGTCGAGGGCAATGGCAATCCAATTTTACCATTATAGTGTTTTAAATCTGTAGGGTTGGCACTCAAAGCTGGCGCACATTCTGTCAGGCCATAAGCTTCGATTAAAGTAGAGCCTGTACGTTTTTTCCAATCACTGGCAACGTCAGTAGTGATAGCCATACCACCGCCCAAACTGAGCCGCAGTCGACTGAAGTCAATTTGATCAAATCCCTCGGTATCCAAAAGCTTACGAAACAGAGTATTGACTGCAGTTATCACTGTAAATTTCTGTTTTTGCAAGATTTTCACAAAACCTTTAAAGTCCCTGGGATTGGTAATTAAAACGTTTTCACCACCCAAACTCATTACAATCAAAGCATTCGCAGTCAGGGAAAAAATATGGTATAGCGGTAAAGCATTAATCACTTTTTCATGCCCATACTCTAATTGTATTGACAACCACTCACGTGCCTGCAACATATTAGCCAGCATATTTTTGTGGGTTAGAATAGCCCCTTTGGAAACACCAGTTGTGCCACCGGTGTATTGTAAAAAAGCAATATCATCCTGGTGTAATTCGGCATCCTTACAATTTTCGGCGGCTCCAGATGCCAAAGCCTGGTTAAATGAAATAGCCCCTTCCACAGTTATATTCGGCACCATTTTCTTGACATGCTTTAAAACGAAATTGATTAATACCGACTTCGGAAAATTTAGACAATCACCAATTTGAGTTGAAATAACATGCTTTATACTAATTTCAGGCATAGCTTCATCAACTGTTTCAGCAAAGTTTTGCAAAAACAGCAATGTATCTGCACCAGAGTCATTCAATTGATGTACAAGCTCACGCTTGGTATACATTGGATCGACATTCACCACCACCACACCAATCCGCATTGCCCCAAATAAAGCAATAGGATATTGCAGTATATTCGGCAGCATGATCGCCAAACGATCACCTTTTTTCATGCCTAATTGATTTTGCAGAAAATCACCAAACTGACGAGTTTTCTGTTCTAGCTCAGCAAATGTAAGACCAGTACCAAAGTTTGAAAAAGAAGGTCGATCAGAATACAAGTTAACTGTTTTAGTTAACATATCAACCACGGAATCATATTGAGTCAGGTCAATATCATGACTGACACCTTCAGGGTATGATTTAAGCCAAAATCGATTCATATTCGAGTACCGTATACTTCACGCATAGAGTTGCTAATACTAACTTTAGTCCAGAACATCATTAGCGCCAACTCTTTATAGCGTTTTACAGCTATTATTGAAAAGCACATATCCCGCATATACTTTTGGCCCCAATCAGAATGCGTTTTATTATAATGATGCCTAAGCCTATTTTCTAACCCTGCCCTGCCTAGTTTTAAATTAATCATTTGTATGCAACTGATTAATTACAATGCTTCTATAATCATCGCAAAACCCATCCCGGTTCCGATGCACATGGTTACCATGCCATACTTCCCAGAGGTTCTTCTGAGACCATGTAGACAAGTCGCTGTACGAATAGCACCCGTAGCTCCAAGTGGATGGCCCAAAGCAATCGCTCCACCTGAAGGATTCACTTTGGCTGGATCAAGCTGCAAATCACCCATTACAGCCAGAGCTTGCGCGGCAAATGCCTCATTCAGTTCAATCCAGTCCAGTTGATCAAGCCGCAAGCCAGCTCTATTCAGACACAAAGGTATCGCTTCTTTTGGACCAATACCCATAATAGCCGGATCAACTCCAGCGACAGCTGAAGTAACAAAGCGCCCAATAGGTTCAAGCTTATAACGCTTTAACGCCTTTTCACTGACAAGCAGCACTGCTGCCGCACCATCTGACATTTGCGATGAATTAGCAGCCGTCACAGAACCGTCAGCACGAAAAACCGTACGCAGCTTTGCCAACACATCAGAGCTTGACTCTCGAGGACCTTCATCATGGCTTACCAGGCGACGCTGTTCCTGAGTGCTCAGGCCATCTACAGCCAAATGCGATGTAACAACTTCATAAGGCAAAATCTCTTCTGAGAAATATCCCTTTTCAGTCGCAGCTATTGCACGCCGATGTGACTCTACGGCAAATGCATCTTGTGCTTCACGACTTACCTTCCACTGTTCTGCCACTTTCTCTGCAGTAATGCCCATGCCGTAGGCAATTGCGACATTGTCATCTCTGAAAACAGTTGGATTCATCGATACTTTATTGCCCATCATAGGCACCATTGTCATGGATTCGGTACCAGCAGCTATCATAACATCGGCTTCACCAAGACGAATTTTATCTGCTGCCATTGCCACCGCCTGAGAGCCAGAAGAACAAAAACGGTTGATAGTGACACCTGGAACTTGATCAGCAAATCCTGCCAACAATAAACCAATCCTGGCAACGTTCATGCCTTGTTCAGCTTCAGGCATAGCACAACCGACGATAACATCTTCGACATCATCTCTTATCTGCGTAACATCTGCTGTTACACCTTGCAGAACATGCGCCAGCAAGTCATCTGGTCGAGTGTGTTTAAAGGCTCCACGGTACTTAGCAACAGGACTGCGCACTGCTTTTACTATATAGGCTTCTTGAATTGCTTTTGTCATTATGCTGCTCCTAAATTCGTTAACATTAGTTTCTTAGAGGTTTGCCAGTGGTCAGAGTATGAGCTATACGCTCGCGCGTCTTATCGGTCTGCAGCAATTCAAAGAAAAAGTCTCGCTCCAACTTCAACAACCACTCCTGAGTAACATAATCTCCGGCTTCAACATCACCTCCTGTCAGAACGGTCGCAATACCTTCAGCAATTCTATAATCATGTTCAGAAATAAAATGCCCCTCAAGCATATTCACAGCAATCATCATCAAACTAGCCCGACCAGGCTTACCAGCAACTTTGATTTTTTCATCTGCAGAAGGTGGTCTAAAACCACTTTGAGCCAACGATAAAACCTGCGCCTTAGCTACATGTAATAATTCGTGTGCATTAGCAACGACGATGTCTGAATCGACCATTAAACCCAATTGTTTGGCATCAACAGCGCTGGTCGAGGTTTTTGCCATTGCTGTAACTTCAAAAGCGTGTTTGATATGGGGCATGATATCGCCGCCACGTGCATTCGTAACTGCTCGCAAAGCCAGTTCTTTCAATCCAGCTCCAGCAGGTAACAAACCAACACCAGCCTCAACCAAACCTATATAGGATTCTTGCGCAGCAACGGTTGTATGTGCATGCATTTGAAACTCACAAGCCCCACCCAAAGCCATGCCTTGCACCGCCGCCACCGTTGGGACATAACAATGTTTTAAAGCCATCGAAGCTCGTTGAAAGTCAGCCACAAAACCAACAATTTCATCCAACTTACCAGCCGCAAATAAATCTGAAGCTTCCTTTAAATTCGCCCCAACACTAAAGGGTGCATCAGGCTGCCAGACAACCAAACCAGCATGATCTTTTTCAGCTTGTTCACAAGCACTAATAACACTGTGTAGTACTTCAGTGCCAATTGAACGCATCTTGGTGTTAAACGTTAGAACAGCAACATCATCACCAGCGTCCCATAGACGCACAGAGTCATTTTCAAAAATAGTCTTGCCTAGTTCGCCCGCCCCCTGTTTGTCTGTTCCCAGAACATTTTCTCGCAGTACTTGACGTTGATATATCGGGTGCTCTGAAAGTGGTAGGTATTTTTTCTGTTCTGGTGAATAAGAACCCTCTGCTGTGTGGATATCAGAGATATCGTCCACCCACCCTGGCAGTTGTGTCGACGCAAGCAAATTTTCAGCAGACAACTCTTCTCGCACAATACCGACAATATCCGACCAACCGATTGCCTGCATGATTTCAAAGGGCCCCTGACTCCAACCAAAGCCCCAACGAATAGCAAAGTCTACATCTCTGGCGGTCGTCGCAATATCAGTTAACGTTACAATGCAATAATGGAACAGGTCGCACAAACTACTCCAGATAAATTTGGCTTGCGCATCCTCACTGGCGCGCAATAAACTTACTTTCTCACCCCAGTCTCTATTACGGAGAATGGCTGCAACTTCATCTGAAATAGCACCATCTGCATCAACATAATTATTAACAGCTGGATTAAATACCTGTTTACCTTTATTGATATAGACACCTTTACGTGTCTTTTGACCTAAAGCTCCCTGTTCAACCATTGTCGCTATATAAGCAGGAACCTGATACAAACCCTGCCAAGGGTCATCATTCAAATTCACCTTCAAGGTATTAATTACATGGCCCAAAGTATCTAAGCCAACAACGTCTGCGGTTCTGAAAGTACCTGATTTTGGACGCCCCATAGGTTTACCGGTAATCTGATCCACAACTTCAAAGGGTATTGCCAAACGTTCAGCATGATGCATTATTGCCAACAAGCTGAATACACCAATACGATTACCAATAAAATTTGGCGTATCTTTAGCAATAACCACACCCTTGCCCAATGCAGTGACACAAAATGCTTCCAATGCAGTGACAACAGCAGCATCAGTATTTTTGCAGGGAATAATTTCCAACAGATGCATATAACGTGGAGGGTTAAAAAAGTGGATTCCCAAAAACCGTTGTCGCAAACGTTGATTGAGCACTGTAGACAACTCATTGATACTTAAACCAGAAGTATTTGATGCAAGAATAGCATGGTCATTAACATGCGGTTCGATAGTGTCATAGAGCTGTTTCTTCCATTCCATCTTTTCAGCAATAGCCTCAATGATCAAATCACAATCCTGCAACTGCTGCAGGTCATCATCATAATTAGCTGGCGTTATCCTGCCAGCCCAAGCATTATTCGCAAGAGGGGCAGGTTTCAACTTGGCGAGTTGTTTGATGGCCTTGTTGGCAATTGCTGATTTATCACCTTCCTTTGCAGGTAAATCATACAAGACCACTTCGACCCTTGAATTGATCAAATGAGCGGCAATCTGCGCCCCCATAACACCAGCACCAAGCACAGCTACTTTCTTTATGATTCGGTTTTTATTCATATTACCTCTATTGTGTCTGTTCTAGCATCAAGCTGAATGTTTATTCCAAGCTATGCCTATGTTATCGATATCTGATGGGCCAAACGCACACCATCATTAATTGCTTTTTTTGCATCAATCTCTTGTGCCAAGTGAGCACCACCAATGATATGGACTGATTGCTCTGAACGGTTTTCTGTAACTCTATTTCCTTCTACACGACCGGTTTTAATCAAATCATCATACAATTGATTGTTTGATAACTGACCAGCGCATAACACCACCGTATCTACCTCTAATACCTGTTTTTCACCCTGACAAGTGATATGTAAACCTTGTTCATTAATCGCTTCATAGCTGACACCCGACATCATTTTCACTCCTTTATCTTTGAGTGACTGTCGGTGAATCCAGCCTGTTGTTTTGCCCAGCCTTTTACCCGGTTTATCGGTTTTACGCTGCAACAGATATATCTCTCTAAATGGCGCATCAGCATGCTTTTCTTTAACAGCACCGCCGTGTTGATAATCAGAATCAATGCCCCACTCGTCAAAAAAAGCAGCTTTATCCAGAGATGTTGAAACATCTCTGGGGTCATGTAGCAAATACTCTGCAGTATCAAAACCGATACCTCCAGCTCCGATAATCGCCACTCGTTTTCCTACTGCTTTTTTGTGCAGCAACACCTCTTGATAATCAAGCACATTGGCAAGGCCTACACCATCAATTTGCGGAATTCTGGGCCGGACACCAGACGCTATCACCACCGTTGAAAATGTATCTAAATCTTCACAACCAGCTTTAGTATTCAAACGCAACTCTATATCAAGTTGATTTAATTTATAGTGAAAATAGCGTAAGGTTTCACGGAACTCTTCCTTCCCTGGAATTTCTTTCGCGATATTAAATTGCCCACCAATTTGACCTTGGCGTTCAAATACCACCACTTTGTGCCCAAGTTCACTTGCTTCAATTGCAAATGAAAGACCTGCTGGCCCAGCACCAACAACTGCTATGGTTTTAGGTTGCGTTGTTTTTACTTGATTGAACTCTGTTTCATGACAAGCTTTGGGGTTCACCAGACAACTGGCAACCAATCCCTTAAACGCATGATCCAAACACGCTTGATTACAACTTATACAGGTATTGATTTCATCCGCAAGACCTTGCTCCGCTTTGTTAACAAAATCAGGGTCAGCCAGAAAAGGCCTAGCCATGGACACCATATCAGCCTGTCCTTCCGACAGAATTGTTTCTGCTACCTCAGGTACATTAATTCGATTGGTTGTGACTAAAGGGATGGAAACATGTTCGCGTAGCCGCTCAGTCACCCAACTGAATGCCGCTCGAGGAACCATGGTAGCTATAGTAGGAATACGTGCTTCATGCCAGCCTATTCCGGTATTAATCAGAGTAACACCAGCCTGTTCCAGCAACTTTGCCTGCTCAACCACCTCCTGCCAGCTAGAGCCCTGCTCTACCAGATCCAATAAAGACAAACGGAAAATTACAATAAATTCAGTTCCCACTTTCTCTCTAATCGCCCGGACGATATCCAAGGATAAACGCGCCCGGTTTTCCATATTTCCACCATAATCATCTTGACGGTGATTCGTCCTTGGTGCCATAAACTCATTAAGCAAATACCCTTCAGACCCCATCACTTCAACACCATCATATCCGGCTTGTTGAGCCAACTCCGCACAACGGGCAAAGTCTCGGATTGTTTTTCGGATACCCCTGAGTGATAAAGCTCTCGGTTTAAATGGAGAAATAGGTGATTTAATCGCAGAGGGAGCAACACAAAAAGGATGGTAAGCGTATCGACCTGCATGCAGTATCTGCAGACATATCTTAGCGCCTTCCACAGCATGCACAGCTTCAGTAATTTCAGTATGTTTCTTTATATGTCTGGTATGACTCAATTGCGCTGCAATCGGCTTCACTCTTCCAGCAAAATTAGGGGCGATTCCTCCTGTAACTATTAAGCCAACTCCTCCTTGCGCACGTTCTGAGAAATAGCGAGCCAGCTTGTTGGAACCCTGTTTACTTTCTTCTAAACCTGTATGCATCGATCCCATAAGCACTCGGTTTTTAAGTTGAGTAAAACCCAAATCCAAAGGTCGCAACAAATGAGGATAGTGACTTCCAGACATTTATAGTGTTTCTCCATCGTAGTTGACCAATTTAGCAATCATGGCAATGAGGTTTTGAAAGTACTGTTCTATATCAACATGGTATTGCTTGCTTTTCCATGGCTTTAAATACGAATCCTGCAACATCACTAAAACCGTATTTGCCACAAAATCAATATTATTACGCTTTCCATCTACTTTAAACAAACCCGCTTTGATTCCCTGCTGAATGATCAATGCATAATTATCGATAGCCTGTAACTCGATAGCTTTCGACTGTTTCTGTTTCTCCAGGGGTAAGCAGCGGGTTTCGAAATATAAAAAGAAAAACCAGGACTGCAATAAGTGACTTGAATATAAATGCTGTTGAATTGTTACTGACAAACGTTGCCAATCATTAGCCTGTTGCTGCCCAACATCAATAACTTGCTTCGAAATTAATTCGACCATATCCATCACCATGACAGCGATATCCTCTTTTTTATTAATACAGGAATACATACTTCCCATACTAATACCGGTTTCCTGACATAAGTCACGAACAGACATCTCATAAAAACCAATGTGCGATGAAATAGAAAACGTTGCTTCAAAGACTTTCTGTAAGTGACGCACAGCAACTCGTTCTTTCTTGATTTTAACGATTCCTGGATGCCTTTGATGGACCGTACTATAGAGGCCATCACCGGCATAGGGAAACCCATCTGCAAAATCGGCAAATGAGGTTAAACCGGACAGTTTCAGTGGTATTACTGACATTAGAAGTTCAGTGGCATCTGTTTCAGTATTAGGCCCATCATTACAAAATACATTTATCTCTTGATTTAACGATGGCAAAACTATAACCTATTTTTAGAACGAGCGCTCGCTTTTTTTATTGATTTAGTAAAAAGCACTAAACATAAGGCGTGCCAAGAACACCCAACCTATTTCTCTAGAGGTGAACCATGACATTTTCTATCATTCTTTTAGCAGTAGCAGCCTGCATTGCGTTAAGCTACCTTCAACATTCATTGATAGTAACTGCACTCACCTACGGTGCTATAACATTGCTATCAATGATCAGCAACGTATCTCCAGCACTAACTCTCTTATTAGCAGCAATTACCATTATCACTGGAACGCTATCAATCCCCAGCTTGCGGATAAACCTTATCAGCAAAAAGATACATCTCTGGTTTCGCAAAGTATTGCCCGAAATTTCAGAAACAGAACAGGAAGCGATTGATGCTGGCACAGTCTGGTGGGATGGAGAACTTTTCAGTGGCAAACCCGATTGGCAGAAACTTTTAACGCTGCCAAAGCCAGGATTTACCGATGAGGAACAGGCTTTTATAGATGGTCCAGCAAATGAGTTGTGCCGTATGGTAGACAATTGGGACATCAACCATAACACCACTGTCATTCCTGAAAAAGTTGAACAATTTATCAAGGAAAAAGGGTTTCTAGGCATGATCATACCTAAGGAATATGGCGGCCTTGAATTTTCAGGCATGGCACAGACAGAAATTATCACCAAAATCTCTGCAACCGGAGGCTGCGTCTCTAACTTCATCAACGTTCCAAACTCTCTTGGTCCAGGGGAATTGTTGATGAAATATGGGACTGAAGAACAGAAAAAGCATTACCTTCCTCGTCTAGCAAGCGGCATAGATGTGCCTTGCTTTGCATTGACTGGAGCCCTTGCTGGATCTGATGCCACCTCTCTGCCCGACACTGGGATTATTTGCAAAGGCACGTATAAAGGCAAAAAAGTATTGGGGATGAAGCTCAATTTCAAAAAACGCTATATTACCTTAGCTCCCGTAGCCACTCTGATCGGTCTGGCTTTTCGCCTGCAAGACCCAGACCACCTGATCGGCGATATCGATGATTACGGCATTACCTGCGCTCTTATCCCCCGCGAAACAAAAGGCGTCAATATTGGCCGTCGCCACAAGCCCATAGGCGATGCATTTCTAAATGGTCCGATAGAGGGAGATAATGTCTTTGTTCCATTGGATTACATCATAGGCGGACCGGAAATGGCCGGCAAAGGCTGGGCTATGCTGGTAAACTGCTTGTCTGTCGGAAGGTGCGTTACTTTGCCAAGCGTCTCAAACTCCATGTCAAAACATTTGTTAATGGGAACGACCGCCTATGCCGCATTACGCCAGCAGTTTGGATTACCAATCAGCAAATTTGAAGGAGTACAAAAACCCTTAGCGCGAATGGCAGGCCTGGCTTATATCATCAATGCAGCCAGACTGCATACAGCACAATCTCTATCACATGGCGAAAAACCCAGCGTACCCTCAGCCATCATCAAATACCACCTGACTGAAATGGCCCGTCAAGTCAGCATAGATGCTATGGACATTCATGGCGGCAAAGCCATTATGACCGGGCCCAAGAACTATGTTGCTGATTCTTACAGTTCAGTCCCGATCGCCATCACTGTAGAGGGGGCGAATATAATGACCCGCAACCTGATGATTTTTGGTCAAGGAGCAACCCGCAGCCACCCCTATGTCCTCAAAGAAATGCAACTGGCCAATGATGAGGTTACCGATGACAGCACAGCGGCATTTGATGATGTATTTTTCAAACATGTTGGTTTCTCTTTAACCAATGGTGCCCGCGCATTCGTTATGGGCTTAACTGGCTCACACTTTGCCAGCAGCCCAACTGAAAACAGCAATAGCAAACTGAAACGTCATTATCAAGAGTTGAATCGTTTGAGCGCAGCCTTTGCTTTGATAGCTGATATCTCAATGCTGACCCTGCAATCAAAACTTAAGTTCAAAGAAATGTTGTCTGCCCGACTGGGCGATTTACTCAGCAACTTATATCTTGCCAGCATGGTTCTAAAGCACTATGAAAACAGCGATTGCCCTGAAGAGGAATACCCTGTAATCGAATGGTGCATGAGTTATCTTATGAATCGCTATCAGCTAGCCATGCAGGAAATATTGCAAAATTACCCTAACCGCTTTCTAGCATTTAAGATGAAAGCCACTATCTTTCCATTGGGAGCACACTTCGATGCTCCCAGCGATGAACTCAGCCAGAAACTCGCTACATTGTTCACATCAAACAGCGAAACACGTCAACGTCTGCTGACCGGCTGTTTCAGCGATAACTTATCGACCAACCCTATTGGTCAAGTCAACGCAACGTTCATGCACAGTCTAGAACTTGCCCCTTTGTTCAAAAAAATCCGCCTCGCTATCAAAGCTGGAGAGATTGAAAAAGCACTTGGCGCCCAGCAAATAGAGTTAGCTTTAACAGCGAAGGTAATAACCGATGACGAAGCCAAGCAACTCTCTGACTTTGATGACGCACTAATGGATATTATTCATGTAGACCACTTTGCCCCTGAGGAATTAATCAGGACAAACAAGGCAAAACCACGAAAAGTAGCCAAAGCCTCTTAATTAAGCCACTGCTGTCAACCGGGCTGAAAACTCATTCACTCCAGCCCGGTCAATATATTCTCTACCCCTTCGCACTCTGTTATCACAAACAACCAAAGAATTTGACTAATCCCTTGCAAATACAGGTGAGATAAACCCGAATGCTCCGGTCTTAGAACAGGATTGAAACTGTTTTGGAAGATTCTTTATGGGCAAACAACGAAAAACAACTCGAAAATACTCACCAAAACCAATAAGTAAAATCGCTTTGCTGAAGTTATCAGGCATTGCGTTGCTTTTGTTCGCAATAGCCTCATTTGCCATGGTCAAAAGTGAACAGAAATCAAAGATTGAACACGATCTATCTATTATCGGCAAAGGCACCCCTGCCCTGGTGCAAATTCATGATCCCAAATGCCAACTATGCAGACGATTGCAGCGCGTTGTGGGTAACGTCAAAGGGGATTTCGAAGGCAAAGTATTATTCAGGACCGCTGTAATCACGAGCGAAAAAGGTCGAAAGTTTGCGGCGCGTTATAATGTACCTCATGTAACGCTGCTATTGTTTGATAAACGAGGCAAGCATGTCGATACTTTACGTGGAGTAAGCTCAAAGCAAGAAGTGCATGAAGCCTTGAGTAAAATTTCTCAATGAATCCGGTCAAAAATAGTTTTTAGTTTGCCGCCCTTATTGTGGCTAATTGAAGACACATAATGGATTTTTCCCAATAAATATGCTCGAAAGTCATCACGTCCGGCACGATTCTGACTCTCCAGACCATGGCGAACACAATTGGTTAAAATCGCTTTTAGCTGATCATAGTCACGACGATCAATATTTATTTTCTGATTAACAACAATACCGGTTAGCTTTTGTCGTTGATGAGCCTTTATGCATCGTGACTTGCGGTAATTCAATTCAAAACCTTCTTCCAGGCAAATAGAACCAACCAGTGGCGCAAAAAAACCCCAATCCCGGTAAGTATTTCCTGAAAAAGCCATATCATCTGCGTAACGGGAATATTGTAAATGAAGACTCTGTGCCAAGCCTTGCAGACGTTTATCCAGTTGATATAAGGCTGCATTTGATAAAGCAGGCGAACTTGGAGCTCCTTGAGGCAAGTGACGTTGCTTAAGACGTTTGCGTTGCGGTTCATCCAAAACATGAAAGAGTTGATTCTCCATATGACATCGATGTGTCGTCAAACCAGTCAAATATTGAGCAACCTTTTTGGAATAACCAAGCCCCAGAAAAATCGAGTAAACCTGGCGCCACTGAATCGTTTGAAAACAATGAGCCAGATCAAATTGAAACAGATAATGTTTAGCAATATGCAATTGTGCATGAGTCCGACAACTTCGGTTCTCGCGAAAGCCATGAGCCGACGAGTGAATAGTCAGCTGCGACAGTATAATATCGTGAATTTGTCGTTGTGCCTGTTTCAAAACACTTTTCGGTGACTCAATCAGACGGAAGCCACCTCGGCGCTTAGACACAGTACTGTAATGATAGTGTTGCAAGCGTTTATCAGTATTTTTATCCCTGCGTTTATACTCAACCAACCAATCCAATTCCGTCGCCGACAGCCCCAACCAACTCGCTAAATCCCCCACAGTTGCAAGAACAGGTAAATCAATGGAAGTCAGTGTATCAACTTGCGGCGCTCTGAGGTTAAAGACAACACTTTTCGGTGTGTCGACACTATAAGCAAACCATTCTTTAATTCGCGTTTGTTGTTGCAAAAAGTCATCAATCAAGGCCAACTCGGGTTTGACTGGAAACGCCTGTAATAAATCATTGATCAATTCATCAACATCGTCAGGCAAATGAACCACAGATTCGATACTTGCAGCGATCAATGTCGTATAGTGCCATTCACTGGCCTCAAACCAACTGGCCAGTTGTTGACAGAAAATTTTTCGCTGACTCTTAGACATAATGATCCGGTTCCTGACTTTCCTTAGAAAAAGATAAGGCATCCAACCCGCCAAACGCACGAACTGCCCTTGCACACCAGTGCAGCAGCGTTCTTGCAATGAAATATTGATAATTCTCAACCTTGGGGTAACCCCAAAGCCCCGAAGCAACAATTAAAGTCACCAGGGAATAGCTTGGATGCCTTGAATCAGAACTTAAAGCGATTAACAGAAAAAGTCAATGGAACCCTATTGAACAAAATTTCATGTTCGAAAATTACAGGTTAGATATACCTCAATAGCTATAATCCAGTGTTTAAATCGTTCAATATGCTGTTATAAGACAAGTAAAGGCAGACATTTATCATCAGATTATTTATACTGCATCTTGGAAAAGGGGAAATTTTCCTGAAGCTAGCCACCAGCAAAATCTTGGCGATTGCCAGAAACACTCAACTATTTAGTGTGGTCAGTTTTGTTTTAAAACACTAATAGGGAATGTCGATGAAAAAGCTTATTGCAGGAGCTAACCTTCTGCTTATTTTTGCAATATACAAATACTTTGGCTTCTGGGCCATGTTGTGTTTTCTACTTGCCTGCTCAACCTTGTTTATTATACTGATTTTATATCGCAATAAATAAAACCTCGTGTATATACTGCACACCAGACAAGAATTATTAAGGGCAAAATAAAATTGCACGAAACAAGCTCGAAAAGGTCAATGATTGTTAACACAGAACAATCATTGCTGAAATCTATCTGACAATTATGGTTTAATAAGCAACTGATAATCGTTATTCCCAATACACGTAAAATACACCCACAATAATTATTGGAGGCTTCATGAGCAATTCAACGTTCAAGTATCTAGATAAAGCAGTTAGCCAAATTCGCGACTTAGGTTTAATGCCTGAACAGGCAGCCGAGGCACCAGTTGTAGCTTTATTAGAGAAAATAACCGATGTAGATGAAGATAAAGTCATCGCCATTGCCAGAACACTCTCACAAGCATCTATCTTCAATGATGTTGTTCGCGAACAAGTAACGCAAATGAAAATAGGTGAACGTTATGAAGAAATCACCCAGGCATTCAACAGCATTAGAGATGATGCAAAGTCCATGGTCAAACAGGTTGAGGATGGTAAAGTAGACACGTTTGAACGCGTTTCAAATATTTGGATGAAGGTTACGAGAGGTGATATTGCTGGGCGCTTCGAAAAAATTAAAGACACCTATCTGGATGTCGCCATCAGTTCGCGTGATCAGATAGAACGAGAACACACTATCATGAATGCGTATCAAGACTTTCGTGGTGCCATCAAAGAGTCGGAAATATACGCACTCGACATCCTCAAGAAAACGGAAAGTGCCTGGGAAGATGCAAAGCAAGTACTCAAAGAATCCAATGATACTGTCTCTGCCTTTAAAGGCGAAGACCTGGCAGCTCGCGCCAAACTGGAATTAGCTCGCGATGAAAAAATGCGCGATTTACAAACTGCCGAGGGCCGTTATCAGATTGCCAAAGACTTATCTGACAATCTGACCATCAGCTATAACACCTCAGAAGTTATCATGGCGCGTTTAATGCAAACTACCAGCGCCAAAGAGCGGGTCTATCAACAGGCCGTTACTTTTTTTGGTACCAATGAATCAGTACTTACCGCTTTGACGGCTTCTTTCACAGGTTTATTTGGTTTACATGAAAGCACACAAACACTTGAAGCGATGAAAGATGGCGTTTCGAAAAGCCTGGAAGACTTGGCTGATATTGGCGGTAAAGTCCAAGAAGCCGCTGTCAAAGCAGGTTATGGCCCAACAATCCGTGCAGAATCAGTCAAACGCTTGGTGGATTCAGTTGTGAATTTTCAGGAACGTTCACGCGATATTATTGCTGAAATGCGAACACTATCGACCCAGAATGCCACTGAAATTCGCTCCGCAGTAGAAGACGGAAAGCAACGTATGGCAAAAATTATTGAGCGTGGAGGTTCACTACCCTTATCTCATGCTGTTTAGGCGTTCATTAGCAACCAGACAAGTATTCAGCTTATGTCAGACAATAAAGCCATATCACAAAAAGCACCATTGGAAGATATTATGGCGGCCATGGATGTCGTTGACACCTTACGCCACCAGCAACAACTGGTTGATCGCGAGCTTGACACTGAAAGTCGACAGGAAAGACTTTTAGAACGCCTTCGAGACCTCTATGCCCGACAAGGCATGGAGGTTCCAGATCACATTCTGCAAGAAGGCATTCAAGCCCTCGAGGATGAACGCTTCCAATATTCGCCGCGTCCAGCTTCCTTTGCAACTCGCCTGGCGGGCCTGTATGTACGGCGCAAAAAATGGGGAAAACCCCTAGTCGCACTATGTTTGATGGTTGCGGTTCTTTGGACCGGCTATTATTTCGCGGAAGTACGCCCACAACAAATAGCCCGAACAGCTATTCCCTCGCAATTGCAGAATACATTTGAAGAAATTCGCTCTGTTGCCAAAGATCCTGCGCTCATTGCAAAATCTGAGGAATTACTGAACTCAGCCCAAGCTGCATTTAAGAATGATAAAATCAGCATAGCGAAGCAACTGAACTCTCAGATGGACGCAACATTACAACAACTACGTCAAGTCTACAGCATCAGAGTTATTTCTCGCCCCAATGAGTTATCGGGTGTATGGCGCACCGCTGAGATAAACAGCAATACACGCAATTACTATCTGATTGTAGAAGCACTTAATGCCAACGGGGAGACCATCAGCCTGCCAATTAACAATGAAGAAAATGGTCAACGTAAAACTGTCCGAAAATGGGGTTTACGTGTTGACCAGAGAACATTTAATGCCGTAGCTCAAGACAAACGTGATGACGGCATCATTCAAGGCAATATTGTTGGAAAAAAACGTTCTGGCTATCTGCAACCAACATTTAGTATCAATACTACAGGAGCAACGATCACCGCCTGGTAAAGATTATGTTAACTGGAATTTCAGCACTCAACACCTTGAACAGTTCATTGCAAACGGTACGCAATGAAATCAACCGTATCGATCATGAACTGTCAGAACTAACCAATCAATTAGCCAGTAACCGCCGCTTGCAAGCCCAAACACTGCAAAAGACAGCAGCCATACGGCTTGACTCTATTGCTCAAGGGTCGTTACGCGAAGCATTGACAGCTGCAGATCAACAAGCATTAAACTTTTTGGACCAACGCCAACAAGAACTTGTAAGCATTGAACAGAATATCATTGAGATTAATGAGCAATTAGCAAGCACTGAGGCGCAGCGACAAATCACCCTTGATAACAGCAACCACATCGCACAGCAAATTATCGACAAAGAAGCTTCGATACAGAAACAATTGGAACAAGACCCTCTTTACAACACTGCGTTAACTGAGGCACGTACAGCCGATGCCATCGCTGATGAAGCTGAACGTAAAGCACAACAATCAAGTGATGATCTTGGAGCCAAAGGCGAACCATATGTAGCTGATCCTTTATTTATGTATTTGTGGGATAGAAGTTTTGGCACACCAGGCTATGCCAATCGCAACTTCTTATCTCGTTTTCTAGATAGCTGGGTTGCCAAATTGATTCGTTACGAGCCTGCTCGTATCAATTACTGGAATATCCAGGAAATCCCCAAAAGGTTGGAACAACATGCCAAATCCATCAGGGAAGCCGCTAATAATACTATCGAAAATGTGCGAAACCTGGAATTAGAAGCCTTGCAACAAGGCGGCGCAACAGAACTTCAACAACAACTGGAACAGATCAGAAGTGAGCTTGAAGAAGAAGATAATGAACTGGCAGTAATAGAAGACAGACTGAACAAGATATTGGCTCAAAGAGCACAATTCGCATCAGCAAAAGACCCCTATATGCAGCAGTGCCTGCAAATTCTCAGCAATGCTTTAGAACACAAGAGTTTGCAGGCTTTGCGACAAAGCGTCAGGGCAACTGCTTCATCTCAGGACGATGCCTTAGTGGACCAATTGTATGAGTTCCAAAGCAATTACCAGGATATTGAAGATGATTTGCACGATGTTCGTAAGTTACATGACAGCAAATTAGCTCGTTTACGCGAACTGGAAGTAGTCAGACGAAACTTTAAACAACACCGCTTTGACGACGTTCGATCAGGATTTGGAAACGAAGCACTCATCAGCTCAGTACTCACTCAGTTTCTCCAAGGTCTCGTTAATGGGGGAGAACTTTGGAGGGTATTGCAACGCAATCAACGCCACCGAGATGTGGGTGCCTGGCCTGATTACGGCAGTGGCGGCTTAGGCAATGGCTCTGTTTGGGGAGATATCTGGGACAACTCTCTACCAAGAAGTAACAGAAACAGCAGAAGATCCCGTTCAACAAATCGCAGCAATAACAGCCCATGGCATTGGCCTAACTCAAACAATGGCGGCTTCCGTCTGCCCTCAGGCCGATCTTCTTCGGGAGGCAGCAGATCATCATCTGGGGGATTCAAGACTGGCGGAGGCTTTTAATAAAATCGCTTTTATAACCCCCTTAAGCTACTGAGTACTGATATTAGATACTGACTCGTGGAATATCATATGAAATCAAAGCTTATCAAAAGATAAGTTCCCTTCAGGAGCCAGTTGCTCATAATCTCTCCACTTAATGTTTTGAGAAAAGACTCCCAAAATAAATAAATCGCTTACCCTTTTCTTCACTGGCATGCTTGGACTGTTTTAACTGTCCGGCAAAACGGCCTTCTTCGATCATGTGATTAGCAGCATCTGGTTCAGCCAGTATATTCAACCATTTGATAGCGCTGAAATCACTACTACTCAATGCCAGACGGGGAATGCAATGCTGACTCCCTACCAATAATATTCTTAATCGCCCTTTACCAGAATGTGACAGGGCTTTTTCTACTTTTTCAAGGTTACGATAAAGTTCATTGTCCAACTTGTCCGCATTTTGAATAACCAGAATAGAGTCCTGCAATATTCCAGCAGCAAAATAAATATTACTGATAGCAGTTCGTTCTGGCTCAACAGGTTTGTTAGATGTCAAATTGCGTATGCGGTACATCATTTGTTCCGCAATGAATTCTTCAGTCATCGTGAAATCAGCTGCATCCAGCTCGAATAATGACACGCTGTAATGCGGGCATTCCGTTCGCATCATAATATCATGCGACCCACTGGCCAAATCCCTAGTCTCCGTTAACATAACATGTATGTTTCCAGGACTCCGCAAGCAATTAATAAATGCAGAATGAAAAACTGTTTCAAACATAACTCCCCCAAAGCGAACAATTACTTTCTTGTGTGCAAATTAAAGTGTACAAACTAAAATGTACAAAAACTAAAGCATACAAATTAAACATCAACTCTTTTGACTCAATAAAAATGCGCATAAAATGCTCACAAATCCTACTTGGACCCCACATCCAAGCAATGCTGTTGATAACCCCTTAAACAGCACTGAATCGTATCCAGCTCAGTATACACCTCAAACTACAGATTGGATAGGCTCCAACCGAAATTTATGCTGGACAATAGTATCTGATGTGCTATGTAAACATACAAAAGCCTGTAAGGCAGTAAACCTTACAGGCTTTAAATGTATTTTAGCCGGCTAAGTTAACGGACTAGGCGGCTGGTTGGTAATACTTAGCAGTCCTAGTCATCGCCCATGAAACTCATCATGAACTGTATAACATACCAGAACAACAAGCCTACTGATGCCAGCAGAGACAATGAGGCAGCAACGTGCTGATCGGCTCTATAAACATGGATGATATTCGAGGTGCTGTACAAAATGCTGCCAGCAGCGAAAATGATCATCGCCGCAGAAAAGAACATTCCCAACTGAAAACCAAACGCAATTGATGCCACTATTACGCCCATTGCAATGATCCCACCAATAGTCAGAGCAGGAGCTAAAAATGAAAAGTCCTTACGGGTCGTGAAAGCCACTGCAGTGATGCCTGCTACCAGACCAAGAGTTAATATCGCTGCATTTTCAATAACACCAGGGGCGATGGCTTGTGCCATATACAGCAATGGTAAAAAGATAAATGCTTCTGCAACAATATACAAACCCAAACCAGCGTATTGTAACGCAGGTGAATAGTCATCTCTGGCCCATTTGTCAGCCACTATTGAAACAACCATAAACACGCCAAGCACAATCAGCCAGCTCCAACTGCTGCCAGCCAACAATGCCATTGCTTTCTCTCCGAAGCCCATTTTTTGCAAAAAAGTTTCCAATAAGGCAAAAGCGGCGATTGACAGGGCCAAATGGGTATAGGTTTTACGAATAAAGCCAACTCGTTCATCTGCCGATGCCTGACTGACTACATTTCCAGACGATGCGTCTAAATAGCTCATAACTTGTCTCCTTGATAATCAAAAAATTCATAATAGATACTACCCTATTCAGCATGCAAACTGCATTAATTTTTTATTTCAATAACTATTTAAAAAAAAATCAAAAAATACTACTTTTTTCTCTTGTGTTTTTATATTTTTTTTCTAAAATACGCGCACCTGAAATTGCCCTGGGGGCTTTATGCTAAACCGCTAACAGCGGGCTGAAAATAATCGTTCGATTCAAAAAGCAGCTCGTTAGCAAAACACAATACCGACTGTTTTTTTTGAGGACTTCTTTCATGTCTAAAGAATCGAATATACAGGCCTTAGACCTGACTATTGACCCTGCCATTGACCCATCCTGGCCAACTCATAATCAAATTGCCATCACAGGTAACCCACCTGTCGATCACTTTATCACACGTAATGGCGTACAATTTGCGGGCACTCACTTAATCCTCGATCTATGGGGTGCTTCACAACTGGATGATCTGGACTTGATGGAACGGGCAATGCGCGATTCTGTTGCCGTTGCCGGAGCAACCTTACTGCATATTCACTTACATCATTTCACCCCTAATGGCGGCATATCCGGAGTAGCAGTATTAGCAGAATCTCATATCAGCGTTCACACCTGGCCTGAACGCAATTTCGCTGCATTTGATATATTCATGTGCGGTGATGCAGAACCAGAAAAGGCAATCCCGGTATTACGCGAAGCATTCGCCCCTGAATCATTCAATGTCAGTGAACATTTGCGCGGTACAATTCTGGCCGAATCCCCAACCCCAAAACAAACAGAGCAATAATGTCAGGGCGTACTTCAATGCAAAAACACTTTAAAGAAACATTGTACGACGCAGTCTGTCAGGAATTTCGGATTGACAAGCTCTACTTTGAAAACAAAACAGAGCATCAACACCTGATGATTTTTCACAATGCACAATTGGGCAGAGTAATGACGCTTGATGGCGTTGTGCAAACTACCGAGGCGGATGAGTTTATTTATCATGAAATGATGGCTCATGTACCGCTATTCGCTCATGGCAGTGCCAAACGAGTATTGATTATTGGTGGTGGTGACGGAGGTATGTTACGAGAAGTCCTGAAACACAATGTTGAACAAGTAACACAGGTCGAAATTGATCAAGCTGTGGTAGATATGGCTATCGAATATTTGCCCAACCATTCACAAGGTGCCTATGATAACTCTCGCCTGGAGCTGGTCATTGCCGATGGTATGGATTTCGTGCGCAATACTGAGCAAAAGTATGATGTCATTATTTCAGACAGCACAGACCCTATTGGCCCCGGAGAAGTATTGTTCACGGAGAGTTTCTATGAGCTGGCAAAACGCTGTTTGAACCCCGGCGGCATTATGACCACACAAAATGGTGTGCCTTTTTTTCAGAAAGATGAGATCCAGGCTACCTATCGACGTATGGGCAGCCAGTTTGCCGATATGACATTTTACTGTGCTCCGATTCCAACCTATTATGGCGGCTTTATGACTTTCGCCTGGGGCAGCGATGACGCAGAAGCCCGCCAACATAAAACGGATACTATCCAGAAACGGTTTATGGCGGCCAACATAGACACAAAGTACTATAATGCTGACATCCATCTAGCCAGTTTTGCACTGCCTCAATATATTCAATCGGCAATAAAAGAGTCTCTCGAGTGAATACAGTCGCCAAACGCCCAATTACACTTGGAGCAAAACCAGCGTCGGCTAAACATTACCAAAAATTAGTAGCAGAGCATGGCTCACCACTGTTGGTTTTTGACCCCGACGTATTGCGCCAGCAATACCTAGCACTACAAAATGCCCTGCCTGGAGTAGCTCTGTACTATGCGGTCAAGGCTCACCCTGACGAACATATAATCTCAGTTATTGATGAGTTAGGCGGCGGCTTTGATGTCGCCTCAAAAGGCGAAATGGATCTGTTGTTAACCCAGAAAGTTGCTGGTAGACACGCTATCCATACTCATCCCATAAAAAAAGATCAGGAAATCAAAGACGCGCTACGTTTTGGCGCAACTACATTTGTAGTGGATAACTTGAACGAGCTGAACAAGCTTTTGCCCTACCGTAGCAGAGTAGGAATTTTATTGCGTATCAGCTTTCGCAGCTCCGATGCAACAGTCGACTTGTCCAAAAAATTTGGCTGTGATTTCAACGAAGCTTCAGATATAGTCAAACAAGCATCCACAATGGGTATCCATATCAAAGGCTTATCATTTCATGTTGGCTCTCAATGTGAGACCTCCACTAAGCATGTTGAAGCTATTCAGGCCTGCGGGCAGTTGATGTCCCAGCTAAACCAAGAACTCACACAACCCATGGCAACTCTGGATATTGGTGGTGGTTTTCCAGCTGATTATGCCCAGCAAGGTTTTGATATTCATTCTTTTTGCGCGCCCATACGTGAAGCGCTAAAGAAGCTTCCTTCAGATTGGCATTTATTAGCGGAACCTGGCCGTTATTTAATTGCTCCAGCAGTCACCAGCATCACATCCGTTACCGGCAAAGCTCAAAAGGGAAACTCTTACTGGTATTACCTTGACGATGGTGTCTACGGCTCTTATTCCGGTCAAATATTTGACCATGCAACCTATCCTTTACAAGTGCTTAAAACGGGGAATTTATTTCCAAGCGCTTTATCAGGACCAACCTGTGACAGCATTGACATGGTTGCAGAAAATATAGAACTACCTGAGCTGGATATTGGTGATCTGGTCATAGGCCACCAAATGGGTGCTTATACTGCAGCAACAAAAACCCATTTCAACTCTTTGCCCAATGCCAAATTCATCTGTCTCTGAATAACATCTATATTTAATCGGTTCAACGACAGGTTCACTCAGTCGTTTTATTTAAATTAAGTTGTATATACAACAAATATTTATTACTATAGGCGAATCATGTTCGAACGATGCTTATATTTTAACTCAAACACCCTTTCCAGACTCACAACAAAAGTGTGGAAAAAAGCCTATAGCAAACTGGGGCTTTCACCTGCTCACGCATATCTCTTAAGATTGGTAATCGAACAACCCGGTTTAGTCCAACGCGATATCGCCCTTGAACTCAACCTGGAAAAGTCCACCCTCACCCGGTTCATCGATAAACTAGTCGAAGAAGGTTACCTGAAACGAACTTCCCCAGAATCTGGAAATCATCGTGAACAAGCTATTTTTCCTACCCAGAAAACACAAGATATAGCTGATAGCCTACAAAGTATTGGGGATGACCTCTATCAGAAAATGCAGCAGGCAATCGGTGAACAGGAATTACGCGACCTGATTCTTAATTTGAGAAAAATTAATAAACTACTTTAAACAATAAACCTTTTTTTAACCAAATAGTTGTATATACAACATAAATATACTCGGAGACCTTATGGAAAATGAATTATTCTGGCTAACCTTAACCATTAGCATCACCGCCCTGTACTGGGTTCCCTATATCATCAATCGTATTCTGGAACATGGTTTATGGCCAGCATTACAAAACCCACAAAGAGACGCTCGTCCAAAAGCCGACTGGGCTAATAGAATGATGTACGCCCATGATAATGCAGTGGAAAATCTGATCATTTTTGCACCATTGGTTTTACTCCTTCAAGCCAAAGGAGTCTCAACAGATCTGACACAATTAGCAGCGATGACATTCTTTTTTGCCAGAGTTGCGCATTTCTTAATTTATACCTGCGGGGTTCCTTTTTTTCGAACATTAGCTTTTTTCGTCGGCTTTCTATGCCAAATGACCCTAGCATTGACGGCATTGAGCATTTTATAAACCACTGTCTTTAGCGAATAGATGTTTGCCAGACGCTCACTTAAGAAAATACTCCAATGATCCTGGCAAACATCAATAACAACGGCACCTAAGTCACCTTAAAGCATTGGTTTTATTGGTACAGAAACAGTGAAATTAAGTATTTACTGTATCTATATTCTTAAAATAAATTGATCTAAGATTTATATTTATTCAACTTATAGATCTGATATGCCATGTATTTATCAAAACCACACCAACAACAAGACCTAAAAAAGATTCAACATTTAATACAACTCCACCCACTGGCAACGGTTGTTTCTTTTGAAAATGGTGAGCTTAATGCCAATCACATTCCACTTTTATGGAAAGAAAATGACTCTGAATTTGGCATTTTGCAAGGTCACGTAGCACGGCCAAATTCACTCTGGCAAGCTCATGATCCTGGTATCGATGCCTTGGCTGTATTTACTGCTGCAGATACTTATATAAGCCCAGAACTATCTATAAGCAAAGCCGAAGATGGAAAAGTAGTACCTACCTGGAGTTATATGGTTGCCCATGCCTCTGGCCCGCTTAAAATCATTGATGACCCAGACTGGATGGAACAACATTTAACCGCACTAACAAAACAGCATGAAGCAGATCGCAAACAGCCTTGGACTATGAATGATGCCCCACGAAAGTTTATTAATGCTATGAAGAAAGGCATTGTCGGCATAGAAATTGATATCACACAATTGCTTGGAAAATGGAAATTAAATCAAAAAGAGAGCCAACGAAATAAAGACAGTATCTCGGTTGGCCTGAGTAATAGTACAAGGCAAAGCGATATGCGTTTATGCTCATTTATCCAATCGGAACCTGAAAAAAACTGAAATCAATACAGTACAGAAAACCAAAAAGAAAAAGCTAACTGTGCCTAGATCTAAACTTGATGATCACTTAGTCTGGTTATTATTGAAACAACAGACACAGGTGGCACCTTGGAACTTTCTTCATGGTTACTATTCGCAGCAGTAGCAACAGTTAATATTATCAGCCCTGGCCCGGCAATATTATTGGCAATCACCAACAGCATTGCTTATGGATTGAAACATACTATATCTTCATCCTTAGGAAATATGTTTGGCTTGTTGTTTATCTCATTAATTTCCATGTTTGGGGTGGGCGCAATCCTGCAAGCATCAGCCTTACTCTTCACAATAGTCAAAATAACAGGTGCTTTTTACTTGATCTATTTGGGTATAAAGCAATTGAGAAAGCGACATTCTCTGATTCAAACCCAGGATACAAACAATAACAAAACCCTGAAGCAATGTTTTAAAGAAGGTTTATTAGTAGCTCTGACTAACCCCAAAGCTATATTGTTTTTTACCGCTTTGTTCCCACAGTTTCTGGATACCAACATTGCAATCATTCCTCAGTTTTCAATCATGACCCTGACGTTCATGCTGATTTCACTGGGTAGCTTGCTTGGTTATGGTTGCTTGTTCCGCTTTGCCCAACACTGGTTCAGCAGAGAATCACGTATGCAGTGGTTTCAACGTATAACCGGTGGCATCTTTGTCAGCCTGGGTTTAGGTTTACTCAGTGCCAGCACGACTAATCGATAAGCAATCCTGGAACAAATGCCGAAAATGCAATTCCAGACAAGGCAAAAGAAATGAACAGTAAAGATTTTTTGTTGGGTATTGCTGTAACATTCGTCTGGGGTATCAATTTCTCGGTCATCAAGTTAGGACTGTCTTCACTTGACCCATTCACTCTGGCCGGGCTTAGATTTTCACTTTGCGCTCTGCCGTTAGTTTTCATCATCCCCAAACCCGATGTTTCCATGAGCTACATTGTCAGCTATGGCTTGTTCTTCGGAGTTGGTTTGTGGGGCCTAACATCATTAGGAATTTATTGGGGTATTTCAGCTGGTGTGGCTTCCCTGGTGCTTCAGACAAGTGTATTTCTAACAATATTAATGGGCTATCTCTTCTTGCATGAAACCATTGACACTATAAAAATGACTGGTTTTATTTTTGCTCTGGCAGGATTGGTTTGTATCATTCAGCTTACCGATGGTTCAGTAACGTTCTATGGTATGGTTTTAGTCCTGGTTGCAGCTCTGTGTTGGAGCGTAGCCAACATCATTGTTAAAAAGTCTGGGACCACACGCATTTTTTCTTTTATCATCTGGTCCAGTTTATTTTCACCTATTCCCTTGTTTTTCCTGGCCTACGCTACCCAAGGCTCTATTGTCTTCATTAATTTTTTTGAAAATCTGGATAAAACAGCTATTTTTTCAATTTTATTTCAGGTTTACCCTACCACGCTGCTTGGGTACTGGGTATGGAATTCATTACTCAAAAAATACCCAACTACGAGTGTGGCTCCTTTATCACTTTTAGTACCCATTTTCGGCTTACTTGGCTCTCACATCATATTCAATGAAGTCATTGGCACAGGCAAAATTTTAGCTTGCCTATTGATCATCAGCGGACTTTTGGTCAGCTTATTTGGTCAGTCATTATGGCTTAAATTTAAACACGAGGTTGCATCATGAATTTAGAACGAATATCCGCTTTTTCTTATCAAGGAACTGGTGGTAACCCAGCAGGAGTTGCTATCTGTGACAATATGCCTACTTCTGAAGAAATGCTCAATATCGCCAAAGAAGTTGGCTACTCAGAAACAGCTTTTCTGGTAAAGCAAAATGACACTTGGCGAATACGTTATTTCGCACCAGAAATGGAAATTCCTTTTTGTGGCCATGCAACCATAGCCTCAGGCGCTTGCCTAGCTGAGCATTATGGTTTGGGAGAATATCAGCTGATCCTGAATAACGGTTCTATTTCAGTCAATGCAGAACAGAGTGATTCAGGTGACACCCTGATCTCTCTTCAATCTCCACCAACCTGGTCAAAACCAGCGCCCGAAACTTATGTTAAACGTATACTCGAAGCATTTTCAATTGATTCTAATCAACTTGATCCAGAGTTACCAATAAAACTGGCTCATGCTGGCGCCAACCATCTCATTATTGCAGTTGCAGAACGTTCTATATTAGCCTCAATGGACTATCCATTCGAATCAGTAAAGAAAATGATGGCTGAACAGGACTTGATCACTATCAACCTGGTCTACAAGGAAACGACAGAGCTTTTCCATTCTCGCAATGCTTTTGCTGCTGGAGGTGTCATCGAAGATCCTGCGACAGGAGCCGCCACAGCAGCATTAGCTGGATATTTGCGAGACTTGCAATGGCCTGTTTCATCCTTTGAAGTACTGCAGGGTTTTGACATGGGGAGTCCAAGCCAACTGTTTGTCGAATTTCCAAACCAAACAGGAGCCAGTATTAAAGTCAGCGGCAGTACTTACCAAATCAAATAACACTTTCCTACAATTGTAAAAACAAAAGAAAAAAGCCGCCCTGCTAGAACAGGGTCGGCTTTTAATCTTAGTTCAATACGCTTTCTTGCTTCTTTCAAGGAAACGTTCAATGAGTTTCGATCACATTAAAAGCTTAAAAAGGCTTAGTAAACGCTACCGAAAGAATATTGACTGTAGGGTCTGCTGTACCCGTATAAGGTAAGCCATTGAATGCAATATGACTTTGATTAATATTAATCACAGCTTCTTCTTTCAATCGTACATGGGTAAAACCCCAATCCACTTTCACACCAGAACTCAAGGTATGAGTCGCACCGAACGATAACCAGTAGCGATCATTATCTGGTAAACGTGTAGTACGCGTATTGTCTCTGACGGTTGTTTCATCATAACCAATGCCTGTTCTGAGCACAGTATTGGCACTGTAAGCATATTCACCGCCAAAGCTATAATAGGTCGTATCTTTATAACCAAATGGCAAGGCTACCGGACTACCATTAAATGTTTGAATTCCACCAGTTCGGGCATTCTGAACAGGAATAATACCCACAGTTGACCAATCCGCCCGTTCTACTGTAGCCGCTAGAGTGACTGCATTGGTAGCCTGGTGTTTTATACCCAGAGTCAGCAGTGAAGGCGTTTCTAAATCAACCTTAATATCATTACTGAACCCCAAGGCTGACACTTTAATCTGACCTTCCAGCTCATGATCAATACTTGAACGATAACCCAGTCCAAAAGCAGTCTTGCCAGCAGTGTAGTTTACTCCCAGGGTATAACCTACAGAAGTATCATCTCCTGCCAACTCCAACACCGGATCCAAAGCACTAAAACGCCCGGCAGCAGCGCCAACGGGTAAAGCACTGGTCAAAGTCACATCAAACTTCTGCAACTGCAACCCTGCTCCAATATTCAAACCAGGAGCCGCTTCATAAGTCACAGTCGGAGTGATGTTGATAGATTCAGCACTGGATTCCAAGGCCACATACTGGCTACGAGAACCACGGTCGGCCTCTGTTCCCAAACCAAAAGGAACGGTTAGAGATAGACCCCAAGCAGTTGCCTCATTAATTCGACTGGCAAAATAGATTGCAGGAATAGCTGATGTACCACCAGTATCGCCTGTTTCGTTAAGGCCACCATAAATCACATTCGAGGCGCCTGTCGTTTTGATATCAGTTTTTGCATCAATTATTGATAATTGGCCCGAAAACTCCATACTCTCGCCAACCTCCGAGGTATTTGCCGGATTCCAAAATGATGTAGAAATATCGCCACCTGCAGCCACGCCGGCAAACGACATGCCCTGACCATAGGTACTTTGCTCTCGTAGAGCAAAACCCGCGGCATTTGCAGTGGTCGGTGCCAAAGTTGGAGCTAGAACACTAACAGTCAGTATTGAGACTGATAGCGCTGTGGCGCTCAATTTAAAAGGATGTGTCAGTATGGGCATAGCATTTTCTCCGCGTGTTTTATTCTTGCTCGGCTTAAACGTAAAACTGCTCTCGCTTCACCGTATCTTTTTATAATCATTACTACACCGTAGTATAGTAATATTTATTGATTCCGCTCACCGTACAAAACACCCCATTTTACATCCCTAACTCATTTCGTACCGGCAAGCACTATTGAATCCCTAAATACTTCCATATAGAGTGCCTGCCTAATCCAAGGGTGTCAACTTACAAAAACACTCATCTTTATAAGACCTTAGTCGAATAAGGTGGCTGACAACTTGTTCATTCAGATACAGTGTTGGTCGGATACAGCACCAACACTGCACTTAAACGGTGTTTACCCTAAAACAGCTAAAAGCACCCCTGCCGCAACCGCTGAACCAATAACACCAGCCAAGTTTGGTCCCATCGCATGCATCAATAAAAAGTTCTGCGGATTAGCTTCTAATCCCACTTTATTGACAACACGTGCAGCCATTGGCACCGCAGAAACCCCGGCTGCTCCAATCAATGGATTAATAGGCTGTTTGGAAAGTTTGTTCATCAACTTCGCCAACAATACTCCCGCCGCTGTTCCAATTGAAAAAGCAACAGCACCCAGCAAAAGAATTCCCAACGTTTCGAAGGTCAGAAATTGATCCGCTGATAATTTTGAGCCCACAGCCAAGCCCAGAAAAATAGTCACAATGTTCATCAATTCATTTTGCGCTGCACCACTTAAACGCTCAACCACGCCGGAAACTCTCAGAATATTGCCAAAACACAACATTCCTATCAGCGGCGATGACTCAGGGATAAATAAAACCACTGCCAGCAATACACTAAATGGAAATAAGAGCTGCTCCAATTTAGATACTTGACGCAATTGTTCCATTTTAATCTGACGCTCTTCCTTGGTAGTCAACAGCTTCATTATTGGTGGCTGTATAATCGGCACCAATGCCATATAAGAATATGCTGCTACAGCAATGGTACCCAATAAATCAGGTGACAGCTTCGAAGCTAAAAATATAGCCGTGGGTCCATCTGCACCACCTATGATCGCAATTGCAGCAGCATCTTTCATGCTGTAATCCAATAAACCGGTAGACGATAAAGCAATTGCCCCGATTAATGTCGCAAAAATACCGAACTGTGCAGCAGCACCCAACAACAGAGTTTTCGGGTTGGCAATCAACGCACTAAAGTCAGTCATAGCACCCACCCCCATAAAAATAAGCAGGGGGAACACTCCCGTTTTAATGCCGACATCATAGACCATGCCAATCATGCCTTCTGCCTCAGCAATTCCGGCAATTGGGATGTTAGATAGAATGGCACCAAAACCAATCGGCAACAATAATAAAGGTTCAAAACCTTTTCTTATCGCCAAAAATATCAATATGCATCCAACTCCGATCATTATGATCTCATTGAATTGAATATTGGCAAAGCCAGTCTTAGCCCAAAGATTTAATAAACCTTCCATAAGTACTCTCTAATCTCTCTAAAGGTTCAAGCTATTAAGCAATAGTCAATATAGGTTGGCCAACATTAACAGCATCACCTTCACTAACTTGGATTGATTGCACTGTTCCGGCTACCACAGAACGTACTTCTGTTTCCATTTTCATAGCTTCAAGAATCACCACAACATCATTTTCGGCAATCGTCTGACCCACTTTTACATTAACTTTAAAAATGTTCCCACTTAAAGGCGCCTCAATGCTTGAGCCTCCTCCACTGGCAGGAGCTTGAACCGGTTGAGCGGCGTTGCCTGCCGCAGCAGCTGGCGCAGCAGAAACACTGATATCAGCATCGCTGGGACCCACCACCACATCAAACTTTTGCCCA
>JBOEHE010000022.1:0-83535 GCA_050633785.1 Arenicella sp.
TGTTGTGATCATCTCGACGATGACCTTTTATGGGGAATCAATCATTATGAAAATGCTGATGTTGCCTATTCTGAAGGGTTTGCTAATTTTGTCGAGCTGATTCTTTCGCTGGGTGTAGAAGGTTGTAATGTGATGGATGACGTGTCTCCGATTCTTACTTCTGTTCCGCCCTGGATGCCCTCATTTGCTTCTTTTGATAATGTGCCCTTGCATTTCGATTCGCAGCACAGGCCACTAGCCGTTACTGCAGCATTATGTGATCTGGTTGATGAACAAGATGACTTGCAAACATGGATACATCATTTGCCTGAAGTGCGCAGTCCAGGTGAAGAACATATCAATGAAATTAATCTATCTAATCTTAATCCTGGCAATTCATTTCCAGACAATGCCATAGTCTCAAATATGGCATCTGATCAGCAATTTGCTTATGGAGTAGTTGGTACGACAATAGATCAAGTGCCGACGGCCAGTGTATTTAGAACGCTAACACTCTCGCCCGGTAGCAGTCTGCAACAAGTGTTTGATGGAAGCCAATTGTTTGAAAGTATCTTTCGGGTTGCTGTTTTGGGTGATCAGCTGTGTTTTATCGCTAGTTTGCAAGACAACGATTCAACAAATGCTATTGATCCTGCATCACATAAACTGTTTTGTTCTGATAAGGCTGTACATGCGAACCAGATTCCCAGTTCGTTGAATCCAGCTTTTGTCGAAGTTCCGATTCCAGATAGCATCGATCGAATCATCGATATTAAGGTTAAGGCTGACCGTTTGTTTCTATTAGGAGAAAATCTTGATGTGAATGCTCAGGGGGAGAGTCAGTGGAAAGTCATGGAGTTGATTCCGTCTGATATAGCGAATCAACTGCCTAATCATCTTGCCTTGTTAGATAATAATTGGCGCTTACTTGCCACGACTTTTAGTGCTACTTCCTTTGTTGCTTTAGGTTTGCAACCATCAACCCAGTCGTTCTTTCTAGCAAGTAATAACGCCGTATTTCGCTGTCAAAATGATATACAGAGCAATCCAGCATTTCCCATAGGCACGAATATTACTCAGCTGCTATTTAATTCTTGTAGTGCCTTTGCGTTGCATGCCGGTGACCCCACCCAGATTGGTTATAAAAGAGGTGGTTCGCCATTTGAGACAGTATTTGAAAATATTAACGATATGTTTGTGGCCAATGGCGGCTTGCATATCGTCGACCAATGGGGTGTTGCTCACTATGACTTAGCAGCATCTGTGGTTGTTCAATATGCGGGTTTGCCCGTGATTACTTTCAACTCAAACTTGAGTAGTTCGAGTGAAGGACAAACTGGAGCGGTAGCAGATCATAATTTCATTAATATCAAAGCCCGGCAAAATATACCGGTAAACGCGCTATTATCCTCAGTACGGTTTGTCACTAAAGGCGGCAATGGGATTTTTCAGGCGATGAGTGATAGTAGCATTTCCGAAAGGAGCGACGCTTTCACATCTGGAGGCAATCGGGCTATTCATCTATTTCGTATTGATGACTCGGTGCCAATTCAAACACAAGAGTATTGTGCCTTTGAAGACGTTACTATTGATGAAGATCAATTACAGAATCTCGTCCATATTCAAAGCCTGGTTAGTTCATCTGACAATAACTTAATAGATATTTTGTCTTCTTCTGGTCTGGTGAACCTTCAAGAATTTAATAAAATTCTCAGTGCAAGTTGGATTCAACGACGAACACCTGCCGGTATTATGAGTGATTTTGGTGTTAGTTGTCTTAAGCCGCATATAGGATTTAGCAGGCCTTCTTCAGCAAATTAAAGGTTTACTATCTCACCTTTAGGGAAGCAGGCAAGACGTTTTTCGAAAACTTCTTGCCTGTTTGATAAATTGTTCCTTTCTTTTTTTCACTAGTGAATCAGAATATAAATCTTTCATGAGCTTTAAAAAACCTGACTCTAATTCACCAATGGACATCTTTTCTGGAATGAAGTTTACGTCAAACAGAGTACATTTATCCCAGAATTCGTTTTGCAATAAACGGTTAGAATCTTGCAATCTTCGATATAAGTCTGTACCAGGGAAAGGGGTTTGAATGGTTATTTGCACTTCGGACAAATCGCTGTCATTCACAAATTGATATGTCTCATTGAATATTGAGGTGTCTTGTCCATCAAGTCCAAGTATAAAACATCCGTTCACTGATATTCCTCGTCGTTGAATGCGATAAATTGCCTCCTTGTATTTATCTAACTGTTTTTCTTTCCAGTTTGTTTTTAGTTCAATTTTGTGAAGGGCTTGAGGTGAAGGGCTTTCAAACCCAATAAGTAATTGTCTGCAGCCACTATCGCTTAAAATCGAAAGCAGTTCGTCGTCTTCTGCCACAGAAATGTCGGTTTCCGTAAACCATTTTATATCTTGCGTGGACAAAGCTCTTGCCAGTTTTTTCGCATGAGATTTGTTGGCAAAAGTATTGTCGTCTGCAAGTTCAATAAAAGGTTTGGACCATAGTGATTTTATTCTTTCTATTTCATTGATAATATTTTTAATTGGTTTTGTTTTGTATTTGCGGGTCAATTGGATTGAAGATGCACAAAATTCACATTTGAATGGACAACCCCTTTGAGTTTGTACTGTCAATCGATTGTACTTTTCAATATCCAGTAATTCATACCTTGGTATGGGAGATTCCTTTAGATCAAATTCCATGTTTCTTGCATCGTATATTTGTTTTAGTTCTCCAATGATTAAATCATTAATCAATTCTTCCCAAAGAATTTCACCTTCACCAAGAAGAACTGCATCAGCGTGCAGAATAGCTTCATGTGGTAACGCGGTTACATGCAGACCCCCTAAAATCACTTTAGTCCCTAGAGCCCTGTATTTGTCTGCAAGACAGTATGCAGAATTTATCTGTGCGGTGAAGCTGGATATAGCAACAGCATCAAACTCTTCCGGAATACTCAGGCTTTCACAGAAGTCATTCAGTTCAATGTATTTTAGTTCAATATCAGGAGCTGTTTGACCTGCAAGGGTCAATAAAGCAAGGCTGGGTAGTGATGCGATAACTTCTCTTCTTTCGACAAAACCTGGAAGCGTTAAACCCAATTTTTTTAATTCTGGATTTTCGACCCGAAGCCCACTCATTGCTATTAAACCGAGTTTCATAAGATGAGTGTTTTCAGCTAGGCCTTTCTAATGCCGCAGCTTTTCTTTTGTTTATTATTATTGCGACATAAGAGATTAAAAGAATAGGCGATGCAAAAAGCGAAAAGTAAGTTATTACCAGTAATATAGTATAGGCAGTATCATTTGCTGATTTCTCATCTTCGGTCAATCCAGCCATAATCTTAAAAACAACATGCTCAAGGTTAAGCATAGTTAGAAAGCTTACAATAATAACAAGTGGTAATAAGGCAGCAACGATTATAGTAAAACCGCTAAGTTTTGCAGAACGCATAAGATATTGGAAAAGTAAAGCTACTCTCCATATAGCAACAATTGCTAAAAACCAAACGTTTAATATTTGAGCATATTCAAGAGTAAAAAATCGCTCAACAGGTATCGCATAAAGTATAGCTGGTGGTGATGTCATTCCGACAAAAATCAGAATTGACTTGTAACTCCAATTTTCAGGACGAAGGGGTTTGATCAAAAGCCACAAAATTAACGACAAAATAAATATATATGCTACTGAACCTAACCCTAGATATTGCCAGAGATCTGCTCTTGGATTATCCCAATAACGGCCTATACCTGCCAACCATGCAGAAATAATTCCGAAGCCTAAATAATAATTACCTAGATTAACCAGATCAGGCTTAACCGATCTAAATGTTAAGAATTTTGCCTCTGCTTTTAGGACTTCGATAATTTTTTGAAAAAAAGTCATTTCGGGTGAGTCACTTAGAAGTTGTATTCGCTGTTATGGTGCCGGTTTGCATAGTTATCATTTGAAAATATTAGTCCTTTTCCCGCTATTTTGTGTGAGTTTTATTAAGTTAACTGGATGCTTAAACTATCAATTAAAGTGTCAGTTTCGAATATACTTCTTTCTTTAAAAGGTAAAATACATTAATAAGCCACTTAGTATTTTGGTTTATTTTAGGTATAGGAAAGACAGTTCAGAAAAAATGGTTGTTTTAACTCTTTAAATAAATCAGTAGTAAATAGGAACCAATTCTATATAGCTTTCCCGAATTAATCTTGATTACGTTACTAGGATTGTCGATAACCAGAAATAGATTGCAAAAGGAACGATTGAAGTACTATCAGATAGGCTAGGGGAGGCAATATTCCTGCACTCTAAACGAGGGAAGTATATGGCTGTTTTCCCCAATTACAACTAATAAGTAGATGCGAAAGCTGAGGTAAGCCAGGATTTGTGCAATGGATTAACTAAAATTGTGATCTGTCTTCTATTTGTAATTTGTTAAGCCATTTATCAAACTTTATTTGTGGGGCTAGGGGGTGTGAGTCAAGGCATTATTGGTAGATTGAGGTTTAGGCATTAGTAGGAAACTGATTTTAAACCAAAGCCTTTTTCTGCCCCTTGGGATATTAAGTATGATGCTGGTTTAAACCAACATCATGGTCTGCCGCATATATAAAATAAACAGATAAATACTCAATTTATAACGATTGATTATAATGTATTAATGATGGATATCTTGCCTGTTTTAACGACACGGCTAGAGTAGCTTCAGTATCGAGTACATTGGTCGTTTTTTGAGGCTTTTATCAATTCGAGTAATGCGTATATTTTATGTCTAAAAAGAACATTTTAAGGGCTAGTGATGGTCTTGGTGAAACATTAAAGGTGACTCCTGAAATTGCTGGTTGGAAACATTTGAGTTTCTCAGTGCAAAATCATGGCATGGATCCGGCTTTCAAGTGGTTCGAGATGGCTTGGAAACAGCGATTGTTCCTCTTTCTGGTTTAGGGACATTTACTGTGTCAGGTAAAACTTATGAGTTGAGCAGAGTGTTTTCGAGCAAATGCCGCATGTGCTGTATATAACTCCTGGCGATGAAGTCGTGTTGGAAGAAGGCGGAGATTTAACCTTTGCTATTGGTTCAGCGCCTGCGCAAGGTAAATACCCAACTCGACTTTTTTCACCTTCTGAAATGCGTTCGGAAATTCGTTGTGGTGCGTCATTGCGTCAAGTAAACCATATATTATCGGGCAACCTGTCAGCTGAATGTTTAATTTTGTTTGAAGTTTATGTGCCTCGGGGAATGTGGTCTGGCTGGGCTCCTCATTGCCATGATGGCAGAGATGGTTCTGCATATCTAGAGGAAACCTATTACTTTCGTTTGGATCCCGGTAATGGCTTTTGGATGCACAGAAATTAGCGAGAAGAAGAAGTTATGATGAATTGGTTGCTGGAGGTGATTGTGCACTTGTTTCAAAGGGTTATCACTCCAGTGTTAGTTGCTCTGGGTCTAATATGTTTTTCCTGAATTATCTTGCTGGAGACCTTTTAGAGGAAAAGCGTAATGCCCCTTTGTGTTCTGACCAACAACATACATGGATTCATGATGATTGGGAGAATGGGATTTGCCTGTAGTATCAGCAAAGTAGTTTGAAGGGATCGATCTGCAGTATGTTTGAGAATGGAGGCTCAAAACCCCTGCAAAATGGGACGGTCCAAGGCTTATAGAGAGGGTAAACCAAAATCGTCGTCCGTCCTGCCGTATACTCTTGTGCGTAGAAAATCAATTAACTTTCTAATTTTCCTCGGTAGATAGTCTTTATCTGGATATAAAACCCAGATGCCTTCTTCGGGCTCTTGATACTTTTCCAACAAGACAATAAGCGCACCAGAATCGATGTGCTGTTGTACATAATAGTCAGGCAGTTGGACTAAGCCGATACCTCGTAATGCGGCTTCAGTTAATCCATACCCACTATTGCAGTGCATTCGGCCGTCAACACGATGAAGCTCTGTTTTACCAGAGACATTAAACTGCCAGTGTTTGACCGAACCAAGTAAGCAGTTATGATTTTTTAATTCCTTTAATGTTGACGGAAAACCGTGTTGACTAATGTAGTCTGGTGAGGCGCAGACATAAAGGGTCCTGGCGGTAAGTTTTTGGGCGACGAATATCGAATCTTTTAGCTGTCCTAGCCTGATAGCTAGATCAAAACCATCATTAAGCAAGTCGACGGTATGATTACTTAAGTATATATCCATCTTTATACCGGGGTGCTCCACCAGAAAATCATTTATGATAGGTATGATCACTTCTTCTCCATAGGTGACTGGCATAGTAATGCGTATATTCCCTCTGAGCTCTTGATGAAGGCCAGTCGTGATTTTCTCCGCTTCTGCTAAATCGTTTAATATACGTCGACAATATCGATAGTAGGTTTCACCACTCTCTGTTAACGAAACTTTGCGAGTTGTTCGATGCAAGAGCTTTATATTCAAGCGATTTTCTAATGCACTGATTTGACGACTCACTTGAGCAATCGAAATTTGCAGTTGCTTTGCAGCAAGTGTGAAGCTTTGCTTCTCAGCAACGACAACAAATTCTGTGACGCCATTCCATAAATGCATTGTCAATAAACCTATTATTACTCATGAGAAAATATGTTTTGCTAAAAAAGCATATTATCACCAACTGATAAAAAATATAGAGTCTGTTTCCTAAATAATTTGTTTAAACATGACTCATTTTTGGGAGAAAATATATTATGAAAAATATCGTATTGCAGATTGTATTCTTACTGCCTATATCATTATCAATGCCTGTCATGGCATCGCTATGTGAAAGTTTACCTAATCATAGCGAAGTGGAATCAGCATTGAAATCGGTGGTTAATACAACCAGTAATGAGAAAAATGGTGGACTTGAATTACATATGTGGGCCACTGTTGTTGCCAGAGATGGTACCGTGTGTCTGGTAACTAAAACGGGGAAAAACGCAGACGATCAATGGCTTGGTAGTCGTGTCATTTCGGCGCAAAAAGCGAATACCGCAAATGGATTTAGTCTACCAACTCTGGCACTGTCGACAGCGAATTTATGGACTGCCACACAACCTGGAGGCAGCTTATTTGGCCTGCAGTTAAGTAATCCTGTCAATACTGATGTTGCTTACAGAGGTGAGTATAGTGACTATGGGATGGAAAAAGACCCTATGGTCAATGGAAAAATTGGTGGAATCAATGTGTTCGGCGGAGGTGTAGCACTTTATAACAATAAAGGTGTTATTGTAGGAGGTTTAGGGGTAAGTGGAGATACATCTTGCGCTGACCACAACATTGCGTGGAAATTACGCCATAAACTGCAACTAGACTATGTACCTTCTGGCGTCTCACCAAATGGTGATGATAATATTATTTACGATTCCGGAAATGGTTTTGCTCATCCTCAGTGTGGTGGTAATGAGAAAACAGTCGCATCAAAGTTGCCTGCCATATCTAAAGTCAATCAATGATATTGACCTGTTTAGTGCCATTCTTGGGAGGCACCGGTTTATCGCCGGTGCCTTATTTATATGTTCATTATATTGAACAATAACTCGGTCCTTGGTTTGAAGATGTAACAGTTTAACAGACTATTTAAATCCAGGGCAGCCATTGGGTAGACAACGAAAGTAGAGTGTTAATTCTATTGGGTTTTTAATGAGCGTAGTAATAAGCCTAAGCCACCAATAGTTAATACTATAATGACAATTAGATCGAAAGCGCTCATTGATCGAAACGTGAATTGAATTTGTGAAATTACTCCGAACACCAGTGCTACCAACGAACCACAGGTCAACAACCATCCCAGCCAATTGCGCGAATCATAAAACACCATACCTACACCGAATATAAATGGAATCATGATCATGCCGCTGGTAATACCAAAACCTGAAAGGTTGTATAATGATCGTCCAAAACCGTAGTGAGCGTAGAATCTGATTGAATTTAATAACATATAGCCTCCGCCACACATCATTACCAGCCCAATAATAAACTGCCCTGTGCCGCCCGGTGTTCCGCCAGCTCCTCTCATGGTATTACTCCAAAATATAATAGATAAATGGATTCTCAGGCTTGGTGATTAAATAATCAAGCCGTGTTTTATCAATTTTCTTGATTGGCACTTGGTGCTTAGTGTAGCTGGCCTGTCCCATATATAAAAAGTAAATAGATTCAAATTCACTTTAAAACATCCAGTGATGATGTATGTAATGTTCGTTTGTTACAAGTCATCAGGGGGGTGAGGTGTTAGAGTGAATTTGAGTAATTTATATGGCGGTGGCGATGAAGGTATTCAGCGTTTTTTACATATTACTTTTCATGTTAGCTCTCTGTTATCAAAGCGTTGCTGCGACAGATAAAGTAACAAGGGAAAATACCCTACAAAACAATATCATTGTGTCAGCTCAAGGTGGAGTGCTTAGACACGGTGAAATTTATACTATTAGAGGTATTGGTTTTGGTGTCAAGATAGAAGCTAAACCTTATATATATGCTGATTTTGACCAACAGTTGACGCCTTTAAATAAAGGTTTGCGAACTAATTGGGTAAATAATGGTAGTTTGTCTTCAGTGATTTCAGCGGCCAACTCCAATCAGGCTTTGCGTTTTAATCATAATGAAAGTTTTGCTTCCGTTATTGGTGTGAAAGATATTAGAAATCCTCGTGGTGAGTTGACGGAAAAGCTCTATATGTTCAATAGAAAATACTATGACTATGATATTGAAAACGATGCTGGCCCCAATGGCTTTAATCTGAAAATGTATCGTTTTTGGGCCGATTTTGACAACTCCAGTGTCGGTGGAACTTTGCATTTTTCTTATCAAGGTAATGAAGGCATAGATTCTGCGCGTATGACATCAAGTTTGGAGACGCAATTTCGTGGAGCGCATTATTCACCAGTGATCACACACAAAAGCAACACTTGGTTGAATCATGAATTAATTTATCAAGCCAGCCAAGTTGCGCCAGCCCCTGATACAGTGAACAAAGCAGAGTACCTTTCATTTGCAGATGGTATTTATGATGTCTATGAAGATGGCATCAAATGGAAAATGGTGCAAGATCATTTTGTAACACGTGATGTGCGTCATCCCAACGTCAATAAGGATTTATTTTTCGATCAAGTGAGTAATGGTGCGGGCACAAATACCTGGGTTTATTATGATGAAATCTATATCGACACAACTTGGCAACGCATCATAATTGGCAATGCTGCGAATTGGGATGATGTGACAGAAACGTCTATTCAAATTCCAATGTCTTGGAGTGAAAATCAGCTTGTTTTTGAAGTGAACCAAGGTGATATGCCGAACCTTAATGATCCACTATGGCTATATGTTTTCAATGAAGATAATGAGCCAAATTCTAATGGGGTCTTATTAACACCTGAAACGACACTATCAGGAAATGAGATGTGTTTTCCGATTAAAAGTATTAATCAAGAGACGGCGTTGGTGTGTCTATAAATTGATTATGAATCCAGCTCCTTGAGTTGTCTATTTATATGCACTTTGAGAAAGCCTGAACTGAAAATAGGTGGTTGAGCCCTTTATTTTTAGGCAGAGAAGATTGTTTTGCTTTGAAGAACCCGAGGCGTTGGTTGATGTGCCTTGCTATATCATCCAGCAAGTTAATAATCATGTTACCTATTTTGATAAAGACTTGCATGCATAGTTACGCTTGTTATGCATATATTTCATTTCTCTGCAAAATCCAAAAGTGACTGACCTTCAAGGCGATAGCCTATCCATTCATTTTTAGGTTTTGCACCGATTGAGTCATAAAATTTTATGGCAGGTTCATTCCAATCAAGAACGCTCCATTCAAATCGTCCACAGTCATTATTAACTGCAATTTTTGCTAGGTATTTCAGTAACTCTTTACCTGCACCATTACTACGGTGTTTGGGGGAAATATATAGATCTTCAAGGTAGAGTCCATTTTTACCTAACCAAGTTGAGAAATTTAGAAAGTAAACTGCAAAACCTATTGGTTGGCCTTCTAATGTGCAAATAAGGGCTTTGGTCGTTGTATCGCTGTGGAATACATTATTTTGAATATCTTTAACTGTAGCAACGACTTCACCTTCTGCTTTTTCATAGTGTGCTAGTTCCTTAATAAAATCTAAAATAAGAGCAGCATCTTCGATTACTGCTTCCCTGATTTCTATTTCTGACAACGTGTTTCTCCAAGTAGTATCAACAAGGATTATATGTGATTTTTTGAGTAATCACTCATTGTTTCAATTTGTTTTTGGCTTGTTCAAACCATGTTAATGTTTTAATTCGTTGCTGTTCACCATAAAGCTGAATAAATTTCTGTGTCATATAATCACTTGATGAATTCAAGGCTTTAATTCTCTCTTCTATGTAGAGAGAATTAAGTTCTTGTTGACAAATCACAGTTATGCAGTGATACCACTCATCATAAGTTGTAGGAATAATCATAGTCATCATAAAGTTACCGTTGTTCTAGTCTCGATAGCGGGTTTCTCTGTGTTCTTGAACCTCTTTTACATCTGCACAATACTCAGCTGTAGGTCTTGCTAAAAGCCGTGGAATGCCAATGGGTTCATCGGATTCTATACAGTAACCATAAGTGCCTAAACGAATACGTTCTAAGGCTTGCCTAATTTTGGGTAAAAGGTTTTGTTCTCGTTCGACAATTCTAAATGCAATTCCTGATCGCTCTTCCCATGAAGCCCTGTCATTTGGATCACTGAGATCTTCCGATGGGTTAGCTATTTGATCTTTAGTTTCTTGAACTCTAGAGTTAATTGATTCGTAATGCTCTATTAACCTGTTTTTAAAAAAGGCGAGTTGCTCAGCATTCATGTAGTTTGATTGCGGTGCTTCTATAAGTTGTTCTTCGGTGAGTTTGATGGTATTTAATTTTGATGAAGTCATAGTATTAATTTAATCAAGTTTGTTCTTTAAATGCATACTGCTATCAAATCAGTTTCATGGTAATGCACCTGCCACAACGTTGGCGAACTGTCTAATTGTGGATGGCTTATGCGAATATCAGATTTATTTAACACGGCGCATTTTTACTTAGAGTTGTGAGTTCTCGTAAAGTGCAGCTGATATTTAATTTTTTACAGCTTTTCCCCCATGGATCAAATTTACTTGAAAATGATTAACGGTTTTTTCGTTATGATATAACATAACAATTTTCTATCATAGATAAATATGGAAAAGGGACAGGGCATGGTTTATAGAATGAGAAAGTTTTTTAACCATGGAGGGTGTTTTTTTGAGGACGGAGTGTGGGTCTTGGGGCTCGATGTCGATTGGTATGTTGGGAGATAAAGCTGAGGTTTTGAGTTTCAAGGCGTTCGACAAGGGTAAAGTATTTCGAACTCTGTAAGATCTTTCCACCAATGGTGTTCATTCCCATTAAATGCAAATAAACAGAAACATGTGCTGGAGTTTTGGGTATAGCAGCAATAGGAGGTAGGTGGCTTGTGAATTTAACCGGTGAAGAAGTAAGAGTTTTGCAGTTGCTAAGTAAGCGAATTGGTTTATCCGAATTTAAAGCGTGCGCGGAAAATGATGATCAAGCAAAAGCGATGCGTGATGTTTTTGATAAGGTTGCTCAATCTGCAATTCAACATAGTTGTAATCAAGAACGCGGCGAAGACTGTAATGCTAATATTTTGTAGTGCATAATTGATACGGTTAGTGAATATCAGAAATCTATGAATGGAGTGATCAATTAAAACCCGAAAGGCTTTCTATTTCTTGGGGTAAATAATTCTTTTGCTAGGTTTGATAAAAGCTATAAGGTTTGTTAGTTTTAATAAAACAAAAAGGAGGGAGTTATGTCACAAACTGAACAAACGACGAATCAAGTCAATCCACTTTCGGCGCCAGACGGTATTGCCAAGACTAATTTATTGATTGCCTATTGTCTGATGTTGCTTGGTTTACTGGTTGGTGTATTCGGAGTTACTGGCTTACTGGCGTTTATTTTCTGGATCAGTGGAGGAGCGTGGGCAATATTTAAAAAGGAAGAAGTTCAAGGAACTTTATTTGAAGACCATTATAACAGTATTGTCGAGGCCTTCTGGTGGGGCTTGGGGATATCAATTGTTGGCGTTCTCACGGTAATGGTTGGAGTTGGTATTATCTTACTGTTGGTGGGATGGCTTTGGTTATTTTACAGAGTGGTGAGAGGTTTGGCGAAAATCACTTCGAATAAACCTTATACCTGATTACAGACTTTAATATTCTAGGTTAATGGGTGCTCAATTGGACATTGATCTAAAACGTTAAAAAAGCCGTTGTCTTATTATTAGACAACGGCTTTTTTAGAGGGGCATTTACAGTTTTTCGATCTAATGTTTCTTTTTCTTAGGAGCGTATAAATCAGTAATGGTGCCTTCAAACATTTCCGCAGCCATAGCAACGGTTTCCGACAGGGTGGGGTGGGGGTGAATGGTTAAACCTATATCGGTAGCATCCGCTCCCATTTCAATGGCTAGAGCCAGTTCTGAGATTAGGTCTCCTGCATGTTGACCGACAATACCACCGCCAAGAACTTTGTCGGTTTTTGGATCGAATAAAATCTTGGTTTTGCCTTCGCTGCGATCATTGCCCAAGGCCCTTCCGCTGGCTGCCCATGGGAAATTAGCTTTTTCATAGTCAATGCCTTGAGCTTTTGCTTCGTTTTCGGTCAGGCCAACCCAGGCAACTTCTGGATCGGTGTAAGCAACCGATGGAATAACAGTTGCTTCAAAACCGCTCTTTTCACCTGCAGCGACTTCAGCTGCCACTTTTGCTTCGTGGGTGGCTTTGTGGGCCAGCATGGGTTGACCCACGATGTCACCGATTGCGAATATGTGTGGCACATTGGTTTGCATCTGGTTGTTGGCTGCAATAAAGCCGCGTTCATCAACATTGACCCCAGCTTTATCGGCATCGATTAAATCACCATTAGGGCGACGACCAGTGGCAACCAGCACATAGTCATAGACTTGTGCTTCAGGGGCATCGCCTTTGTCATCTGCTGTGCCGAAGGTCACCTTGATGCCTTTAGCCATAGGTTCGATGCTGTTGACTTTAGTTTTCAACATTAATTGCTTGCACAGGCCTTTCAAGCGTTTTTGCAGTGGGGCAACCAGATCTTTGTCGGCTCCAGGGATAATCTGAGGCATCAATTCAACAACACTGACGTCGGTGCCCAGTTCGCTGTAGACGGTCGCCATTTCCAAACCGATAATGCCGCCACCAACGATCAGCATGGATTTGGGAATTTCCTTGAGTTCCAGTGCTCCGGTCGAATCAATCACACGTGGGTCATCAGACTCAAAGGTCGGGAATATAGTCACACGTGAGCCAGCTGCAATGATGCATTGGTCGAATGACAGACTGGATTCACCATCTGGTCCGGCAAGGCTCAAGGTCTTGGGGGAGGTGAATTTTGCTGTGCCTTGGACGATTTTGACTTTGCGCTGTTTGGCCATGCCAGATAGGCCGGAAGTCAGTTTTCCAACAACCGATTCTTTAAAGCCACGCAGTTTGTCCAGATCGATTTTGGGTTCCCCAAAACTGATGCCGTGTTTTTCCATGTGACGGGCTTCGGAAATAACCGCTGCGGAATGCAATAAGGCTTTTGAGGGGATGCAGCCCACATTCAAACAAACGCCGCCAATAGTCTCGTACTTTTCAATCAAGGTCACGTCCATACCTAAATCAGCTGCGCGAAACGCTGCCGTATAGCCACCTGGACCAGAACCGATCACGACCAGTGATGCGTGTTGATCGCTGGATGTTGGCACCTCAGCTGCGGCTGTTGCTGCAGGAATCTCCGTGTTAGCTGGTGGGGCAGTGGGGGCTGAGTCTGCAGCGGTGCTATCAGTGTTGTCAATGCTTTCATCAACGCTCAAAGTGACAATGCTGTCGCCTTCGTTGACTTTGTCGCCAACGGCAACAGCCACTTTGGTGACAGTACCTGCACTTGAAGCAGGCACGTCCATTGATGCTTTATCCGTTTCGACAGTGATCAGACCCTGGTCGAGTTCGATGGTGTCACCAACAGCTACCAGGATGTCGATAACATCAACATCTGCTGCGCCGCCTAAATCTGGAATGATAATCTCAATAGTATTAGCCATAAATAGTCTCTGTGTTCGTTTTATGTGGAGCTAAGGGTGGGGTTGAGTTTTTGCCTCAAACCAGGAGTTTTCTGACGTCTTGCAGGCATTCTGCAACGAAACGTGCAAAACGCGCACCTTCAGCACCATCGATAACCCGGTGATCATAGGAAAGGCATAACGGCAGCATTTTTGCCGGAACGAATTCGGCCCCATTCCAGGCAGGTTTCAACTGCGTTCGAGCCACACCTAAAATTGCCACTTCCGGAGCATTCACAATCGGAGTGAACCCTGTGCCACCAATGCCCCCTAGACTGGAGATGGTGAATGTGCCGCCCTGCATATCGCTGATAGCCAGCTTTTTGTCGCGGGCTTTGGCTGCCAGTTCACTCATTTCCTGAGCAATTTCAGTAATGCTTTTCTGGTCGGCGTCTTTGATGATTGGTACTACTAGACCATTAGGTGTGTCTACTGCAATACCAATATTGCAGTATTTTTTCATGATCAGGTTTTGACCACCATTCTCTAAAGAGCTGTTGAATTGTGGGAATGTTTTCAGAGCTTTGGCGCAGGCTTTAACAATAAACGCTAATGGAGACAGTTTGATGTCACGTTTGGCCAGATCGACATTCATCTCCTTGCGGAAGCTTTCCAGATCACTGATGTCGCATTCGTCGTTGTGTGTCACATGAGGCACATTCAGCCATGAACGATGCGTGTTCTCGGCTGTCAGGCGCTTGATCTTGTTTAATGGAATGACTTCAGTCTCGCCAAATTTGCTGAAATCGATATTTGGAATTTCGGGTATGCCACTGCCGCTGGTTGTCGGTGCAGCGTTATTGTTGCCTGCTCCGCTTTGCAAGAGGCTTTTTACATAAGCCTTAACATCGGATTTGGTAATCCGACCTTTACGCGCCGAACCGGTGATGACGCTTAAGTCAACACCAAGCTCACGAGCAAATCGACGAATGGAAGGGCTGGCATGAGATTCGCCCTGAGGTGTTGGGTTAGGTTGTTCCGCTGGCGGGTTGGGTTTGGGTGCAGCCACTGTGGCTTGCTTTTGTGTTGGTGCTGGAGCCTCGGCTTTGGGGCTTGGAGTCGATTTCACAGCTGCAGGGGTGTTTGTTGCGTCATTGCCTTTGAGTGTGATGATAACATCGCCTTCGTTGACCTTGCTGCCAGTTACCACTTCTACTGATGTAATTTCACCTGCAGCTGAACTTGGAACATCCATGGAAGCTTTGTCGGTTTCGACGGTAATCAAAGGGTCATCCAGATTGATGGTGTCACCAACGGCTACAAGGATGTCAATAACGTCAACGTCCGATGCTCCCAAATCGGGTACTTTAACTTCTGTGACACTGGAGCTGCTGGGCACTGCAGCAGCTTCTTTTGCAGCGGGTTTTTGAGTTTGTTCAGTTGCCGTTTCTACTGGGGCAGGGGCAGCTTGAGCTGCCTCTTGTTCAGCTTGTCCTTTGAGTTTGATAATGACGGCTCCAGAGACTACTTTATCGCCAGTATTAACCAGAATTTCTTCGATAGTTCCTGAGGCTGTACTTGGAATATCCATGGAAGCCTTATCGGATTCTACGGTAATCAGAGAGTCATCCAGGCTGACGTTGTCACCTACGTTCACTAAAATGTCGATGACTTCTACTTCAGTATCGCCACCTAAATCAGGTACAATAATTTCACTCATAGCGGTTTTCTCTCTTTTATCAATCTTGTGGGCTTTCAGGGGCTCCAGAATGCTGTTGGACTCCCGGGTACTCAATAATTCTGTATGAGAACTGTCCGCATCAAGTGCAGTCAGTTGATCAAAGTTAAATTGTTGCTGTTTATCAGCATCACCTTTAACGGCTTTTCTGTTGTTTTTGTCTTTCTTTTTATGACGCTTTTCCTTATTGGTGGATTCAGCCGAGTCGCCCGAATCTTCAGTGGACTTGTTCTGTCCACTTGCAGTTGCAGGTGTGGGTTCTGGTGAGGCTGTCACTGTCTTTTCTGCGTCATTGCTTTGGAGGCTTTCTGCAGTTTCTCTGGGTCTGTCCGGTACTTCCATTTCCAGCAGCAAAATGCTGCTGCTGGCATGAATGGTTTCTCCCAGAGTGACAATGATTTCAGCAATACGACCATCTGAAGGTGCGGGCAATGGATGTTTCTGCTTACCGCTTATTACCGTAAACAGAGATTGACCAGCTTGAACTGTATCTCCTTCTGCAACATCAATAGACACAATTTTAGCCTGGCGGAAAATAGCTTCAGCCGGTGGCGTGATTTCAACAAAGCGAATCATAGGTGTTCGGTTATTTATTCAGTGTTTTATCTTAAACGGCATTATTGACGGTCTGGTGAAGGACAGTCTACGTTGATATTAAATTGTTTGATCGCCTTGCTGACAACGCTGCGGTCAATCGATCCATCTTCCGCCAGACCTTTCAGTGCGGCTACTACAATATAGTGACTGTTTACTTCAAAATACTTGCGTAAGTTGGCGCGATCATCACTGCGACCAAAACCATCGGTGCCTAAAACGATATAGCGCGATGGTACGAAATCACGGATCTGGTTGGCGTAGTTTTTAATGTAGTCGGTTGCGGCAATAACCGGACCATTGTGTTCCTGTAAGCATTGCTCGACATAACTGATGCGTTCCTTTTTCTCGGGGTGCAGCATGTTCCAGCGGTTACAGGCCTCACCATCACGAGCTAGTTCATTGATGCTGGTAACACTCCAGATGTTTGCAGCAACTTTGAACTCGTTTTCCAGAATCTCAGCAGCGGCAATACATTCGTTGAGAATAGTGCCGGATCCCATCAATTGAACCGTTGGGTTTTTGCCATTGTCTTTCTTGCTTTTGTTGAGCAGGTACATCCCTTTGAGAATGCCTTTTTCAGCATCCTTGGGCAGAGCTGGGTGTTTATAGTTTTCGTTCATCACGGTAATGTAGTAGAACACATTTTCATGCTCTTTATACATCCGGCGCATGCCGTCCTGCATGATGACAGCCAGTTCGTAGCTGTAGGTCGGGTCGTATGATACGCAGTTTGGTATCAAGCCTGCCTGAATGTGTGAGTGGCCATCCTGGTGTTGCAAGCCTTCTCCTGCCAAGGTTGTTCGTCCGGCAGTGCCACCCAGCAGAAACCCGCGTGCCTGCATGTCGCCAGCAGCCCAGGCGAGATCACCGATGCGCTGAAAACCAAACATGGAGTAATAAATATAAAATGGGATCATTGAATAGTTGTTGCTGGAATACGAGGTTGCTGCTGCAATCCACGATGAAAAAGCCCCGGCTTCATTGATGCCTTCTTCCAGAAGCTGGCCTTTGGAATGTTCTTTGTATTTTGCCAGTGCTGTTGAATCTTCTGGTACATACTTTTGCCCCATGGGAGCATAGATGCCAATCGAGTTGAACAGGCCTTCCATACCGAAGGTACGGGCTTCATCTGGCACAATTGGTACGATGCGGTCTTTGATGTTTTTGTCACGAATAAGTGTCATCAAAACTTGCACAAAGGCCATCGTTGTTGAGATTTCACGATCACCGCTGGCTTCCAGATGTTTCTGAAAAAAGCTCAGGTCAGGAATCTCCAGAGGGTCTGTCGTGGTTCGTCTGGCTGGCATATATCCGCCCAGAGTTTTGCGTCTGGCATGTAGGTATTTGAGTTCTTCTGAGCCTTCTTTGGGTTTGTAATAATTCAGGTTTTTGACGTCGTCGTCAGATACAGGGATTTTGAATCTATCGCGAAAACCGATTAAGTCTTCATAACTCATTTTCTTTTGCTGGTGAGAGGTGTTCAGGCCTTCACCTGCATCGCCCATACCATGACCTTTGATGGTTTTTGCCAGAATAACGGTCGGTTGACCTTCGTGTGCCATAGCTTTGGCGTAAGCTGCATAGACTTTGCGTGGGTCTTGACCACCTCGTTCCATTTTGAACAATTCATCATCTGACAAATGCTCAACCATTTTCTTCAATTCTGGAGAGTTCCAGAAATGTTCACGGGTATAAGCGCCACCTTTGGCTTTGAATGCCTGATATTCACCGTCGACACATTCTTCCATGCGTTTTTGCAGTAAGCCCTGGGTGTCTTTTTCAAGCAGAGGGTCCCAATCTGAACCCCAGGCGACTTTGATTACATTCCAGCCAGAGCCACGGAAATCTGATTCTAATTCCTGAATGATCTTGCCGTTGCCGCGAACCGGGCCATCCAAACGCTGCAGATTACAGTTAATCACAAAAATCAGGTTGTCCAGATGTTCTCGACCAGCAAGTGACAATGCACCACGTGATTCGGGTTCATCCATCTCACCATCACCGAGGAAGGCCCATACCTTACGGCCATCCTCTTCGACTAGATTGCGGTTAGCCAGATATTTTTGAAAGCGCGCCTGATAGATTGACATAATAGGGCCCAGGCCCATAGAAACGGTTGGGAATTGCCAGAATTTTGGCATCAACCATGGGTGAGGGTAGGACGATAAACCATTGCCACCCACTTCTTGTCGAAAGTTGTCCAGTTGCTCTTCGCTCATGCGGCCTTCCATGAAGGCGCGAGCATACATGCCAGGTGCAGAGTGACCTTGATAATAAATCAAATCACCACCACCAAAGTCATTTTCTGCTTTCCAGAAGTGGTTGAAACCGATTTCATATAAAACAGCAGCAGAGGCATAACTGGCAATATGGCCGCCATATTCAGTGCTGACCTTATTCGCGCGAATGACCATCATCGCGGCGTTCCAGCGCATAATGGCGCGGATGTTGCGCTCAATATCCGGGTCCCCTGGGATGGGGGGTTGTTGGTCGTGTGGAATGGTATTGATGTAAGGGGTGTTTAACCCGTAAGGCAATTGAGCACCGGATTCTCGAGCAGCATGAGTAAGTTGACGTAGAAGGTACTTTGCGCGGTCTGGGCCGTCTGCTTTGATAACGCTTTCAAGAGCGTTTATCCACTCCTGGGTTTCAATTTCATCGATTTCAACTAGTTGCGCATTTACTTGATTATTCATACTTACTCTCGTTTTCGTCGTTACTGTGTGGGCTTTTTATTCTTTCTTACTGCTTAGTAGGGTTGTTCAGCTTGTTGTTCGTTCTATGTGTTAGCTCTTTATTGTTAATAATGTCCAGCCTCGTGCGCCTGCTCATCGGCGTGATAGGATGAACGGACCATTGGGCCTGATGCTACATGGTCAAATCCCAGGTTTTCTCCAAACTCTTTGAGTTCCAGAAATTCATCGGGATGAACATAACGGTCTACAGGAAGGTGGTTCAAGCTTGGCTGCAGATATTGTCCTAAAGTGATCATGTTGCAATCATGGGCGTATAAATCACGCAAGACTTGTTTTACTTCTTCTTTGGTTTCGCCAACACCTAACATGATGCCTGATTTCGTAGGCACATCTGGCTGGGCGGCCTTGAACTGTTTGATCAGGTTTAGCGACCATTGATAATCAGAGCCTGGTCGAACTTTTTTATAGAGGCTGGGGACTGTTTCCAAATTGTGATTGAAGACATCGGGTGGGCAGCTGGCCATTAACTCAATAGCTATATCCATACGGCCGCGAAAGTCCGGCACTAGAATTTCTACTTTAGTCTTGGGGTTCAGCTTGCGTGTCTCCTGAATGCAGGAAACGAAATGTCCGGCGCCGCCGTCGCGTAAATCATCTCGGTCAACAGAGGTTATAACAACATAACTCAGCCCCATATTGTTGATGGTTTTAGCCAGGTTCAGGGGTTCGTCTTGGTCTAACCCCAATGGGCGGCCATGAGCAACGTCACAGAAGGGGCATCGCCGGGTACAGATGTCACCCATTATCATGAAAGTTGCCGTGCCTCGACCAAAACAATCTGGCAGATTTGGGCAGGCTGCTTCTTCACAGACAGTATGTAACTTGTTATCTCTAAGTTTTTCTTTGAGAGAGGCTACCTGATTGCCACTGGGTAACTTCACACGAATCCAATCCGGTTTGCGTAAAGGACTTACTGTTGGTTCTACTTTCACCGGAATGCGAGCAACTTTTTCAGCACCCCGCAATTTTTCTCCAGCAATCACTTTCTTCTTTCTGGAAGTGTCTGATTTGTTCGTTCCAGCCGCTGTTTTAGCAGTGGAGGAGCTGGAAACATCAATATCTGTAGTTTCAGTCATGGTTGAGCCCGTCTGTCAAAAATCTGAGAGGTATTATAAGGCTTTTGCATGATTATTTCTTGAAAAAAAACCGTAACATCATGAAAAATAAGTCACTTTAAATAAATTACTTTATGTAGTTATTTTAAGTATTTGATTTATATTAAGTAATTATTTGTCTATTTCTTGTCCTTATCCGTTATTTACATAATTGATTAGCCTTTATCTTGTTGTTCTGATTAAAAAATAGGCATATTTTTCAAAAAAAATGAATTTTATTAAAGTTATACATTATATATAAAGTGTAAATATTTGATTTATATATATTTATTGCTTTATTTTTTTGTAATAAAAAGTGGTTTTAACACTTTTTTAGGCAAAAAAAGTGTATTTTCAGGCTTTTTTTGAGATTCTGTACTTGAGTTGCATATACGGCCAAATAAAATGCGTTTATCGCTTTTAATAAGGTAGAATTGCATGATGACAGATACGAATAAAACTGACATTAACCAGAGACAGGATGTGCAACTGGTTTTGCGCCATTTTTACACCAAGGCCTTCGATGACCCTATTATTGGTTTTATGTTCACTGATATTGCTCAAGTGGATTTGTCTGAGCATGTGGCTTTGATTACTGATTTTTGGTCTTCTATTCTCTTTTCTGATCGAAGCTATCAACGCAATGCAATGCAGAAGCATATTGACTTGAATAAGAAAGTCCCACTGAAACCGGGCCATTTCACACGTTGGTTATACTTGTTTGAGCAATCAGTTGATCTGCATTTTCAAGGTGAAACTGCTCAGTTGATGAAGGATCGGGCTCACAAAATTGCTAATAGTATCAGTGATTCTCTGGCTGCAAACCGTGGCGAACCACGAAAAGGTGTGGATACATTGGCTAAGCTGTTAGGTTAGACTGCTAGTCTGACTGGTTGTTGTACTTTATTTTTAGTGTGGTATTAATTAATAGCGAGTTACTTTTTTTGCCAGAAACGGCTGCGGTAACGTTTGCTAGGGCGAGGGTTGCGTCTGTTGGAGCGGCTTGAGCGTCGGTAAGCCAGAATAAGAAAGACAATAACGCCGATCAATAGTAATGTTGGTAAGGGAAGATGCCAGGTACTGCGCCAGATCACACTATGCAGGATAGACTCAAGAACTTGATCAATAAGACCCTGCATAATGGATCAGCTGGTTTAATGCGTTTTATCTGCAAGTTTTATCTGAAAGTGCCTTTGCGTTTACGTGATGTGAACAATAAAATAAAGCTACAGACCCAGACGCCGCAGGCCATGAAAAACAGGATACCACCATCGGTATTGCCGGCAGCATCGACTACACGGTTGACACCCAGCGGTGTGAACAGATGGAAGAAGATAGCGCCACTGATGACACCCAACGAGAGTAGTGCGCCATAAAAACGTGTGCTGTTGAATATCAGTAGAAAACAGGCAATCAATTCTGCGATGCCAACGGCATTGCCACCATGTTGTTTGAAAAGTTCTGCCAGACCTGCGGGGATACCAATGCTAGCCATCCAATCTGCAATCGTGGAAAAAATAATGACGGTCTCTTCAGAACCCTGAAATTTGAAAAATAAGGACTGGCCAAAAACAAAGATAATGTAAAGGACTAAGGCGATATTCAGTTTCTTTTGCATGTGGGTTCTACCTGTCAACAGTGGTTATCGATCGAATTAGCTGATAATAAACCAAAATGAACCAGAATGGTCTGGTTTTTTAATGCGTAGATGCTGCATTTTTGAGGTTTAAGGCAGTGTATTGCTGTTTTCTTTAATTAATACAAGTGATTAACAGTTTGCTTTTGTGATGGATAATTGAGTTTTACTTTAAAAAAGTTGACCTAAACGGAGCTGGATAAACTGACACTTTTTCAAAGCAGAGAAAATGAAATACCTGATATTTGTTGTAATCTATATTGCCGTTTCACTGAATGCTCATGTTTTTTGTCCGCAGTCATGCGAAGTGTTTCGTATAGTGCTGGGAACCCCAATAGGGCTGTGGCCCATGCTTATTTAGGGTGAGGGTGATAAGCCGCGCGAATTGGTCCAGAAAAAATTGAGATTAAGGAAAGCCATGCCGAGCGAGCAGCGAAAGAAATTGTTAGATCAGAGAAATCGGCAGCTGGATTTAAGCAGTAACTTGTCTATGCCGATAATACAGCTAAGTATTAAGGCATAGACTTCGTATTCTAATGTGGCTTCAGCCAGGAACAATGCATTCCAAAGCTGGTAATGAACCGCTGCCGGGGGTTACTTCAATATTCAGAAAATCACCATTCTGACGTTGTATCTGCAACAGCAGCATGGTATCACCCACTTCCTGAATAGTGGCTGGTATATCAAAATCACCACCTTCAGACTGAGGACAAGTTTCTGTTGTTGTCAGCAAACCAGGTGTTCCGTCAACATTGAGTGTTCCTTGTCTGATTGTGGTCAGGTTCTGGTTGATCAGGGTGATAGCATAGCTATCAGTGCCAACCAGAGTGGCTTGAAGGTTGAATGATGGAATTCTAGTAGGTCTTCCTGCATGAACCGGGCCAATGAACAGGTCCAGTGGAGAAAATGGTTCATGGTTATCTACTACTTGCGCTGTTACGTTGGCACCAAAGAAACTAGCTGGTAATGCGGGTGAGACAACCGATGTTTGTGCATGAGCTGGTAATACGACTGATTGCAGAATCGGTTTATGCCATATGGCGGCAGCCGATACGCCTGCTATTGCTGAACCTGTTAAGATTTTTCGGCGCGATTGGTTGGTTGTTTTCTCTGTTGTCATTTGACGGCTCCCCCTATACTACTGAATAAAACAGTCATGAAACTTATTGTTAAATGACTTTACGAAGCTTGTAATATAGCGGAAATTAACACTTTTTAACACTTTCTTTGGTGCTCAATGACATTTACTTTTTCTCGTAGGCGTTTTTTGCTGGGAGCAACGGCAGGGGCTGTAACTTTGGCTGCTGTGGCTTGGGTAAAGACTGGCCATTCAGCCCTTGATGATGAGCTTGTGTTATCCATAATAGATACTCTTGTTCCAAGTGATGAGTTTGCTGGTGCGTTAGACGTTGGTATTGGTGGTGCATTTCTGCAATATATCGCGGCGAATCGGGCATGGCGTGAGCGAACCATCAGAGTGGTTGAGCATTGCCAGTCACTGGCGCTCAAACAACACAGGCGTTCATTTGATGCTTTGAGTCTGCAGCAGCGCGAAGATTTGTTAGGTGGTGTATTAAGCGACAATACACAATTGATTTTTCGAATTGACATGCTGGCGGTTCGCGGTTTGATTATGCAATGGTTTTATCGTTCTGAGCCAGCCCAGAAAAGCTTGAATTACCGTTTGCCAGCACGTTATTCCAATTACAACGGAGCGGTTCAATGATGGACTTCGATATCATCATCATTGGTTCTGGTGCCGGTGGTGGCACTGCTGCCTATGCTCTGTCAGAGAAAGGGTTCCGTGTGGGTTTGATTGAACGTGGCCAACACTTTAATCCGAAAGTCGACTATGTCCAGAATTATGCGGATTGGGAAAACCGTAGTAACCCCCTGGAAAATGCGATGCTTAATGAGCAAACTATTGATAAAAGCTACCGTAGTTCTACGATCATTGATGGACGGAGTCAGATACGTTCACCCTTTAATTACCATCGGGTGCATGGTGTCGGTGGCAGTACTCTGCATTATCAGGGTGAGGCCCATCGTTTCGCGGAACATGCGTTTGCCAGTGAGTCATTGTTTGGCTGGGGGGCTGACTGGCCAATCAGCTATAAAGACTTGGAACCGTATTACCAGCAGATGGAACAGTTGCTGGGTGTGGCAGGGCAGGTTGGCAATCCGTTTAAACCAGAGCGGGGAGCATTTCCTACTCCAGCTCACCCTTTATCGCAGAAGAGCCAGGTTCTTGCTATTGCTGCACGGAAAGTGGGAATGACACTGCAGAATAATACACTGGCCTTACCCAGCAAGAGTGTTGATGGACGTTTGCCCTGTCAACTTAGCGGGGGGTGTAACTACGGCTGTGTATTTGGTGCAAAATCCAGTGTGGATCAGGCGTTATTGGCTAAGTTTAAGAAAAGCTCACAATTGAGCATTTTGACGGATACGCAGGTGACGCGGCTGAAATACTCTGAAAGCGGCGAAGTAGTTGGTGTTGAATGTAGTGCTGGTAATAAAGATCGGATTATATTGTCAGCTAAAGTATATGTGTTGGCAGCCGGAGCGATTGAAACCCCGCGCTTGATGCTGAATAGTAAAAGTGACATTCACTTGGCAGGTTTTGCAAATGAGATGGATCAAGTGGGGCGTTACTTTATGGAGACAATTGTCAGTTGGTTGCCAATACAGTTGAAGGGTATCAAACAGGCTTATCTGGGACCGCCATTGGATTCTCGGATATGGGATTATTGCTATCCCGCCGATGAAAATACCAATGGATTTGTTTTGGGAACTGATGCTTATTTGACTAAAGATACAGGGCCGGTATCGCATGCCGTGTCACAGCCAGGTATTGGTCGCGCACATAAACGTCAAGTAAGGGAATCATTTGGACGGAAAGTGAGCCTGTTTGGTATCGCAGAACAACAGCCAGTAGCCAGCAACCGAATTACTTTGAGTAAGCAGGTGGATATGGCAGGGGTTCCTAAAGTTAAGATACATAGTCTGTATTCCCAGCAAGATCATCACACTGTTCAGACAATGCAGGCTAAACTGCTGGCCTGGGCCGATGCTGCTGAGACTGATAATACCGGCCAGATGGCTAATACTCTCTGGCAGTCAGAGGCAACGCACATTGCTGGCACTTGCCGGATGGGCAATGATCCTATGCATTCTGTGACAGATCAGTGGGGACAGGTTCATAACCATGATAATGTTTACATAACGGACGCAAGTGTCATGACTACTCAAGGGGCGGGCGATTCTCCGTCATTGACAATACAGGCTCTGGCACTGCGGACGGCTGATAAAATTATCAATGACTTAAAACGTTAGAAACCTTGTGTTATAAGGCTAAATACTACTCATTAAACTGATTAATCCACTTGGAAATAAAAAATGATCAAAAATACGGATGATATTCGAATAACATCAACCCAGGAGCTGCTGGCTCCTATTAAATTGTTGGATATGCAGCCGATAACTGAAACTGCTGCCACCACAACACTGACGGCCAGAGCGGGCATTGAAGCTATTATGGATCGTAGCGATGACCGTTTACTGGTAATTGTCGGCCCGTGTTCCATTCATGATCCTGAGTCGGCCATGGAGTATGCTGGAAGGTTGAAAGCACTGGCTGATGAACTTGCTGAAGATCTATTGATTATTATGCGGGTTTATTTTGAAAAACCTCGAACCACGGTAGGCTGGAAAGGCTTGATTAATGACCCTGATTTGAATGGTTCCTTTAATATCAGTAAAGGCCTGGGGATGGCCAGGCAATTGCTATTGGATATTAATGACCTGGGTTTAGCTGCGGGCTGTGAATATCTCGATTTGGTAACACCGCAATATATTTCTGACCTGGTTTCCTGGGGAGCTATCGGCGCTCGCACCACAGAAAGTCAATGCCATCGCGAAATGGCATCCGGGCTGTCGTGTCCGGTTGGTTTTAAAAATGGCACCGAAGGAAATGTTAAAATAGCGGTGGACGCTGTTGGGGCAGCGAAGAATTCACATCATTTTATGTCTATCACCAAAGATGGCCGTGCTGCGATATCAACCAGCAAGGGTAATGCTTACAGTCATATCATTCTGCGTGGTGGTGGTGGTGAACCTAACTACTCATCTGAGCATATAGCAGCAGCAAGTAAACAGTTAAGCGATGCCGATCTGACGCCTAACGTCATGATTGATTTCAGCCATGCCAATAGTTATAAAACGCCAGAACGCCAGGCCGAAGTAGCCACTTCTGTGGCGGAGCAGGTGAGTTCAGGTAATAAAGACATATTTGGTGTGATGATGGAGTCGCATTTGGTGCATGGTAAACAATCTGTTGTTGCTGGGGAAACCCCGGTTTATGGTCAGAGCATCACTGATGGCTGTATGGGCTGGGAAGGTACTGTGCCTGTTTTGCATGAGCTGGCGCAGGCTGTCCGCAAAAGACGCCAATAAATGAGTAAGTTGAGGCAGGACAACCCTGCCTCAACCTGTTAGGGTTTTGATGGTAATTTTGAATATAATTATGCGCCGTGGTTGTCAAGGCTCGGGTAGTCGGTATATCCCTGAGCACCGCCGCCATAAAATGTATCAGGATCAGCGCTGGCTAATTCAGCTCCAATTTTAATGCGTTCAGGTAAATCCGGATTGGCAATAAAGGCTGATCCAAAGGCGATAAAGTCGCTATGTCCCTTGTCTAAACTGCTTTCTGCTGATTCTCCCGTGTAACCTCCATTGGCAATATATGCACCATTAAATGCTTTGCGAAGAGAGCTGAAATCTACGTATTGAGGGTCACCACTGTCTGTTGTGGTATTGCCTTCAATAACATGAATGTAGGCGAGGTTGAACTGATTCAGTTCTGATATCAGTGTATTGAACAAGGCCTGTGGAGCGCTATCAGACATAGAGTTGAATGTTCCAGTGGGTGAGATGCGAATACCGACTTGCCCGCTATCCCAAATATCAGTCACCGTTTTAGTGACCTCAGTCACAAGTCTGATTCTGTTTTTAATGCTGCCACCATAACTATCATCACGTTGGTTGCTGCCATCTCTGAGAAATTGATCGAGTAAATAACCATTAGCAGCATGGATTTCTACGCCATCAAACCCAGCTTCTTTAGCATTTTCTGATGCTTGACGGTATTGTTCTATGATTCCGGGGATTTCATCTGTTCTTAGAGCTCTTGGGGTTTCAAAGTCAAGCATGCCCTCATGAGTGAACGCCTGTCCTTCGGTCACTGGCAATGCCGAAGGAGCAACTGGCAGGGCATTATCAGGTTGTAAAATAGAGTGTGAAACCCGCCCGACATGCCATAGTTGCAGGAAGATCTTTGAGCCTCTGGAATGCACCGCTGTTGTAATCATCTTCCAACCCTCAATTTGTTCTGAGGAATGAATGCCGGGAGTAAATGCATAACCTTTGCCTTGAGGGGAAATTTGTGTTGCCTCAGTGATAATCAGTGCTGCTGAAGAGCGCTGCTGGTAATACTCAGTGTTTAATGCATGCGGTATATCACCGGGTTGTTGGGAGCGCGAACGGGTAAGTGGAGCCATTACAATACGGTGCGGTAACTGCAGGTTGCCCAGTTTTGCTGTGCTGAAAAGGTGTTTGAAATTCATGGTTTTATCTCTCAAATTGGCCGTGTTTAAACGGCGACATAACTGTTTTTCTTTTGCAGGTAATCGACGTATACTGATTCAAAATCTGCAATGACGGATTTTTGTACCGAATCAAGGTGAATCAAGCGTTCGCTTAGAGCAGCCAGTTTTTTGTGTTTTGAGACAAAGTCTTGATCAAATTGTCTGGCAATAATGCTGAAGCGCGTGAAAGCTGGAGCCAACGCTGTGTCAACTAACGAGAAAGAGCTTCCATTGAAAAATCCATTACTGTTGACAACGGCTTCCAGACGGAGCAATTTTTCTTCCAAGGAGTTGCTGTGTTTTTCGTAGTCTTGCTGATTTGTTGCAGTTGTCATCAGAAATTGATCAACAATTATCTGGCTTGAATATTCAATCCAGGCTCTGTCTTTAGCTTTTTGCAGTGGATCAGACGGCATTAGGGCAGGTGGGGTTACCTCATCCAGAAATTCGTTGATGATGGCTGACTCAAATAAAATTTCGTCACCATAGCGTACGACTGGAACTTTGCCTAAAGGAGAAATGTCTAGAAACCAATCTGGTTTGTTGGCTAAATCGATGTAGGTTATTTTAAAGTCGATGTTTTTTTCCAGTAAAGTGATCACAGATCTCTGGACAAAAGGACACAGGTTGAAGCTGATGAGTTCAATAGGGGGTAATGACATGGAGTGTTCCTGATTAATATTGGTTGGCCTATAGTGTTAAAAAAGTGGTTAGTATATTTTTTATACTATAGTTTTTTGGTGCACCCTCCACAAGTACGCACGAAATTGGTATTAAGTTACAAAGAGGTGCCTAATGGTGAATTTAAAGGCCTGTAGTGAGGAAAAAAATGCACAAAATTTTAAGGCGAACAGACTTATGGTGGTGTTTAAGGTTGGAAGCTAAGTTCTGAAAGGAGTCTAAGTCTGAAGTTACAAGGCTTATGTTGGAATGAACTTATCAAAGAATATGCACATCCACGTGCATTTAAAATGGAACCGTATTGTATTTTGAAATTTCAATCAGGCTGATTCTTGTCTATCATGAAACCATGCAATCCATAAGTGCTTCTTCCCAATCGTCATTAATATTTTTCGCTATCATTTCAATTCGACTTTCTGAACAATAATCCAGCTCAATTTCTGTTAATGCATCCGCTGTCAGGTTATAACTCCAAATTCCTGTATCTGTGAGAAACACTGCTTTCACTCTTTCTGCAGAAATACCACTTAAAAAAGTGAATAATTTGTGGCGGTTAAATTGCCGTTCCGTGGAAAATCGCCAACCGACACTATGGAAACCCTCGCCGTGGTTCTCGGCTTTAATAAAGCCACATTCGGGAATATGTTTTTCATCGAGGCTTTCAGCTTGAGCTTGTTGTCCATTTTGAAGGAGGTTATTGTTAGGTTGGCTGATGGCAGCAGTTGGGCCTTCCAACCAGGATATATCTATTGCACCTTGTTCCGTGAAAATCAGTTTGGCGTCCAATGAGTTTTGCTTTTCAGTGTATGCCTGCAGCGATGTTTTATCAGAGTCAAGATACAAATCCTGTTTGTTACCAATAATGATATCCGCAAGGGCTATTTGCTGGTTAAAAGTTTCATGTTCAGTATAGCGCTTGTCGGTGAGTTTGCGAGCATCCACCAGAGTCAATATTTTTTGCAGATAGAGCATCGAACCATAATGTTCGGAGCAAAGAATATGCAGGACTTCGGCGGGGTGTCCAAGTCCTGATGGCTCAATCAGTAAACGATCAGGCCTGGATCGAGCGAGCAATTGACTCAAAGCTATCTGCATGGATAAACCCGCTGTACAGCACATGCATCCACCTGGCACTTCATGAACAAAGACGCCTTGATCCTCTGTGTGTTGCCCTTGAAATAGGCTGCCATCGACACCTATCTCGCCAAATTCATTGACTAGAACTGCCCAGCGTTCTCCGGCGGGCTTCTGCTTCAATAAATGCGCGATGGCGGAGGTTTTTCCTGTGCCCAAAAAACCAGTAATTATATTGGTCGGAATTGGGCCAGTTATGATGTCAGTTTTGATCATTAGCTTTTATTTGTTCGGTCTAAGTTGAATTGGTGTCACATTAGCGGTGTTTGGGCTGGCATAATTTATGGTTTTATAAATGACTAATTACAAAAATGTGGTGTCCAACACAAAGACGGGTTTTCCCCGTGGTGGTTGATTTGTTAATACTGATCTCCCTGATATTACCCATAGATCAGAAATTGCGCCACGGCTGATTGATGATGTTTACTGTTTTTTGAAGGGCGGTAGGTTATAACATATCATTTTATATTTAAAGAGTCTGACCATAATGATTAAAGGTCAATTTTGCTTAGAGTGGGTGTTGAGGGCAGAGCTAGGCTGCTTTGGTTTACAGGAGATGTAAACTGCACTGGTTCATCTAAGCAGTTTCTTTTGAATCACAAATGGAACTGTGACAGATTTTATTTGCCTGGTAGTGAAATAAGGAGGCTGTTCTTCTGCTTGACAGTATTATCGAATAAATACCAGTATAATTTTTATCTATAGTATATTTTTGATACTATGGGGTTCATGATGTGTGCTCAAATAAATATGAGTTGCAGTTGGTATTAATTGATAAAGAGGTGTCTGGTGAGTTTGAAAGCCCGCAGTGAAGAAAAAAAACTGGATAAGGTTGAAAGTGAAGCTTGTGCAGGGGTGTATAACTGTCCTGTAACAACTGCTATTGATGTGATTGGTGGCAAGTGGAAGGTGATAATTCTCTATCAATTGCGTGATAAAACCTTACGTTTTGGTGAGTTGAAGCGCAGTATTCCAAAAATTACTCAAAAAATGTTAACTCAGCAATTGCGTGAACTGGAGAAAGATCGACTGATAAAGCGTCGTGTTTACGCTGAAGTACCACCCAGAGTTGAATACACATCGACCCAGCTAGCTGAGAAATTGAATCCGGCATTAGACCTGCTTTGTGCCTGGGGCAGTGAATATGAACAAGAGCATGGTCTGTGATTGTCAGAGAATGGGAATAACTCTTGGCTATGAACGTTGTATAGTTTTATGTAAAACTGAGCATAGTAACCCCAGCATAACTAGAAGACAGCCAATAACTTCAATAGAATTCAAGCTTTCATTGAACACCAAGTAAGAAGTGAGCATGCCTGCAACAGGAATCAACAATGCAAAAGGAGTGACGGTGGCTGCTGAATAAGAGCTGAGTAGTTTCCCCCATAAGGCAAAGGCAAGTAAAGTCGATATGAAGCCAACATAAGCAATTGCTCCCCAGGACTTGGGTGAAATCTGGCTTACTAATTGTAGTGGATTATTGGTTTCAAATAGATAGGATAATATGATTAAAGGAATTGGGGGTATTGCGCTGGCCCAAACCATAAATTTTAATAAATCAATATCTAGGGCTTTTTTCATGATTAAATTTGAGATTGCCCATGCAAGTGCTGCCATCAGTATTAATATCAATCCTGTTACCGTTACATTGCTGCTGCCTACTGCGATGTTTGTATTAATGAAAAACAGCGTAAAGCCGCTAGCTGCAATGATGATGCCAACCAATTGTAGCCGATTAATTGTTTCCTTAAACAGAAAAATACTTAAAACGATTGTGAAGAAGACTTGAGCTTGTAGCAGCAGGGAAGCCAGTCCTGCGCTGGTACCTGCTTTCATGCCAATGAATAGTAGGCTGAATTTGACAACTCCAAGAAAAAAACCGACTCCTAAAACCTGCCATGCCAAATGCCGTGGGAAGGGCACGAATACTATAGCTGGGAATGCAACGATGGCGAAACGTAAGGCTGAAAAGAGGATGGGGGGTAATTCCTCAAGGCCTATTTTGATGGCGCTGAAACTTACACCCCAAACGATGACGACGAATAACACGATGAGAATATCGATGGTTTTCATCGCTGGTAATATAACTCAAATAATAGATTATTCTACCTGTTATGTGTTTTTTACGTCGCCATCGTTGTTGGTTTTAAGGTTATATTGGATGTTTAAAAGCCATTCTTAATAGCGGTGGTGGCGTTTCTTGGGTAATCGGACTGTGTAATATTTTCTATACCAGTTATTGATTAACTTCTCATGAGGCTCATGGGCTGCAAATACAATTCTTTTCCCATTCATAATAAATGTTGTGGTGACATTAGGGTGGGTTTTGGATAACTCGATACGCACCTTGTTTTTGCCGCATATCTTGCCATGATGTACCCGTCGATCTACCCTTGAAAAGGCCTTGATGTTATCTGTAGTGCGGAACCCTCCGACACCACCTTGAGCAATAACCTTATAGGAATAACAGCGTCGAGTATTATGCTGACGACGATCTTCGTAGGGCCTTCTATGTGACCTTTCTTCACCAATATGTTCTTCATAGTGTCTGCCTTCATATCTGTTTGAGTAACCGTCATAGCGATCATTATAATGATGTCTTCTATTGTGATGCCTTCGGTTTCGATGGTCTCTTTGTTCGTAGTAATCATCGTTATATCGATAGCTGTCTTCATAGTAACGGTCATTATCGTCTTTATGATCAGCGATAGCGCTGCTACTGAAGGTTGTGCTGATGGCTATTAACAATGCACTGATGTGTTGTGGCCAGAAGTGTTTCATAGTGTCTCCAGATTCGGTTTGTCTGCGTACACAATACACAAGGTAGTCTGAACGCAAGCTGAACATGAAGATAAACTTTTATCAGTAACTTACTTTTACCGCTGAACAAAGGTGTTTTTTAGGAAAGGCTAAGCCGCCTTTATTAGACAGTTTCTCTTGATTGTTTGAATTGTTTCTTTACAATTCGTCATAATAAGCGAATAATATTGTTTTATATGGTTAAGTCGTTAATTGTGGCGAAAAAATGATTGATAATGAACTAAGCGATACAGCGGTACAGAGAGAAATGGGGCAACGTCTGTCCAGACATCGTTTGCGCAATAATTGGACTCAAGCTCAATTGGCAGTAGAAGCTGGGGTTTCTAAGCGCACGATAGAGCGGCTGGAGGCAGGTGAGTCAGTGCAATTAAGTAATTGGTTACGAGTGCTACGAGCCTTTGGTTTGGTGTCAGTTTTGGATCAGCTGATTGTTGAACCACTGGCAAGTCCTGTAGAGCAACTCAAATCCAAAGGTAAGAAACGCCTTCGTGCTTCCACGGCCAAAAAATCGGCGTCAACAGGTGTTAAACAAGAAGTTCCCTGGCAGTGGGATGATGGTTAATGTCTGCTATAGCTGAAGTGAGGCTTTGGGGGCGTTCAATAGGGGCCGTGTCATGGATAGAAGAACGTGGCTATGCTGCATTTGAATACGATGTTGATTTTAGTCGCAGTGGTATTCAAGTAGCTCCTTTTATGATGCCATTGCCGGATAGTTCATCACGTCTTGTACAAAAGGTCTACTCATTTGCTGAACTATCCCGAGAAACATTTAATGGCTTACCTGGGATGTTAGCGGATTCCCTGCCCGATAAATTTGGTAATGCATTAATTGATGTCTGGTTGGCAAAACAAGGGCGAAAGCCAGTGAGTTTTAATCCGGTAGAACGTTTGTGTTATATCGGTGCCAGAGGAATGGGAGCTTTGGAGTTTGTGCCTAAAATAGGCCCTTCAGCTAGTGAATCAGAATCAATTGTGATTGCCGAATTAGTGGGTTTGGCATCATCGATACTCAATGAACGCCAGCAATTGGCTGTATCTGTGTCTACCGCTGATATTCACTCTGGTTTGCAAGATATTCTGCGAGTGGGAACGTCTGCAGGTGGGGCCAGAGCTAAGGCTGTTATTGCCTGGAATCCAGAGACAAATGAGGTGCGTTCAGGTCAGGTGGATGTTGATCAAGGGTTTGAATATTGGTTATTAAAGTTTGATGGTGTCAGTGGTAATAGTGACAAGGAATTTAATGATCCCACAGGCTATGGCGCTATTGAGTATGCTTATTATTTAATGGCCCGAGCTGCAGGTATCAATATGAGTGAGAGTCGTTTATTGGAAGAAAATGGGCGGCGTCATTTTATGACTCGTCGCTTTGATCGCATTAGCGTAAACGGTAAACTTGAAAAGCGCCATATGCAGACCTTAGGTGCGCTATGCCATTACGATTTCAATTTGGCAGGGGCTTACAGTTATGAGCAGGCTATGCAAGTGATCCGGCGTATAGGTTTGCCGATGATGAGTGTAGAGCAGCAGTTTCGGCGTATGGCGTTTAACATTATTGCCAGAAACCAGGATGATCATGTTAAAAACATTGCCTTTTTGATGGATAAACGCGGCCAATGGACGCTGTCACCAGCATATGATATGACATATAACTATAACCCCGCCGGGGCCTGGACAGGGCAACATCAGATGAGTATGAATGGCAAGCGTGATGATTTTTCTTTGCAGGATTTTATTGATTGCGGTAGTGCGATATCACTTCAGCGCGGCAGGGCAAAGTCCATTGTGCAGGAAGTGGCGGAAGTAGTAAGGCATTGGCCTGATTTTGCCCAACAAGCTGGTATTGATGAGCAATGGTGTGCGCGGATTGGAGCAAGTCACCGCCTTGCAATGGCTGATTGATACAAAGAATACTAGAAATATTTGCACAGCAATTTAAATACGCAAGAAAGGATAGATATATCTGATATTTAGCAATTTAAGATATTCTATTTTCCCCTGATTAGCCCCAAAATGAGACATTAAGTGTCGTTTGGGGCCATACCCATTGTTGTACACATTGAACAATAAGCATTGTTTTCATTAGTGGGGAGCGAATGAAACGGGAAATTATCGATATAAAGACAGGCAAAGACTATTCCAACCGTTTTCCTGTCGTAAACCGGGAAGCTTTTATGCAACACTATTCGGATGATATGCAATTGTCAGAAATGTTTCTTCCGGTTGACAGTTTTGATGAGGTTAACGTGCCTTCAACAGATATGCACATGATAGGTGTCAGATCAGAAGGTGTTCTAAAAAAGGCTGAATATCATATCGGTAATAAAAAATGGAAAAAAATAAGCGATAGCAATGTCAGTAATGCTTTTGCTATAGGATCTGCTGGGGACAATGCCATTGGCTGGCGCTGGAAAAAGCATGAAATTACTGGGCCTGTGTCTAATATTGTCATTCGTTTTTCCCCTGAAAAATTTGCACAAATTGGATTGGAAGCCTTTGATTTGGATGATTCTCTGATTGAGCTTAAACACCAGTTCTGCCAAGTCGATGAGTTGGTATATCAACTGACTATGGCAATGAGGAACGAAATGTTGGTTAGAAATAACTTTTGCTCAATGTATTTGGAGCAGGGCTTACAGATGTTGTGCGTGCATTTATTATCTCACCATTGCACTATCAAGCCGAATATTAAAGAGTTAAAAGGTGGTTTGTCCTCCAAGAAGCTGAAACTTGTGACTGAGTATATTGAAGAGAATTTCAATCAATCAGTTACTCTTGATGAATTAGCGTCATTATGCAACATCAGCAGTTATCATTTTTCGCGCCTTTTTCGCCAGTCTCTGGGGAGTTCTCCGCGGCAATATATTTTGAAAGTTCGTGTGCGCCATGCCAAGCAACTATTGAAAAGAACGAGTTTGTTGATTGAACAGATTGGTACTATGGTTGGCTACCATAACCCTAATCATTTCAGCCGAATGTTTACAAAACAAACCGGACATTCACCCTTGAAGTATCGAAACTCACATTAGTGTCAAACAGGCCCTGGTAAAACCCGCAGGATTGGGTAGAAATCCCTCGCAATCTAGCAACTTGAGATATTCAGCTTCCTATATGCTGGCTCTATACTGCTACATCATCAGGTTAGACCATAAATCGATTGAACTTTAGCAAAAATAGGAACTAATGCACTTAATCCAATGGCTTTTTGATGTGACTCGCATTGTAGCAAGCCCGGACGGTCGTATATTCAAGTGTAAGAATTAATTTGGAGTTGTTATGAGTCGTATTATCATTTTTTTGAGCTTATTGTTAAGTGCAAGCTGGCATTTGAGCAGTGTACAGGCACAAACAGGCTCAGCCGAGGTCAATGGTAAATTGGTGCCTATAGTTCATCATTTATTAGCAGGAAGTGTGGCTGAAAAAAACGTTAATGCTGCGATTACTCCCTCACGAACAGAATGTGCCAGCCCATGCACGGTAGTTTTCAGTGCTGAAAAGACCAGGGCTGTGGCATTGGATCAACATGGTGTCTGGTCCCAACTATCATACCACTGGGATTTTGATACTGACCAGAGCGATACCTATGGTTCTCTCTATAATCAGACCTATTCTTATGTCGACGGCGATACTGCTTTTGAAAAAGGCCATGTACCCATGGTAACCAAGACCTTTTTGTGTGCGACAGGAACCTGTATTTATAACGTTGGAATGCGAGCGCAGAATCTGGCAGGTGAGTATGGTGATGCATTCATTGCTATTACCGTCAAAGCAGAGTCGACACAATGGAGTGCTGCTGACACTGTCTGTGTCTCCAATACCTTGAATACCTCTGCAGATTGGACTGATTTTGAAAAAGCCTGTCCTGCTGGGGCAACCAAGCAAACTGTAATGCCGGATGGTGATCAATATAGTGGCAGGTTGGTGTTGATGAAACGTGGTGATGTGTTCAGCGGTCGGGGTTTGGCTACCTATACAGATCAGAGCAATTTCAAGATTGGTGTCTTTGGAAATGTTGCTGATGGTCGACCTGAATTGGATGCTCCCATGGTGCTGGGGGTCAGCAATTTTAATGAAGGTTTTACTGACTCCAATTTTGCTAACTATCACAACCTCAGCAATGCATGGGTCCAGCAAAAGGGTTGGCCTTCAAATATTTATATTGAAGGTTTGAAACTGCAACAAGTTATGTTTCCGATGTCCTACCAGCATGTCGGTTTGCATGATATTGATATGGATCGTGAGGCTTACTCAACTGGGGGAAATATTAATGTCGCTGGGTACACTGATTTTTGTTATCCACACAGACCAGCTAATAGTAATTTCGAAAACCTTGATTGTGCTTTGGTGCCTTTTCCTAAGGGAGGATATATCAGTTCAGTGGATATCGTTGGTAACTCAAGTGAACGAGGCCCAGGACTAAATATGGGACAGACCGAATGCGCCATGGTGAATTTTCTGGGCATTACAGACACTCGTGTGAGGCGCTCATATGAACATAATATTCGCATAGCTGGTTGGTATCGCTTCAATATGATGAGATCAAGCATCAGAGGACAACATAATCAGCCTGGAGCGAGTAAAAACTCTAAACTAACGCTGCGAAGCTGCCTTGATTCTGGTGGGGATTGGGAAAGAGGTGTGTGGGCCTCTGCCCCAGACCTGCCGACGAACTGGAATGTTGATGTTATGAACCCAGATGGTTCGATGCGTACACGGGCTGATTCGGATTCCACCAATCCATTATCTGGCGAGTTTGCTCATAGCAGCCGATATCATGTGGTCGCCTATAATCAGATTGGCGATCGTACTGCGCCATTAGGTGCTGTTGCTGGTGGTGGGCCATATACTTCAAACCTAAGCTTTCATTTTCCAGTAGACCTGCAATTGCAGGTTGACTTAATGGTTTCTCATAATACTTTTGAGCGTGAAAGCACGGTTGATGTCAGTGATGTAAATCAACTCAATTCTGTTGGTTATCATGATATTCAGATGCATTCTTCTTATGGAACCTGCGTTGCTAATGATTATGCACCTCCCACGGGCACATGGTGCATGGCCAGAGGGGAAGTCATACCTCCAGGTGTCATGCCACATTTCAGAAATGAACCTACGCCAATGATTGTACCTTTAACACCAGGAAGTAATTAAGATATGTATATACGAAAACGAATACTGGTCAGTTTGTCTGTGGCTTTTGTTTTGAACACATCCGTGTCTCTGGCACAAACTCAAGTTCCCAGTAATATTGATATTCTGCCGCCGATTTACTCTTTGCTGATGAGCGATGAACTTAATGAAAGTTCTATTGTGAATGCTGTGATCAATCCTTCACGCACTGACTGTGCCAGTCCGTGTACCGTGGTGTTCAGTGCCGATAAAACAACTGCGCAAGGTTTGGATAGCCATGGCATCTGGTCGCAATTGTCCTATCACTGGGACTTTGATACGGATGAAACCGACACATTTGGCTCGCTTTATGATCAGACCTACACGTATGTCAATGGCGACACTGCCTATGAGAAAGGGCATGTACCGATGGTGACAAAGACCTTTTTGTGTGAGACAGGGACCTGTGCTTATAACGTGGGAATGCGGGCACAGAATGCCGCTGGTGAGTTTAATGATGACTTTGTGGTGATTACGGTTAAGTCTGAATCAAGTCAGTGGAGTGTTGCACAGACCATCTGTGTATCAAACACCCTGGATATATCATCAGACTGGACTAACTTTAGCAAGGCATGTCCATTGGGGGCTATCAAACAAGCGTCTTTGCCTTTGCCAGACCAGTTCGATGGTAAGCTGGTTTTAGTGAAACGTGGAGATGTCTTTGATGCCGACGATATTTCTCCGGCACGACGGCTTGCTATTCAGAATGGCCAATCTAACTACAAGATTGGCAACTTTGGTAATGGAAGTGACCCGTTTCCAGATATTCAGGCAATCGTTAACTCTGGAATCGCAACCTATCAAATGTCAGCAGGAGTCATAACATCGATTAACCCTCGTCCCAGAGACAGTGATGTTGCTGTAAACGGGTGGACAAGTAATGCCTATTTTGAAGGTTTGCGTATCGGAGGCTTTAATTTTCCAGAATCATTTCGTCATATTGGTTTGCACGACATTGATATGGATATGGAAACATCCCCTGTTATCGACGGCGGTAGAATCGGTTTTTCCGGTGGTGTTCGTTGCACGGATCACCCAACCTTTTTGGATTGTGCCAATGTACCTTTTCCCAAAGGAGGGTATATTTCCAAGGTGGATGTTGTTGGAGGAACGACCGCAGAAACTAATTCAGGTACAGGGTTAAATGTTGCTGGTATTGGTTGTTCGATGGTCAATTTCACAGGTATTGTTGATTCTCAGTTTCGTAAAGCTGCTGAACACAATTTGCGCATCATGGGATGGTGGCGCATCAACCTTATGCGTAATTTTTTCCGAGGAGAGCATTACGCCCCTGTCAAACAAAAAGTGACCTTGCGAGGTTGTTTTGATGATGATCTTGATGCAGGGTTATGGCAGTCTGTATCTGATTTACCGGCAAATTGGCAAACTGACCCTGAAGGCCGCACGCGTGCGGATACTTTTCTGGATAATGGAACAGATCAGTATGCTCACACCAACCGTTACCAAGTAGTTGCGGGTAATGTAATGGGTGATGCCAGTATTCTAGGGTCTAGAACAGGCGGAACACAGTATCAGACTAATGCATCAAGTGGTGATCAACCCACGTTTCTGGATATCGTTCTAACCCAAAATACATTTGTTAACGATGGCGATAGAACGTCGGGGAGTAATATTTCAGCCAGTGCGCATTATATAATGTGTGTAGATAACACTTATAGCACCCCCTCAATTGGTTGCTTTCCTTCTCAATTGGAATCACGTTTCCCAGGATCTTTCCGCGAACCAACACCAATACAACCACCTCTGTTACCGGGCAGTTTATAGCCAGGTTGTTTCTACTGTTCCGTAGAGCTTTCTGTGTTGGAGCGGGTAGTAAGTTATTGAATTAGATGTCTATTAATAAAGGTGTTCAGGAGGTTTTTATAAAAACTGACCTTGAACAGGGTAATTAACATTAGGAGAAAAAGTATGGATCGTCGTAATCTTATTCGTTTAGTAGGTTTTGGGTCGGTTGCGGGCATTATTGCCCCCGACGTTGTTCTTGCCAGCTCACAGTCCATGGCTGGAGGTTTGTATTATACCAAGGATGCTCCTGGACGTTGGAGCAAGAAGGCTACCGGGCATTTGCCTCAGGTAGCTGTGTCAAAAAATGATGTCGGTACTGCGATACAGGTTATCACTCCCCATGAAGTGAAAGGCTACGAGCATTACATCGTCAAGCATATGTTGCTGGATCAGGAATTTAACTTTATTGCTGAAAAAATGTTTGATCCCGCTACCGAGAAATCCGCCTTATCCAATTTTGAATTGGATAAGAGTTATGCGGGTTCAATCAATGTACTGAGTGTTTGCAACAAACATGATACTTGGCTGAATGTTGTCGAGGTGTAAACCATTCGTCTCCGGGTTTGCTTAAGCAGGCATGCCTGGAGACAGAAACGATAATGGAAGAGGTTCTGTGAGTTGGATGGTGCATTAATGAAGAATATAGTAATCAGTATCTTAATTAGCATGGTGGTCGGTCATGCTGAAGCTCAAAATAGGCCGACCAGTCCGTCAGCAGTTCTTGCCCCGGTTAATTACTTGTTGTTGAATGATTTGGTTGGTATTTCCAAAGCTGTCAATGCTGTTATTAATCCATCAAGGACTGAGTGTGCCAGCCCATGCACTGTGGTGTTCAGTGCTGAAAAGACCAGTGCACATGGCTTGGATAGCCATGGTGTCTGGTCACAGTTGTCGTACTACTGGGATTTTGATACGGATGAGAGTGACACCTATGGCTCGCTCTATAAGCAGACATATACCTACGTTGAAGGTGACACCTCATTTGAGAAAGGTCATGTGCCAATGGCGACTAAGACCTTTTTGTGCGAGGTGGGTATCTGCGTTTATAAGGTTGGTATGCGAGCTCAAAATGTAGCTGGTGAGTTTGACGATGCGTTTGTGGACATTGCGGTCAAGTCGGAATCAGAGCAATGGAGTGCAGCGGATACGGTTTGTATTTCCAATACTTTGGATACGGCGGATGATTGGACTGGCTTTGATAAGCCTTGTCCAGCCGGGGCAATCAAGCAGAATGTGACGCTTGATTATGATCAATACAATGGGAAATTGGTGTTGTTTAAAAATGGTGATATGTTTACTCATAGTAACCATTTCCCCAACCGCTTGCCAGCGGTGGTGTCTACCCTACCAAATCAAAGTAATTTCAAACTGAGCGTATTCGGCGACAGCCATGAAGAGAGGCCCAATATTAATGGCAAAATCAGTCTGGGTATGACTCGATTTGACGCTAATACACCACGCAATGAGCCGTTCTCAGTTAGTTTGGCGAACCTGACCGATACGCTGGTAGATCAATATGGCTGGCCATCGAATATATACATAGAGGGTTTAAAAGTTGGTTCAATTAACCTGCCGATGTCTTACCAGCATGTTGGAATGCATGATCTGGATATGGATCGTGAGGCCTATACGGGTGGTGGCAATATTACAGTGACATCCTCCTCGGCTCGATGCCATGACCCTGATGTAGGTCTAAGTTGTGACAAGGTACCGTATCCCAAAGGAGGCTATATTAGTTCGGTGAATATTGTCGGTGGTGGTGAAAATGGTCCTGGTTTGAATATTGGAGACGTCTGGTGTTCAATGGTGAATTTTCTCGGTATTACTGATACTCAGGTCAGACGGTCTTACGAGCATAACCTGCGTATTGCGGGCTGGTATCGTACCAATATTATGCGCAGTTTCTTCCGTGGTTTACACCTTCAACCAGTAAGTAACCCTACTGCGGGCAAAAATTCAAAAATCACCTTGCGATCCTGTAATCGGTCTGGCGGTAGTTGGGAAGCTGGCCGCTGGTTTACAGACCCTCATCGACCATCAGGCTGGGACCTAGATGTCATGAATACAGATGGATCGATGAGAACACGGGCCGATTCCGATAGTACAGAAACGGACCCTAATTCAGATGCCTATAAAAACTATATTCACATGAGCCGTTATCAGGTGGTCGCACATAATCGGATTGGTGAGGAAATTACTGATGCGCCTCGACCAGAAGGCGTTCCATATCTTACAAATGTGGTCAGAAATTTTCCGGTTGACTTCCAGACGCAGCAAGATCTTTTGTTGTCCCATAATATCTTTGAACGTCAAACTCTTCCTGCTAGTGGGAATGATTTTAGTATAATTATGATAGCTCTTTGGGGGACCTGTGTAGGTAATGTTTACCAAGATTCACCGGGGTGCACACCAGTCGCTGTGCCTGCGGGTATGCCAAATTTCAGACGAGAGCCACTCCCAACTCCAGTACCGTTACCACCGGGTAGTTGAGCCATCATCGTCGATGGCGGCTGGGTTCGAAGGAAAATTGATTTTGTTACAACAAGATGACATGTTCAATCACTTGTCTGGCGATGTTTCTGCAGCGGGGCAGGTCACAATATGTGGATAAATCAAGAGCAACCAAATTTCTGTTTTTTATCTATCTCAGAAATACTGTAATCAATGTATGGGCAATTTGCTTATGATTAGTAGGGGGCACCCATGATTGCGACAACGTTAAAACAGGCTGATCTATATGTGTTGGGGGCATTGTGGGGCAGAAAGCCTGTAAGTGATATCATATTATGATTTACGCAGAATTTCAGTAATGCCTTTTAAAAAACCTCGTAAAGCCTGTTGTCCACAAGGACGGTAGTGTTTGTGCTTGGGGTTGCGAAATAGTGCACCTAATTCTGACGAGGACATGTTTATGCCGCCAAGCTTAAGTGCATGCAACATATCTTCTTCTTTATAGGTAAGAGCTACGCGTAACTTTTTCAAAATATCATTACGTGTTAGCTTACTGTTGTCTTGTTGCTGTGCAGGGTTTTCCGGGTCGCGCTGGCCGCGTTTTTCAATAATCAATCCATCCAGAAAATCACCAAGTTCCTGATTGGAACATTCGATATAATTCAAATCATCCTCGCGGGCTATTCGAGCTAATACTCCAGCTTCATCAATGTTTTGATGGGCATGTTTAAATATTTTAACCGCCTCAGGATTGGCAATATCCAATGCATAACGGATTCTTCGGAGGATGTCGTTGTTTATCATAAAGCGGTGTTGTGGTGGGTGATGAAAAATTGAAGTTAATAATAAAACTGCTGAAAATGATGTTGTCATTAACTCGATACAAAAGCAATGTTTTGTGTCGGCATATAGTATATAAATGGTTCATATCTTAACGAGGGGTGGTGAGTTAGAGGCATAGTGTCTCTGTAGGAAAATATCAATCTGGTAATCGCAATTAATTTGTCTATTATTAAAATCAGCATGAGTGGAATATAGTAGACTCTGTATGATTCATCCAACCCAAACAGAGGCGATAATGGATTTGATTTTTGAAGAGCTAGACTTCCAAGTGACGCCTTTAGGCGATATCAGTTTACGTCGACGTTCTGAACCCAGGCTGAACGGCCAGGTTCTCTATGAAGTAAAACTAGGCGAAGAATTTTTAATGTCCAGCTTGTTTGTTGAAGCTGAGGAACAATTGTCAATATTAGGGTTGGCAGCTCTCAAGCGTGCTGGTTTTGAGTCTGATTTGGACATCGTTGTTGGTGGGTTGGGCTTGGGCTATACTGCGGTTGCTGCTTTAGAATCATCAGCTGTTCAATCATTGCTGGTGATTGATGTAATGGAGGCAGTGATTGATTGGCACAAACGAGGTTTGTTGCCAGTAGGAGATGTTCTTGCTGCTAACCCGAGGTGTCAGCTGAGGCAGGGAGATTTCTTTTCAATAGCAACCGATAAGGAGCTTGGTTTTTACACACATGATCCAAGCAAGTTAGCGCATGCTGTTTTATTGGATATCGACCACTCTCCCACGCATTGGTTGAATCAGCAAAACAGTCAATTTTATACACCTTCAGCATTACAACATGTTTATAATAAATTACACTCTGGAGGTGTTTTTGGACTATGGTCAGATGATCCGCATGACGCCGATTTTATGAAATTGCTAGACAGTGTGTTTGATAAGACTGAATCACACCTGGTTAAATTTCCAAACCCCTATACGGGAGGCGAATCAGCCAATACAGTGTATCTTGCCCATAAAGAGCTTTAACAGGAATGCAGGTTTTAAGTAATAAAAGAGTTTTGTCGTGATCATTATACCAACGGAAAAAAGGATTGATTGGAAGAAAAAACCTCCTATCGTTTTATTGATAATCGTATTGCTGAATATACTGGTTTTTACCTTTTATCAAAGCCTGGATGAAGAGCGTGTGGAAAACGCGGTTAATTTGTATCAGGAATATGAATTGATGGACATTGAATGGCCCGCTTATCAGAAATATTGGTCACGAAACAAAGATGAACCCTTGCCCAGTGAGCTTGAAGATAGTCGTCAATTGAGGGCATGGCAAATGGTTATGGATAAAGATTTCGATGACTTTCTGAACAAGAACCCACGTCGCTATATTAAAGGTTATGAATTGGAAAAATGGCGTGACCAACGCCAGCAAGTGAATGCATTGTCAAATCAAGTCAGTTATCAAGCCCTGGGTTTGGTGCCCAGTGAAATCAGTTTCCTGACGGCTTTCAGTCACCAGTTTTTACATGGTGGTGTGATGCATTTATTAGGTAATCTGGTATTTTTGTTGTTAGTTGGTTTTGCAGTAGAAGCCGCTTTGGGGCATTTACGTTTTCTGATGTATTACCTACTGAGTGGCGTTGGTGGAGGTTTGTTTTTTGCTTGGTTCGAAATGCTTAATGGCACCGGTAATGTCGGTCTGGTTGGAGCTTCTGGTGCTATATCTGGTGTTATGGCGATGTATGTCGCTTTATTCCGTTTGAAAAAAATAGAATTTTTTTATTGGGTATTCTTTATCTTTACTGGCTATTTTCGTGCCGCCGCTTTGGTTATTCTGCCAGCCTATATCCTCAAAGAATTGTTTATGTTGCTGTTTGAAGATGGATCAAACGTTGCTTATACCGCTCATATTGGAGGTTTTGTCGTCGGTGCTTTATTGGTCATGGCAACGCAGTATCTGCAAAAAAATGCCATTGATACAGAATATTTAGAGTCTGATTCAGATGTTGACCCTTATCAAATAGCCTTAGATAAACTTTCTAAAGATATCAGCCAATTCAATTTCCGGCATGCCATGTCACGTGTGCAGTCAATGCTTAAGGAGTATGGACGGAAACCTGAGTTGGTCGAAATTCAATACAATTTATTGAAAACTCTTGCTCCTGAAAAAGTAGATTCTTTTCTAACTCATCGTTTGAATCGGTCTGGCAATCGCCGCAGCATCGTTGAAGCCCAGGCAACGTTATGGCAAAAAATGAGTGATGAAGAAAGGCATGATTTATCTGCCCAACAGCAATTAGCTTTAGCTGTTGATTTGCTGGAAATGGGACAGGAACATTTGTCTGAAAAAATTTATTCCGTAGTATCAGATACCATCGATAAAACTGATCAGGCGGCGGTGGCGGATATGGCTGTTTTAGCTCGAAAAATGGCTAGTTATTACCAACAATTAGGTCGTGACACTCAGGCTGAAAAATATACCCAACGTGCTCGAGAAATAATGCAGTCATCGAGCAACACTATGGGGGTATCTTTGTCATGAAATATTGCCAGTTTCACCCATTGGAATTAGCACAGCAGCATTGTGAATACTGTGATATCAATGTCTGTGCCACTTGCAGTGATGAATCGCCACTGAGTCATGATAGATATGCAGAACACCGGTGCTTTGTCTGTGAAATGTCTATGGAACGCGTGGGTGCGGGTTTGACAGTTCAGCCATTCTGGCGCCACTTGAGTGATATTTACCGCTATCCATTATCGATTCAAAGTGTAATAGTCATTATTCTGACAGCACTGATTGCGACTATTTTTGCCAGCTTTACAATTCTTCTGCTCATTCCGACTATCATCCTGACGCACTACTGTTTTGTCTGTTTGCGGCATACTGCAAATGGCAAGATGACTGCTCCAGATTTTGAGCTGAGTTTTGACAGCGGTATAGCATCTCTGTTTTATGTATTGATTGTGATGATTGCCATAGGTATCTGTGTTGGTTTGGTATTCAACATATTTGGAGTGGGAATCGGCACCCTTGCAATGGTGTTGGGTGTGGCAATTTTACCAGCAGCGATTATGGTTATTGCCATTGATGAAAAACTGTTCAGTGCATTGGATCCAGGTAAATTAGCATCCATAGTGTCGGCAACCGGGGTGTCTTATTTCCTGATGCTGTTGTTCATTATTGTCATGTTCTCATCGGTGGCGGCCTTGAGTAGCTTTTTTTCATCGATGCAAAGTCCCTGGACTATTATTTTTGTGCAGTCGGTAATCAGTAATTACTACACCATAGTGATATTTCATATTATGGGTTATCTGGTATTTCAAAATCAGGAAGACCTGGGTTTTCGAGCTAAAGATTCGCGTAATAAAACCAGCATCCGTTCTGTTGATAAACGCAACCTGGCAAAAATAGATATCCTGGTCAAAGTAGGGGATTATCAAAAGGCTGTATCTTTATTCAAACAGCAAGTACATGCCGATAGCAATAAAATATGGTATTGGGAGCGTTGTTTTAAGTTGATGTATAACACTCGAAAAGCTTTCAAAAGAACAGCCAGAGAAGAAAAAGAATTGCAGCAATTTTCTGAACGTTATTTAAGCAAACTAAGTGAGCAAGAGGATACACAAAATATGGGGGAGGTGTATCTCAAAGCTCGTAAAATGTTGCAGAGTTATCTGCCGAAAAACAACAGGGTTCGATTGAAAGTGGCAGATTCACTGTATCAGGCAGATCGGAATAATGAAACGGTGTTTGTGTTGAATCGATTTCAGGATGATTGTGATGATAAAGCATTGGTCATGCAGGCTTATGACTTAATGAGCCGGGCTCTGGGTACAATTCCAGGTAATGAAGATAAAGCCAAGCAATATCGCCGTTATAGCGATGTGTTGAAAAAAGTTATTGATGTTTGATATTTTGTCTTAATATTAAAGGGCAGGCCCTAGACGTAAGGCTATTAAAAGCAGGCCAGGTATGAAATAATTTGCGCCTGATAATTTGATTGGGTTGCATCATTCCCAATGACCTGATTCCTGTGAAATCAAAACCACACCAAACCTCTCAGACAACGAATCACTCTGTGTCTCAAACAGTCAAGGAAGAGGTGATAAATAAGAGTGAACTTCAGCAATGGCAACAGAAAATTGCTCATGCACGTTGTCGTGACCAGTTTAAACTGACTAAAATGTTTAAAAGGCTGTCAACGGTTACTACCGATAAGAGTTCAGTTGTGGAACGTCAGGAGCAGTTCCTGGATCAGTTGCAAAAATCACTTAACAGCGTTGAGCAGCGTGCCAGTAATACACCTGAAGTGACCTTTCCCGAGATGTTGCCGATCAGTGAACGCTATGACGAAATTGCAGACTTAATTCAAAATAATCAGGTTAGCATCATTGCGGGTGAGACAGGTTCAGGAAAAACCACACAGATTCCTAAGATTTGTTTAAGTCTTGGCTTAGGCAATAAAGGCTTGATCGGGCACACTCAACCACGCAGGATTGCCGCTCGAACAGTGGCTAACCGTATAGCTGAAGAATTGAAAAGCCCTTTGGGTGAAACGGTTGGTTATCAAGTGCGTTTTACCGATCTGGCTTCTGAGAAAACACAGATTAAATTAATGACAGACGGGGTTCTGCTTGCAGAGATGCAACGGGACCGTTATTTGAGTCGCTATGAAGTCATCATCATAGATGAAGCTCATGAACGCAGCTTGAATATTGATTTTATATTGGGTTTGCTCAAACGGCTGTGTAAGAAACGCCCCGATCTGAAAGTCATTATTACCTCTGCGACTATCGACCTTGAGAAGTTTTCGAAGCACTTTAATGATGCACCTGTTTTAGAGGTTTCTGGACGAACATATCCTGTCGAAGTTGTTTATCAGACCAGTGATAATCAAGACTTATCGCTTAGTATTTGTCGTGCTGTTGAGAATATCATGCACGCTGAAGCCACCGGACATTATAGTGCCAATGGTGATATTCTGGTGTTTTGTTCAGGTGAAAGGGAGATACGCGAAGCGGCAAACGAGCTGCGTCGAACTCAGTTGCCACTGGAAATTCTACCGCTCTATGCTCGGTTGAATTTAAGCGAGCAAAACAAGGTATTCAAACCTGCACAACGGCGCAAAGTAGTGTTGGCAACCAATGTCGCTGAAACCTCGATCACTGTGCCTGGAATTGGTTATGTGATTGATCCGGGAGTCGCACGAATCAGTCGGTATAGTTTTCGTTCCAAAGTGCAGCGCTTGCCAGTAGAGCGCATTTCCCAGGCCAGTGCCAATCAACGTAAAGGTCGTTGTGGTCGGGTAGCGAATGGGGTCTGTATTCGTTTGTATTCGCAGGAAGATTTTGAACAGCGTCCTGAATTTACTGAAGCTGAAATTCTGCGCAGCAACCTTGCGGCAGTTATTTTGCAAATGTTGCAGCTGAACATCCATGATATCGGTGCTTTTGAGTTTATTGATCGACCTGATAATCGTTTGCTCAATGATGGTTTTAAATTATTGCAGGAACTCAATGCTGTTAATTCACAGAAAAAGCTGACCAAAATTGGTCGACAATTATGCCAGTTGCCGGTGGACCCTAAATACGCTCGAATTTTACTGGAAGCTAACAAACTAAACTGTTTGCGAGAGACTTTGATCATTGTCAGTGCATTGAGCATACAGGACCCACGTGAACGTCCCAGTGATAAACAACAGGCAGCGACTGAGAAACACCGTTTACTGGAACATAAACGATCTGACTTTCTATCTTTTGTTAATTTATGGCAAGAGGTTGAAATTCAACGTCAGGCTTTGAGTAACAGCAAATTCAAACAGCATTGCCTGAGTCATTACTGGTCGATAGCACGTATTTTTGAATGGAGGGATATTTTTCGACAACTTAGTCAGGCGGTAAAGACACTGGATTGGCAGTTAAAGCCTGCTCAGGCCATCAAGGTCAACCGGATTCATGGTAAACACAAAAAAATACCGAATAAACAGGGAGGCTTGAAAGAATCAACTGAATTTGATGGCATTTATGAAGCTATACACCGAGCTTTGCTCAGTGGTTTGCTGGGCAATGTTGCCAATAATGACGTCGAGGGCAATTATGTCGCAGCGCGTAACCGATTAGTGACAATTTTCCCAGGCTCTGCTCAGGCTAAGGTAAAACGAAAGCCTAAATGGATAGTTAGCAATGGCTTGTTGGAAACGTCAAAATTGTTCGCACATACTGTGGCTGAAATAAAACCTGAATGGGTCCTGGATGCAGCTCAGCATTTGGTGAACTATTCCTATACTGCGCCACATTATCATGCCCGTTCCGGAGCAGTGAAGGCTCAGCGTCGAACAACCTTATATGGTCTTACTCTACAAGAAAAAAAGTCAGTCGTTTACAGCAATATCAACCCAATTGAGTCACGACAACTCTTTATCCAACAAGCTCTTGTTGAGGGTTTATATTCATTGGATACTCACAAAGGTAACAGACGTGACTCGAAAGATGGGAGCTTTTTCAGACATAATCAGCAGTTGGTGCAGGATATTGAGAAGCTGGAAACCAAAACGCGTAAACGCAATTTGTTAGTATCTGAACAGACAATTGTCGATTTTTACGCAGAACGTATTCCTGCGGATATTGTTAACCGAGCCGGTTTTGAACATTGGCGACGACAGGTTGAAAAAAAAGAGCCTCGAGTATTATTTCTTTCTCAGGAACAATTGTTGATCAATGATATTCATGATGATGATGTCGCACAGTTTCCTGATCAATTATTGATACAGGATTTACAACTGGATTTACACTACCATTTTGATCCAGGCAAAGCGCAGGATGGCGTCACTTTGATTATGCCTGTTTCTGTGTTAGAACTCTTTCCATTGTATTTGGGCGATTGGCTGGTGCCGGGTTTATTGCGTGAGAAATGTGTTGCTTTAATCAAAGTTCTACCGAAAAACATCAGGAAACACTTTGCTCCAGCGGCAAACTCAGTGGACAGGGTCATCGGTAAACTGGAACGGTCAAATAGAGCATTACATCTGGCTTTGGCAGAACAACTGTATCGAACGACAGGTGTTCAAATTCCTGAGGATGCCTGGCAATTGGATAAACTCGATAATTACTATCGCCTGAATTATCGGGTGATGGATGTTGATGGGTCCTTAATTGATCAGAGCAGGGATTTGCAACAACTCAAATCTGACTATGCCCATTGCGTTGAAGATAGTGTACGTAGTGAAAATGCGCCTGACCGGCAAGCATTTGAACGAACTGATATTACAGAGTGGGATTTTGGTGAATTAGCGCAAGTAATTGATTACCAGCATCAGGGAATGACGGTGAGGGCTTATCCGATGTTGCAACTGACTGCTGAGGGTACTATTTCTTTATCGGTGCATGATAAGCAGGTCTATGCGAATTATTATACGCACCAGGCAATTGTAGTGTTAGCAAAGCAGTATCAAACACAAAACTATCAATATTTGCAGAAGGAAATTTTAAAAACTAAAAAGCATAATGATAATTTGGGTTTGTTACTAATGAGTATTGCCCCAGACAGTCAGGCTCAGAAGCAATTGGCGGAGCAGGTTATTGCTGCTGCTTTGCAGCAATGTTGTTTTGCCAATGTGGAACAACTACCTCGTACAAAGGAGCAATTTGTTGATGCAATTAAGCAAGGCAGCAAACATTGGATAAGCACGGCCATTGAAATAGAAACAGCCTTATTGTTTGCAGTGAAAAAACTGAACGAAATTAATAGAAAAATCAGGGGATTTAAACAGATAACGCTGCAAGTTGATATGGTCATTGAGGATGTAAAGTCTCAATTATATGAACTTTTTCAGGATGGTTTTTTATCGTACATAACGGCATTTCAACTCAAACAATACCTCCGTTATTTAAAAGCTATAGAGACGCGTTTAGATAAAGCGATGAATGCCGATATTCCATTGCTTGAACACGTTGCAGCAAAACAAGCTATCATGGACCGATTAATAAGCGAACAACTTAAAGGCGCTCAGGCAAAGGATAGTTCTTTGGCGGTTGACTATGTATTCCATCAGAATCCAGCTTTACTGCATTATAAAATAATGCTGGATGAATGGCGTGTGTCTTTGTTTGCACAACATTTGAAAACCCAGTTCTCGATTTCAGAAAAGCGCCTGGATGCTTACTGGGATAAGCATCTGAAATGATGAGTGTTGAGAGCGTTGATCCGATTGTTGTAAACTTTTTGGGGACTAAGTTGCTTGATATCGCCATAAGCAGTGGAAGACAAAGCACGCAGCGGTTTGGCTGTACATCTGGTTGGCTTTGTTATGTGTTGCGAAATACAGAATCGCGATGAAACTCCATATATGTCTGATGTTCTGGTTTTAAAGTGATCGACATAGACTCGTTTATACCCAACTGCTCAGGCTCTTGAAGCAGAGGCGAGATAATAATATTTCCAGTTTTTCCGAACGATATAAGACCAGAGTCGAATGCTTTATCTAGTGTCGGAAGAAGCAACAAACCATTGTAACCATCAAGCCTTTCAACATTTGATGATGCACGCCAAGGTTTGATATGTGATGCTACTAACATTGATGCATCTTTATATCCTGTTACAGCGCAGCCACCCCACAACAAAATCAGTTTTTGACGGAAATTACCTTGGCCTATTCTAGTTTTAAGCAAAGTAGATTTCTCAGTATCCGTGGCGCTGTCTTGGGCCAGGATAATTTCTATATCGGTTTCGACATCCGAATCAAAACCTTCCTGTAAGTATTCTGAATACTTATTAAGAGCGCTGTTGTACATATTGTGGCCGCGTTCATTTCGCTCTTGATAAATCGGAAGCTTCCGTAAGCGAGTTGCTATGGGTTTAAAGCGACTATGGCTTAAAATAGATGTCAGAGGTCCGTCTATGATCCCTCCATCCATGGCCCATTCTGACATTGCTCCGCTAATTGCGCCCTCATATTTTTTTACAGAGGATTCAGATAGACCGCGAAGCCTCATCCAATCTTCAAACGTCACTGTTTACTCCACTTTTGTGACACATAACGACTGTTTGATATCAAGCAACTAATGGTTTTAGAGCCTCGATAAGTGCTTGCATTTCTTCATCAGTACCAATGCTGATTCGTAAATAGTTGTCTATGCGCGGAATGTCGAAATAACGTACGCTGATTGCCGCTTCACGTAAGTCTGTGAAGACTTGTCTGGCATTGTGTCTTGGGTGTGTTGTCAGGACAAAGTTGGTTGATGAGGGAAGGGTGTCGAAGCCAAGTTTCGCAAGCTCTTCAATCGTATGTTGTCGTGTTTTGATGACTTTCTGACAAGTTTTTTGAAAGTAATCCTCGTCTTCAAATGCAGCTACTGCTCCAGCAAGGGCTAACCTGTCGAGTGGATAGGCATTGAAACTGTTTTTTACTCGTTCCAAGGCTTCTATCAAAGGGGCTTGTCCGCAGGCGAAACCAACACGCAAACCTGCCAGTGAACGGGATTTTGACAGAGTCTGAACGACTAATAAGTTATCGTATTGATCAATCAGTGCCATAGCTGATTCAGCGCCGAAATCAACATAAGCTTCGTCAATTACGAGCACCGATTCGGTGTTGCGTTCTAATAATTTTTCAATCTGGGGCAGGGTTAGAGTGTGTCCTGTTGGCGCATTAGGGTTGGCAAAAATGATACCGCCATTTTGCTCTGGATAAGCCTCCAGTTCGATTTGAAAATTCTCATCCAGTGGGACGGTTCTATACTCAATATCGTACAAGCCGCAGTAGACTGGGTAGAAACCATAGGTAAGGTCAGGAAAACACAGGGGCAAGTCCTGTTTCAGTAACGCCTGAAACGTGTGAGCTAAAACCTCATCTGAGCTATTGCCTACAAATACTTGGTTGCTTTGCAGTTGATAATAATCTGCCAAAGCATTTTTCAATGCTTGTCCATTAGGGTCTGGGTATAGCCGTAAGTTATCACTTGCCTGTTCCTTGATGGCCGCCAGAACTTTGGGTGATGGGCCGTAAGGATTTTCGTTGGTGTTGAGTTTGATTAACTTGGCATCAGGTGATTGCTCGCCCGGAATGTAGGGCGTTAAATTGTGCACAGTATTTGACCAGAAACGGCTCATAGCAATATCGAAAAAATTAGTTTTGGATTGTCAGTATATTAACACTATCTAATTGAAATAGAGATATTAAACTACCATGGAATACCAATATTTAATGGTGAGTTTTAGTACTGTTTACGAGTATTATTGAATTGCAGAAAAATGGCCATTTACAGCGAACGTTTGTGAGTTAGAACACTCAATAACACCAGCAATTGTGCCTGTTGCTGAACTGTCAGTTACAGAGCCGCTGTAGTCAAATTTGTTCTGGCATTCAATATTAGCGCTTAAGGGGTAAGCAGTTTGATTGCTTGATGCGATAAATTGCTTGTTCTGCAATGTACCTTTGGCTGTACTTGGAGGGATGCCTTGATCAGTAATAGAGACGTTACTGCCATCAACCGTCAAAATGAACATGGTATTGATGTCTTGCAATGGAATGCCATTTTCGATGAGCCTTAATGTTTGTGTGCCGGAATATCGACTGGAATTGTCCATCAATAAATCAATGATTGGGGCCATAGCAACGCCATTCTTATTCACTGGAGATAAGGTTGGAGGTTGAGTTACTACTGTGATTCCCTGTGTACTTCTGCCTCGAGAATAACGGGTTTGATTAATACGAATGCTGACTCTTTCCGGTAAGGTATAAACAAAACTGACCGTCTTTTCCTGGCCATTGGCGAATTTCAGCTTCATGGCATGACCATCAATTCGATATGATCCTTGAAGTGCAGCGCCTGGACCGCTGATAGCGACACCTGGGGCAACTCCGAAACTGGACACTTTGCTGGCGAAATACCCTTGTTGTATAAAACACCAGGTTTTGGACGCGCCCACAAACACGTCACCATCTGAGCCGGGCCCACCATCAGAGAAAGCTAGGTTGGTGTAACAGTGATTTAGCTTCTGGTTTTGATTGCCTGGAATATTTTTCCACCAAAACAAATGATCTGTGAATTGGCTTTCATTTGATAATTTGAGATCTAGGACCTGATCACCGTCTGGCTCAGTTCTCACTCTCCAGACGCCCCAGTCTTCAGGGTTCTGTTGTCTCGAAAGAGTGACTCCAAGGTCGAATACGCCTTCTATGTCGTAGGTGAAGCTGCCATCAGTGAACACGGCTAATGATGTTACATCAGCGATAATGCTATAGCTCCAGACACCTAATAAATTGTTGGGTTCTCTGGCAGGAGATAAATTTGCTGCTGAAACACTAATATTGCTCAATAACACGGTGCAACAACACAAATACAATAACAATAATCTGACAGACATAATGTTAATTCCTTTTTTATGGTTTTGTGAAAAGTGATTGGTCGGCTAATTCACAGTCGATCCCGACAAATCATTCATTGACTGTATAAGCATCCGTAATCAGGGTGAATGCCTTAGATTGCTGTATTACAGAGTATTTCTATCTTGTATTGCTGTGTATTATGATTAGTGCTTGACGGTGTATAAAGCCTTTACCAGTGGATAACCATTGGCAGTTCAGGTTGTAGGTTGACTGTTTTGCTTTGGCAGGCATTATTAAACGTTAATTCAAGTTGATGAGGACGGTTTAACTCAAGAGAAATATCTGAGCATTGCGTTACGTGTTGCAGGATTGATGATGGTTGAGTGGTTGGCACGCTAATGCTGATCTTGGTCAAGTACCAATCAGGGTTTTCTGTTTGCCGTTTTGGTCTTGACAATTGCAGCGGCATACAAATACACAAGGGTTCTTCAAGCGTGTTAGAGTTCTGGCCTATTTGAAAAAACCAGTCTTTGCTGAAGTAGTCAGGATAGTATCGCCAGCCTTTGAATGGCATCTGAGTTGCTCCCAGACCAGCTCGAACCACTAAACCGAAAGGTGAGGCTGAAGTGTTGTCAGATCGTTCTGCAAAGTGCAACTGTTGTCCAGGCCCATTTTGAGCTTCGTTTATATCTCGTAAATATATAAGTTCAATAGTGGAGTTTGCCAGATAAAAACGACGATTTGCTGTGCCTTGGCCAGGGTGATCATTGCTGCTGCCTTCCACCAGGCCGATGTTGGATAACAGCTTGGCCTGGGGTGCGCCGGGTGATGTAATAATAAAAAAGTGATCCAGACTTAGAGACATACCGTTATTCCTGATAATTGAATAGCTACTCAGATATATAATTTATACTTTGAGCAGACAAGTTAATGCTTTGTAAGTATGCTCTTAACTGACCTGATACTTAAAGCGTTAATTCCAGTATAAGCCGATCTTGGTGCTGTATGCCTGATTCATAAATGGTTTGAGAGTAATGCGAAATAAAATAGTCTCGCTCTATGGATTGTACACGGAACCCTAGTTTTTGATAGAAAGCCAGTTGATAACCAAATGTGCCCGTACCAACGGTCATTTTTTCTGCCTTTAGTGTCCGGGCGACGGTGATAGCATGTTGCAATAGTGCTGTACCAATGCCTTTACCCTGATGTAGTGCATAGACGGCAATGTTCATCAACTCAATGACACTATTTTTATGACCGGTCCGCTTTTGATTAAGAATAGCGCAGGCACCTAAGGTTTCTTCGTCTTCAATTGCCGCAAAAAAGCGTGATTCGCTCAAGTATTGCAGAATGTTTTCCTCAGATGGGTCGGCATTGAGCAAAAGTTCCATTGGGATTTTCTGATACTGAGTTTCTCGGATAATCATTTCTCTAAAATGAAAGGTTTAAAATGGCTCGTCTTTTTAGTTTCGATAGCTGTTGACCAGGATGTCTCTGACGTCATTGCCGGTGACAATCTTTTCTTTGCTGCTGCCAACCCCATAGATTGCAACAGGGGACAACCATAAGGTGTCCAGTGCCATATCCAATAAATCTTCAGCAGACAATGTTTTACGGCCAACGCGTTCAATCAAAGGAATATTTACATCATTGATGCCATCAAAGGCGCGATAGATCACTTCAGTGCAGACCAGTTGGTCAGAACGGAAAAAATCAAAATCAAAGTTATAGCCTTTGCCAGCATGCACGATAACTCTGGCAATGGCTTGAGCGATGTCTGTTTGTGGCAAATGGGTTCGTAGTATCACAAAAGCGTCGACATTCAGTGTTTCCTGTAATGGACGAAAATGAACGCCATCTTTGAGCGCTTCAAATGTACAATGATCACCATGCCAGTAGCGTAAATGTCGTGGGTCAGCCTTGATATCGAGTTGTTTCCGGTGTGATTCATAACCCACATACAATGCTGCGTGTGGCCAGAACCCTGGTAGAAACAGGTTGGTTAAAGCCCCGTTATGGCGAGTTACAAAAATGTCACCAGGTTGCAGGATGTTGTGCAATTGTGTGCGAACATCTTTTGTCACTTTCTTGTCACCGGGCAAACACAGTTCTGAGACGAGTCGTCCGCTGAGTTCTAAAAAAGCGAACAGAGATTGCTGTCGTGCTGATGCGCCCCGGCGGCGCCATGAATGATGACGGTAACACAGTCTGGCCCATAAATAACGGTACCAGCGAAGATCCATATAGCGTTCCTGTTCAGGCAACTTTTCAAAAATTGCCTGCAATGAAGTATCTTTGACTGCAGCGGCAATAAGTTTGTGCTTTTTTTTGAATGTACGGTGAGCTTCGTTGATACGGATCGCATTGGCCGGCAATGTCAGTGCTGCGTATATGGCACTGCATTGTTTGCGTTCGATACGGTGCTCAGGAAATGCTTCATTGAGTTTGCGCTGGATAATGCTGTCATAAGCAACAACATTCAATAAAAAACGATCAATTCGTACCAGAGAACACACTGCTGAATAAGCGATAACAAAATAATGCCAATCATGAGTGGCTGATAACTCAGCCATGCTTTTTGTATTGGCAATGGCGGTGTCAACGATAGCCCATAAATTGCGCCGAATCGTGATAAAGCGGGCAAACCAGTAGGCAATGGTTTCATCTTCAACCGGACTGAATAGTTGGTTGTTGATAATATTTTGCAATTGTTCCTGCGTCATAGCCTCTTTTTCCAGAGTCGGAATAGAGTCGTTCAGCGAGTTGAGTGCCTGAACCTGACGTTGAATAATTGAATTATGATCCATCATAGTCATTCTCATTGTTACTGATACTAAATGATATTATCTCCCATAAAAGCAATGGAATAAACAATCAAATATCATCGCCCCAGCAAGTTTAGTGTTCTAACTGCCAAGAAAGCCACGCACTAGTTCAATCGTTACCGGCAGACTTATGACAGCGAGTGCTGTTTGAATGGTGACAATTGCCGCCATCAAAGGAGCATCACCGCCCATTTGTCTGGCCAGTGTATAAGAGTTTGCTCCTGTAGGGGCCGCTCCAAACAGCACCGCAATAGTCGTTTGCATGGTATCTAAGCCGATAGCGACAGAAACCGTTACTATAATCAACGGAAAGAGCAACATTTTGATACAACTTGATATCATAACAGGTACCCATGAAGCTGCCATGGCTCTGACCCGGATATTGGCACCAACACACATAAGCACCACTGGCAAAGCTGCTCCGCCAAGAATTCGGGTCATTTCATGCAGAATGGGTACTTCTTTAAAACCAAGGTAATTAAATGTCAATCCTAATGAGACGGCTAATATCAATGGATTTCTTGCTAAATCTTTCAAGGTAGCAGCAACTATTGCACTTAACTTTGAGTCTGAATGTAGCTGCCAGACCATCAATGTAATTACAACGACATTGGTCATAGGTATTAGCAATGCGGACCCCAGAGCAGCCATTGAAAGGCCCTGGGTGCCGAATAAACTTTCAGCAATAGCCAGTGCGATAAAGGTATTGTGCCTGGCGCTACCTTGCAAAATAGAAGTGATTGCCGGACTGCTGAAACCAAGTAGTTTGCCAAGCAGCATTGACAGAATCACTGCTGAGAAGAAGCCGGAATAAATCACTACTGAAAAGTTGCCCAGCATTTCCAGTGAAATATCCAGACGAGATGTTTTATAAAATAATAGGGCAGGGAGTAAGACCCAGTAAACCAGCTTGTCATTCAAGTTCCAGAATTCCAGGCTGGGAACGCTGCCACGGCGTAGACCATAGCCAAGAACAATGAGCAGAAAAATAGGGGCAACAGCTAAAATACTTTCAGACATAGTGGTTCAAACGATCTGGGGTCGATGGTGTTGAGTACAGGACATGCCGGTGTTTTCGTTTGACAAAAGGAGTGGGCTTTTTGAGGATTCCTATCAAAATATAAAACACTGACCCTGCTATTTTAGCGTATTTTTAGTGTCTCTGTAACGAACAAAACCGGTGAATGCGAACATTGCAAAAACAAAATGATTCAGTTGGTACAAACTACGGCATAATCGGGGTTTAATGCATACTATATCTGAAGGCTTCAAGTGCTAAATTTACCCCGTAATATTTATGTCATGGCTATGGTCATGGCATTCAGTATGTCCAGTGCATCGCTGATGATTTTGGTCAGCGGTTTATTGGCGACCCATATTGCTCCTTCCCCAAAACTGGCAACTTTGCCTTTGGCTTTTATGGTGATCGGCACAGCATTTACTACTATCCCGGCAGCATTGATTATGCAACGAATTGGTCGCCGGGCAGGAATGATGTTAGGAGTGTTGGTATCAATTGCCAGTGCCTTGTTGGCTATGTGGTCAGCCATGAATGCCAGTTTTACAGGTTTGATGATAGCTTCCGCAGGCATTGGCTTTAATATCGCATTCACTCAAACTGGGCGTTTCGCTATCATTGAGAGTGCTGTTGATGAGAAACAACAAGCCAAAGGCATTTCCATGGCTCTTCTGGCAGGCTTGGTATCAGCGTTTATTGGGCCACAAATTGGTATCTGGGGCAAAGATTTAATAGAGTCGCCGCATGGCTATGCTGGTTCATTTCTATTGTTTGTCGTAGTGCAGTTAATGACAATGCTGTTACTCACAATGTTTAAAAATCCGATAGTAGAAAAAAATGCTGAAAGAGGTACCGGACGACCCTTGCTGGACATTATTAGTCAGCCTGTTTTTATTATTGCTGCTGGTTCTGGAGCAATTGCATTTGGTGTGATGACATTGGTGATGACTGCAACACCAATCAGCATGCATGAATTTCACGACCACTCTTTGGAAACGACTAAGTGGGTTATCCAATCACATATGGTTGCCATGTTCCTTCCGTCGTTGGTTACCGGTATGTTGCTGACTCGAGTAAATAAAATAAGCTTATTATTGTGGGGTTTGATTATCTATTGTGTTGTCAGCTTATTTGCTTTTTCTGGAGTGCAAGTAATGCATTATTGGTGGGCATTAGTATTGCTGGGCGTCGGTTGGAATATATTATTTGTGACTTCCACGGCCTTATTGCCGCAGGCTTATTCAGGTGAAGAACGTTTTAAGGTGCAGGCATGCAACGATTTTCTAGTGTTTGGTTTGCAGGCGTTAGCGTCATTTTCGGCAGGTTGGCTGTTATTTAAGTTTGGATGGTCGGGCGTTATCTGGGTTTCTCTGTTTATGACAGTGCCGACTATTTTACTGTTGTTTATTGCACGTATGACGTTGAAAAAATATTGAGGGCCGAGTAATGAATCAAGCCAATAAAAAAGCTCAATGGACAATTGTTGTAGGAGGGTTGCTGGCTTTTCTAGCAGTGGCTTTAGGTGCATTTGGAGCGCATGCCTGGTCACCGTTGTTGGCCAAACATGGCACTGAAGCTATTTTTGCAACGGCTTCAGATTATCAATTTTTTCATGCATTGGCCCTGATTGTCATAGGCACGTTGGCACGGCAGACTGAGCAAATGTCTGGGGTCACCTTGATCACAGCAATGATGAGCCTCGGAACTGTAATTTTTTCAGGCAGCCTGTATATTTTGTCCTTGAGTGGAATTCGTTGGCTAGGTGCTATTACACCTATTGGTGGAACATTGTTGTTGTTGGCATGGGGCATTTTTATCTGGAAGAGTTGGATAGATAAAACAACGTAAAGAATAGGCATAGTAAAATGGCTGAATCTAAACGGTTGTTGACAATAAAAAACACAACAAATTTAGTGCTGCATTTTGTCCAAACCTATCTCTAAACGCCATTGTGCACCTTCCAGGACATCAACGAAGTGTTTTAAGGCTTGAATCATTTCGAACCCTGATTCAGCAATAGCAAAAAAAGCCTGTCGTGTTTCAGTATCTGCGATTTTCAATTCGTCTGCAATTTCGTCCACTGACTTGCCTAATAAACTGAATAAAACGCGTCTAGTGTTCACTTCAGAACCTGTGGCTAACGACCAGAAACGTTCTTCTAATTGTTCAATTTCTTCCTGAGTCAGGACTGCAGAATCGGCGATATAAGACTCACGGTCTTCGGCAATGGCATAAAGAGCTTGATTGCTGGCGTGTTTGGTCGATGCAGGAGAAACAGTTGAGAGAATACAGGGTGGGGTATGGTTGGCAGAATAAGATACTGCTGTAAAAACAACAGGCATAGAAACAGCATTACGTTCGGTCATGATGAATTCCTTTTAGATTAGTAATGGTCGTTATAAGTAGTGTAGTTATTGTGTGCAATATGTGAGAGAAATAAGGACAGGTGAAAATGATACCGGAGTATAGTTTGTGATGATTCGCGACAATTGATGAAGTTTCAGCGATATTCAGTGTAATCCGGTTCATTTTAGCGGTGTTTTTTAGGAGTGTTATTGTTAAAGTTGTTACTGTTTAAAAGTTACTGTTTAAAAGTTGTTATTTAAAAGGCTGTTGTTTAATAAAATAAATAAGGCTTAAAGCTGGACTCATAATTTGTCACATATTTTGATTATTGTACATAAATCAAATGCATTTTCATATTGCTTTTACACCCTTATCAAGGTTATTTTGAGAACTTGACCTAAATACTACTCAGGCTACGAAAACCTTATTATGCGCAGACTTATTTTAATTCGGCATGCCAAATCCAGCCATAAACACCTTGGACTGGATGATCATGAACGCCCACTCAACCGGCGAGGGGAACGTGATGCGGTTGCGATGGCACGACATATAGCCGACAAAGACGAAATGTTGGATGTTATTTTTACGAGTACTGCGGCTAGAGCCATTGACTTTGCTCAGTTGATTAGCGAGTTTTCAGGTGCTGCATTGGAGCCAGATTTAAGCTTTTATACTTTTCGGGCAGATGCCTTGTTGGAAATTCTTTGTAACCTACCTGACAATATTAACCGTGTTGCTGTTGTGGCGCATAATCCTGCGATTACTCAAGTGGTGAATCACTTGGTTGGAGCTAATTTGGATAATGTGCCAACGGCTGGGGTTGTTGCCATTGATTGCCACGTTGATAGTTGGGAGAGTTTGAGAAATACCGACTGTGATATGGATTATTTTGACTACCCCAAAATGCTGCAATAGAGATATTAAGATATATTTGAACTGCGATGAAATTATCTCCGAAAAAAATTAATCTATTCGCGATGTTGAACCTGCCTTCAGCGTGGTCATGTGGTGTGCGAGTTAAATCCTTGTCTGATGATAGTTGCACCGTTACAGTCAAACACCGCTGGATCAATAAGAACCCCTTTAAATCAATGTATTTTGCGGTGCAGGCAATGGCAGCTGAGTTAAGTACAGGGGCTCTGGTCATTGGTCACATTCGTGAAACCGGGCATAAAATATCCATGTTAGTGGCAAATAACAATTCGTCATTCAGCAAAAAAGCGACGGGTCGCATTAACTTTATCTGCGAAGATGGTCAACAGATTGCAGATGCCATTCAAAAGACCATCGAAACGGGAGAAGGGCAGACTGCTTGGATGAAATCGGTTGGTATTAATGAACAAGGAGTGATTGTCTCTACATTTAATTTTGAGTGGACTGTCAAAATTAAGAGCTGACAAGAGCTTAAATTTTACCTTTTGGAACCATAAAATTTCCAGGGTTTTGTCGTTGCAATAAAATGTTTTTAATTTGCCATTCTTTGTCAGGTGTCTGTGGTTGTAGATAGTTGGTTTGTTTGCCTTGTTGCACAGCAATCGGCACACCATTTTTGAATAAAATACGATGACTGGCTTGAGCCGTGATACGCTGTCCTGGAAGAATTATTCCCACCAAATTCAAAGGGTCGGCAGCGCAAATGGTAATCAATGAGTCTGATTTTTTCTTGCGTTGTTTGCGTAATAGACCAACCGCATCTGGGCTGGCAAACTGTTCGCCGCTGAAGCCGTCTACAAAGCGGCCACCACGAATTTCACCACGAGCTTCCAAACGCCTGAAGACATATAACAACTCACGCCAGGGCGGCAAGCCAGTTTCTCGTTCTAATAATTTTCTGAAGACTACTCCATAACGGATCAACAGAGTTTCAGCGATAAATTCCAGTGTTTCATAAGGAGTTTGCAGCCAGCGGTGCTTCTGGTTGCTTATTTCCTGTGGTGTTGCAACTTGACCATTTGCATTGGCACTAAGTTCCTGCCTGTTCAGCAGCACCCAGCGTCCTGCATTATCGATTGAGTTCAGAGGAGTGATTGAGCGTTGTCTGGCACGACGGGCGATTTCGTTTTTCTTTTTCGTTGGTGTGATCAGCGCTCGCAAACCAGCAAAACTGTCTGAATTGACCAATCCATTGCTGACCAGTTCCCCCAGGGCTGTTTCGGCTTGATTGCGCAGCATCCCCTGCGGATTGCTGTGGCTATGGTGTAGTTCTGAGAAAAACGAAGCGCCTTGCTGTTGCAAACTGCTCAGAAGTAGTTGTGCGCTTGATGACAACTCAAGTTCTCTGGCTTGGGCTTGTTGGTGAAGCTCCAGCCAGATGGCTTGGTGTTGGCGTTCGATAAAACTGACCGGGGTGGTTTTAATCGGACCTTTACTGCTTGATTTTTTGTTGCTCTTTGACTTGTTGGATTGTGATTTGTTGGCAAAACGTAACCAGGTGAACTCACCACTCATGCATAATTGATCTACGGCAAAACTTTCAAAATGATCCACTCGATCGGGTAAAATATCTGTTTCCCAGGCGCAGGCAGGAATGCTGAAACCTTCGAGCTGGCGCAGAGTGTTGGCAACTGCCAATGTGCCTTCGGGGCGTTCTTCGCCCAGATGGTGCCAGTCAAACAAAAACATCATAAATTCAGCCGGGGTCACTGGTTTTATTTCGTTGCGCAGCTTTTTCAGGGTATAACGATGAATTCTTGCCAGTAAGCCACGTTCACACCACTGTGTTTCTGGAGCGGTATCTTCAGCCAATTGTGCAGGTGTGAGGGGGGAGAATTGGCCTTGCATGGCATAACCTTCCTGCTCCAGAGCCAGACAAGCGAGAGCGATATCGTTGTTGTTGATATGCAGGCTCTGGGCCAAAGCACCCTCACTGACAGGGCCTAAACCTTGCAATCGACCTCGAACCAATTCGATCAATGCGGTGTGAGGCTCCCAGTCTATTTGACTGGCTGCTCCTACTGCATCGATATCGGGGCTTGTTAATCCCTCAGGAAACAGACTACGCAGCAGAGCCAGGCGTTCGGCGCAGACCCAGATAGCGTGTGGACCAGCTTCTGAGTCAAATTTAAACAAGGCGGCACGCTTATCAGCCGTTAAGGTCTCAAACAAACTCTGCCACTTATTTTGCTTGGCTTCTTGTTCGGTGATAAAACCCAACATCAAGAGGGCATCGTGTGCCTCATCTGTTGTGTTGACTTCTGGCCAGGCTTCACTGCAAACCTGCTCAATGGCAGCTGGGTCCAACGTGCCTATGTCACGAGCACTTTCCACATCCATAGTTCGGTTGGCGTTGACGGCACGTGTGCGACGTTCTTCTGCGGGTGCATCATCAAGAAAGGCATAGGGTTTTGCTGTGAGAATCTCTTGTGCCAGTGGTGATGGTGTGACCAGATCACGGCAACTGATTATGACTTGTTGGGTTTCAATTTTTTCCAACAACTGTTGCAGTCCATCAATGTCCATTACCTGATGTAAGCAATCATAAATGGTCTGGTTCACTAATGGATGGTCTGGTATTTCTCGCTCGCCAACGATGTTATCCTGACAGGCTATCTGGTCAGGAAACACTACGGCAATTAAATCTTCGGCATTGTTACGTTGGAAAATGGCTGGTACGCGTTTACCGCTTTGGTTGCGTTTGACTGCCAAAGCAATGCTGGCATCCCAACGCCAGTGCGTAGGAAACAAAGGGGCTTGCAGTACTGCTTGAGTAACTACCCGTTCAATTGAGGTAGACTTTAAATAATGAATCACTTCTTCGAGAGGAAAGCTGTGAGTTGACCCAAGAGAAATGACGATGCTGTCTTCGAGTGCCGCGGCTTGTAATTCAAAGTTGAATTTTCGGCAGAATTTTTTGCGTAATGCCAAACCCCAGGCGCGATTCAAACGTGAACCATAAGGTGAATGAATCACGATATGGTGGTCACCTGTTTCGTCAAAAAAACGTTCAAAGAAAATATGCTTCTGAGTTGGCATACCTTGCAGGGCTGCTTGTGTTGCTGCTAGATATTCGACCAATTGCAAAGCAGCAGCCGGGCAGATATGAATTGTGTTGACCACCCAATCGGTAGTGCTGTCAACACCCGACTCTGGCAGGCGTTCAGCGACTTGCTGGCGCAGATTTGACACCGCTTCGCTGAGTTCGTTGGTTCGACCCGCACCTTCACCCAACCAGAAAGGGATGCTGGGCGGTAAGCCATGAGCATCTTCTACTCTGACAATGCCGTTTTCAACACGCAGAATTCTATAGGACTGATTGCCTAACTGGAAAATATCTCCGGGCATGCTTTCTATGGAAAAATCCTCGTTCAGTGTTCCAATCTTATGGCCTTGAGGTTCTAGCATGACGTCATAGTCGAAGTGATCAGGAATAGCCCCAGCATTAGTCACGGCGGTCAAGCGTGCGCTTTTGCGAGGTCGTAGTTGTCCGTTGACTTCATCGCGATAAATATAAGCACTGCGACGTCCTCTGCGGGTGGCAAAACCATCGGCCACCATAGCCAATACCTGACTATAAGCTTGCTGGCTTAAATCACGATATGGGTAGGCTGCTGTCAGTACGCGATATAGCTCATCTTCGGCCCATTCGCGGCTGGCTACCTCTGCTATGATTTGCTGAGACAGCACATCCAATGGCGAAGCACAGATTTCCAGTGTGTCCATGTCACCTTGTTCAATAGCGTGCAGCAAAGCGGAACACTCCACCAGATCATCACGGCTGCTGGGAAATAAACGGCCTTTGGGCAGTCCACCTACCGCATGGCCAGAACGTCCTACACGTTGCAGAAAAGCAGCAATGCCATGGGGCGAACCTAGCTGACAGACCAAGTCGACATCACCGATATCAATACCCAGTTCCATCGACGCTGTTGCTACCATGGCTTTTAATTTGCCATTCTTGAGCTTTTGCTCGGCATCCAGGCGATGTTCTTTAGCCAGGCTACCGTGATGCGCAGCGACATTTTCTTCACCAACACGTTCAGCCAAAAAGCGTGTTGCTCGTTCTGATAAACGTCGGTTGTTGACAAAAATCAGCGTTGTTGTATGTTCCAGAATAAGATCGGCCAAGCGGTCGTAGACTTCATCCCAGACTTCGTTCGACATCAGGCCTTCCAGAGGCGACGCCGTGACTTCAATCGCCAGATCGCGTTCACGATTGTGCCCGCTATCGACAATTAAACAGGGTTCATTGCGTGCGCCCACCAGAAATTGGCTGACAATTTCTATTGGTTTTTGAGTGGCTGACAAACCAATACGCACTAGTGGTTTAGCCACTAGTGCCTGCAAACGTTCCAGCGACAAGCTTAAGTGCGCCCCGCGTTTATTGCCTACTACGGCATGAATCTCATCGACAATGACTGAACGTACTGTATGCAGCATATTACGGCCACTCTCTGAAGTGAGCAAAATATACAAAGATTCAGGTGTTGTCACCAGAATGTGAGGAGGGAATTTAGCCATTCGGGCACGCTCACTGGGCGGTGTGTCGCCGGTGCGTACTTTGGCTTGAATGCCAATACTTGGCAAACCACGTTCGTTTAAAGCGGTTTCGATGCCGCAAATTGGTAACTGTAAATTCTTTTGAATATCGTTCGATAATGCTTTCAAAGGAGAGACATACAGCACATAGGTCTGGTCCTCCAAAGGCCCGCTATCCAGGCTCTGTTGAACCAGATCGTCAATTGCAGCGAGAAATGCTGCCAAAGTTTTACCGCTTCCAGTTGGAGCTGCAATCAGGCAATGCTGTCCCTGCTTGATAGCGGGCCAAGCTTCAGATTGAGCAGGAGTGGGTTCAGAGAAGGTTGACTCAAACCATTCCTTAACTGCAGGATGAAAGTCTTTGAAAGGCATAACTTATTCTACAACAGGCTTTAGTTTGTTGGCCATCGTTGTTACTCAATAGAAAGTTTTTTAGTTTAATTAATTGGGTTGATGTGAATAAATAGTGCCTGATAGTATTTTTAAATTTAATTCAATAAAATTAGACTTGGTCTTCTTTTTCTTGTGATAATAATTATTTGTCTTACAGAAGATTTATTTTTTAATGCTCTTTTATTTACAATAGCTTAAGCTGATTTTGTGATGTTATTTATTTGTTTTTTTAGTGTTTTTTCTATGGATTGAGGTGACTTTGTTATTCTATTAAGTTATTTCAATATAATGTTTTATTATTGTATTGTAGGTTGGTTGATATCCAAAGTGAGTCGCTTGACCTGCATGAATTTAACAAACAACAGGTAACGAGGAATAAGTTCTGTCAAAAAAAATAACGAATAAAACGACACCTCGAAGGCGGTTTTTGCTGACAACTGCCGGAGTTGCATCTGCTCTGACTGCAGAGCAACTTTTCGCTAAAGAGCACGGCAATAACCTACCTCCGATGATTCCAGAGTGGATGAAGAAAACCGGCAGAGGCGTAGTGACTGCTCCCTATGGTTCCCCATCAAAATATGAAAATGATGTTGTGCGGCGTACAGTTTCCTGGTTAACCGCTTCTCCGATTTCCTCTATCAGCTTTTCCCCAATACACGAACTTAAAGGAATCATCACACCAAGCTCCCTTCATTTTGAACGCTATCATGCCGGCGTTCCTGAAATTAATCCTGATGAACACCGCTTGATGATTCATGGGCTATGCGACAACCCATTGGTTTTTAGCATGGATGACATAATGCGCTTTCCTTCTGTTTCTGAAATTCGTTTTATCGAATGCCCGGCTAATGGAGGAATGGAATGGCGTGGAGCTCAGATGGAGGCATTGCAGTTTACTCATGGTATGGTTAGTTGCAGCGAATGGACTGGGGTTCGCTTGTCCACATTATTAGCCGAAGTCGGCATAAAACCCACGGCGAAATGGTTGTTGGCTGAAGGTGCGGATGGTGCAGCTATGGGGCGCAGTATTCCGATCGAAAAAGCTTTGGATGATGTTATAGTGGCTTATGCTCAAAATGGTGAACGCATTCGACCAGAACAAGGTTACCCTTTACGTTTAGTGAATCCCGGTTGGGAAGGCAACACTAGCATAAAGTGGCTCAGACGGCTTGAATTGGGCGATAAACCCTGGCATTTACGTGAAGAAACTTCGAAGTATACTGACCTTATGCCGGACGGAACAGCGAGACGATTCACTTGGGTTCAAGAAGCGAACTCAGTGGTTACTTCTGTTTGTCCAGAAAAGCCATTGAAGCAAAAAGGCTATCATGAACTTGAGGGCATTGCCTGGACAGGGCGAGGAAAGATCAAACAGGTTGATGTGTCTTTTGATGGGGGAATCTCCTGGCGTGCAGCCAAATTAAAAGGTCAGGTACTGGACAAGGCATTGACACGTTTCAGTTATGATTGGAATTGGGATGGTTCTCCCGCCCTGATACAAAGCCGGGCAATTGATGAAACGGGCTATGTACAACCCACCTTAGGTCAATTGAGAGGCGTTCGAGGGGTGAATTCTATTTATCATAAAAACTCCATCCACACATGGCAGTTGTTGCCAAGTGGGGAGGTGAGAAATGTTCAAATTGACTAAAAGTTTTTCTTTTATAAGCCTTTTTGTCATTTGTTCAGCGTGTTCGGAATCTGGTTCGGAATCGCAGAGTGTAGAATCAACAATTAAGGAACAAAAGACCTTTGCTGTTGATTCGGCTGTGCCTGTACTGGCTACGGCAAAACCCTCTGAAAGTTCAGCTTCAAAGGTAGGAACAGACAAGTCAATAATAGAAAATACAACAACAGAAAAATTCAATATTGGTACGGTTCTGACAAAAGAACAAATAGCTGGTTGGGATATTGATGTGCGTCCAGATGGGCAAGGCTTGCCAGAAGGCCAGGGAAGTGTTGAACAAGGTGAGGTTTTATTTGAACAGCAGTGTGCTTCATGCCACGGTACTTTTGGTGAAGGTGAGGGGCGTTGGCCTGTTTTGGCTGGTGGTTTTGACTCCTTGACTGAAGAGAGGCCAGATAAAACGGTGGGTTCATACTGGCCATATTTGTCTACTCTGTGGGATTATATTCATCGTGCAATGCCTTTTTTATCACCTCAATCTCTTGAAGATAATGAGGTTTATGCAATTACTGCATACATTCTTTATCTTAATGAGTTGGTTGATAATGATTTCGTGCTCAGCAAAGAGAACTTTACGTCCATCAAATTGCCTAACGAACTTGCTTTCGTTGATGATCCCAGACCCGATGTGCAAAACACTCGATGCATGCAGGACTGTCGCGATAAGAAATCTATCAAAATCACTTGGGATTCAACCGCATTAGGCGTGACTCCAGTTGCACATTTGAAGTCAGGACAAGAGAGCGACAAAGGCTCGCCAGCTAATGCACAGACGCTGTCTTCTTCAGTCAATTCATCCAACGAACAAGCTCAAAAGCAATCTGACAAGGGTCAACAAGTTTACACAGCAGCCTGTGCTGTTTGTCATGCTTCAGGCGTTGCCGGTGCTCCGATAGTGGGAGATGCAGCAGATTGGTCTGCAAGAATCAAGCAGGGCGAAGAGCTGCTTTATGAACATGCAATCAATGGATTTCAAGGCAGTAGTGGTTTCATGCCGGCTAAAGGCGGCAATGCCTCTTTAACCGACGATGATGTTAAAGCGGCTGTAGATTTTATGATAGAGTGAATTTTTTACGTGATTTAACGTAGCGACATGCTACATTTTGAGTAAGGTAATAATAAAAAATAAGAAGGCGGAGATTAGAAATGAAGATTATGTTTAATGCTGGCAAGTTGTTAATCGGGGTGAGTTTAGGTGCTCTGATGTTTATAACGAGTGCTTCAACTGTCTATTCAACCAGTGATGATGCCACACGAATTGCAGAGGGCAAAGAGCTGGCTTTTGATCGAAAGAAAGGTAACTGTTTGGCATGCCATATGATTGCTGATGGTTCTCTTCCAGGAAATACAGCACCTCCATTAGTGGCGATGAAAGTGCGTTTCCCCGATTTTGACCGCCTAGTAAATCAAATCAGTAATCCGCTGGAAACAAATCCCAACACATTAATGCCCCCATTTGGTTTACATGACATTTTGTCTGAAGGGGAAATTATGAAAATTGCAGAATATATATACACATTGTAGGAGTTTAAAATGAAACTAATAAACCAGTCCAGGCGAACTATTATCAAGTCGTTTTCAATTTTCTCAGCTCTAGCGATGCTTCCTAATGCTGTTTTTGCAGCTTGGCCTAAAGCCGCCTTTGAGACTGAAGAGTTGGGTTCCGCGATCAAGAGCTTATATGGCTCTGATGCTGTAAACAGTGACAAAATAAATCTGAAAGCGCCAGATATTGCAGAAAATGGTGCTGTTGTTCCTGTGTCTGTTTCCACAGATTTGCCGAATGTACAAAACATCAGTATCTACGTAGAAAGCAACCCTAACCCCTTGTCAGCAACGTTTGAATTAAATGAAAATTCCGTAGCTGATGTCTCTACACGGATCAAAATGGGCAAAACATCCAATGTTGTTGCTGCAATCAAGTCGGACGGGAAAATTTATACAACAAGCAAAGAGGTCAAAGTCACTATTGGTGGCTGTGGCGGATAAGAGGGTATTAAAATGACAATCAGAGCAAAAGCAAAAATTACTGGTGATATCGTTGCCGTCAAAGCATTAATGAAACACCCCATGGAAACTGGCTTACGAGTTGATAAAAAAACCGGAGAGAAGATTCCGGCTCATCATATCAATGAGTTCTCATGTAGTTGGAAAGGCAATGAAATTTTTCGATGTAATCTGGGGCCGGCTGTATCAAAAAACCCCTATGTTGCCTTCAAAACAAAAGGCCCGGTTGCTGGAGATGAGTTGACATTCGCTTCTTTGGATAATCAGGGTACTGCCGACACTGGAAAAGTAGTCGTTAAGTAGTGATTTACGAACAGTGGTCGTATTGAACCAATAAGAATAATGAGAAGAGGAGAGATGTTATGAAAATATTATTTGCACCTTTGTTGATTGCATTGCTGTCCAGCTTTGCGGTAAGCGTGCAGGCAGAATCTACACCGGAACAGGACAAAATTGCTTATCAGAAGTACTTCCAAAAGAAATTTCCAAAAACACCTATGGCGGATTTTGTGAATGGAGTTTACTCCGTTCACCCTGAGTCACGTGCTCAATGGGAAGAAATTGAGGAATTTCCTCCCTATGAAATTGCCATAGAAGAAGGTGAGGTTGAATTCAACAAAGCGTTTGCCAATGGTAAGACCTATTCTGACTGTTTTGCCAATAGCCCAGCAAAGTCACGCAAGGATTTTCCGTATTTTGATACTGAATTAGGTCAGGTTGTGACATTGGAATATGCCATCAATCGATGCCGCGAAGCCAATGGCGAGAAACCACTGAAGTATAAGAAAGGTAAGATGGTCAATTTGTCGGCCTATATGGCTTATGAATCACGCGGTGAAAAAATTGATGTAAAAATTCAAAATGATGCGGCTAAAGCGGCTTATGAATCGGGTAAACAATTTTATTATACCAAACGTGGACAATTGAACTTTTCCTGTATGGACTGCCATGGTGCTGCATCAGGGCTTAGAGTTCGAGCAGATACCCTCAGTCCGGGTTTGGGGCACACCTCACACTTTCCGGTTTACCGTTCAAAGTGGGGCGGCATGGGAACCTTGCATAGACGTTTTGCCGGTTGCAATAAAAATATAAGGGCGCAACCATTGAAAGCCCAAAGCGAAGCCTATCGTAATCTGGAATATTTTCTCAGTTATATGGGCAATGGTCTGGAATTGAATGGTCCGGGAGCCAGAAAATAATGAAAATACTACGAACTAAAAAAAACATCGGAGCTTTGTTGATAACGCTATTTTGCACAGCTTTAGTCTCTGTCAATGTATCTGCAGCAAGTGATTTTGAGAAGGCATGGGCTGATGCCGATAAATTGCGTCAGGATGCTGCTGCCGTCCAACATGAGTGGACTGGAGCTAAAAAGTTACTGGCAAGTGCTAAAGAAGCTAATGAAAAAGGTGATTCAGACAAAGCAATGAAATTGGTTGCTAAAGCCTTGGAACAAAGCAAAGATGCGTTGGCACAGTATGAACGTGAAAAAGAAGCGTGGAAGAATAGAGTACCTAAATAGCCCATGTTGCTTCTCATGAAAAGCGTAGTTCAACTCAGGTTAATATTGAGTTGCTACGCTTTTTTTGACCGTTATGGCAATCGTTTTTTCAATCGTTTTTTCAATTGTTTTTTCAATTGTTTTAATGTGAACAGCCAATACCAGATGTTCTATTAAGCCCTATGTTTTTAAACTTTTCGATAAATTACCGGTTTCGCACTAAGGCTTTCGCTGTTGTATGCGTCTTTGTTGTCTGTCAGGTAGCAATGCTGCTTACTGGTGCCAACAGCGTAGCTGCTGAGACGTCTACACTGCCGATATTAAAACAATGGACAGAGCTGCCAGTGTCGGTGATTGAAAACAAGAAACCTGTCGTGCTAATGATAGAACAATCCGATTGCATATATTGTGAACGTGTTAAAGAAGAGTTTCTGCAACCATTATCCAAGTCCGATGACTATGGTGACAAGGTACATATTGTGCGTGTTTCACTTGATTCTGGAGAGTATTTGCAAGGCCCCGACAATAAAGACGTTGAAACCACAGAGTTTTGTGGGAGATATGAGGCGAATTTTTCTCCCACGGTGTTGTTTCTTAATGGCCAGGGACAGCAAATTGCCGAAAAAATTGTTGGAATCAATAGCAGTGATTTCTACGGATACTATCTTGAAAAAAGTCTGAAAGCCGCAATTGCTGCTTTGCAATAAATACCTGAAGAAACGGTTTGAATAACTGTCTGAATAATGCACTGCTGGAATTAGCAGTTTAACGAGTAACCCGAGACTGAAGTCATGATAAAAAGAATCGCTTTGCTAGTCTGTGTTCTGATAACTCCCATGAGTTTTTGTGATGCTATTGCTGCCGGTCAGTTGCAGGATGTGACCAAGGCACATGAAAAAATAATGTCCGAAATTGACAGCATTAACGCTGCAGAATTGATTGCACTAACCAAAAAAGAACATGGTCTGGTTTTTATCGATGTTCGTCTGCCTGAAGATCTGGGCGCTCATGGAGGTACGTTGGACTACCCACGAATCTTCAATATTGACCGCGGCTGGTTGGAATATCGAGCACCTGAAAGAGTTCCTGATAAGGACACGCCGATTATCGTTTTCTGTGGTGATAATCAACGCAGTCCATTTGCGGTTAAGACTCTATTGCAAATGGGCTATACCAATGTCAAAAACCTGCAAGATGGCTTTATATCATGGCGTGCGGCAGGTCATCCAATCAAGGGTGATAATGCACCAGACTCAATGCTCTACCATCAACCTGAAGAAGTTGTTGAAGGTGTCTGGACATCGATTGGTGCTACAGCGCCTTCGACTTATTTCAACGCAGGTCACAACAATAACCTATCATTTATTGTGACCAAAGATGGTGTTGTGGTGGTCAATGCTGGTGGCAGCTATCTGTTAGCCCAGGCTTTGCATGATGAAATTAAGAAAGTAACTGATCTGGCTGTAAAATATGTCATTTTGGAAAATGGCCAGGGGCATGCGATGTTGGGTTCGTCGTACTGGCAAGCGCAAGGGGCTGAAATTGTTGTCCACAAAGATGCGGCAGCGGCTATTGATGAATATGGTGAAAATAGTCTGGATTCAGCTAGAACAGTGCTTAGAGATAAAGCCATGCACACAAAACTTGCTCAGCCAGATATTGTTTTTGACGATAAATATATTATTAAACTTGGCGGACAAACGATAGAAGCCATTAATTTAGGTCCGGCACACAGCCCCGGTGACATCGTCGTTTGGCTGCCAGAAAAGGAGCTGGTCATTTCTGGTGATATGGCTTTTCATCAACGTTTGTTGCCTGTTATGGAGCATACTGATACCGATGCCTGGATTGATTCCTGGGAAGCTTTTGTTGGCTTACAAGCGAAGTATATCATTCCAGGGCATGGTGGACCGACTGACTATGCTGAAGTCACTCGGTATACCCGTGATTATCTGGTGTTTATGAGACAGAAAATCAGTCAGATATTAGATGATGGTGGTGAGCTACAAGATGCTTACACGGTAGATCAGTCTGATTATTCGCATCTGGATACTTATTTTGAACTTTCTCGGCAGAATGCCGGAAGAATATACCGGGAAATGGAGTTTGAATAGGTTTGATCCATTAACAAATCTTATGCCTAAAACTCAAATAATTATCCTTGCCAGAACCTTTAAATCACACTCCTCCAAATTAGTGTTTTTAAAATTATTGCTTTTAAAATTTAACAACAGGCCTTTTCATGATAGATACCTCAAAACGTTCGCTATTTAAAATTATCGGTTTGACTGCAGTAGGTAGTTTGGCTGCAAAATTGGGTCGACCTGATTTTGCTGCTCATGCTGAGACCCTTGCTGAATTGTATCAAGCCCCACTCAAAGGCACTGCAAGACTGTTGCATACAACCGATGTTCATGCGCAGATCAATCCTGTGTATTTTCGCGAACCGAATGTCAATCTGGGAGTTGGTGAGGCTCAGGGGCAATTGCCGCATGTGGTTGGTAATAAGCTGATTGCCGAATTGCAACTCGCACCTGAAAGTCCGGAAGCCTATGCCTATACCAGCGTTAACTTTGTAGAAAATGCACAAAAATATGGCAAGATGGGAGGCGCCGCGCATATCAAAACCTTATTTGATATGTTACGTGAACAGGCTGGAGGCATAGAAAATACGCTCACTCTCGATGGCGGAGATCTATGGCAAGGGTCAGCGACAGCGTTGTGGACTCGTGGCCGAGATATGGTCGATATCTCTAATTTGCTGGGTGTAGACTTGATGACTGGGCACTGGGAATTTACCTATACTCAAGAGGAATTATTAAAAAATCTGCTAGCCTTCAAAGGAGAGTTTCTAAGTCAGAATGTCAGGGTCAAAGAAGACAGCCTTTTTGAAGATCGATACTTTGAGATGGTCGATGAGCATGATGGTCTGGGTTTGTATAACGAAGATGATGGCTATGCTTTCAAGCCGTATGTGATCAAGGAGGTTGGCGGTGAGAAAATAGCCGTAGTAGGTCAGTCATTTCCGCGCACAGCGAATGCAAATCCACCTGGATTCATCCCTGACTGGTCTTTTGGCATTCGTGAGGATGATTTGAATGAATTGGTTGCCAGTATTCGTGCTGAACACGCTCCTGCGGCGGTTGTTCTGTTATCGCATAATGGCATGGATGTTGATATCAAACTGGCAGGAAAGGTGTCTGGCATTGACGCCATTTTGGGTGGTCACACACACGACGGCATCCCTCAACCGATCAAAGTGACTACTCCTGATGGCAATATTTGTTTGGTCACCAATGCGGGTTCCAATGGCAAGTTTGTGGGGGTGATGGATTTTGACCTGAAGGATGGTAAGTTGCTGGGCATGCAATATCAAATGCTGCCGGTTTTTGAAAAACTCCTGCCTGCAGATCAAGCAGTCACAGACTATGTCAGTACATTACGTGAGAGAGTTTATGATGTTGATATTATTGAAAGTCGTGCCAAAGCATACCAGACAAATCCAGCTAGAATAGGCAGGACCTTTGATGAAATTCTCAAAGAAAAACTGGCCGTGTCTGATGATCTGTTGTATCGCCGTGGTAACTTTATGGGGACCTGGGATCAACTGATTTGTGATGCTTTGATGGCAGAGTATAAAGCGGAAATTACTCTTTCGCCGGGCTTCAGGTGGGGTACCAGCATTTTGCCGAAGCAATGGATAACTATGGAAGACTTGATGACTCAATGCGCTATTACTTATGGTGAAACGTATCTGTCTGATATGAAAGGCAGCACTGTTATCAACATTCTTGAACAAGTGGCGGATAATCTGTTTGAACCGAATCCTTACCTGCAATCAGGAGGGGATATGGTTCGAGTAGGTGGGCTTGATTATACGATCACACCCAATGAAGCATTGGGCAAGCGCATCAGTGATATACGTTTCAGTCATAATCAACGGCCTCTTGACCCAGACAAATCCTATAAGGTCAGTGGTTGGGCTGTCGTTGGTGAACATCCTGATGGTCGCTTGATCTGGGATATTGTGCGGGACTACATCCTGGCGAATCGCAAGGATGATGTCTTTGTCTTGAGCAAAGTCAATCACCCCACCATTAAAGGCATGAAGGATAATAAAGGGATTGAATCTTATGGAGGCAAACTTGTCTAAATAAAACACAGCGATATAATACTTTCTGGATTGCGCTGACAATTGAATAATTGAGATGAATGGCGATAAATAAACTATGAGTGACAGAATAAACAATGTGGGCAGTGAAGGTGAAAGCATCAGCGAAATTGCAATGACTCGCCCCGTCATCATGGGATTATTGGGTGTGCTGCTTAACGCAGGTTTCTCCCTGTGGTTGAATCAACAATATGGCATAAAGCATGCATTGGTTTGGTGGGTAGCAACCATGCTGGGTTTTACCTTTCTACGTTCAGGTTATGGATTCACCCGTGCCTGGAGAAACCTGGTTGTTGGTCATTCAACTGTGGGAGTCAGATCTCATCTGTTGTGGGTTGCTCTTGCTTCCTGCCTGATGTTTCCAGTGTTTCACCTGGGTTGGTTTGATGCAAAACCGTTCGATATCATGCGGCCTGTAGGCATTATGATGGCCTCAGGCGCTTTTATATTTGCCATAGGTATGCAGCTGGCAGGCAGTTGTACCTCAGGTTCTATGTATCGCGCCGGCAGTGGTCAGTTCAAGCTGTGGTTGTCTATTCTGGGCATTGTCATCGGAGCTTTTTTTGCCGCCTTACACTACGGGTATTGGTCAGAATTGCCAACGTATTTTGTCTATTCTTATCAGCGGGAATTCAGTTGGCCAATTGCCATCATGATTCAAATGGGCATCGTTATCGGGTTGTGGCTAATTCTCTACAAACTCGAGAAACGTTGGAACGGCAAGGTGCTCAGCATCTTTGATAATGATAATGAACGCTGCGCCATGTCGACTCTGGCAAAGCGCAAAGATATCAAGGAAAACTCGGTGTCCAACTGGAAGTGTTGTCTCTTTGGTTCCTGGTCATTGGGAGCGGGCTCTGTTGTTTTAGCAATACTGTCATTTCTGGCGTTGATATTGCTGAATCGCCCTTGGGTTATTTCATTGGCATTTCCGTTCTGGAGCACCAAACTGACCTCATTGTTTGGTATGGAGTTCGGTTTTGAATTCTGGGACTACTGGGGTATTTCTCAGAATGAAAGCATGCTGCAGATGGGCTTGTTTGAGGACGTGACTTCCCTGATGAATATTGCCTTCATTTTTGGGGCAACGTGGGCAACGGCCAGCGCCATCAAACAGTTTTCCAACAAAAGCAACTCACCGCAAAAGCTTAGCATCAAACAATTGTTATATTTGCCCAGCATCACCTTTATTGGTGGCTTATTAATGGGCTATGGTGCTGTCATTGGGCTGGGTTGCAATATCGGTGGTTTTATTGCCGCAGTCTTGTCTGGCAGTGTTCATGGTTGGGTCTGGGTGCTTGCTGCATTGATAGGAACTGTGGTTGGCACCGGTTTGCGCAAACTGTTGAAGGTCTGAGTTGAAATGCAAAAGCAAAAGGGCAGCAGTTGAACGAAAAGAGGTAATGATATGCGGAAAAGTCTTTTAGATAATATTTGTTCAAAAGGAATTCTATTGGTCGCTGCTTTATTGTTGAGCAACAGTGTTACTGCTTCAGCTAGTGATGCCGACAAAGAACAGCGTATAGCTGAACAGACTTTGCAGACCTTGTTTGTTGGAGAGCCGGTATGGTTGAATACAAAGCAGAAAAAATTTCTGACGTTGATCAACAATGAAGTTGTCACCGACAATACGTCAGTCAATTCTGCACAAAGCGCTATTCTCCTGATTCATGGTTCGGGCCAAGGTCCAGATACCCCTTTTTTGATAGCGCCTTTGAGGGAATTATTAGCCGAGAGTGGTTATCCCACCTTATCGATTCAAATGCCTGTTTTGGCTGATGATGCTCCTTACAAAAATTATGAGTCTACATTTCCTGATGCCCGACAGAGAATATCTGCGGCACTGGACTATCTGGCCAGGCAGAACAAAAAAAACATCACTATCATCGCCCACAGTTTGGGCAGCACTATGTTAATGGACTGGGCGGCACAAGAAGGTGTTGATGGCGTTTCTTCCATCATCACCCTGGGTCTTGGAGCGTCACTCAAAGCAGAGTACGATAAAAACCATTTTGCTGCTGCTCTGAAAAAAACCAACATTCCGTTTCTGGATGCCTTTGGTTCCAATGATTTTGAGGCAGTCTTGAAGAATGCTCCAGCTAGAGTTGCAGCGGTGACAGCGACTCACCCAAAATCAGAACAACGGATACTTCAGGATGCAGATCACTTTTATGCAGGTGCAGAAGAACAATTGGTTGAACTCATGGTGACTTGGCTGCAGAGTGACAAATAAGGGTATTCTCTATGTATATGTATCCTGAACTTTATGAACCAGACACTTGGATAAAACGGTGTTTACCAATTTGGTGAGAATCAGGCAATGAGCGAATTCGTAGAGTATCTGCATGAAATTTTCGAACCCTTTGGGGCCATTCGCAGCCGCAAGATGTTTGGCGGTTATGGGATTTATCACAAAGACCTGATGTTTGGTCTGGTTGCAGATGATGCATTATTTTTGAAAGTAGATAAGGAGTCTATAGGCCATTTTCAAGAACGTGGCCAACAACCATTTGAGTATGATAAGAACGGCAAAGTGATCGAAATGTCCTATTACACCGCGCCAGAAGACATCTATGATGACCCTGAAGAAGCCAGTCGCTGGGCGTGGATGGCTTATGATGCGGCAGTCAGAGCCAACAAGAAAAGCAGGAAAAAACCAAAGAAAAACCAATAAAACATAATGGATTGAAATGACAACGGCTTAAACAGATTGAAGCGTTATTTAACCATGTTCCATCAGCTGATCTATTAACCTTTATTTAGAACGATATTTTAAAAAAGCAGCCTGTTGTTTCTTTGCACGGTTTTTGATGTTTGCTTTCTTTGCGATATTTCTTGGGGTTGATTGCTCTGTGAGTAGGTCATATACCAATCACAGAATTGAGTGCAAAACCGTTCGTCTTCTGAAAAGGGGCCTGGCTTGTAATGACTGGACTTCGCGCCTTGAGTCATCGAGTGACATAGAGCGATATCTTCCTGATTGGTCACTTTCCAGACTTCAGTCAAGTGTTCTTCGGTGTAGTCCACACCTTCGACCGCATCTTCATGCACAATCCAACTGGTGTAGAGAGTGCAACGCTCGGCATCGAGCGGCAATACCCAGTTGGTGGCAATATGATCCGAGGTGAAATGAATCCATGCATTCGGATTGAACCAGAATGATAATGTGCCTTGATCATGTTGCTTACCAGCAAAAGGCCCAATTAATTGTTGGCAGGCAGGAGAGCCATCAAAGCTGATGGATTGAAAGCCCTCGGCCATTGGGTAACGTGCGATTCGACAGCAATCGTTTGGTTCAAAGGCCTGTTCCTGCCATTTGAGGCCCATATCATCCCAACGCTTGCTTGCTGTTTCAAACAAGTCTTTGTATGCCGGAGTCGAGGCACCATTGAAACTTGAAGGGTCGAATAGCTTGACCAAACCCTTATGGTTCATTGAACAATGGCAGCACTCCCGGTTGTTGATCATCACCATCAGCCAACTGATATCCACCACCTCACGTTCGTGAAAAGCCAGTTTATAGCCTTGTTTATCCAAGGCAAATGGATCTGTATAGGGCGCTATTAAGTTGGCCATAGTGTCCAAGTCGTCGTCTGGTGGGTTGTCACCAAGGCAGGCAAAGAGCATGCCACCTATTTCTCTCAAAGGGATCAGAGACAGACCCAATTCGCGTCCTTCTTGTGTTTCATGAAAGCCAACAGGCATGCCTGTGGCATTTCTGAGAGTGCCGCAATCGAGCTTGTAGGACCATTGATGATTGGGGCAGACAATACTGGCACTGCATCGTCCACTTGCAGAGTTGATCAAGCGTGCACTCTGATGAGCGCAGCGGTTTACAACACACCGAATTTTTCCATCAGAGCCATGCAGCAGGAAGTATTCCTCATCAAATAACTCGAATTTCAGGAAGTTTCTGGGTTTGGGGACATCGCCCCGTGTGCCAACAAAAAACCATTTGTTGGCAAATAATCGTTGCATACGCGTTACATCGAATAATACATCTTGCGGGAAACCATACCCTTGTTTGTATGTCATAGCCGTTGTCAGAGGTCATTGAATATCACATAGAATTTTATCATGTGACTTAAAATTTGGAATATTCAAAAACTATAAAACCACGTCGCATGGAGATATTTGAGGGTGCATAGCAATAAAAAGCAAACAAAAATTTAAGAGCGTTTCTCCAGTTTTAAATGCAAAGCCGACAAAGCCTTATTACCAACTACTTCAGCACGGTGTCCATGCACCGCATCATTGAAATCAACTCCGACTGACAGATAATCCTCTGCAATAAACATCTCACCCGCAGAAAATTCACGAGACTCTCCATTGCGTAGCTCAACTCTCAGAGTTCCTTGCAAAATAATCAATAAGGTTGGGTCTCCAGCTACATGAAAATCAGAAGAATAGTTCGCATCACTTTGGCGCAAGCGAAAATTAAGGGCAGGGATCTGTTCCGATAACAGACGTTCTTGAGTGCCTTGTAGATCTACTGTCCGTGTCGAGAAAATAGATTCTCCTTGGCCTTTGTTTTGAATGCTTGGGATTTTTGTGGTTTGGTTTGGTAGAGAATTCACTGGTATTATCATGGTTAGCTTTGTTTGATTCTCTCTATTGTGATATCAAATAATAAGTAATTAAAGTTATTGTTTTTTACAATAGAAAGTTTAAAGCGTAGTCAGTCATTTCAACGAATGCTCTGAAGTTTTTATAAGAGGGCCATCACCATCCTCGTTATGATTCTTGGTAATCCAAAGAGCTATTTATTAGTAAATTTCACCCTTTTGGGGGATGGCGGCCAATTTTTGCTATGGTATAGTTCACGTCTAAAATTTGACTGGATAAAGTCTTGTTTTTTCATGAGTAGCTGTTTTGTGGTTTCACGGAAGAGTTGTTTTATTTGAAAATTGATGTTGCTTAGTGTCTCAGCTAAGCATGGATTTACAGGGGTAATGGGATTGATTCATAAATTAATTAAATCATCTAGATGGTGTCTTCTGGTAATTGCCTATAGCTATTCTTTGCTTGTACTTGCTCAAAGCGATGTGCCGCCAGAAGGGGATGTATTTGGTAAATATCAGCTTGTTTATCATAGTGACGGGGAAACTCCTCCTTCTTTTGTATTTCAACAGTTTGGAATTTCTCCGCATGTGAATTATCTTTATTCAGAAGACATCGTTGGTGGCAGGAGTACAGGTTTTGTTGGATCTCGTTCAATAGAGTCATCTGTTTTAGTGGATGGTGTAGAGAGAGTAGCAGAAGGAACCGGAGAGTGGGCTATACCTTTTGAAGATATTGTTCAGGAAGGAGAGAATACTATTGCTGTCAGTTGGGTGAATTCAGAGGGAACTGTTCTTCATAACCAGACCTACATAGTTTATCAGGACACATCCTTTCCTGAAATTGTCAGTATAACTCCAGCCCCATATCAGGTTCTTACTGAACAGTTTTCAACTTTTGATATAAATCTTGCTGAACAAGGCAGTGGTCTAGATGCTAGTCAAATTTATGTCAGTCTTTTCGAGACTACTGGAGAAAACTCGTATTCTTGTGATAGTTCATCCAGTTCATCTCAAAGCTGTTCCGTAATATATGATGAAGTCCAGAATACCATCCAGGTTGTATTTACAACACCTTTAGATGAACTTACAAACTATACATTTGAACTGGAACTTCAGGACAATGCTGGAAATGCCAGAATTTATGACTATCAATACTACATAGACTCAAATTATACAGAAGTGCCTGGCGAGCAAGGTACTGTTGGTAATAATTGGCAGGTTTCACCAGAAATTAATTATGTCAATGGTTCTACAACACTAGATGTATTTGGTACACGCCCACCATTTACGACAGTAATACTCAATGATATCCAGTTGCTAGATACAGGTGTTGGTAATTGGGAATCGCAACGCCACAACCTGCTTAGTCCCGGTGAAAATGTATTACTGTTTAAGTGGCAAGAGTCCTCTGGATCGCTTGTAAACAGCATTGAATATCGATTGTTTTATGACAATGTTAAACCGGTTGTTACTCCGGTTTCTCCAGAGTTGGGTGCTCAGTTTGTAGGTGACTTGACAGAAATGGTATTTGCAGTCGTTGAAGATAGCGGTGTTGATCTGATTGCTTCCAGCTTTGAATTGCAACAAAATGGATCGACTGTTATGAATTGTCAGGGCGTTGATTCTGCTCAAGCGTGTTGGTTGGAAATGATGCAAAGCGGAAATTTGGTAGTCAAGTTTCAATCCCCAATAGAGAATGGTGACTATGATACTAACGTTACAGTCATTGATAAATCAGGCAATTCCAAAATCCTCACCGATTCCTTATCTGTCAGTGACACTGTGACGTTGAATCTAGGTGCTTGGCAAACTGTACCAGAAGAAAACTATGTCAGAAATACCTCTGATGTCCCTTACACAGTTTCGGGCACTCGCTTTTCGAACTCTTCGGTGACGTTGAATGGTGAAGAAATCGTAGTCCAGGGTTCTGGAGCTTGGAGTTTTGACCTTAGAAATGCTGTTGATATTGATCAACGTTTTTTGCAGGAAGGTGTAAATACATTGCAATTTTCCTGGTTGGATGAACACGGAACCAGTTTGCAAACGTTTGACTACAATGTTCTTTATGATGTCCTTGGGCCGGTTATATCAACTGTTGAGCCTAGTCAGGAAACGATCATTCGTGAAAATATCACTCAATTCACTGTTTTGTTTGATCATCGAGGTTCAGGCATTAAATTGGTTGAAGTACCGTTTTATAACTCGGGTGCCAGCTATGTCACTTTAAATAACCAAGAAGGCCAAACGATTTCATGCGGATCAACTGATTCGACTAAACCGTGCTGGTTGTCCTATGATGAAAGTCAGCCTGGCCTTTTACAGGTGAATTTGCAAGCCCCCTTAGGTGATTACGAATGGTATGTGACAGTTAATCTGAGAGATAATGGGAATGGTTATAATACGAGTAAAGGGTCAAACCTTTATTTCTATTATTATATTAATACTTCAGGGGAACTTGTTCCTGTTGGGGAGATTGATTCATTTATCCCCTTTCCTGAAACTAATTATATTTTTAATGAGAGTCAAAGAATTTGGGGATCTAGAGCACCAGGCACTGCTGTAACCATAAATGGCGAAGAACAGGTGTCAGTTGGTGTGGGTAGGTGGCACTATGACTATGTGTTTAGTGATGGGGAAAATATACTGGACATACAATGGAAAAATGCATCTGGTGATAGCTCCGAAGAATTAAGATATCGTATTTTTCTGGATAAGACTGACCCTGAGCTGACTATTATTTCTCCTTTGCCGGATTCAGTTCAAGTCAATGAAATAACACAAATTCAAATGCAGGTTACTGATACAGGTTCTGGTATAAATCCAGAAACGGTATCGTTTGACATTTATGATAGTTTGGGCAATATCTCTATTTATTGTGAAGTGGGAAGTACAGAGTGCCCACTGAGTTATGATGACACAACAGGAATGGTTGTTGCATCGATACCACAAGGTTTGGGGGATGAGTCCTGGACGATTGATGGGTATTTGCAAGATAATTCTGGCAATGGTATTTCGATAGACTATCAGTTCATTGTCCAGGCTGACGATACCTTTGTTCCCGTCGGTTCGATTAGTTCTTCATTGCAAGACCCTCCTGCGAGTAACTTGATAAATGGAAATGCGTACAACAATAACTCCCTTGGAGGCTCTCGTCGTGATGCAACGGCAGTTTCAATAAATGGGGTGCAACGTGTAGCTCTAGGTTCTGGAAATTGGTCTATTCCTTATTCTGAGATACTGTCAGAAGGGGAAAGCACTATTGCTATCCAATGGGAAGATGAAAATGGTTACACATCTGATGAGTTAACGTACAAATTCACCGTTGATACTGTTGCCCCTGCTATTGTCAGTACTTTGCCTGTAGATGGTGGAGAGTATGATGAAATTTCATCGCTTGAACTTTCGATTGTAGAAGAGGGCACTGGGATTGATGGTACTGATGCAAATGCATCTAATGTCAGTGTCTACAGAAACTCAGTAAAACTATTTGATTGTCGAACTTATCATAATGCAGATAGTTGCAGACTGTTGATTAATAACTCCACTGCTACAATAACCATGCCGTATGTCTTAACGGCAATTGGACAATATGATTTGACTGTTAAATTTCGCGATATTGCTGGTAATGCACTGGAAGATAATAATCTGCAAGATACGGTGTTGCGCTATACCGTAACGGGCAACAGCGATCAGGCACCAGCAGCACCAACAATCAATGCTTATGAGTCAAGTGTAGAACAGGCATACATACAATTGTCAGGCACCAAAGCCGCTAATAGCTACATTGTGGTGAATGGAGAACAGCTTGAAAAAATTATTGGTGAACCTACTAATAGCTTTGAAGCCACAACATGGAGCAAACAGGTTCCCCTTGAAGAAGG
>JBOEHE010000023.1:0-120117 GCA_050633785.1 Arenicella sp.
TTCTGTCGATGTTGTTTTTCCCCGAAGTCTACGGTTTGTCTTCTGAAGCCGTTCAGCTCTGGTAAGGTAATATCTCTATAAAATGGTCTCTTAGGTCAAGATGTGGGCAAGTTAATGAGGCACACTGTCTTCGAATTGAAGAGGTCAGGAAATGGTAAAAACATACGCAGAAAGAATTAATCTTACTTGTGATTATATCGATGAGCATTTGAGCGAAAGTTTATCTATTGAGCAATTGTGTGCGGTTGCGCATTTCTCAAAAACACATTTTAAGCGGCAGTTCTTTGAGTTTACCGGCATCACGGTTTACAAATATATTCAGCTATTGCGCTTAAAACGTGCTTCGTATCAATTGGTGTTTCATGACACCAGCAAAATTATTGATATTGCTATGGAAGCCAATTTTGATAATCCTGAATCATTTTCCCGTGCTTTTAAAAATGCATTTGGGCAGACACCCTCTCAATTTAGAAAAGCGCCCCGGTGGAAACCCTGGAGTGAACGTTATCAATTTTCCAAAAGAGAGAGCATAAAGACAATGAATGTAGAAATAACCCACTTTAAAGAAACGAAAGTCGCGATGCTGCAACATCGGGCAGCACCCGAATTGCTCAATGATTCAGTCAGTCACTTTATAGAGTGGCGTAAAAACAGTGAACTGTCACCGCTTGCAACGAGCAATACTTATGGTATCGCCTACGATGACCCAGAAACGACTGAAGCGAAGGATTTCAGGTTTGATATTTGTGGCTCAGTCAAAGCGGATGTACCGACAAACTCGCAAGGTGTTATTACTGGGTGTATTCCACAAGGGCGTTGTGCAAAAATGCGCCATATGGGCTCGCATGATGTGATGGGCGATGCGGTGCGTTATCTGTATGCGCAGTGGCTGCCTGAAAGTGGTGAGGAATTACGCGATTTTCCCTGTTTTTTCCATTACTTGAATCTATTCCCAGAAGTGGCAGAACATGAATTAGTTACGGATATTTATTTGCCTTTGGTATAAGAGGTCCTCAGCATAACTCAACAGACACATTAAAATGGTCATGGCATTCACTGTACTTTCACTTGATTTTTCTATTGCTTGAGGCTTCAATAAATGAAACCAAGTAAGTCAAATAGTGGTATGTCTTGAGTCAGCAGCTAGGCAGGAGCGCCTGAATTGAGTTTTAGTAGACTCAATTCAGGCGTTCAGTCTTTATTGAACAATGCTCTTTGCCATTGCTGTGATCTCTTTAGCTGCATCAGATGTTTTTGCCAGATTTGCTATCTTGGCCTGAGAAAAAGAAGCAAGATTCTTTTGGTGTTGCAACCGGTTGGCCTTATCGTGAGCACTTTTGGAGAGTTCGGTATTATCTATTAATTGTGATTCGGATTCATCCGATGATGGTGCTGTCAATCTACTACCAATGTTTGAAACTTTTCTTTTCGTTATCCTGTCGCAGGGTATTGTGCCCCCAAAACCAATGTAATAGTCGTTTATATTGCCATGTATATCTCCAAAGTAATGACAATCTCCAGGACTGTTTTTATTGGTTGATGAAAAAATATAAAACGAGGCATCATTACCATGAGGGAGGCCCCATAACTCAAGAGCAGTATATCGCTTTATTCTTGATGAGTAAGCCGCAGTAAGAGTGGAGTATATTAATTCAAAGTTAAGCAAGTATGAATCGCCCCAGATCGTGGCAATGTCAGAGTTATTTAGAGAAACAGCCGCGGTAGATCTTAAGAAACGAAATTCATCATTAAAGCTACTAAAGCTAAAAATCCATGAACCTGATAATTTCTTGATTTCCGGTAAAGGTAAGGTTCTTTCTCCGGCTCCGGCTATGATTGCAGGAACGGCGAGTAATAATTCGTCATCGGCGCTTTGAGCGTGTCCACTAAAAGGTAAAACTGAGGTGGAGAAAACGGTTAATGCGATTATTAATCCTTTTTTTATGTCCATTTGAATATCCTATGATCCTGAAATAATGGTTCCAGTATATTCGTTTTCGCGCTTGTAAAACATGCTTTTGAAAAAAATTAGCTTAATTTCTCTGTGATTTAGGCATAATGCCACACGATTGAGTTGAGTTTTGGTAATTCTGGAGAGCGCTGTGCGTGCATTGTTTGTTCAGTCTGGTTTAATAGTAGGGGTATGGGCGCTGTGGTTGCTTGCTCTAGGTGTATCTGGTGCCTGGGAGGTACTGCAACATCATTATCCGATTTCCCTGACTATGTTGTTAGGTTCGTTTGTTGCTGGATCAACTAGTGTTGGCGGTGGGGCAGTGGCGTTTCCCATGTTTACCAAGGTTCTGCATATAGATGGCCAAACTGCATTGGTATTTTCGCTGGCGATACAAAGCATTGGCATGACAGCTGCTTCATTGATGATTGTGGTGACAAGGATTCCCGTGAATTTCCGAATTATTGCTTATTCTTCACTAGCGGGTGGTTGTGGTTTGTTGTTTGGCCTGCTGGTTCTGGGCACGTTTGTTTCTGGCCCGGATATCAAAATGATCTTCAGCAGCTTCAGCTTGTTAGTCGCATTGGCGTTAATCTGGGACAGAGTTCGCCCTCAGTCTGTTAACGACAGGATAGGGGGCATGACCCCCAATATTCCTTTGTTGCTAATCGCTAGTTTCTTGGGTGGTATTTTGAGCGGCCTTATTGGTACAGGCATCGACTTTATTATTTTTACTTTGATGATTTTTGCCTGGGGCTATGACTTGAAAGTAGCCACGGCAACCTCAGTCGTAGTCATGGCTATTAATGCCATGATCGGTTTTGCTATCATTTTGCTGGTAACCGATCGTTTTGCGGGTGAGGTCGTTTCTTATTGGTTAGCTGCTGTGCCCATTGTTATTGTGGGAGCGCCTGTTGGAGCCTTGGCTTGTCGCTATTTACACCGCAATGTTCTGTTTTATTTTCTACTGGCCTTGATTGGCTTAGATGTTGTATCAACAGTGGTAATTCTGGGAATTAAGCTGCCTTATATGGCAGCTATTGTCAGTATTATTATCGCGGCAATTATTTTAGAACGGCGGCGCATGATGAGCGAGTCTGCCAGCAATTAATTCTTTAGCGATTAACCCCTCAGCGATTAACCATAGTTTTGGATTGAAATAGATAGCGACTATAAAGAAAGCCAACAGTCAGATTGTCATTGGTTTCAACCAAAGGAGAGTCTTCGAAAGAAGCGCCGCTGATGTTTTCATAACGTAGAAACCAGACCCATAAACGTTTGCGATTTTTTGACGTTAAGGCCAGTTGCAAGCGAGACCCTGAATAGCCGCTTTCTGTGTCATAAGCTGCGCGATTAGCTGTGACAAATTCGTTCGCTACTCCATAGTAAATGTCATGGTAGTCACGGTCACCGAATTGTGGACCGACGGATAGACCCAGTCGCCAGGGTTTATTGCCTTGGGACAGCTGGTGTACATAGGAAAAATTCGGTGAAAAGGTATAACCTTTTTGATCAATGCCATCACCGCTGATGCTGAATGTTGCGCGAAATGGCAAATTAAATTGAAATTCGTGCTGTGCACTTTTACTGAGCATGATTTCCAGAGAAGGGCCAATTTGTAGCTGGCTGTCAATATCCGGCATTCCCTGACGTAGATCAATATCCTCACTGTCGACTGAAAAGTTGAAATCAAGGCTCAAATCTAATTTATAACGTTCATCATTGAACAACTCTGCACGGATGCCTTTGTCGTCAGATTTTAATAATTCACCCCGGTATACCGGTAAAATGATGGGAAACAGGTAGTTTCTGGTTTGTTTGGTTCCGGTGTAATAAGATTGGTTCAGTCCGCCCAGCCCAAGGCTCAACTCCCAAAGCGGCAGCTCTTCGGCATAACTGAATGAGCAAACAAAGTTTGAAAACAGCAGGCTCAGAGCCAGAATGAAACGAATACGAATGGATTGCATAAGAAAATTGATAGAATTGAGAACCTGCTTTATAGCAAATATTTGCCAAGAGTCCTACGAGATCGTTTATATTCTTATTAATCAATGTGATGAGTTTGGTGTTAATCAACCCTTTTGTTAGAATGCGCATCGAAATACAGTCAACCATTTCAGCAAACTATTTAGAGTAATAAAGTCGGACAATCATTATTTTATGGATATTCGTTTAATTGATTATGAATCAACCACAGCAGCTGGCCTGAATATACAGGCTTTGCGTCAAGCGATTGCAAGTCAGACCAGTGGTTTGCGACCTAATGACTATCCTGGCTCTACTCTGGAAACCTGGGTTGGCCGCATTATGGATATTGATGCTATTGATTTAGGTGGATGGCAAAGTCGTAACAATGCTCTGGCAGCTTTGGGTTTGCAGCAAGGCACAATTGTGTCGCGATTGCAGGATTTGATCGAACGCTTTTCTGCCAAACGAATTGGCGTGATTATGGGGTCGAGCACATCCAGTATCGATCGTACTGAATTAGCTTATACCGATTTAACGGAGCAAGGAACATTAAAGCCGGAATTTCAGCAGGCCAAGGTACATAATCCTCATGCTCCCAGTTTATTTGTTGCTCACCATACGGGGATAACTGGTCCGGCAATGACGATCAATACAGCCTGTTCTTCGTCGGCCAAAGTCTTTGCTACTGGTGCCCGTTGGCTCAGCTGCGGAATTGTTGATGCTGTTCTGGTAGGAGGTGTAGATACCTTGTGCATGAGTGTTCTACATGGATTTGACTCTTTGCAGTTGGTGTCGCCTGATCCATGTAAGCCTTTTGATCAAAATCGTGAAGGCATTAACCTTGGTGAAGCGGCGGGTTATGCAATTTTGATGCGTGCGCAGGATTGTGAGCAAGAGTCATCATTTCGATTGAGTGGCTACGGTGAAAGCTCAGATGCTTATCATATGTCTCACCCGCATCCGGATGGACTCGGGGCTAAACTGGCCATAGAGCAGGCCTTGGCAATGGCTGAATTAGACCCCCAAGAGATCGATTATATCAACCTTCATGGAACCTCCAGCCGCGCTAATGACCTTATTGAAGGTCAATTGATTAGCTCGATGTTTCCAGAAACGACTCAGTGTTCATCCACCAAGGGCTGGATGGGGCATACACTGGGTGCAGCAGGTATCACTGAAGCTCTGATTGCGGTGGATGCAATACACACTGGCTTGATTCCCGGATCGATGAACCTGTCACAATTGGATGAGCAGTTGGACTTCTCAATACAAACTGATAATGTGCACCGTGAGCTAAGACATGTGATGTCAAACTCTTTTGGCTTTGGCGGCAACAACTGCTGTCTGGTATTTAGTAAAGTGGGTGTCTGAGCATGGAAAAAACAGTGAAAAATAAGCTTAGCTGCAAAATGGTTGCATTTGGCGCCTGGGGACAAAACTTTCATAATTGGCAGGATTTATCAGCCTTGCTCAATGGTGGTGATGCTGAGGTAGACGCCATTGTTGGGCCAAAGCCAGATGTTATTCCAGCCAATGAACGTCGCCGGGCACCGCTGCCAGTCCGTCTTGCAGTTGAGTCTTCCTGGCAGGCGACTCAAGCTGCCGGTATAGACCCTAAAGAACTGAGTTGTGTCTTCGTTTCCGGTTTAGGCGATACACAATTAACCGATTATATGTGCAAGGTGCTGGCAACGGACAACAAGCAATTGTCACCAACCAAATTTCATAATTCGGTGCACAATGCGGCAGCGGGTTACTGGACTATCAGCACGGGCTGTATGAAGGCGGCTAATTCGGTTGCTGGCTTTGCTGAATCTGTGCCATTAACCCTGCTTGAGGCAATCACGCAATGTGTGCATGAACAAGTGCCTGTATTGCTGACCTTTTATGATGCTCCTTCGTCAACTATTCTGCAGGATCTGCTGCACAATGAATTACCGTTTTCAGCCTCAATAATTATAGCGCCGCAGGGGAGTGATTATTCAGGTCTGACTCTGGAGGCAAGCGTAGAAGCAACGGCTGCTGCTTGGCCAAGTCTCAAAGAGCCTAGTCTGCAAGTATGCTATGGTAGTAATCCAGCGGCACGTATATTGCCTTTGTTGGAAATGATGGCCACCCGAGAAAAACAAACACACCTTGATGAATCGAATGCGTCCATGACAATTCCTCTAAGTGCAGAGTCATCGATTCGAATTACGCTGAAGAACCAAGTATGAGCAGCTGCTAAGCTGATGTACTGAAACTAACTCCATATATTCGTATGCAAACACAAACTACAGATGTCATTATTGCTGGTGGTGGATTGGCTGGCTTGAGTCTGGCTTATCAATTGAAACTTAATATGCCTGATTTGGATATTCTGGTGGTTGAACGCAATACTTTTCCTGTTCCGGAAACGATTGCCAAGGTGGGTGAGTCTACGGTTGAAATTGGCTCGCACTATTTCACCAATGTCCTCGGCTTGAAAGACCATTTTCGTGAACGCCATCTACAAAAACATGGTTTGCGCTGCTTTTTTGGAGAACCACGTGATGACTATTCGCAACAGGATGAGTTAGGTGTCAGTGAGCTATTCGGCATCCCTACATATCAGATCGACCGTGGTGTGATTGAAAACTATTTGCACGCCGAAGTTTGCAAACAAGGGGTGAGGGTAGTTGATGGTGCAACAACCCGGCAAATTGATTTAGGTAAAGGGAAGCATTCCATAACAGTGACTACCAGTGAGGGTGAAGACACGTTTACCGGCAGTTGGTTGATTGACGCAGCGGGTCGCCAGAAACTCATCAAGAACAAACTGGATTTGGATAAGCCCAATGACCACCAGGGCAATGCGGTCTGGTTTCGTATTGACCGCAAGATTGTTATTGATGATTGGACTGATGACCAGCCATGGCGTGATCGTTTGCTGCGTCCTGGCAATCGTTGGTTGAGCACCAATCATTTAATGGGAGCTGGCTATTGGGCCTGGATCATACCTCTGGGCACAGGCGCCACCAGCATTGGTATTGTGATGGATGACCAGGCTTTTGAAGAAAGTGCCATAGAGTCGTTTGATGACACCATGACATGGCTGCGCCAGCACCAGCCCAAATGTGCTGATGCTGTTGAAGGGGCCGAGTTATTGGATTTCAATGTCATTCGCAATTATTCTTACGGTTGCAAAAAAATGTTTTCCGAAGAAGGTTGGGCGCTGACAGGAGAGGCTGGCGCGTTTACTGATCCGTTTTATGCACCCGGTAGTGACTTTATTGCATTTAATAATACGTTTATCTGCCATTTGGTGGCCAGTGAAAGGCAAGGTAAAGATATTCGTTTGGACAGTGCCGTCTTTCATATGTTTTACAGCTCGTTCTTTGAGAACACCTTGTCGCTGTATACCGGTCAATACGGTGGTTTTGGTGATCGTAAAATGATGGCGATCAAACTACTCTGGGATTATGCGTATTACTGGGGAATTCTAGCGTTGCTCTTCTATAAAAATGCCATCACTGACATAGATCTTATCCGTGAGATTAACCCCAAATTGCGCGTTGCACAGGATCTGAATCAACAGATTCAGATGAATCTGAGAGAACGGGCCAAAAAACGCTTGGTATTACCAGCTAAAGGATTGTTTCTGGATCAATATTTAATTCCCTGCCTGGTTCATTTCAAGGATATATTGAAATCAGGAGATGATGTTGAAGCAAAACCGGCCTTATTGGAAAATGTTGCCATGCTGGAACGAATAGCCGAGTATTTAATCGACATGCTTGATGATGATGCCAGTCAAGATATCAGCGCTGATGAGCGTGAATTGTTCGGAGAGTACCGTCAAATGGTACTCGCCTGAGTAACACAATAGTCTGTATAACAATTCATGCCTTTAAGAAAAATCTTATTCCTGGTGCTCAGTGCTATTTCGCTGGCGTATCCATTTTTGGTGTATTTTGGTCTGAATTATTTTGGCCCCATTGTATTTGCTCTTATCCTTTTCGCTTTTTTGTTGGTACGGTTTATTGTGACTCAGCAATTCCGACAAATAAGTCAGTGGGTATTACTGGTGGTAGTCGGTGGTTTTTGCGCTCTGGTCAGCTTTTTTAATAGTGCAGAACTACTGCGTTATTATCCCGTGTTGATGAGCTTGGGTGTTGCCAGCCTGTTTGTCTGGTCTTTGACCACATCGACGCCATTAATAGAGCGTCTCGCCAAGTTGGCAAAGCAGGAACCTTCGGCTGGGGCCAAGCACTATATGTTTGTTTTGACTATCGTCTGGGCTGTGTTGTTGGTGCTTAATGCCATGGTTGCAGCCTATACTGCATGCTGTTTGTCCTTGCAACAATGGACCCTGTATAATGGTTTGATTTCCTATATTATTTTTGGGTTTTTCATGGTTGTGGAATTGATTTATCGACGTTTCTACAAGCGTCGGTTTTATCGGGCTCAACAAACACATGATGTGGACTCAATAGATGTTTAAGATGGTTTTTAAGACGACTCATGACTGATTACTCCCTGGAAAAGCTGCAAGCCGATCTGGCTGGCTCCGACTGGCCAGAATTGCGCGATTGGCAATGGCAGGATGCTGCAGTAGAATTGAATTTATTGATATCTGAAGATATATCATGGTTTGCCGGGCATTTCCCACAGCAGGCAGTGTTGCCAGGAGTAGTACAGACTCATTGGGCTGCTGAGTTAGCTAAGAAACTTTTCCCTGTCAAAGGGCCGTTCCAGAGAATTAATAATCTTAAATTTAAAACGATGATCATGCCCGGGACTGAGTTGGTCCTGCAGCTCAAATACAATGCTGAAAAACAGGCTATAGCGTTTTCTTATCATGACTCTGAACAGGAGTTTTCAACTGCGAGTCTGGTGTTTTCATGAATTTGTGTCTGGTCGTCCCACACTATAACCATGAGCAGGCGTTTGCTGACTTTCTGCCAACACTGCAAACCTTATCTCTGCCTTGTATTGTGGTGGACGATGGCAGCTCAACGCAGAGCCTTGAACTGGTTCAACAACTGGTGGCTGATTATGACAACATTCATTTATTTGAACATGGCTATAATCGAGGTAAAGGCGCAGCGGTAATTACCGCTTTTTATCATGCCCGCACCATGGGCTATACTCATGTCATTCAAATTGATGCCGATGGTCAGCATGATATCAAAGATGTTCAGCGTTTCATCGATTATGGCACCTTGCACCCGAACACGATTGTTTCAGGCAAACCAACCTTTGATGATAGTGCCCCTAAAGCGCGTTTATATGGCCGCAGAGTCACTGATTTCTGGGTTGCATTGGAAACCTTATCCCTACAAATCAAAGACAGTCTTTGTGGCTTTCGCTTGTTTCCTTTGCAGGAAATGGAACATTTGCTGGATAACTATCATATTGGTCCTCGAATGGATTTTGATACTGATATCCTGGTGAAAGCTGTTTGGGAAGATATTCCTTTGCATTTTATTCCCACTAGAGTGATTTATCCTGACAACAGTGTGTCTCATTTTCATTATCTTCGCGATAATTGCTTGCTGATTCGTTTACACTCACGATTGTTGCTGGGCATGGTATGGCGAGCACCTAAGCTATTGTATCGCCGTCTGCGATCGTGGCTGAGTAAGAGTAAAATATAACCGTGGCAACACCAGCAGATTCAAAGACACAACAGCACTGGTCTACTTTTCGTGAGGCTGGAACCTTGTTTGGTTTGCGGTTTTTACACATGGTTTATACCTATGGTGGTCGAGGCCTGTTGTCAATCATGCTGGTACCAGTCGCTCTGTATTTTGTGTTGCTGCGTCCCCCATCGCGGCGAGCATCATTGAACTTTCTGCGTACACACCAACAGTTTTTTCCTGAACAGTGGGACAGAAAGCCCGGCTATATCGATGTTGTTCGCCATTTTAAACAATTTGCAGAAACGGTGGTTGAGAAGCTCCTGGCCTGGCATATTGAACTGGAAGCGGATGAGTTTGACGTGCAGAACCCTGAGGTAATAGAAGACCTGATGAATGACAGCCGGGGGCAGCTAATTATCGGCACGCATATGGGGAATCTGGAATATTGCCGCGGCTTTATGCAGCGTTATCGGAAGAAAGTCATTAATATTCTGATATATGACAAGCATTCCGTCAACTTTGCCCAGATGATGCAACGCCTTAACCCGGATTCGCGGCTCAATGTCTTTCAGGTCGATGAGTTTGATGTTTCTACCATGTTGAAATTGAAAACGAAGATTGATCAAGGGGAGTGGGTGTTTATTGCCGGTGACCGAATCCCTCTGACGGGGTTGGAACGAACAGTCCAAGTAGAGTTTATGGGGCGCCCTGCGCCATTGCCGATAGGTGCTTATATGCTGGCTAAAGCATTGGCTTGTCCGGTGAAGCTTATGTTTGCTTATCGTTATGCAGATGCGGCTAATCGCGACAAAGTTCGTTTCGAGGTGGTTCCTTTTACCGAGAAATTAACTCTTGATCGTCGTAATCGTGATGCTGATTTGCAGCGTTATGCACAGCAATTTGCCACAGAGTTTGAAAAGCAATGTGCAATGGTGCCTTACCAATGGTTTAACTTTTATGAATTCTGGTCTGAACCGCTTGATAACGAGCAGGAGCAGTAAGATGAGCCTGATAACCCCAGTAAAGTCACAGCATAAAACAACGAGTAAACGAGCATCATGAATGATTCAGCGCCACAACCGGGCATTGAGGGAGAGGCCAGATTCGAACCTGAGCTGTTTGAATTGATTCCCCATCGCCCACCTATGCTCCTGATCAATGACATTGTCAGCGTAGATGCGACATGTTCTTCGGCTTTGGTCAGAATAGACGAATTGGCATCATTTTATACCGCTGAACTAGGCGTTCCGGTTTGGATTGGTATTGAATATATGGGACAGACAGCGGCCTTAATTGCTGGTTATCAGCTAAAACAGGGTTTAATGGAACCACACTTGGGTTTTTTGCTGGGTACACGCCGCTATAACACTGAGGTTGAATACTTTGCACCAGGCAGCGTGCTACTTGTGGAGTGCTCAGAAAAAGCGTTAGTGGGTGATGACCTGGCAACGTTTGCTTGCACCATTCGTTATAATGGTAGTGATGAAGTACTGGCAGAGGCCAGTTTGTCCGTTTTTCGTAAGCCACCTGAGGTCGCTGAAAATAGCGTTTCTGAGCATGAGTAATATAGACAGTAATCATCGTCAGCGTGTGGTGGTCACTGGTGTTGGTAATATTTCAGCGCTGGGTAATGACTGGCAACAGGTTCGCCAGAGTTTGCAACAGCAACAAAATGCAGTTTGCTTTATGGATGACTGGCAGCAGTATGAGCAGATGAATACGCGCCTGGCAGCACCTGTGATCGACTTTGTGATGCCTGACAGTTACCGCACCAAGCAAAAACGCAGTATGGGTCGGGTGGCTCAAATGGCTGTTCGAGCTACTGAAGTGGCGTTGGAAGATGCAGGCCTTCTGGGCAGTGAATTGATCAAAAGTGGTCAAATGGGTATTGCTTATGGATCGGCAACCGGCAGTAGTGCTGCCGCACTGGAATTTTTCAGCTTGCTGGAAAATCAATCCATGGACCGTATCAACAGCAGCACCTATATCCGTATGATGAGTCATACAGCGGCGGTGAATATTGGCGTTTATTTCGGCACTCAGGGAAGGATGTATACAACTTCCAGTGCCTGTACCGCTGGCAGCCAGGGCATTGGTTATGCCTTTGAGGCGATACGCAGCGGTCAGCAACAGCTTATGATCGCAGGAGGGGCTGAGGAGCTTTGTCCAACTCAGGCTGCCGTGTTTGATACCATTTTTGCAGCCAGCACAGTGAATGACACTCCACAAAAAAGTCCACGACCCTTTGATCAACAGCGTGATGGTCTGGTTTTGGGTGAGGGTGCTTGCACCTTGATTTTGGAGTCTTATCAACACGCTCAGGAACGTGGCGCTCCTATATTGGCAGAGATTATCGGCTTTGGTACTAATATGGATGGTTCACATCTGGTTCGTCCACGCCAAGCGACCATGGCTAAAGTCATGCAATTAAGCCTGGAAGATGCGGGTATTCATATTGATGAAATTGGCTATGTCAGTGCCCATGGCACCGCCACCGAGCATGGTGATATAGCAGAATCACAAGCAACCGCAGAAGTGCTGGGCAAAAAACCAATCAGCTCACTCAAGAGTTATACTGGCCACACACTAGGTGCTTGCGGCGCCTTTGAAGCCTGGGCAAGCATTATGATGATGCGTGAAGGTTGGTTTGCTCCAACACTGAACTTGGAAGATGTAGACTCTCGCTGTGGTGACTTGGAATATATTCAAGGTGATTGCCAGCAACTGGAAACAGATGTCATCATGAGCAATAATTTTGCTTTTGGTGGGGTGAATACCTCCTTGTTGATACGACGGGTTTGATTTAAGGCGTAGTATCAGCTTACAGTATCAGGCTCTGTTGACGTTTCATTGTTAGCCGGGACTTTCTTCCCGAGGAGGATGTATAGATGTCAGATAAAGTAGAGTCAAATGTCGCTGTCGGTGCTGTAGAATGGTGTGATCTGACCGTAGAAAATGCTGAAGACGTGAAAGATTTTTACTGCGACGTGGTTGGCTGGGATTCCAGCGCTGCTTCAATGGGTGAATACGATGATTTCAATATCGAATTGCCGAAGACTGGAGAGACAATAGCAGGGATATGCCATGCTCGAGGCAGTAATAGTAATCTACCTGCACAATGGCTGATGTATGTTCGAGTCAAGAATGTGTCCCAGAGCGCAGAAAAATGCCTTGGCTTGGGCGGACAGGTATTGGACGGTCCGCGTTCCATGGGAAAAAGTCAGTTTTGTGTTATCCAGGATCCAGAAGGTGCTGTGCTGGCATTGGTGTCGGATTAGGCCTTCGGATAGGCCAGAATACAATACGCATCAGCGGAAAAGAGCATGTTCAAAATTGAGTTCGAGCCTCCCCACCATGGCTGGATGCCAGTTAAGATTGTTTGTGAAGACAAAGAGGAATATTTCGATGTTTCAGATGTTCCCGTGAATCCCGTTTCCCAGCTGGCAGATGTTTTGGATTCCGTACTTACTGGAGGGTGGGGCGAAGTCTGGTGGCATTTGGAACCGGCAGGCTATTATTTGAAGCTTGAAGCAGACAATGGAGCTTACCGGGTTCAGTTGGACTATTCTGTGAATTCTATGAAACAAAATAGAGAACAGGTATTTGAGTTTAAAGGGGATTTTGAGGAAATAATAGTTCCGATATGGAGAAGTTTGCGTAAGCTGCAGTCCTATAAGTGGGATCAATTTGAGGTCTCAGATACAGCGATGGAGTCAATAAGTAAACAGGTCAAATCTAAAAAGAAGATTGGAAGACCGTGAAAGTTTTTTGAGGTAATAAATGGGGAATTACTCAGCTAAAGTGGCTGACGACAGCGTTAATAATCGTTTATCGATACTATACAAATTTTTAAAATAAGTATAGATTGTCTGCAGTAACAATCTTAGGCACGGGGTTTATTTATTAAAACTGCAAGACAATGTTAACTAATAAGAGGTGACACTATGGATATAACTGGATTAATAATTTTCCTGGCAATAGGGGCCGTAGCAGGCTGGTTGGCTGGAAATTTAATGAAAGGCGGGGGCTTTGGCTTACTCGGTAATATCGTTATCGGAATAATCGGTGCAGTGCTTGGAGGCTTCGTATTTGGTTTGCTCGGAATTTCAGCAGGAGGGCTGATTGGTGCAATTATTACAGCAACTGTAGGCGCTGCTTTGTTGTTATTTGTCGTGGGTTTGATTAAAAAGGCCTAGCATCAGGCTATGGTTCTCACAGTCGGGATCATAGCTATTGAACTGAGACACCAGAGAGTCGAAAATGGCTTTCTGGTGTTTCCTGGATGTCTAGGGAGGCTATAATATCAGCTGAAACGATTAATCGTGAAGGAATCAGGAATGAACGATAAAAATTCTGGCAGAGTTCACTGGAGTTTCTGGGTGATTGGAGCAGCCATGCTGGTTTGGAATGCGTTGGGCTGCATTAATTTTTTAGTGCAGATGAACCCACATATGCTGGAAGTGTACAGAGAGTCTGAGCAAGCGATTATTGAAAATCGCCCAATATGGGTGACTGGCGCTTTTGCCATTGCGGTTTTTGCCGGAGCCATTGGCTGCCTGTTGTTGATGTTTCGAAAGTCATTTTCACATTACGTACTTATTGCTTCAATGATGGGAGTGGTTGTCACCATGGTTCATGCACTCAATGCGGGTATTGATTTTGGTCTAGGTGAGATTTTAGGTGTCATTGTGATGCCACTCCTGGTTGCGGTGTTTCTGGTCTGGTACTCGAAACAGGCAAAAGCAAAGGGTTGGATCCGCTGACATTACTTTTTATAATGGGTTTGTTCAAAGTGTATTAAGCTGTGTTCGAATAAGTTCGCTCAGCACTGAGAGTCGGTTTACGGCTCAACCAGTTCACAGAAATCCAGCAATGGCAGTTGAAAGGAGAAACAATGAATCACTATATTATTACGTATCTTGGCGGTGACAAGCCCTCAACCCCAGAAGAGGGTAAACAACATTTTGCTCAATACCAGGCATGGTTGGCTGAGCTTGGCGATGCCGTGGTTAAGCCGATGGTGCCTTATAAGAATATCCATACACTGCAATCTGATGGTTCGGCAATCTCTGGCAGCTCGGTATCAATAACCGGGCATACTGTGATTCAGGCAGAGTCTATTGAGCAGGCGGTTACACTGGCAAAAGGCTGTCCATTTTTAGCCATCAATGGCACTCTTGAGGTCGCTGAAGTAGTTGAAATGCCTAGGGCCTGTTCACACTAAATTTTTGACCGAGAGTATGACTAAAATTTGTTCAGACGAGGCAGAAATTATGATGCTTAGTCGCTCTAAGCACATTATTTCTAACAAAGTANNTTAGTGTGAACAGGCCCTAGATAAATGCACTTTTTGTGATGTGGCAATACATATTTAAAGGAATAATATGAAATATTCGAAAGTGCTTGGTCTTATTGCTTTGAGTGTTGCCAGTTTTACGATCGGCAGCCTCTGGCATAAACACAGTCTTCTAGAGTTTGACCACTATATGACCGTTTCTCCAATTGATGGATATCAACAATAATGAATCTGAGTAAAGAAGAAAAAGCAATTGTCACGCATCAGCTGACGGAAGATTATGGCTTCGTTCGGACCTTGAGTGTGTATTTTCCCTATTTGTTACCTCCTTGTATTCTTGCTGTCTATGGTTTTATACAACAGGAGCCTATTGCTCAGGCATTGGCATTTGCGGTATTGCTGTCACAGGTCATCTGGTATATTTATCAAATGGGGCGATCTGGTAAACATCTGAAATCTGCATTGGAAAAATATGAAAAAAAGGTGTCTGCTCTTGAATAGGAAGATCGTTTTGCTTGCAAGCTTGTCAGTATTTGTTACCTCAGTCTGATGACTTATATTATTGTTGATTTTGAAGCTACCTGCTGTAACAAAGGTTCGGTTGCCAGAAATGAAATGGAGATTATTGAAATCGGAGCGGTAGCGCTGGAGGATAATGGGCCAGAGGTTTTGGCTGAGTTCCAACATTTTATCCGGCCCGTCAGAAACCCTGTATTAACGGATTTTTGTACAGAATTGACTTCAATTACACAGGATATGCTGGATGCAGCTGGAGAGTTTCCTGCTGTTATTGAACAATTTCAAAAATGGCTCAATGGTTTTAATGAACCACTTTTCTGCAGCTGGGGTAATTATGATAAGAACCAGTTGCAACAGGATTGTGCTTACCATAGTGTGGATTATCCATTCGACCAGCGACACATCAATATTAAGCAGCGTTTTGCTCACAATATGGAGCTTAAAAAGGCTTTGGGTTTGGGGCAGGCTTTGAAAGCGGTTGGTCTGAGTTTTAATGGAACCGCTCATAGAGGAATCGATGATGCGCGCAACATGGCTGACCTGTCTGCTTATATCTTCTCTGCAGACGATTTGCTATAAACACTGGGGTCTGTTGAGACTAAAATATTGATGGTGGTCTCGGTTTAACATTTTAGTGTCAACAGGCTCTAGATAATCTAAGGCAACACAAATATCAGGAAAAGGCAGTGACTATAGAACTAAACGATAATCAGAAAACCAGAATTCAGCGCTATATCGAAGCGAAAGATGGCAGTCGACCTCATTTGATGACTGGGGTTTTCTCGGAATCTGCGGTATTAAGCATGAAAGTCAAAACCGATAGTATTTCATTTCCAGCCGATTCAGTGGGTGTGGAAGCGGTTACCGACGTGTTGGTAAGAAATTTTGGCAAGACCTATGAGAACGTTTACACCTTCTGTTTTTCTGATTCATTTGGCCAGGATAGCGATGGTCTTTTGTCATGCCGATGGCTGGTTGGAATGAGTGAAAAAGACACAAAAAATGTTCGCGTAGGCTATGGTGAATATCACTGGCGTTTTTCTGAAGGTGATAGAGGACTTGTTGAGCACCTGACTATCACTATTGAAAAAATGTTGGAATTAGCACCAGCCACATCGCAGCAGATTATGCCATGGTTGGAACAATTGCCTTACCCATTTTGCCATTCTCAAGAGGTTTATCAGTCGATGCCTGAGGTGGAGTCGTTGAGCTTTGATCCCTTGAGTTAAATGACATACTAATCGCAAATCAAACAGTTAAGCACCAAAGAAAATTATGTATATTGAGTCAGAAGAACAGCTTAGAAAATTGTACGGTTTCCCTAAGGGGCGAGCCAAGGAAAAACAGTTAGATGCTTTGGAGAAGCATTCCATCAACTTTATTGAGCACTCTCCGTTTTTGACAATCTCTACGCAAGGGCAATCAGGCATGGTTGATTGCTCACCTCGTGGCGGAAATCCCGGGTTTGTAAGAGTTATGAACGACAGTTGCATAATTATTCCCGATGCAAAAGGCAATAACCGATTAGATAGTCTTGTCAATATTATTGAAACCGGAGAAGTCGGGTGTCTGTTTCTAATTCCTGGTATTGATGAAACATTGAGAGTCAACGGTTTTGCCCGCATCTCGACACATGCCAAGTATCTGGAACTGTTTCAAGATGATAAAAACCCTCCACAAACATGCATTGAAATAACCATCAAAGAAGTTTTTTTGCATTGCGCCAAGGCACTGATGCGCTCCAAGCTTTGGTCGCCTCAAGCATTAGTCGATCGTTCAAGCTTCCCAACGATGGGAAGAATGATAAATGACCAACTCTCAGTGACTGAAGAACCGGAAAGCCAGGAAGACATGGTGAAACGATATGAACAGAATTTATAGTTAAGGAAAGAAAAATTTATGGATGTTATTGAACTATCAATACAGATTGCATTGAATGCTTATAAAGGCCAAAAGGATAAAGCGGGGGAAACTTACATTCTTCACCCTCTTAGACTAATGGCCAAAATGGACACACAAGAAGAAAAATCTGTGGCTCTTCTACACGATGTTGTGGAGGATTCCAGCTACACGGCTGAAGATTTGCTCAATGAAGGAATTCCTGCAAATGTTGTTGATGCTGTTCTGGCACTGACCAAAAAAGAGGGCGAAGACTATGACCTTTTTATCGATAGAGTATTAACGAATAAATTAGCCACTAAAGTCAAAATTGCAGATATCGAAGACAATATTAATCTGTTGCGCTTAAACTCCGTAAGTGACGCTGATTTGCAAAGGGTTGCCAAGTATCATCGTTGCTGGCACAAGCTTAAAAATGGCGGTTAATAAAGCTATTAATACGTTTATAAAAACTGTGCTGATTTTGATAGCTCCTGCTTTAGCTCTCGAGGTTGTACAAGCAGGTGCAATTTATCCTTAGATTGTGAAATGCATGGAATAATTTGAGAAATGGGATCTCGCTTCTCTACTTGCTCTCTAAAGGGAAAGCATTGGTTATAGCACTTTTTTACTTCTGGATGACCTGATACCCAAAGCAGCATTAATCAAAATGGCAGTAATGACAATTGCCCCACCTATAAAGGTTTGTCTATGAGGCTCCTCGCTGAAGACCAGCCATACCCATAGCGGACCCAGTATTGTCTCCATTAACATTACAAGACTGACTTCAGGTGCAGGAATAAGCTTTGGTCCAAAAGTGATTAAGGCCATGGCGATGGCAAATACTACCGTGCCATTAATAAAAAGATAAAACAAGTCTACACTCGATACTTCCAGAGGACTGGCTCCCATATTGAGTGCAAATAAGGCGGATAATAAACAGCCTAGACCAATGACTGCAAGGGTGTCGATCTTGGGATTGAAATTGACGGCGACTAATGTTCCAGCCATGCATAGTGCCGTAAGAAGAGCATATATATCACCTTCTATATTGCCATCTCCAAATCTGCCCCAAAATACTATGACGATTCCAATCATGCATAGAAAAATAGCCAGCCATGTCCTTAGTGGCATATTTTTGCGCAATAAAACGACCGTTAAGACAGCGCCAATGAAAGGCATCGAAGCCAGAATTACGAGGGTATTTGCTGCCGTAGTGTGGGTGATCGAAAGAACGAAAAACACATTATTACCTGAAAAAAGTAAGGCGCATAACAAGCCGTTTTTAACAATTCTCTGAAAAGCCTTTACAGGACTGTTTTTTTCAATGAAGGCGCTTAATATGAATAAACAAGCAGCAGAAAATAAACTCCGCCAAAAAACCAATGTCCAATGATCTGTCTCAACTAAGCGAATTAAGAGTGCGTCAGGAGTTAGAATAAGAACTCCTATGGCGGTCATCAACAAACCACGTTGATAGCTATTTAATGATTTCATTTGCTTTGATTTACCCTTATTTTACACAGTGCTCAATGTGAGATAATTTGGCATAACTCCAGGTTATATTTATATGGGCATTAGTCACAAGTACGCGGTCTAGCAAATTGAGTTAGTTGGAGCACTCGTTCTGTTATTCGTCACAAAATGTTGAGTGACTGTATATTAACGCTATATCAGTCTGACTCAAGAAGAACAATACCAGATAGTCGCTTATGAAAAAGCCAATTTTTCGATATCAAAAGTCACATATCCCTTAAATAACCTGCAAACAGAAAGTGAAGCTTGGGTTTTTATGTTGATCTCCAGTCTGTATGAATTCTCGTCATTGAGGTTGATACGTTAATAGGGTTTCTAAGAGTATTGGGAGTTCTTTCTTTGGAGTTACCAGCTTATTTACTGAGAGGATCTGTAATCCAATTAAAGAAGAATAAAGGATTTTTGCATATGATTTACTGAGGGTTTTGCTAAAACCATATTGATGGAACAGGTTCTCGACGTATTCGATTCTAGTGGCATCAACTCGTTCCACGATAATACCTACGGGCTCGTCGTATCGAGCCCAATCGCGTATCGCAGCTTCCACCATCGGTCCACCGTAAGGCGTCTCTCTACCTGAAGTGCTAACCAGCACTAACTGTTCGAGTTTAGCTCTAGGGTCATCAGAAGCCTGGTTCAGTTCGCTGATAATGGCTTGAGTTGCTTCTTCTTTCCAATGAGACAGCATACTGGATTTTAATGCCGGTACATTCGCAAAATGCCAATAAAAAGACCCTTTGCTCACTCCTAAATCTTTTGCAATAGTTTCAGCTTTGATAGCAGACGGACCACCCTCGGTTAGTGCTCGAAATGAAGCTTTCAGCCAATCGGTAACAGATAGTTTTTGTTGTTGCATAATGACACCATACGGTTTCGTATTGACATATTCAAGCTCTTTCACCATACTGTTGCGTATGGTTAAGAAATTAAAAACGAATGCACTATCCTACTGGTTAGTAATCGCTGGTGTACTTTCCTTTGGGTTCACAATTGCGCACATTACTGGAGGAGGGGACCTTGTACATTCGCCTATATTGGAAAGTGAGTTATCTGATGAGCTGAAGGGATTTGTGTCAGTGATCTGGCATGGAATTACCGCATCCATGCTGCTGTGCAGTTGCCTATTGCTTATTTCAGCATGGCGTTCGTTGCACCGCATGGTCTTGTCGCTGATAGTCGCTGTAAATTATTCGTTATTCACTGCAATATTTCTCTTCTATGGTGTTGTTCGTTTCCAATCAGTGATGGTGATGCCTCAGTGGATTGGCTTTACAGGAATTGTACTTGTTGTCCTCATGGGTCTTTGGGCTGAAAAAAGTACTATTACAAAGGTATCTCTATCATGAGTATTATTCTGGCTTATCTGATATTTACTGTACTTTCAATGGTTGCTGCAATTCATGTTTACTGGGCTTTTGGTGGTTGTTGGCCTGCTCGCAATCAAAGCGATCTTTCACGAACAGTGATCGGGACTGAGCATAAGGAAATGCCATCAACCTCCCTTACGCTTTTGGTTGCTGGTATGATTTTTTCTGCAGGAACTGTCCCGCTAATTTGGACAGAGGTGCTGATAATTCCAATAGACCGGCAGTTACAGGCTATTGTTATAATCTTGCTGGCGGCAATATTTCTATTGCGTGGTTTGGTTACTTACACTCCTATTGGGGCTAAATACTCAGCAGTAGAGCCATTTATGACGCTTAACCGCCGATACTATTCTCCATTGTGTCTGATGATTGGAGTGGGGTTAATTCTGATTAAATATGCCTGAATTCTTTCGTTATTTATCAACTATTGTGGAACGGCAATTTTATTAATGACCTGCATTTAAAAGAAATTCTTGGCCAATTTTTATACTGTCCCGGATGTTCTGAAAGCCAAGTTGTTGGATTTAGCGTTATACTGTTGGTGAACAACATTGTTACATGGATTACTTATGCATAAACTTTTGCTCAAAATTATTAATGAGCGTCAGTTAGTTTCAGTTATGAATCGCACGAAGTGGTCTAAACTTTGTGAGGAATTCAGCAAAACACATGAGCAATATATCAACGTTCGGTATAAAACTATTTACTCCGACAAAATCGGCAGTTTCAGTCCAGTATGGTGGAATGAACTATTTGAAGAAAGCCCGGCTATAGAGTGGCTAGACTTCGACCCTGTAAAAAAGGAACATAGAGGTCGACTTGTCTCGGATAAAAAGACTGATATATCTGCTATCATTTTGCAGATATTGGAGGAGCAAAATATCCCATATTCAATCGAGAAGTCGTATTTCAGAGTCTGGGGTTATATAAGCGAGAATCAGCGACCTATATTCGAATAAACAGTTTATTTTGAACAATCAAGAATCAACATCTCAGAAAACTAATGAGAAAAAATTAATATGAACAAAACTGTCCTTATTACTGGTTCAACTGATGGAATTGGTTTGGTCACAGCCAAGCTACTAGCATCCCAAGGACATACGCTTTTATTGCATGGTAGAAGTCTGGATAAACTAGAACGAGCGCGTGAGAGCCTTTCCAGCATAAAAACTGTTGGGAAAATCGAAACGTATGTAGCCGATTTATCCAGCTTGACTGAAACAAAATCTTTGGCTGAACAAGTCTTAAGTGACTACAGCGGACTTGATGTATTGATCAATAATGCAGGGGTTTATAAAACACCGGATTCTGTTACCAGTTCGGGCATTGATATCCGAATTATGGTCAATACGCTTGCCCCTTATTTGTTGACGAAACGACTTCTAAAATTGATGAATAAGGACTCTCGAGTCATTAATGTCTCGTCGGCAGCTCAAGCTCCAGTGTCACTCAGTGCTTTGTCAGGCAATGTGCGCTTAGAAGATATGGCCGCGTATTCGCAAAGCAAACTGGCTTTGATAATGTGGACACGGGAGTTAGCCAAACAGTTAGATAATGGTCCAACACTAATCGCTGTAAATCCAGGCTCTCTGTTAGCCAGTAAAATGGTAAAAGAGGGTTTCGGTGTACAAGGAAGTGATCTGAGTATTGGCGCTGAGATAGTGTCTCGTCTGGCAATATCGGCCGATTTTATAAACTCGTCCGGTCAGTATTTCGATAATGATGTAGGCAGCTTTGCTAGCCCACATCCCGATGCTCTTGATGATCGAAAATGTCAGGAGCTTGTTGCTGCTATTGAAAAGGTATTGGCTGGTTTATAAGCCCAGATTACGATGAGTAATTTCAACGGCGCGGCGTTCGTTGCGATCGTTCCATTTCTGCCCGGCAATTTTGCGCATAATGCCTTCAACCGTGCGGGTTATGGCTATGTTTTTCAACACTATTAATAGCTGTTTTGCATTGGTTGGGAAGGATCGCAGTGTCAGTGAGAAGCCGATATCTTCGTAGATAATATAGTGCCAGTAGCCGGAAGGGATGTATAAGGCATCACCGTGTTCGAGCTCTGCCGTGTAGCCATTGAGCTTTTTTAATGCGGGGTATTTTTCGAAGTCAGGAGTGGAAAAGTCCACGTCATACAAACTACTGAAGGAAAATGGCACTTGATACATATACTTAGATTGCTCAGGGGGGATCAACAGCACCCGTTTTTTGCCGCCGAAATGACACAACAAAAGGTTGGCATAATCGATGTCATAGTGCATTTGCACTTTTGCCCCTCGTCCGCCGACAAATAATACCGGCAGGCGTTGAAAGAACTTGAGTCCGAAGTCTGGATAGGAGAAGTCTTTGATCAATTGTGGAGCACCTTGCAGAATATTATAGAAAAACATTCTGAGATCATTTTCACCGTTTTTCAGCATTCCTAAATATTCGCCCATTGTCATCTTCATAGCCGCAGCATGCTGGTGATCTTTGTCGCGAGCAGGGGTGCTGCTGTACAAAGGCACGACAATGTCTCCCGCGGTTTCGATCAAGTAATCCACATCCCACTTTTCCCGAGCAGGCCAGGCAGCAGTAGCATCTGAGAGGATGACCGGTTTTGCTGGCTTCTTGTAGTGGGAAATAAAGCGTTCCGGAGATATATCCGTTTCGCGGTTGACTTCGGAAGTGGCTAGAGTAGATGACACGTTTTCGAGCTTGCCTGTATTCATACGATTATACGGTAGATTAAATTCTAACCAAAAACAGCAATAGATTCATCTTCTAATGCTTTGGGCACATTGCCTGGAAAAACAGCGAACCAGAGTCTATCTTGAGTCGAGTTTATGTCATGGTAGCAGCTTGTTGTTCTTGCTTTGCTGTCTTTGTGTTGTTGGAAATTATCGATGGCGATGATGTTAATGTCCCTGTTGACTTGATGGCATATTCGCTGATGTTGTCAGTGTCGCTTAGCAAATGTTGACAGCTATGCAAAAGCATTGAGTGGTTATATTTTGAACGTGTTTTAACACCAGAGACCATTGACGATAATATTTTGCTGATATGTGGCTCCAACAGACGAGCCAAAGAAAACAGGCCATTGTTTTTTAAGATGTGCTCTTTGACCATAGCCAGACTCAACAGTCTTCCATCGTAAAAATACTGGATAAGTGAATCCCATGATTCGTGCCAGGCATACGTTTCATTGCAGTAAAGTCGTAATCTGTCCTGCAGCTGGGGTTGTTCAAGGTATTCCGCTTTGCTGAAAACCAAGTCATCAAGAAACTCAGCCGATTTCAAAGCCATAAAAAGGCCTGGTGATAAAAGGGGGTCAACAAAGCCAAAGGCATCGCCTAAAAGCACCCAACCTTTGCCAGAACCTTGTTCTGTGATCAACTGATAGTTTGAGTAACTCATGACTTTGCTTACGCGTTTACGCCCAGCTCCGCTTTTGGACAACATAGGATTATTATCAATGGCGTATTCAAGTCGTTCCTCTGGGCTGGCTCCATACGATTTTGCAACGTGTTTATCGAGAACAACGCCAACAGATAAGGCATTTTTTAAGGGAATCTGCCAAGACCAGCCGCAATCAAGAACCGACTGCACGACCTGACCTTCCAATATGGCGTCGCTGTCAAACTGTTCATAATGTGCGAAATAAGACACATCATCACGGCCGCCTTTTTTAGCAGGTATCTTCAGCAAGCGGCTGATAAGGCGACTGCGCCCTGTGGCATCGACAATAAGCTGCGGTTGGGTATCTCGTGTCAACTCAGCTTGTGCCAGAGAAGCTGAGCTAAGTTGGATGTCGCGCTGACTATCAACCTTGGTATCTGGTATTTCCAATTTGGCTCGTTGGTTGATGAATTTGACCCCGGATTCTTCGGCGCGTTTAAGCAAAATACGATCAAATTCAGGGCGGGGCACATTGTAAGAGTGATTGGGAAATTTTGAACCGAATCGACGAAAACGAAAATCAACTCTAGTACCATTAGCGTGGCGTAGTGCTGCGCCTCGTTTAAGTGAAGAGATTTGGGCGACCTCTTTTTCAATGCCAAGACGCCTTAACAAGGGGATAACTGCTGGGACCAAAGACTCGCCGACCAGTAAACCGGGTTTCTTTTCATCATCAAAAACAATGCATTCTATGTCACGTTCAGCCAGAAAACAGGCCAATGCGCAACCTGCAGGTCCTGCGCCAATAATTGCAATCCGCTTTTTCATCCGTTTTCAGTGATACCCACCAGTTCAATACTGCTTGATAGTGTTGTGTTAATCAGTCTCAATTATAAAGAGCTGCTAATCGTTGGTAAAGGCGTTGATATTGCTTGTCATTAAACTTTACAAAGGCTCAACTTTGTACACAACCGAACGATTGGCTGGTGAGTTTATCGTTTGTTTTCAATAGCCCAGGCTTCCAACCTCGATATCAGTTCATTAAATACTGGATAGACATTATTGATCGTGTCAGGTGCGCCTTGCATTGCTACTAAACCATAATAGTTGTGGCGATAATCAATAAATGGGTATGAACCATAAGAGCCAGGGCTGGATATTCGATTAGCCATGCTGCAGTTAGCTTCCGATAGGTCGCATTCCACCCATAAACCAAGGCCATAGCCCCATGGTGAGCCGATAATATTCAGACGCGCCGTTTGGCTGGTCGACATCTCATTCAAAAGCGGTTGATCCACGATATCCAGAGAAGACAGCTTTTTCAGGAATTTACGATAATCTCGCGCAGTCCATGTCATGCCACCCGCCAAGCGTGGGTTGGTTGTTGATGGTAGATTGTAGGCTGAATGACTGAATATATTAAACTCAGTTTGAAACTGTTTAAACACCTCTTTCCAACTGTCAACATTGAGTGCTCTTATAGCCATTAAACCAGCCACCTGCATATGCACGGAGTTGTAATCATAGCCTTCCCCAGGAGCTAGGCTATTGCCATTGTTAAAAGCAATTTTAGCAATGCAGGATTCAAAATTGGCATCAGGCAGATCAATGCAGGCAGGAGGTGTGTTCAGACCCGATGTGAAGCTGAGTAAGTGCCGCAGGGTGATCTGCGATAGAGTCCCACTATCAGGCCACCAGGAAATATGGTCTTGAGGCTTATCGTCCAGCGATATAAGGCCATTTTGCACCAACCACATCAGGATTGTAGATGTGACCAACTTTGAAGTAGATGCTGATTCATAGGGCGTATCAAGGCTTGAGTCACCTACGCTATGCGTGAATATGTGACCATTTTCAGCTACAACTGTTAAGGTAAAAGCCAGGTCAGTGTTGATGGCATTTAAGCTGCTTCTTATCTCTTGTTCTGACTGGTTTTCAATTGGCTCGCCCTGCAATAGAAAACTGGAAATGATAGTCGGGATAATAACGTTCATTGTTAAACCGGTGTTTTTTGAAATCTTATATATCAATTCTTAGTGGTGTTTGATGCACCTCGCTAAGAGTTTTCAAAAGTTTTAAATTAAACAACACTCCTTTGAGACATATAGCAACAATGCCTGCTCAGAATCACACAAGCTAAGGTAAGCAGGATAAAAGCAATTCAGTGTTGATAATTTAGTGTGAACAGACCCTAGTTTAATTCCCGATATGTATTGACGGCACAGTCCTTGAGTAAAACATCCTTGTCTGGCAGGTGGAATGGGTTTAGCACATACCCCCATTTACGCTGATCACCTGACGAGTGATATAACCCGCTTCGTCTGACATTAGAAATCCGATAGTGGCGGCAATGTCCTCGACTTGCCCAAAGCGTCCCATAGGGATCATTTTTTTCGCCTCTTCGGCAAATATACCCTCAGTCATGTCTGTTTCTATAACCCCGGGAGCGACGCAATTGACGGTAATTTTGCGTTTGGCGAGTTCTATCGACAGGGCTTTGCTGGCCCCTATGATACCTGCCTTGGCGGCGCTGTAATTGACTTGTCCGCGGTTGCCGACCAAACCGGAAACGGATGATAAAGTGACAATACGACCTCCTTTACGCAAGCGAATCATAGGCATTATCAATGGTTTCAGCACATTATAAAAACCATCGAGATTGGTGTGAACAACACTGTCCCAGTCATCGTCTGTCAAGGCTGGGAAAGCATTGTCGCTGGAAATACCGGCATTACAGACAACGCCATAGTAAGCGCCAGACGTTTCAACTTCCTGTTCTAAAGCCTCGCGAGTTTGTTCGCGGTTGCCAATATCAAATTGCAATAAATGACCTTGTCCACCATGAGTCTTTATTTCATCAAGTACTTCCTGTGCTGCATTTTGATTAGAGTGATAATGAACCGTGATGTTAAAGCCCTGTTGGGCCAGGCGGATGGCCGTTGCGCGGCCAATGCCGCGGCTGGCGCCAGTTACCAGGATACGTTGTGCTGTTTGCATAGAATAGTCGCCTCCTTATTGGCTGGAATGTTTTTGTTGGAGTTGGGCATAAACAATAGCACTGATCAGATTGATGCTGTTGCCGATCAGCACAGTCATGCCAAAGGCTTGTACAACTGGAATAGAGCTGATGGCCAGTAAACCGAATGAGAGCAGACTGGTAAGAGCCGATAGTAAAACGGCTTGTAACGTCACTTGGTGTTGTCGCTGCATTTCGCGAGCGAAAATCACATAATCCATTCCCAGGCCAAGGACCAGAAATAAAGCCATAGTGTGAAACAGGGTAATTGCCTGACCAAGTAAGGCCAGGCATAGCACTGTGCCCATTGTGGCGCTTAACGGAATAGCCAGCATCCACAACGAGCTGGCTTTTCGATAACGCAACAGCAGCAGTGCTGCGATCAGCAAATAAGCCAACCCCAGTAATTTGGAGCCAGATTGGCGTTGCTGTTGTAAAGCCTCGCTGGTCAGAGCGATAGTATTAATGAAATCGATGCCGGCAACAGCTGCGCTGGTTGTTTCCAGAATGTTCAGATCTGCTCCTTTCGGTATCAGAATGAAGCTGTAAATACGTTGATTGCGTTCAATCCATAACGGGGGGAGGCTGTCACCCGCGGCCTGAATCAAGGTGCCGGGTGTCAAAACCTGACCTGCTGCTTGAGTGTACTGTTTGTTTAATTTTTGTGCGATATCATCTGGCATGCCCAGAGCAGTCAACATTTGGCTTGTGATGCCTTTGTCCTGATACAATCGCTGTTGCAGAGTGAAGTCTGTCTGTTGTTGTTGCGGCGAAGGAAGCCAGTCCAGTACACTGCTTATTTTCGGATTGACAGAGCCAGCGCTGCTGGTTCTGGCAGCAAGAGCCTGCTTAAATGTTGCCAGTCGCTGATAAACTTCGCTGCTATTTTCACCCTGAACTATCAGATAACGACCCGGCTCATAGTCATTGACCAGTGCGCTGACGGTGCGTTCTTGTTGCAGTAGCTCTTTGGAAGGGGTGAAAAACAAACGTGGATCATCGCTGCTAGGAATGCCGATATACGCTATGCCAGCAAAGCTAAGAATCAGAATGATCAGTGCAGGAATTGCCGCACGTGTCAGTGTTTTTTGCAAAGCTTTAGTGATTATTTGCAGCAGTTTTGGCAGAAATACCTGATCTGCATGAATAGGTTTGCGCACTGCCCAGGTGCCCAGACAAACAACACATAACCAAGCCATGCTCAAGCCGCAGACAGAGAACAGGGCAACTTTTTGCAGTCCATCAAGGTCAGAAAGGCTCAAGGCGCTATAACCGATCACAGACGTCAGCAGGCTTAGCAGTAAAGCTCGTTGTAAATCGCTGCGTGATGATTGAACCAAATCACGGTGCTGGCTTTGATGGTAGAAAAAGTGCAGGGAATAATCGATCACAATTCCAATCAGACTGGCGCCAAAAACGATAGTAAGCACATGGATAGAACCATACCAGCTATGCGTGACTGCCAGGGCGAAGCCTACTCCAAGAAATATTGATAAGAAAGGCAGGCAGAGCGGCCAGATCGAACGAAAAGCAAGCAGCAGTAATATCAGCACACCGATCATCGAACCTGTACTAATCAGGCTGATATCCTGTTTTGCTTTATTGGCAGCATCTGCGGCAAAAAAGAAGATGCCAGAGTGTAGGATGTCGACGCCATATTCGGTTTTTATATCCCGTTCCAAGGTGTGCAATTGTGCTTGTAAGGCTTGCTGTGTCGCCATTTCCATAGCGCCTTGTTGAATGATGACTGCTATTGACTGATAAAATCGTTGCTGATCAGGAATGGGTTTTACGACTGCTTCATCCCCAGCAATGCTACTGGCAAGAAATTGCAGGTAATCGCCAAACATGGCCAGAGGGTCTTCATCGAAAGGCAGCAAGCGCAGCCCACCACCTAATTGAAACAGGGTGTTTTTAGCCTGTTCTACCATGTCGGCATCACTGGTTTGTTCAAGCTGCAGGCGTTGTGTGGGGCTTAACAGTTGAAAACGGTAAGGTTTAAGTGCTTTAACTAAACTGGAAGTTTGTTCATTGCTTTGTGAGCCAAGCTGTAAATTATTAATCTTGCCCAGACCAGTTTGCAGGCTGTTGTAGGCCTGCTTGACAGTGTCAGCATCATTGCCTGCGACCAGTAATATAAAGCGCCTTTCTATGTTGCTGATCAGAGTGTTGATGCTGAATTGTAAGTCTGCCTGCTTGGCAATCGCAGGTGACAAGTCCTTCAAGTCAGTATCGATGGTCAATTGATTAAAGTTCCGACCGAAGAATAAGATCGTGAACCCCAGAGCAATAATGAATAGGCTTTTCCAAGCTCGCATTTAACGTTCTGCTTCGGTAGTTTGGTATTTCTGTGGGTTTTTTAACGCAGCGCAAATCTTATCCGAATTGCCGAAGACACTCTGACAGGCTGTTTCCAGTTGAGCTGAAAATTCCTGCAATTGCAGGGTTTCTATCAGGGTGATTTGCTGGTTGGTATCTGTAATACGAGTTGTTGCTGTTTTGTCCTGTCGTTGCAGCAGAATATCCTGCAAAGCCCTTTTTAAGGCGGTGCTACTTGGCTTTAAAGTCAAGGCGTGCTTACTTTGGTCTTCGGAGATAGCGAAGTTTTTCTGCAGATACTCTATGTCACCTCCCATAAGGCTTAGTAATAAGCGCCCTAGATAGTTATGAATGGGGCTGTCAGCAACTTGAAGTTCATTATTCTGGTCTAATGAAAAATGCAATTGAGCTTTGGTGTAGATCAGAGTTTCATTGATCGGAGATTGAGTTTGCCAGATCAGGCCCTGTTCGCAGGAAAAGAAGAATCGTCCCTGAGACACTAATGGAACCGGCAGCCCGACCAGTTCTCTGTTCTGTTTGAATGAACCAGAAAACACACAGGTTTGTGGCAACATCGACAGTAATTTCTGGTTTGTTGCTGGCAAGTTATTGGCTGAACTATTGAATGTCCAGATGTTTAACAGAATCAGCGCTGAGCTGATAATCATTGTTTTGCTGCTGATCATTGCTGCAAGACCTTGTTGACCTTGTCCAATAATATGTCGGGACTGACGAATTGAGTTATGTAGTTGGGCATGGCGACGGCTACCTGCGAGGTTTTTGCTTTGGTAATACGTTCACCCGATACAAGGTCAGTAATTTCATAACGAATGCTTAAACGGTGTTCCCACTCTACCAGAGTTGCTGTCATGGAAAACTTTTGTTCGAAACGCAGGGGTTTGATGTATTTAACCTGCATATCTATGATGGGGAAAAAATATCCGGAAGCTTCCATGTCTGCATAAGTGTAGCCGATATGTTCAAGCAGTTTGCACCGGGCTATTTCAAAATATTTCACATAACTGCCATGCCAGGCAATACGGTAGGAATCAACATCAAAGAAAGGAACTTCCATTTCCAGAGTAATGCTGATCTGTTTTTGCATAATTTAAGGCGTTACAATGGCGTTAAAAACGAGGGAACGGCTTTAGAGCTTGCCAATGATATCGACGATATCCTGCAATGTTTTTGCTTCTTTGAAATGTTGGGGGGTGATGTTTTTTCCAACAAAACGTTTTAGTTCAATCATCAGGTCCACAGCATCAATGCTGTCAATGTCCAGATCGTTATAGAGATTGGCTTCGGGAACTAAGGTGGCTTCATCAAGCTCGAATAGCTCTACCATCACATGTTTTGTATGGTTAAAAATTTCTTCCTGAGTGTGCTTCATAATGTATTTTTGCAAAAATTCCGTCATGCTTTTCATCCGTTGGTGGATGAATCACATAACCAGTTTCAATCGTGATGGATTATAGCAGTATGAAGGTTAATTTCCCTATTTGTGAATCAATTAAATAGTTGCAGACTCAAGCATAGTTCAGCAGGCTAATAAAAAAGTTTTTGATCTGTTCATTTCTTTGCGAAAATCAATTGTTTACAGTGTTTTCAGCTTTACTTTTTTCGCCAGCTTCGGATTTGCTGGATAGATGTGGTCGGTAATACTCTCGTAGATACTCAGTGAGGTGCCGGTATTGCACAGTTCGTGGTCTGCTGGTGTCAATGCAGTCTGCGATAGTAATGGCTGGAAAGACTTGAAAAGAAAAATGCGGTGAAGAAGCAGGTACATCGTGCCATTTCGCATGTTTTTGCAGTGTCCGAGGGGTGCATTTGATTAGCAGAGGTAGTAATTGGCAGTTGGCAGCAATGGCTATATTGGCAGCACCGCGTTTGAAGTCAAGTTGATCATCGTACGTGTTGCGGGTACCTTCAGGGAAAATCAGGATGTTTTCACCACTGCGCAGTTTTGCACTGACTTCATCTATCAAGGTTTCAGAGTCATTAGGAATGTAGCCTGCCATAGTGACCATGATGAGTGTGAAGGGGTTTTGCCATAACGACTCTTTCACAATGCAACACAAATCATCCATATGAGAGAGAAAAAAGATGGCATCTAACAGGGTGGGGTGATTAGCAACGATCAGTTTTCCTGAGCTTTTCTGCGCCAGTTCGACATCAAAGTGGATAGTCAACAAACCCAGGCTGGCCATCACCCAGAGATAAAAAAGGCTGGCCTTGCTGATGGTGCGTCGCACTATGGACTGTTTGCGCAATTTTTTCAAAGGCAACATGGCCACCAGCAGAAAGTATACGCTGATCAACGTCGCACCGACACCAAAGACGATGAAACAGAATCCCGTTGCTATAACCCGCAAGCCTTGTTTGACTGAGTAGAGCGACACAGACAATCGTTTGATAAATTAGTGGAAGTGTAAGTTCAATGCAGTTTCAGCCGCAAAAACATTCAACTTCAACTAATAAGTTAGTCCGGCAAATATCTGCAACAGTAAATATCATTGGTACTTCTGGAAAATAGGTCTGCAGCTCCTGTTTTGCGACTTCGAAGTCTTTGGCATGGCGCAAATAAACTTTCATTGAGTGTAATGGTACGGCGTGAGCGTGTTGCAATAAATGTTGGATATTATCTGCGGTGGTCGCTAATTGGCCGCGCAGATCACCCAACGATGTGGTTTTATGACCAATAATGCTAGCGGTTCCAGAGACAAAAAATAATGACTGACCTTCCAGTTCAATCGTTGTTGCCCGTGAAAATGACGGACTGCTGATGCCATATTCCCTTGGGTACTGATAAGCATTTACCTGTAAGTTGTTTTTATGGTGTACGCCAGCAATACGGCTGGCAAAAACGATGACAACAGCCCCTTTAACTCGATGTCCCAGAGCTGATGCCGCAGGAAATTCTTCGGCAGGGATGCCTTTTGCCTGAAATGCATTGAGTCTGCCGGTACAAAACCGTTTGTATTGTTCTTCATCGCCATTGCCGTCATTGATATCCGGCAAGTAGTTCCAGAACCGAAAAGGGTGTTGGTATTCAGACTTTTGCAAAAGGTCAAGCAGTTCTACATAGGCAAGTTGCGTTGCGACTTCCAGGTTTTGACAGTCCTGTGGAGTGATCCAGATGCTGGCGCATAAGACCTCATCAGTTTTACTCCATTGACAATTGCCGGTGGTACCACGGATAACTTCAGCATTATCTACGGCCGCCCAGACCTCATGCCGATCACTATTCAAAGTGGTTAAGCCTGATGCTATCACCCCTTGTTCGGAGGGTGCACAAGCAGAACCATACGACAGTACTGCCAGTGTTTCAGGTCTTTGCAGCAAACTTTGGGCTGATTCTTGGGAATAGTAATTACGCAACATAATGTATTTTTGGTAGTTTAAACAATACGACCAAACAGGGCCTGTTGATAGTTCATTGTAGCTAAAAACACGGATAAAAAAAATTATCAACACCACCTGATTTTAACTGAAAATAATAGCTAGGCAATTGATTAATAGCTATGTTTTTAGCAAAGAAAGGGCCGAAATTCCGTTTAACTAGTGTCTTGAGTGGATCATTTTAGCAAATAGTATTGCAATAAATCTGGTTTTTACTGATTTTTATCAGTGACGATATAGTTTAAACTCCACCCCAGTAAAAATAAAGAAACTTTAACGAGGGTAGTATTCGTGGCAACACAATCAGCAGCCGAACTTAAAATGGCAGAATTATTGGTTGAGGCTTTAAATCTGGAAGATGTTGCAGCAGCAGACATTGATCCAGAAGAACTTTTATTTGGCGATGGTTTAGGCCTGGATTCCATTGATGCTCTTGAGATAGCTTTGGCAATTTCTCAGGAATATGGTGTGCAAATGCGTGCCGAGGATGACAGTACTCGTGAGGCTTTTTCAACCTTGAAAAGCTTGTGCGAATTTGTTGAACAAAATAAGTAAATCGGGTTCTGATAGAACTTTCAAAGAGACCGTTTTCAAAGAGACTAGGGAGAATTGAATAATGGCAGGCAAAGCGCCATTGATCAATCGGGCTTCATCACAGCAGATGGCTTATATCAGCCAACCCCTGCTCACTTTAGGGGGTGAGGCGGGATTTATCAATGCTCAACAATTTATGCTGCATGTGCATAATCTGGCCGCTGTATTACCGGAACACCGATATGTGATTAATTTGTGCGGCAACCGATATTTAGTGATGTTAGTGCTGTGTGCGGCTGTTTTGAAAGAGCAGACAAACCTGCTGCCACCGAATAAAAATATTGCCACGCAGCAACGCCTGCACGAACGTTATCCCGACTGTTATGTTATCCATGATGGTATTGAGATAGAGCCTTCCTTGCCGCAATTGGACCTATCTCTTTTGGATTTGAGTGGAGCCTCTGATGACTTCTGTGTGCCTGATATAGCGCTTGATCACTTAGCTGCAATCAGTTTTACCTCTGGATCAACAGGTGATGCAAAGCCAAACTGTAAGACGTGGCACACTCTGACAGCCAGTACTGACATTAATCAACGCTATATGCTGCCCAATGAAGGTACTTGTTATCAACTGGCTACGGTTCCGGGGCAACATATGTGGGGACTTGAAACGTCAGTCTTGATGGCCCTGTTTGCCGATGTCTGTGTTGTGGATGCAAAACCGCTGTTTCCACAGGATATTCAACGGCTATTATCAAATCTGCCTGTGCCACGTATGCTGGTTTCGACTCCGGTGCATTTACGGGCGCTGGTCGCAAGTGATATAGATTATGCCGGTGTTGCCACTGTTCTGTGTGCGACCTCACCATTGACCAAGGATTTAGCTGAGCAGGTTGAGGCTCGTTTTTGTGCTGATCTGCGCGAAGTATATGGGTGTAGTGAGGTAGGTTCGATGGCGGTAAGAACTACTGCCCACTCTGATGTCTGGCAACGCTTTGAGGGCATTGATTTTGCGGAACAGGCTGAGAAAACCATAATAGCCAGTGCGGCTCACGTACCCGAAGAAATCACCTTGGGTGATCATATTGAGGTGGTTGATAAGCAACATTTTCGTCTGGCAGGACGAACCAGTGACATGGTTGACATTGCGGGCAAGCGTGGTTCTTTGCATGAAATAAACACGGTATTACTGAGTTTCCCCGGGTTGGTTGATGGCATTGTTTTCTTTCCACCACAACAGCGAGCAGTGCCCAGATTGGTAGCTCTGGTGGTATTGCCGACAGGGACGGATAAAAACGCATTGAGTGCACATTTTCGAAACTTTCTGGACAGTGCCTTCGTGCCAAGGCCGATTATTGTTGTAGATGCTTTACCACGAGAGGACAACGGTAAATTGCCACACAAGAAATTACTGGAATTCTATCTGAGTCTGCAGGCCGGAAAATCTTAGGCCTTCAACTTTTTATAGACTATGACGCAAGGTAAAAGTCCTGCCATGGAAGAGGTAGTGGTTTTGCGGCAAATTGTCCGTCGTTAATGGTGAGCAACTGAGTTTTTATTTGGTAATCGAAAGTGCTGTAAACAGCCAGTTGATACTGATCGTGCGAACGAGTCGGTTGGTATCTGGTACTTGATAATTGTTTTATAACACCTGTATTTACAGGCTGAAAGTCGATTTGCTTTAAAGCGTGATCACCGATACCGGTTTGCCGTGCTTTCAGGCAGGCTTCTTTTTGAGTCCAATAGCGGTAGTAAAGCGCCGTTTTTTCAATAGGGTCCGTTGTTTGTTCAAGCTTGAGTTGTTGTTGTTTATTACAGAAAAAGCTATTTTTAACAAAGTCTTTAATGGGCTTTATATATTCAAGATCGAAGCCGAGTTGATAATTATGTTTTCGAGTCTGCGTCGATGCGATACCAATCAGTTCGTGTGAATGGCTGATATTGAAATGGATACCGTGAGCCTGCGCCGTAGGAATGTAAGGGGGCAGATTCGTGCGTTCTTTAACCTCCAGATTGAAGGGTGTTGAGGAAATATAGTGCTGCATAATGAAACGCAGCAGCAAACGACTCAGCAGGAATTCTCTCTGGCGTTTGTTGGAACTGCGGTGAAAGCGTTCGAGTTCATCCTGACTGAGTGCGGCTAAATTGTTCTTGGTATTAAATGTAGTGTCTCCATGAGTATAAGGGAGCAACCATAGATCAATAGTGAAACTTTTGCTGTCTGCGGACGTCATTTTTGTTATGGTGTTTTCTTGTTCATGGTTGTGTGGCATGTATAGTGATTAATCATCTTCGAGTGTTTGCTGAAAAATGTTGTGTCCACATCATTTGCCTTAGCCTGATCCTGTTATCAACAGCCTATGCAGGGGATTGGCAACAGTATGACTGGCAGTTGAAAAAACAACAAGACGATATTGAGGTGTCAATTGCCAAGGTACCTGGTTCAGCTTTCCGTGCGGTTTTGTCACAGATGACAGTTACCAGTTCAATAAGTAGTTTGGTTGCCTTGGTGATGAATGTTTCGGACTGCCCAAATTGGGTTGATATCTGTGTTGAGTCAGAAATCATACGAAGAGTGTCACCAACAGAATATTATCAATATTCAATTAGCCAATCTCCTTGGCCAGTGCATGACCGTGATGTGCTTATGCATGTTTCGATTCAACAGGATGAGGCTGGTGTTGTACGTATCAATGGGCAATCACAACAAGGTATGTTGAATAAACGCAAAGGCTTGATACGAATCCAGCAGGCGCAATCCATCTGGGTATTTACGCCTTTGCTTGATGGCAAGATTCAGGTGCAGAATTTTGTGCATGCAGACCCGGCTGGAGCAATTCCTTCATGGTTGCTGAACAAACAGTTGATTGATAATCCTTTTAAGACACTACGTAATATGCGCCTAAAAATTGCCAGTGAACCTTATCAAAAAGCCCAGTTTCCATTCATTCGAGAAGTGGCTATCACGCAAAATTGATCTGTTTGAACTTTCCCTTGCTTCTGCGGTACCTTTACTTTAGCAAGTCGATGGCTTCTTCAAGCCAGTGTATGTTTTTAGTGGTGCTGGTAATGCCATAGCGCAGGGTTAAAAAGCTGGCTTTGCATTGGAGCGTTTGTGCTGTTGTTGGTTCAGGAGTAAAAAACTCGGATTGTATGTGCTGGTATTCAGCCAGAGTTTTCTGTTGCTGACCTAATAGCTGTTCCAGTTCTGTAATGATCACGTCCGCGCCAACCAAGTCTGCTAATAATAGCTTGATCAACAATTCATTTCTCTCTGCCTGAGGTTTTACCGGTTGTCTGGCCCAATTGCTCAGTTCCTGCAAGCCAGTTTGGGTTATCGAATAGAACTTTTTATCCGGTTTTCCCTGTTGTTCCATAAGGCGAAATTCTACCCAGCCATCGTGTTGCATGGTTGCTAAGGTCTTGTAGATTTGCTGGTGACTTGCCGTCCAGTAATAACCGATAGAACCAGCGAATTGTTTGTTGATGTCATAGCCGCTTTTTTCGGTTTCAACCAGGAGGCTCATGATAGCGTGCTTTAAAGACATGGTAATTTACAGTGTTTTTTCATATGCAAATAGTTGCATATAATTCTAAGTTTGTCTATATTATGCAACTAATTGCATATAGAGATGAAGGTTAGGTGTGAAAGTTCTGGTTTATTTATTGTCATTGGGTGTCGCCGTTTATGGTGTTATTGCCTACGCCTTTTTACCTCTCGGAAGCTTGGTTCACCCTGATATGCAAAACAACTTTCAGGCACATGCAGTCGGGATTTATACACATGTTTTTGCGTCAGCTCTGGCATTGATGATAGGTCCCTTCCAGTTTTCGGCCAGAATACGAGCGCGTTATCAACAGTTGCACCGTCGGCTTGGTCAACTATATCTGGGTTTGGGTGTGCTTTTGGGGGGTATTGCAGGTTTATACCTATCACCCCATGCGTTTGGCGGGGCTGTGTCCGAATGGGGTTTTGGTACGCTGGCTGTTGTTTGGTTATACACTGGAATCAGGGCGTATCTGGCAGTCCGTAAAGGTGAGATAGATCAACATCGTAAATGGATGATCAGAAACTTTTCTCTGACATTTGCTGCCGTCACATTGAGGCTGTATCTACCATTCCCCATGCTGTTGGGTGCTGACTTCGTGACCATTTATCCCATTATCGCCTGGCTTTGCTGGGTGCCGAATTTACTGTTTGCTGAGTTGAAATATAATGTTATTAAATAAAATACTTCTGATAATCCATATCGCAGCCGGATTTTTAGCCTTGGCAAGTGCATTGGTGGCCATTACTAACAAGTTGTTGTCGCTCAAACATCAATGGCATGTTTACTCAGGCCGTGTTTATTTTGCTTCCATGTTGACTATCACGGTTACAGCCATTCCTATTGCATTATTGACCAACAATCGATTTTTGCTGTTGATTGCTGTTTTCAGTGGATATCTGGTTCACGCTGGATGGCGGTATGCTACCAATAGAAAAGGAACACCACGCCTGGTTGACTGGTGCAGTGTCAGCGGGATGATTGTGGCTGCCGCAGTGATGGTGTCAGTCGGTGCTGTTGAACTGTTGGCGGATAAACAAGAAGGTATAATTCTGTTGGTGTTCGGGTTTATTGGATGGGGTAATTGCGCACGTGACTTTCTTATTTTGAAATCTGGTGGAGCTACTGGCAATAAGAGAATTGCCATGCATTTAACAATGATGTTGGCTGGCACTATTGCTACTGTCACTGCTTTCGTGGTGACAAACTTCACTTTGAATCCAGAATTTGTTTTATGGTTGTTGCCAACAGTCGTAATAACACCGATGATTGTCTGGTGGAATAGGAAATTATTAGGACCCAGAGAGACTTCGGCTTAATCCAGCAATAAACGAGATAAAGTGATTCAATAATGGTGAAACTTACGTTGAACAGTATGTTATCAGGATGTCTGGCTTTGAGGTATTTTGACAAAGAGAGAGTATAATATCGGATACTTGCTCTTTGAGTTATGTTGAAGTCTATGGAGAGCAAGTCAATTGACACAAGTCATTAATAAGGTGTCTTTTGGAATGAATTATTATCTATTTTTTAGATTGAAAATATAAAAACAATTAATTTTGTAGATTGCATTGTGTGTTGTATCCTTATCGAAATTAAAACATAAATAGAGGCGAGACAAATGGATATTCAAATTGGAATAGAGCAACAAGACCGTGAGAACATTGCACAGGGTTTGTCTAAGTTATTGGCAGATACTTATACTTTGTATTTGAAAACTCATAATTACCACTGGAATGTTACGGGGCCGATGTTCAGTACCTTACATACTCTTTTTGAAACTCAGTATACAGAATTATCATTGGCTGTTGATGAGATAGCTGAACGCATTCGTGCATTGGGTGTTAAAGCCCCAGGTTCTTACCAGGCATTTGCTGCATTAACCAGTATCGAAGAAGAAACCGGGGAACCGGATGCCCAGGAAATGATTCGGCAATTGGTTATAGCACAGGAAACGGTAGTGCGAACCGCACGCAGTGTCTTCCCTGTAGCAGATGAGGCCAATGATGAGCCGACAGCTGATTTATTGACCCAACGTATGCACGCCCATGAAAAGAATGCGTGGATGTTACGAAGTTTGTTAGGCTAATACACATAGGCTTGTTCAAGATGAAGTAGCTGTTAGGCATAGTGTTAACAGCTGCTTTTATTCATTTGTTGGGGGGCAGTGCATGATATGTAAAAAAACAGAGCGTCAAGCCTGATAAAATTTGAATTTTTTGTAGCTGTGATTTTACAACCACGTAACTAACCCAAACACGATTAAACCAACGGCAATAGTCAAAAACATATGTCGTGAAATCACGGCGGTTATAAAAGCGACAGTCGCTGCAATAAGGTGATAGTTATCTAAATCTAATGATAAATTTCCATCACGAACCAAGGTGGATTGCACAATAATACTACTTAATACCGCCACAGGAACGTAGGCCAAAGAGCGTGATAGCCAACTCGGAATATTAACTTTTCCTGCTAAGGCAAAGGGAAAGTAACGCGGTAAAAAGGTCAACGCTGTCATGCCAGCAACCAGCATCCATTCTGTCATTTATTTTCACCATTTGAGTTGTTTGGCTGACTTAGTCGATATTCAATAAATAAACCAACACCAATGGCAATCAGAGATGAAAATAATAAACCTGTTTTATTTGGCCAGTCATAACTCACTAAAGTGCAAGCTGTAGCGGTTATTGCGCAAGCCCAATCTGCACGGTTTGTTAGAATAGGTATGACAATACCGATAAATGCCAAAATCATCGCTACATCTAAGCCCCATTCGGTGAGGTTAGGTACGCTTTGTCCAAGTGTCATGCCTAGCCAGCAGAAAAATACCCAATTTGAGTACATAAATACGGCAGAGCCAATGTAATAAGCGATGAAATGTGGTCTGTTTGGCTCTCGTAATAAACGGTTGTTCGCTACGGCATAAGTCTCGTCTGTCAACCAAAAAGCCATTGGTATTCGCAACCATTGGGGTACTTTAGTCATTGCCGTCATTAATGATGCTGCATACAGTGAATGACGTAAATTAACGATGAAAACTGTCACTAAAATAACAGGTAAAGCCGTCGATGCAGCAAGTAAAGTAATCGCGATAAATTGTGACGCACCAGCGAATACAAAAATAGACATCGACATAATTAACCACGGCGATAAGTCATAACTAATTGCCAAAGCTCCATAAACGATGGCAAAAGGTGTTGCTGCAATCACTAAAGGAAAGGTATCACGAATACCGATTAAAAATGCGTGTTGTGCACTATTGTTTGGTGCAGTATTTAGAAGTGCTGCCATATTGCCTTTATTATCAATTATTTAAAACTAAGACTGAGAGTAACTGAAGCCTTAGGCAAAAAATTGTACAAAGTTGCGCTTCATATACATTAATTAGCGCACGACCATTCGTTGGAATGCTCCAGGTGCAACAACAAAGGATTTCTTGAAATGACGGCTTAAATGACTTTGATCTGAGAAACCACAATCTGCTGCTACATCAGATAGCTTTACACCTAAAACAATCAAACGTTTCGCTTTAAAGAGTCGTCTTTGAATTTGATAGGCATGAGGCGGTGAACCTACTGTTTTGTGAAATAAACGGGTGAGATAAAAAGGGCTAAGCTGAACTAGATTGGCCAGAGTTTGGATTGAAATATTCTGCTCAAAATGTGCATCGATATAATCGCGAACTCGCTGTACTGCCGTTGGTTCTTTACCTAAGTCGAGCAATGTATTGTGTTGTCTTCCGTGGCGACAAATCAGTTCAATAATCGTGTTTAAGTAAAGTGATTCACGCTCAAGTTGATTGTCTGAGTTTTCTAGTAGAGAGAATAATTGCTTTAGTCTTGCCGACATCATAGTGTCTTTAACTACCGCATCAGCAAACCAAGGGATTCGATCGTGAGTCCCGCCATGGGTGCTTTTTAATTCACAGGAAATTTCAGCCAACATTTCGGGCATCGGATACATTGCACGATAAGACCAGCCATAATCTGTTGCTTTATGACCATCATGGACTTGATCAGAATTAACAAAAATAATACTGTCTTGTGCCGCTAAATGGTTTTCGCCAGAGCAATAAAAACGTTGTGCACCTGTTTCAATTACACCTATGCAAAACCCTTCATGTACATGGCGTGAAAAGCATTGACTTTCATACTTTGCATGTAAAATCTCAAGACCGCCAAGGTCATGAGCATAACTATATTTTGCATTGTTTTTTTGCTTACTCATTCTTTAGTAACAACCATCAATTAGACAAATTGTTTATATTTTTGAATACCAAATATATTGTCACTTTGATGTTAGCACAGGCTATATAGCAAAGTTTTGTACAAAACTGCTCTGTTTTAATTATGTTTCTTATTTTATTAAAAATGAGCATAAGGTACTGTGAGGAGAACGTGTATGTCCCAATATCATGAGTCCCGAGATAGATGTAGAGAAAAATTATATGAGTGACTTAAGAAGAATATGTTTTTTTGCGGGGAAAAAATTGAAGGAAAGAAAACTCTAGAGCACATTATTCCAAACAGCCTACTCGGTAAGCTTGGTATTAAAGAAGAAACTGTTACTGGACAACGACAAGTGCAATACAGCAGAGTGAAAGTTCCTGCACATTCAGCCTGTAATAGTGAATTTGGCAGTCAATATGAAAATAGAATTTTAGAACTGCTTGACGATGTAGATTCACTTTATGAAACACTGAAGTCTGAAGAATCTTCAATGCCTATGATGTATATGCCAGGTGAATCGATTACTGAAATAATGACTACTTGGTTATCCAAGATTTTTTATGGTTTGTTTTACTATGACCTCATTACATCTAAAGATGAAGAATGGAAAGAGGTTTGTTCATCATTGTTAGGTGGTCAGAATTTCAATTATGTACGCAGCTCATACAAATATGGTCATGGTTTCCAATTGCCATCTAGCCTCTATGTATTTAAAACAAAAAATTCAGAGGCAGATCTAAATACCATAGTTGATCCGAGCAGTATTCTGATAAAGATAGGGTCATTAACAATGATCCTGTGTCTCTGCGATGGATTTCTAACAAAAAATTATCTAGATGCAGAGATGCTCAAGAAGCTGAGAGCTTGTGTGTCTGATGAAGATGAGAGGAATATAAATTTTCCATCTCACAAATTAGCGTTTGCAGAAATTATAGCTTTGCGTTTATGTATACCCAAAATACCTAAATTTGTTTCTGATGACAATCAAATAATTAACATGAGCCTATCCACAACTGTTGCTAACCCTCAAGAATATTACAGAATAGATAATGAACAATTAAAACTAGCAAGAACTGAGGCATTACGTGAGTTCAATATTGAATTACTTGAAACAAGCGCATAGCAAGTGCAAGCAACAGGACTTGCAACAAGTTGCTCGCCGCTGTTGCGGGCGTTATATTTTCACAGATGACTAAACACATTTTTAGTTTGGAAATTGTTTTAGCTATTGGTCATGATATCGTCCACCTGACCCCTTGTTGTAGGCTTAGTGGTCAACACCTTATGCAAAATGGTGACTCCACGTTGAATATCATCATGCGTCAGGCTGGCATAACCCAGTAGAAAGCCCAGCCTTTCTGGTGGTTTGTTATACCAATGACTGATGGGGTAGATGATCACGCCCTGGACAGCAAGCGACTTGAGTATTTGCTGCTCATCACTGACTGGTCTTGGCAGCCAGATCAATAAATGCAAGCCGGCCTTATCGCCTTGAATGGTAATAGTGTTGCCAAAGACTCGATTCAGAGTTTCTACCAGGCATTGTCGATTGCTGGCATATAAACGTCGTTGTCGTCGTATATGGCTGGCAAAACCACCTTGCTCAATCAATTCGGCCAACATGTGTTGTTCCAGCCATGAAGCATGGCGGGATGTTTGCCAGATCGCATTGCTGACTCGGCCAATCCAGGGTTCTGGGAAAATACCATAAGCCAGGCGCAATGAGGGGCATAATGTTTTGGCTGTTGTTCCGATATACAACACTCGGCCGTTTGCGTCTAATGATTGCAAGGCATCAATGGGTTGACCTTGGTAACGAAATTCACTGTCATAATCATCTTCTATAATCCACACATTGTGCGAGTTACACCACTGTAACAAGGCTAAGCGGCGTTGTAACGACATGACTACCCCAGAAGGGAATTGGTGAGAAGGGGTGACATAAACCAGCGTCGGAATGATGCCCTGTTCTATAGTCAGTCGGTTCAGAGAGTCAATATTTAGGCCTTCTGTATCTGTTGTAACAGCAATGGCCTTGACATTGGCGAGTTCCAGAACAGATTTGAAACGATGATACCAGGGTTCTTCAATAACAACGTAGTCTCCGGGTTGAGTAACCAGTGCCACAATCGAGGTAAACAATTGCTGTGCACTATTGGCAATGACCAGATTGTCGGCATTGCTATAGCAACCACGGTACGTATTAATGTGTCTGGCAAGTGCCTGCCGAAGTGCTTTAAGTCCTTGAGGATTACCATAATGTTGTGATTGCAAACGAGACCATTTTGCGGCCAGCTTACGCCAGATAGATTGGGTCTGTTCGCCCATATCTACAAAGCCGTATTGAAAGTTTATATTGCTTATAGTCTGCTCTGTATGGCTCAGCGTTTTTTCTCTTGAGACCGGCATTTTTGATGATGACATCAGTCTATTTGACCAATCTGACCAAATTGGTTCCAGGGTTATAGCGCTGTCTTTAGCATTATTGGTGGGCTTTTGTTGGGTCCATGGTACTTCTGGCAAATCGGTCGGGACTCGCATTCCATCTCCTGGGCAACCAATCAGATAGCCTTCGCTGACCAGCATTTCAAAAGCTCTGACGATGGTGTTGCGAGATAGACCTTTTTCCAGAGCCAGTGTTCTTGACGAGGGAAGTCGCTGTCCTGGTAAGTAATAGCCTGCGGAAATGGCTTGTTTGAGTTCGTTATATAACTGTTGGTAGTGTGCAGGCATGACTAAATTGGCTCTTTAAAAAATAATGAAATTGGTGGTTTTTTTAGGATCAATTAAGAGCTACAGTAACTTTCTTGCAACCGTAATGCAAACAGAGTGAGATTATCATTAACGGCAAACGCTCAGGAGAGAAAATGAACCGGCATGGTGAAAGTGAAAAAGTAGAAAACTGGCAACCTCGCCCGAACCCCATCAAAGGCATTAAACAAGGGCAGTGGTGTTGTCTGGAACCGATTGATGCAGCAAAGCATGGCTTGAGTTTGTTCAGTGCCTACCAAATGGATACTGAACAGCGCTTGTGGCGCTATCTGCCTTTTGGACCTTTTTCAGAAATAGAAGAATTTATGGATTTCGTTCGGTCTCTGGAGGATCGTGAGGATGCTCAGTTTTACGCCATCATTGATAAAAAGAACCAGGCTGCAGTGGGTTTTCTGGCTTATCTGAGAATTAATCCCAGCGCTGGTTCAATTGAGATTGGTGCTTTATGTTATTCGCCACTATTGCAGCGCACCAGAGCGTCGACAGAAGCTACTTATCTTTTGCTGGAGCACTGTTTTGAACTGGGCTATCGGCGCTGCGAATGGAAATGCAATGCCTTGAACGGTGCCTCAAGAAAATCAGCTAAACGATTCGGTTTCATCTATGAAGGTACGTTTCGTCAGGCAGATGTCGTTAAAGGGGCTAACCGTGATACAGATTGGTTTTCTATTATTGATAAAGACTGGTTCAGTCTGAAGAGAGCATTTTTGCAATGGCTCTCAAGCAATAATTTTGATGCCAGCGGACAGCAGAAATGCTCGCTTCAAGACTTAATCAGTACACATCAAAGCGTAAATAGCTGAACTCAATAGGATCAAACTTTGTACGCAAGGAAATAAGCTGGTTATAGGGAATGTACTTGTCGATCTTTATGAAAAAAATGTTGGGATGTTGCGTAATTTATTCTTCTGGAGTTACTATATAGCGTCAATATGCAGGCCTTGTACTTGGGTTGTTTTAAGGCTTGCTTGTCTAAATGAATACCTATCACACCACGAAACAGGAAATACTATGATTAATATTGGCGATTCTATACCAGCAGTTGACATTACCGCGGTCTATTCTGATAGCCAGGAAACGGTATCAGCAGCTACGTTTTTTGCAGGTAAAAAAGTAGTGATGTTTGCTTTACCAGGAGCATTCACACCAACCTGTTCTCAATCACATTTGCCTGGCTATGTCGTTAAGGCTGATGAATTTAAAGCAAAAGGCATTGACGCTATTGCCTGCCTTTCTGTGAATGATTCATTTGTTATGAAAGCATGGCAGGAACAGCAGAATGCTGAAAATATAGTTATGGTGGCTGATGGCAGTGCTGCATTGAGTAAAGCTCTGGGACTGGAGATGGATACTGCCGGTTTTGGTGGCGTGCGCTCCCAACGATACGCAATGATTGTTGATAATGGTGTAGTAACGCAGCTAAATGTAGAAAAGCCTCAGGCATTTGAAGTCAGCGATGCTGAAAGCATGTTGGCATTGTTGGGCTAAATTCATAAATAATAGCCGATAAAAAAGCCGGACACTGTCCGGCTTTTTTAAACTTTAATGTATGTCTTATCGAGGTATGCGAATTTTCTGACCAACAAAAATCAAATCAGGATTTTCAATCACTTCCCGGTTGGCTTCGAAAATTTCAGTATGTTTGGTGCCATTACCTAGAAATTTAGCAGCAATGCCCCACAGAGTGTCACCTTTTTCAATGACATAATACTCAGCTTCGGCTTCAGCTTCTGGGGCGTTTAAGCCATCAGCGTTCACGGAGCCAACGCCTTTCATATTGCCAGCCATCAGAACCACTTTGTCTTTCGCTTCAGCGCTTACGCATTCACCACTTACTGAGCAGACATCGTTGTCATCCAGAGATACTTTAAGGTCGGTAACCCCTGGGTTGTTGGCTTCGATATGTTCGATAATTTTTTCAGATGCGTCTGCATCACCAATGCCGAAAACTTTTTTGCCAATATTGGCGGCGAAATCAAATAGTCCCATAAATTCCTCACTTGGTTTATAGTGTAAATCAAAATCGTTCTAAAACGACCCGTATTACCCCCGTTGCAATCAGTATAGCCTCAGTTCGTGCTTTGTCTCAATCATTTGGGCTGTTTTATTATACTTTTTAACAATGACCACGATAAGCCACCGGAAATTAACAGGCAGCTGATTAGCTGCCAATGTTGAATAGGCGCGTGAGAATGACTGGACCAGAAATATAAAACACCACCAATCCCTGCTATGGTGAAGCCTAATTGGCGATGCCATTGCCGCATTTCCTGATGGATCAATTGTTGTTTTAGTAGGTGCAGTTCCTGATGTTGCTGTGCGCAGATCTGGGCTATTTGTTTACGATCATCAACCGACTGTTGTAATAGCCGAGGAAGGCTGGGAAGAGTTTTTTGCCAGTGAGGTATCTCTTTGCGCAATTGTTGTACAAAAGCTTTGGGCCCAATTTGTTGTGACATCCAACGCTCCAAAAAGGGTTTGGCTGTCTCCCATAGATCCAAGTCCGGGTATAGTTGTCGACCGAGGCCTTCGATATTGAACAGGGTTTTTTGTAGCAAGACCAATTGGGGTTGAATTGGCATGTCGAACTTGCGGGCTGTCTGGAATAGTTGGAGCAAGAATTTTCCAAACGAGATCTCTGAAATCTTTTTGGCAAAAATGGGTTCGCACACAGTGCGAATAGCGGCTTCGAATTCTTCAACTCTGGTTTCAGCAGGAACCCAACCGGCACGTAAGTGAGCTTCAGCAACCTGTCGGTAATTTCGATTGAAAAAAGCGATAAAGTTTTCTGCCAGATAATTTTTATCGTCATCAGTCAGAGTGCCCATAATGCCAAAATCAATAGCTCTGTACTGACCATCATCAGCTACAAAGATATTGCCTGGGTGCATGTCAGCATGAAAGAAATTATCTTCAAAAGCTTGTTTGAAAAAGATTTCAACACCGTCGTACGACAGTTTTTTCATGTCGATACCTTTAGCGCGCAAAGTTTCGACTTCACGAATCGAGGTGCCATAGATACGTTCCATCACCAACACATGCTCTGAGGTGTAATCCCAATATATATTCGGGACATAAATCAAATCAGAACCAACAAAGTTGTTCTTCATTTGTGCAGCATTGGCTGCTTCAGTACGCATATCCAATTCGCCATGGATGGTCTTATCGTACTCTGCGACAACTTCAAGTGGTCTCAGACGCGGACCCTGTGCCCAATAGTCGTTGGCCAGCTGAGCCAATTTATACAGTACTGCAAGATCTTGTTCGATCACAGGCAGGATATCAGGGCGAACTATTTTTACGATGGCGTCTGTACCATCATTCAGAACACAGGCATGCACTTGAGCAACGGATGCTGAAGCAAGGGGTTGTTCGGTAAAATCACTAAAGACCTCGGAAAAAGGTTTTTCCAAGCTGTTCTGAACAATTTTCAAGGCCTGATCATTGGCAAATGGTGGGACTTGATCCTGCAGTTTGGTGAGTTCCTCTGCGATATCCAGTGGCAGAATATCAGGGCGTGTTGATAAGGCTTGGCCAAATTTAACGAAGACCGGGCCCAATTCTTCCAGGGTCAGTCGAATACGTTCAGCTCGAGGTGCTGTGTGTGGTTTATTGCCTAGTAATAGACGAATTATCCATTTGGCTTTAGTTGAAAGGCTGAGTCCGTTTAATAATTCCCCCATGCCATGTTTGCGTAAGGTCCGCACGATACGCCAAAGGCGAGAAGCTGGCAGTGCATAACGCACAGTTTGAGGTTTTTCAGGGGCGTGATCTGTCATGGTCTGGTTCATTTAGGAACGACGAATAAAGAGTTTATATCTGGTCAGGTTTGTATAGCGCGTAATTGACGTATTCGGGCGGCTAGTCTGGCTACGTCGTTACGCAATGCGTCAACGTCGTCCAGGTAGGTGTCGATGGCCGTTTTGCTGGCAGCCAGTTTTGCTTCTTCCACTAAAAACTCACTGATGTTCTGTTTGACGGTGCTTTGCGTTTCTTGTCCCCAGGAACGTAAGCGCTGCAAGCCATCAAACAGTAATCTGGCGGAAACATCTCCGATTTGCTGAGCGAATAGCTCTTCCCAGTCAATATCCAGCTCGCTGAGCAGCTTGGCAAAACGCTGTCCAGTGATGGCGTCGCCATCAATTTCCAGTTCACCTGAGGACAATTCAGCATTATCAATACCATCGCGGGAGATTTTGAGCAGTGTGCTTGGTTTGGCCCTGATTGTGACATCAATGATTTCAGGGGCTTGTAAACCTACATTCAGAGCCTCTGTGGTGGGGGAAAAATACAGCGTTTTATCCAGCTTCTTAATTTCAAAAGCAATAGCTTTGCCAGCCAGTTTTTCCAACTTATCGTGATTCTGCGGATCTTGCTCCAATAGGCGTTGTCCAGCGGTATTGATCAAATCTTTTAACATAAGGTGTATACTTTGCTAATAAACAAGCCCCTGATGCAAAGCGACAATACCACCCATCAGGTTGTTATATTTTGCCTTGTCAAATCCGGCTTCCTCCATCATGCTCTTCAATGTTTCCTGATCAGGGTGCTTGCGAATAGATTCAACCAGATATTGATAGCTATCACGGTCATTGACCAATAACTGCCCCAGGCGTGGGATAACGTTAAATGAATAAGCGTCATAGGCTTTTTCAAGCCAAGGTAATGCCGGCTTGGAAAACTCCAGAATAATGGCTTTGCCTCCTGGTTTGAGGCAACGGGCCATTTCTTTTAAGGCTGTTTCTTTATGGGTAACATTGCGCAAACCCAGGCTGATGCTGATACAGTCAAAGCTGTCATCTTCATAGGGCAGGGCTTCTGCATTGACAATAGCGTACTCTATGTTGCTGACAATGCCTTTGTTGGTCAGTTTTTCACGGCCGACAGCGAGCATATCGGGGTTAATATCCGTCATGATGACTTTGCCCTCAGTGCCCGAAGCGCCGCCAACACGTTTGGCAAATTCAATTGAAAGATCTCCGCTGCCTGCGGCCAGGTCTAAAACGTGGTCGCCTTTTTTAACACCGCTTTGACTGATGGCAAACCATTTCCACAAACGGTGAGTTCCCATGGACATAGCATCGTTCATCAAATCGTATTTGCCTGCAACTGAACGGAACACTTCGCCCACCAGGGACTGTTTCTCTGCTATAGGGACATCACGAAAACCAAAGTGGGTGCTTTTCTGGCTGTTAGAGTTCTGTTTGTCGGACATGGTTGGTATCTATCGTTTTTTAAAGAATATTAATCGTGAATAATGAACATAGCGGTAAGCCTCAGATGAGCAGTAAATGGTCATTCGCCTGCTTATCTCGCTTGTGGCCTGCCTTGCTCAGGCGCTCTACATAATCCTGCCAGTTTTCGACCCGATTCTGACCGAGTTCATAGAGCAGATTCCATGAGTACAAGCCGGAATCATGAGCATCATCAAATATCAACCTGACAGCATACTGACCCACGGGTTCGATGGCAATGATATTGACGTTTTCCTTGTCCAACTGCAGTACTTCTTGCCCCGGACCGTGACCACGAACTTCCGCGGATGGGGAAAACACGCGCAAATATTCACAGGGAAGCTCAAAACGTTCTGCATTATCAAAGGTGATTTCCAGGACCTTTGACTTTTGATGCAGTTGGATATCAGTAGGTATTTTAGACATAAGGCTATTATACGTATGAAACAGGTATAAATGGATAAAGAATTGGCTTCTATGCGAGGTATTTATAGTCAATTGCAGAAAAATTGTATAATGGGTCTGTTAGATGGTGATATTTGCGGGTTCCAACGCAGCATGTCTTTTCTTTTTAAGGGAAATATCGAGGAAACTTTTGTGGCTAAAATACATTTTTTATGTCTTTTAAGTTAAGGGCAGCGGTTGCTGATGAAGTCGCTTATTTGAGCGACCTTGCTGTACGTTCAAAAGCGTATTGGGGCTATTCAGATGAGTTTATGCGAGCCTGTAGTCAGGAGTTGTTTCTGGCACCTGATGCTATAGAGGATGGTGATAGTGACTATACCGTCTGTGAATGGAACAATAAAGTTATAGGTTTCTATGCTTTACGTTCTCTATCAGCAGAAGAGGTTGAGTTAGATGCCTTGTTTGTTGACCCTGAATACATTGGATCAGGTTTTGGTCGGATACTGATAAACCGTGCGAAGCAGCAAGCGGCTAAGAAGGGCGGCAGGGTTTTGGTTATTCAGGGAGACCCTAATGCGAAAGGGTTTTATACCGCCGTTGGTGGCAAATTGGCAGGCTTGCGTGAGTCAGCAAGCATTCAAGGGCGCTTTTTGCCGGTTTTTCATATTCAACTGAGTGACTCTGGTATAGAGAATGTTTAGCCAGTTGATTCATTATTTTTGCAATACATCAGTTCATGCCTGTCAACTCCTTGCCGATACGGTCGAAATTTGTCCCTTGTAAGTTCGATGACGCCAGTCGTCGTTTTCGTTATCATAAAAAGACAAGATTCACTGCAATGATTGAGGATATAAGACAATAATGCCAACTAATCACTATAAAATTGTTTTACCCGGTTACCTGAATGACTATGGTGGCTTGTTTGGTGGGTATCTGCTGCAATGGGTCGATGAGATTGGTTATATCGCGGTTAGCCTCGAATTTCCGGGACAGCATTTTGTCACTATCGGCTTAGACAACGTAGAGTTCAGGCACCGGATTGAAGAGGGGCAGATTTTGCGTTTTGCCTGCACACAAAAACGTATGGGCAAGACCTCTGTTACTTATAAAGTTCAAGTCTTTGGTGAACGTTATCATTCACAGGAACCTGAAACGGTATTATTCGAAACAAATATCACCTTTGTTTGCGTCGATGCGCAAGGCAACAAGACAGCCATAGCCATCAACAAATGAAATTTGCCACGTTTTCAGCCTATGCTTTGATAGCGGCGAATGCCATTCCTTTGCTTGGCGTGCTGTTTTTCCAGTGGGATTTGCAGGTCGTAATGGTTTTGTACTGGTTAGAAAATGTCATTATTGGTGTTTTGAATATCGTTAAATTGTTATTGGTGACAGAGCCTGTACCAATAGGTAAACGCTTTAAAAATGCGGCTTTTTTCACTGTACACTATGGCATATTCTGCTTTGCACATGCTGCTTTTATGTTTCACCTGTTGGAAATAGAGCTGCCTTTGGTGAGCGCTGCCCAATGGTTGCTGGTTACGGCATGGTTGCAGCTGCATAGTGCAGCGGCTTATTTATGGCAGCTATTTGGAGTGAAGTTGAGTTTGGGCCTGGCTGCTTTGGCATTGAGCCATGGTTATTCTTTGTTTGAACATTTTTTTCAACAAGGTGAGCGTCAGTCACTGTCTCAACGTCAATTAATGCGCTTGCCTTATCGCCGTATAGTAGTTTTGCATATTGCACTGATTTTCGGAGCAATTCTGATCAGTGAACTGGGTTCACAAACTGCCTTGTTGTTTGCTTTAGTGGTGGTTAAAACAGTATTGGATGTCAAAGCTCATCGCCGGGAACATCAATCCCATGCACCTGACCTTAAACAAGACAAGCAGAAGAGTAAAAAAACGGCAGTGCGGCCAAAAACTCAGCAGCGACAGCATGAGCCTGATGAGTTGCCTTGATGGAATTGTTGGAAATTAGGTTCTGTCAGGGTCTTTGCTCGCACACAGAGTGTCGGCCCATAATATAGCGTCAATCAAATCGATTGGGATTTTTCTTTATGATTATTCGTACTCTAGTAAAGCTTGTTATGGTTGCTGTGATTGTTATTGCAGCGATATCGTATCTGTCTTATCTGAAAACAGGACGCTTGGTATTGCCTGATTTTGTCAAAAAGCCGGATTTGCGGGTACCTGAGTTGAAAATGCCCAAAGTCAGCATGCCTGATGCCCTAACGCCGGCAGCAAAACCGGCGTATAAATGGCAAGATGCAGATGGGGCCTGGCATTACACCTCTGAGCCTCCGGCATCAGGTATTCCCTATACCAGGGTGGAGCCGCTTAACGTTGCTAAATAACTGAGCCTGGCGATTACCTACCAGGTGCCGCTATTTTCCATTGACGCCCAAGGCTCTTCTATCGGTAAATTATCCCCTTTTTGTAGCAGTTCAATGGAAATGCCATCAGGTGATTTTATGAACGCCATATGTCCATCCCGAGGTGGGCGATTGATGGTCACGCCTTTGTCCATCAAATTCTGGCAGGTAGCATAAATATTATCAACACGGTAGGCAAGGTGTCCGAAGTTTCTGCCACCAGTATACTCGCTTTCATCCCAGTTATAGGTCAGTTCAATCACTGGAGCCTTATCATCTCTGGCGCGTTCAACGTCCTGTGAAGCGGCCAGAAAAATCAATGTGAAACGTCCCTTTTCATTGTCTGTGCGGCGCGTTTGAGTCATTCCCAGTTTGTTACAGAAAAAGTCCAGAGAGGCTTCCAGGTCGCCAACTCGAATCATAGTGTGTAAATATTGCATAGTATTCTCCGACAAGAGGTGTCTCAGGGCGAGTGTCAACAGGCCCTAATTCAAGAAATCGATAATAGCTGCTGCGCATTGTTGCGGTTTAGTCTGCAGCAACAAATGTGGCCCATCTATTTCTTTGATTATGACATTAGGCAGCGCTTGAACCAATTGTTCAGTCAGGGTTTGGCTGATAACTCTGTCTGTTTGTGCTTTCAAATATAAGCAGGGTGTATCGCTGGTAAGTTCTTGTACAGTTAATTCAGATAGCAACTTCAGGCGCTTTTGGATGTGTTGTGTAGGAACAGACCGTATTGTTTGTAGTGTTTGTTCGAGCAACTCTTTATTGGGAGATGTCTGTAAATCTATGCCATTTAGACACAATAGCTTCAGTACCAGGGATTGTATCTGTGTCCAATTAAGTATTGGTGTTGGTAGAAGACTAAGTAGTTTGCATAAATTGGGATAAGGGCTGCTTGCAAACGTAGCACTCAAGATGCATGACTCTATTTTGTTGGCGTGATTTGTCAGAATATAAAGGGCTATCGGACCTGAGAAAGATTCTGCCAACAGGGTGACTTTATCATTGCCAATAAGGGATAAGACATAATCGGTGTGCTCTTTAAAGGTATTAAAAGTGCGTCCATTGCCGTAGCAGATAATATCGATAGCAAATTCATTTTCCAGCAAAGGTACTATTGGGGAAAATAATTGCCCGGTTCCATCAATCCCGGGCAAAAGTAGTAAACGCCTCTTTGCTTGTAACGGCATTGGGGTTGACGCAGAGGTCTTAGTTGTCCTCGTTTAGCCACTGCAATATCTGCGGACTGAAATAGGTCAAAACAGCATCAGCTCCTGCTCGCTTGAATGCGAACATAGCTTCTAAAACAGTGGCTTTTTCATCCAACCAACCATTCTGTGCTGCGGCTTTGAGCATAGCGTACTCACCACTGACCTGATAGGCAAAAGTGGGGGTGGTGAATTGCTCTTTAACCCGCCTGACTATATCCAGATAAGGCATGCCGGGTTTGACCATGACATAATCGGCACCTTCAGCAATATCCATGGCGACCTCATGCAGTGCTTCGTCGCCATTGGCTGGGTCCATTTGATAAGTGAACTTATTGCCACCAGCAAGGTTGCCTGCTGAACCGACGGCATCTCGAAAGGGGCCATAAAAACTTGATGCGTATTTAGCGGCATAGGACATGATTGCGGTATCTGTGTAGCCGTTTTGTTCCAAAGCCTCGCGGATAGCGCCTACACGGCCATCCATCATATCGGAGGGACCAACAACATCAGCTCCTGCAGCTGCGTGAGACAGAGCTTGTTTGACTAACACTTCTATCGTCGCGTCATTGGTGACATAACCGTTTTCATCCAGCAAGCCGTCCTGACCATGTGAGGTATAAGGGTCAAGGGCGACATCGGTGATGACACCCAGTTCAGGCAGGGCCTTTTTGAGTGCGGTAATCGTTTTTTGTGCCAGACCATCTGGGTTATAGGCTTCTTCAGCGAGTGCAGATTTCATTGCTGAACCGACTACTGGAAATAATACTATGGCTTGCAGGCCTAAGGCATGCAGCTGGCTGGCTTGTTCAATTAACAGATCCTGAGACAAGCGAAAGACACCCGGCATTGAGGGCACTTCTTCACGTTGCTGGAAACCTTCCAGCACAAAGACTGGCCAAATTAAATCATTGGCAGTCAGCTGGTTTTCACGTACCAGATTTCTAGAGAAGTTATGCTTACGATTGCGGCGCAAGCGGGTATTGGGAAATTGCTGGTTTAATGTTGTCATAGCAACTGGCTTTAATTAGTTTAGTTGAATGCTACCTTTAGTATTGCCGTTAAGCAATCGATCTTGGATTTTAAAATTCAGTAGACCTGCAGGGTAAATTAGTTGTATATTGCAACCAATTTGCTATGAGATAAAATATTCATGAAACGAGGCTCCAAGCAGCTTATTGCTGATATTCGTTCAGCTTCCAGAGTACTGGTACGCGAGTTGGGTTTTATGAACCGTACGTTGGCTGGAACCCATCTAACACCCTCTGAAGTTCATGCCATTTTAGAAATTGGTATGACTATTGAACTGTCGGCCAAGCAGTTGGCAGAAACCTTAATTTTGGAGAAATCAACCGTTAGCAGGTTGGTTAAATCCCTGGTGTTGAAAGGAGAAATTATCGAGCTGGTGTCACAAAAAGATGCGCGAATAAAAACGTTAAGTTTGTCCAATAAAGGAAAATCTACGTTGAGAAAAATCAATAGATATGCCCAAACGCAAGTTGCCTCTGTCGTTAATGACCTGGATGCTGATTCACGCAATGTCATATTGGTTGGGTTGCAGAAGTACGCACATGCTCTTGGAGTCAACCGTACTCAAAATGATGTCGTTGAATGTGAGCATGAACCGCTTATTTACAGGGGGTATTATCCAACTCTAATTGGTCGAGTAGTTGCAATGCATGCCTCATACTACAGCAGCCATGCTGGCTTTGGGCAATTGTTTGAAAAAACAATTGCCGCAGATATGGCTAATTTTATAGATCGAATAAACTCACCCCAAAATGCTATATGGACCGTGCATATGGGCAGCAGGATAGTTGGTAGTATTGGTGTTGATGGTGAAGATTTAGACGCTGGGCAGGCTCATTTGAGATGGTTTATTCTTGAGGAAGAAGCGCAAGGGATGGGATTAGGAAAAGGGTTGTTGGAAAAAGCGATAGAATTTTGTGATCAACAGGGATTTAATGAAGTGCATTTATGGACCTTTGAGGGACTCGATCAAGCACGTAAACTTTATGAAATGAATGGATTTAAGCTGTTTAAAGAATGTCGTGGTAGCCAGTGGGGGAAAGAGGTTTTGGAGCAACAGTTTGTCCGGTTTTCCAAAGATTCTCTTAAACCAAGTTTCTAAAGGGCTTATTTATAAGTTATCTATCACTCTCTTTCCGCCCAGTTTTTGCATTTGAATTTTCAGGCTGGCATCGCGTGCTTTTAGATAGTCAGACGGTTTAGCCGGGTTGGAACTTGAAGGAGTTGGCAAAGAAGCTGCTAACAGCCTTGATTGTGTTGGGCTCAGCCATTTAGCCCGCGTTCCAAAATAATGCTTGCTGGCAGCTTGCACACCAAAAACTGACTTACCGAATTGAGCAATATTAAGATAAATTTCCATGATACGTTTTTTTGGTACCAGCAGTTCCATCCACAAGGTCAGCCAGGCTTCAAGTCCTTTACGTACATAACTCCTACCTGGCCAGAGAAATAAGTTTTTGATGGTTTGTTGGGTGATCGTACTTGCACCACGCGGCAGGTTGCGAGAACGATTCTCTTCCAGAGCTTTGCGAATTTGTCGCCAGTCAAATCCCCAATGAGAGGCGAATCGCTGGTCCTCAGCAGAAATAGCTGCTAATGGCATGCTCCAGGCAATGTTCTCAAAATCAACCCACTCATGCTTTGCTGTGCGTTTTGCGGCGTGCTCATAGCGCAGGATATAGCTGGATGTAGGAGGGTCAAGCCATCGCAGGCTTAACATCAGGCAGATCGTTATAAACACACTGCCAAAAGCCAGCAACAGTAGTGTGCGTATTATAGTCGCCTGAATTTTTTTGAGCAGCTTTATGATCACAGAAAGGTTTTTTGATGTTTGGGCCAGGCAACAGTATAAACGCAGTTTTTGTCAGAACAAACAGAGCTGCTGATGTTTTTAAGATTTGATGATGGCAACACAGCCTCGAGAACGTTAGAATACGCAGCTTTAAGCCCGATCCGAGTTTTTACCATGCCTAAGAATGCATTTTATGCCCAATCCGGCGGAGTTACTGCCGTCATCAATGCCAGTGCTTGCGGTGTTATTCAAACAGCACAACAGCACCCCGAAAAAATCGGTAAAGTGTATGCTGGTCGTAATGGCATTATTGGAGCCTTACGCGAAGAGTTGATCGATACCAGTCTGGAAACTCCTGAAACAATCGCTGCCTTGCGCCATACACCGTCAGGTGCTTTTGGCTCGTGTCGCTACAAGCTTAAAAGTCTGGAAGAAAACCGGGCGGAATATGAGCGCTTGATTGATGTGTTCAAGGCCCATGATATTGGCTATTTCTTTTATAATGGTGGTGGTGACTCAGCAGATACCTGTTTAAAGGTGTCACAATTGTCAGAGCAGATGGGCTTTCCGATTCAGGCTATCCATATTCCTAAAACAGTGGATAATGATCTTCCCGTTACTGATAATTGCCCAGGTTTTGGTTCAGTGGCCAAATATATTGCTGTTTCTACACGCGAAGCCAGTTTTGATGTTGCCAGCATGTGTGAAAGCTCAACCAAAGTGTTTATTGTTGAGGTTATGGGGCGTCATGCGGGCTGGATTGCTGCAGCGGGTGGTCTGGCAGCCGATGTGGACAATGACATTCCTGTGGTTATTTTGTTCCCCGAAGTGACATTTGATCCAGTGGCTTTCCTTGAAAGGATCAAAGAAAAAGTTGAACAATATGGCTATGTCAGTGTGGTGGTCTCCGAAGGTGTGCGCAATGCTGACGGAAAGTTCTTATCTGATACCGGATTGAAAGATGCGTTTGGCCATGCACAACTGGGCGGTTGTGCTCAGGAAGTAGCCAGCTTGATACGGTCAGAACTGGGCTACAAATACCACTATGCAATTGCTGATTATCTCCAACGCGCAGCGCGGCATCTGGCATCAAAGTCAGATGTTGAACAAGCTTATGCCGTTGGTAAGGCTGCAGTGGAAGCCGCTGTTGCAGGCAAAAATTCCATTATGATGACGGTGCAGCGCGATTCAAATAAACCCTATACCTGGTCTATTGGTGAAACAGAATTGAGCGGTGTGGCTAATGTGGAAAAAATGATGCCTAAAGAGTATATCAGCGAAGATGGTTTTGGTATTACACAGGCTTGCCGAGACTATTTATTACCACTGATCGAAGGTGAGGATTATCCGACTTATCACAATGGCATGCCGCAATATGCGCGGATCACCGGTCAGTTGGCTGATAAAAAACTAACGACGCCGTTTGAGGTGTAGGTCTGTTTAAACGAACTGCCCATATGTTGTTGCTATTATTCATTATCGCCTTTGCTGCCAGTTGGTGGTTGCGTCAGCATGTTCGTCAGCAACACCCTGCGGTCGGTCAGTTTGTGACGGTGGATGGCAATCGCTTGCACTACCTCGACAGCGGTGTGGTTGATGACGAGCAACAGCCGACTCTGGTACTGATTCATGGTGCGACGGGTAATCTGCAGGATTATAAAGCGTCTATTTTCCCAGAGTTGTCACAGCACTATCGAGTGATCGCCTTTGACCGTCCCGGCCTGGGCTATTCTGAACGGCCATCTGGTTCTTGGGTTGGTCCTCATGAGCAGGCAGAATTAATTCGCGCAGCCCTGCAGCAACTGGGAATTAAGAAAACTGTATTACTAGGCCATTCATGGTCGGGAGCCCTGGTGTTGGATTATTTGCTTCATCACCAGGATGAAGTACATGCAGCAGTCTTGTTGTCACCTGTGTCGCATGCCTGGTCAGGAGGTGTTTCCTGGTATAACTACGTGCAGGCTGTTCCAGTACTGCGTGAAATTTTTGCATATACTGTCTTTCCGATAGTGGGCTGGTTAGGTGCAGACTCAGGAGTTCGTGAGGTGTTTGAACCAGCTGTGGTGACTCAAAACTACCGTCAGGAGACGGCGCTAGATCTATTTTTTCAACCAGAGTTATTATTGAACAATTTTCAAGATCTGCGTTTACTCAATGAGTTTGTCACACGTTTAAGCATCCGCTACCCACAAATCAGCACACCGGTTCAGATCATTTCAGGCACAGATGATACTGTGGTTTACAGCTGGAACCACTCGCAGCGCCTGAACCGTGAATTGCAACAGGTAGAATGGCTGGACTTCCCTCAGACGGGTCATGCACCACATCATACACATAAAGAAAAAGTGGTTGAAACCATACTGAATTTTTTACAAAAGCATCAATAAATCGATTTAGAACAGCCTATTTTCAGTCGCTTAATAGCAATGGCAAGAATGGCAAAGCCCTTACTTTAGGCCGGGTGATAGCTGGCCCGCTGATAATGACCTGATTTAACCAGGTGTTCCAATGACCGAAACTGCCGTCAGGTCCAGTGTAAGCATAGGCAATATACTCATTTTTACCCATTTGGGCATGGCCTAGATAATCCCCGGACATGCCCAGATTATGTGCTGTCGTTTTAAGGTGTGCTTTGACCACGCTGTTACTGACGGGTGAAAACCTCAAACCGTTACTGGATTCCCAGACATGAACATAGCTATTATTGCTAAAACGATTGGCGACAGCCGTGGCAATAAAACGATTTACTTCCGGTAAATATTTAACATCCGTTTGATCTTCACCAGAAGCTCTATTGCTGATGGCATAACCGCGCTGCGCCAAAGTAGCAGGCCAATTAGGGTTATTGGCAAAAGCTGTGGCTACTCGTGTCCGCGGTGTGCCAGTGTCCTCGGTATAATACAGATACAATGTATTGGCTTTGACCACCATATTGGGTTCGCCCAACCCCCAGCGGTTCACTGGGCCATTGTACGAAATGATAGGAGCTGGGTTACCACCCCAGCCAGAGCCATTCCATTTTTGAAAGTTTTTGTCCGGGTTCAGTGAGCGGGCGACAAATATTTGATTGTTCAATCCAGCGCCCAGGGCGCTGTCAGTAGCGGTATAGGCCATGTAATAATAGGCGCCGATTTTGACGATATTGGGATCACAGATAGCCCAGCCATCGGCTGTGCCAATAGAGGGGGCCAGCGCAATAGTATCTTCAGTCCAGCTCACACCGCCATTGCTGGAGTGTTTGTAGCGAATGTAGTCAGCCACACTGGAGTCGCCTTCAGAACAGGCCCAGAAGTGCAGATGATTGCCGTTATAACGAATCAGACTGGGGCCATATCGATAGGAGACATCGTTGTTTAAACCTGTGCCATCCCAGGGAAACTCTGGCGGCCAGAAAGGAGGTCTTGGCAAGTAACTTGCATCGTGAATCAGTCTGCCGGGCAACGGTTTAAGCTCCAGTGATTCGGCCAGAGAAACCTCGTTATTTAAAATCTGCAATACTAATAATAGAGTCAGGGCTTTGCGCAGCCGATACCATTGATTCATTGTCAAAATAAGACCTTGGTGAAATTCCAGTGTCAAACTTAGCATAATTTGTTGAAAATTATGGAGTCTGTTAAACAACTATCAACTTTAGCTTCTATTGCAAGTCGGTCAGAATCAATGCACACTTGAGTTCTGCTACTTGACGTTTATTAAACTTATCATGAATTGGGATATGCTGGAACTTGCTCAGCAACACTGGGATGACATCCTGGCATTTTTAGTATTTCTATTGTGCTGGACGGGCTATTCGCGTTATGCCGTGGCTAAGGCAAAAGTGCAACCAGCCCTGTCGAGCATGTTGCACAAACATCGCCAGCAATGGATGTTGCGTGTTATAGCAAGAAAGCATGACACCCGTTCACCGGATATGATCGGTCTGGGAACTCTGGAACGTAGTGTGTCCTTTTTTGCGTCAACCAGTCTGATCGTGATTGCTGGTCTCTTGACCCTGTTGGGTGCGACAGAAGAAGTGACCGCTGTGCTGGCTTCTCTGTCATTTGTTGTAGAGCAGTCTTTGCTGGTTATTGAGATTAAAGTTCTGTTTTTAATTCTGATGTTTGTCTATGGTTTTTTTAAATTCTGCTGGGCCATGCGTTGCTACAGCTTTCTGGTTATTATGCTTGGTGGAGTACCGGAAATGACACCTGACAACTATGATCAGGAGCAGGTTGACAATTGGTCCAACCGGGCAGCAAATGTCTTGTCTGGTGCTGCTCATCACTTTAACCTTGGCCTGCGAACCTATTATTTTGCTCTTGCTGTGTTGGCCTGGTTTATTGGTCCCTGGTATTTTGTGGTTGCCAGCATATTGGTTGTGGCCGTTCTCTATCGACGAGATTTCAAATCTGCCGTATTAGAGAGCTTACGAGTTCTGGATTAGGGCCTGGTTGAACTGAAACCCCATACCCACAAAATGAGTTTATTCTCTTTCGAGTACTTGAATTGATATAGAATACTAAATTTAATCAACCAAGTCCGATTAAGAGCAATCATGTGATCACATTTGAGTTATTACAGAAAGTCAGTCAAGCAGCATTGGAGCTGCGAGCCAAGCCTGACCAATTGGATAAAGTATTAAACCCTAATATTGATCGGATTACTGTCGAGAAAATAGTGGATCTTGAATCAACGGATGCTGATAGCTCTGCGACTATTCGAGCCGAGTCTTACCACTCTCGTTTTTTTTCTAATTCAGAACAGCGTTTTAGAGAGTTAGAAAAGAGTTACGAACGGCTAAATCGACCGCAAAATTTAATCGTCATGATTTGTTGTAGAAACCATTTTCAGTTCCTGAAACTTTGGCTCGAATCTTGTGATAAAAATATGATTCAAGTGCGTGATCGAACGCTCGTTTTTACGCTGGATGATGAAGCAGAGTCGCAAACAAAACTTCTTAGCCTTGAAAGTTATAATTTTGATGCTACTCGCTATGAAAACGGGGGCCAGTCAGATAATTTTGGTGACCCCAATTTTAGTGGAGCTATGTATTATAAGAACGCTGCGATTTGTGAAAGCCTTAAATTGGGCGCTAATCTATTATTTCAAGATGTTGATCTGATTTGGCTTAGGGATCCTCTGCCTTATTTGACCAAGAACAACTTGGAATCCGACCTGCAAATTATGTTTGATGGGTGCAATCCCTGGCACTATCCTTATTATGCTAACTCAGGCTTTATCTATATTCGCAACTGTGACGCCAGTAAAGCTGTGTTCGAGACAGCTTTTCTCAATACGAGCAATATTTTCCAATGTGGTGGTCATCAATCACCTCTGAACAGAATTCTTCACCATTTTGTTATACATAATGTATTGAGCTTGAAAATATTGCCAGAAGCGCTTTTTCTCAATGGCCATTTATTCAATCTTGTAACAGGTGTTATGGCGAATGCAGGGGACTGGCAAAACGACGGTTTGGTTGTGCATTATTCATGGACTGGGAACTGTGAAGAAAAGACCAGGAAACTTGAAAAATTTAATCTGACTGAGTATGAATGATAAAAAAACAGCATTAGTGCTAGGTGCAGGAGGCTTTATTGGCACTCACCTTGTAACGGATTTAAAACAGCAGGGTTTTTGGGTGCGTGGCGTGGATTTAAAGTATCCTGAATACTCTGAAACCGATGCTGATGAGTTTATCATTGCTGATTTGGGTGCTGAGGCAGGTATGGCCGCTGCGATGGATCGGGCTTTTGATGAAATCTACCAGTTGGCAGCTGATATGGGAGGAGCGGGGTATCTCTTTACCGGAGAGAATGACGCCCAAGTCATGCGTAACTCGTCATTAATCAACCTACAGCTGCTGAAGGCACTAGAGCAGCACCCGTCAACGAACGTTTTTTATGCCTCGTCTGCGTGTGTTTATCCAGAGCACAATCAAATGAGTTCGGATTCTCCTGCTATTGCTGAAGATACTGTTTATCCTGCTGCCCCTGACAGTGACTACGGTTGGGAAAAACTTTATGCCGAGCGTTTGTATCTTGCACATGTTAGAAATAATTCGCTTAATGCAAGAATCGCTCGATTTCACAATATTTTTGGACCATTAGGCGCTTGGGATAATGGAAAAGAAAAAGTACCGGCAGCTATTTGTAGAAAAGTTGCACAAGCCACACAGGGCGGCTCTATTGATGTTTGGGGTGATGGTAAACAAACACGGTCTTTCTTGTTTATTGAAGATTGTCTAACGGCTGTACGAAAATTAATGGACTCAAATGTTGGCGACCCAATAAATATAGGCTCATCTGAGATGGTGAGCATTAATCAACTCGCTGACAACATTATTTCAATTTCAGGAAAATCGCTTTCAATACGTCATACTGATGGGCCTCAAGGAGTGAGAGGGCGCGGTTCTGATAATCGATTTATTGAAACCTCATTAGGTTGGCGGCCACAAGTCAGCCTAAATGATGGTTTGCGGTCAACGTATTCTTGGATAAATAAAATGGCAAACCCTGATTAATCCGTTCAGTGGAAGGTTTGCAAGGGGGGGGGGGATGAAACTTTGCGGAATGCTCTCTTTATAATCGAATACAGCCGATCAATATTAGCTCATCAATGCTCAATTTCTCGTTTAATAGGCTAGATGCTAGTTTGAGGCAGCACCCAGTAATTGAGCCTCGCATTGTTTAACAAGCAATCCAAAATAATGGGTTTTCCCTTAAGTAATCTCTGCCTCTGAAATGTTCAATAAGCGTCGGCGCTGGTAACTCAGAATACATTTCACTATGAAAATATACGTTCTGATCTGTTGCAAGCATATAGCCTCGCAAACGATTAATGTATGATGTGAATGTGGATAAGTCAGTACCAACAAAGCGCCTCGCGGCAGCGCAAATTAATTGTTCTAAAGGGCCTATCCATGCGTATGGTATTGGTTCTTTAATGACCAATTCAACATCTTTCCAGCTCAGTATTCTTGGTGCATTAAGGCCAATTGCTAATTCGTTAAAAATGTCTTCTCGATCTTCGTCAGTGGCGATATAGATAGGCAGGTTTTCATCATATAACAAGCCGACATTAGCACAAATTAATTCAGTGCCAATTTGCGTTTCTGTGTATTGAAAATCATTGCGGCGAACGTGCATAGAATCGAAAGATTCAACCCCAAGAGCATTGATGATTTTGTTTGAGAGGTGAAAAACTTCTTTATGGTAACGAATATGGTGTTTAATGAAACGCCGTGAAAGACTCGGTAAAGAGTCATCAGCGCAGGCTAACATTGTGGCAACTGGGCCTAGTGAACGATATTTGTTTGAGCACGGGAAATATAGAACGGGAGCGGCATTCATCCAGGGTGTGAGCTCGACCTGTTGTCTGAAGTCGAGATAGGCTTCTTGCATGTGTGGGCCTGCTTGAGCTGACTCGATATCAGGATGGCAAATGACGGTGTCGTATGGATTCCAGCCAGGAATTTCAGTATTTTCTAGCAACCATGATTGCCAAGCTTTATTTGTTTCAATACAGCTATCAAGCCATCTATTTGCATCATAAAACTCCGTTGGTATATTCAGATGGGTTTTTGCTGCATCAATAAATTCAGCCGTACTTAGTACAGGGATGGCTTTGCTTAATGCGGTAATGTTGAACAGGTCGGAGAATTCCGTAGTGCCTCCCTGGTGCTCTTCAGGGAGTGGGCCATGATTAATCAGGTACCATGAAGAGCGTGGAGGTAATACGATGGTTCGACCCGTAATTGCGGCTAATACTGCAACGTATTCAAAGGCTAAGCGAACATTATTCAGGCCACCATGATCAGCGTCAAAAAGGATATAGCGATTTTTTCGTGACTGCGGTAGTTGACCCTTGATTAATGATTCATTCCAATATTCGAGGTTGTGTTGCATGGGCTGTGGCATAAATAGGAATTGATAATGTTCGCGCTCAAGAGAATAATGTTAGGGCCTGTTAACACTAAAATATTGATCGAGAGAACCAGGTGCTCCTTGAGGGTATGACTGAAATTTACTCAGATGAGGCAGAAATAATAGGCTTAGACGAGTAACCTTACTATATTCACCACATTGAATAAACATAAATAGATTATGATGCATCTATGAATAATGGATTTGACGAAAACAATATGAACATTCAGGAAGGCCACCTGGGAGGTTATATTAAGAGCAGTCAAGAAAGAGCGCAATCCGGCTTGAATATCTGCCATGGTGACCCTGAAACATGGAGTCCATCATTATGGCTTTGGTCCATGAGCGCGCTAAACATCAGGTCTGTTCTTGATGTTGGTTGTGGTGAAGGGCATTGTGCTGCGTTTTTTCGTGATTATGGTTGTGAGGTATTGGGTGTTGACGGTAGCGAGCTGGCACTCAGAGACAGTCAAATTCCAAAACACCATAAGCAGCATGATTTCACCCAGGGAGCCTATCTTCCAGATAAACAGTTCGATATGGTCTGGTGTTCAGAATTCGTAGAACATGTTGCAGAAAAATACACGGATAATTTTCTGCAAACCTTCACTTTTGCGAGCCGATATATTCTGATGACATTTGCTGAGCCGGGGCAAGTTGGCTGGCATCATGTTAATTGCCAAAAACAGGCTTATTGGGAGCATAAGCTAGACGGTGTAGGTTATCGATTAGACGATCAGCTAACCACCTTTGCCCGTCAGGCGGCTGGCAGTGGGCATTTTCTCCGTGCGGGATTGGTGTTTCAGAAGAAGTGAACTAGGACCTGCTGGCCCTAATCTGCTTAAAACGTTGGTGCAAGCAAAGGCGCAACCAATTCGGTGTAGAATTATTATACTATCAGTTTGATGATTGCTTAATGTTATCATTGGCCGCCATGTTAAAGGCATGAATACTTGGATCTAATATTCATTCCTTGAGTCTTATAGAAATGACAAATTAACAGTCCTAAAATATGATTTATACCGTTGTTTGCACAGATACTAACGATTACATTGATTGGCAGTTTGAGTTGCTTGAATACTCATGGAGCCGGATTCATCAACCTGGCAAGCTGATTCGCCTTGTTGCTTGCGACGATGATGCCCACCTGCCGATCCATAAACATGCCGAGGTTTTTCGTACTCGCCCGACAAACGTACATCCAGACAGTGGTGATGTGTATGTTTGTTATAATCGCTTGTACTCTTTGAAGCAGTGGCTTGAGGAACAAGATATTCAAGGCACCATTTTGATAGTTGATGCTGATGTTGTTTTTCGGTCACCGGTTAAGACTACAGTCCAAAAGGGTCAACCCTTGGGACAACATTGGCTTGACTATGGTTTGGGTGAAAATTTTAGAGCTGCGTTGGACGGTTCAACTGAGGTTGATCTCAATACCTTACAGCATGTGACTTGGCCAGCATTGATTGATGCCAATGATTTGCGCGAGCTATTGCCACGTTGGATAGAATTAACCGTTTGGGTTCGTGAACAGCTAAAAGGCCAGGAAAGCGACATGTTTGCTTTTTTAGTTGCTGCGAAAGAGCAAGGTTTGACGTTTGAACTGGGTACAACCACGGCCTTTATGCCTTGGCCTGATGAGCAAGTAGCGGGTGCTCCCATTATCCACTATTGTCAGATAGTTGAAAAAGAAGATGGTAGCCACTTATGGTCTAAGCAGCGCTATGCTCCTTGGGAAAGAGTGCCTTATGCTGAGTCGGCCAAGTTGCCGTATTGTCGAGACCTTGTTGCATTAGTCGATGAATTTGCACGACTAAAACTTTTTGAAACTGAACACCATTCGGCTACCATATTTATTGCTCTTGCTTCTTACTGTGAACCAGAACTGATCGATACCATTCAAAGTTGTTTACAGAAAGCGCGCTATCCTGAAAACCTTCGATTTGGCATTTGCCATCAATTTGATAATACTGACGAGCTAACCAGTGAAACTTGCCTTGACCAATTTTCGCAAGACGCACGTTTCAGATATGTTGTGTACGACCACAAGCAATCGCAAGGTGGCTGTTGGGCGAGAAACATTGCACAACAGCTTTATGATGATGAAACCTATACCCTGCAAATAGATGCACATACACAGATGATCGAATCCTGGGATTCAATCTTAATTGAGATGTTGCAATCATTACCGTCTAAAAAACCATTAATTACCCAATTCCCGCCGCTGTATTCGATTGAACAGGGAACGAAAGAATTTAAACATCTGGATGACTTATCTCAGGTTAATACAACACTGGCAGAATTCTGGGCTGATGAGGGGTGGTTGCATCACCCTCAGAAGTTAATTCCAGAGAATAATATTTTTCCACGTTATAACAGAGTGTTATCTGGTGCTTTTGTATTCACCACGGGCGAATGGAATGAGGTGGTGAGGCAAGATCCGAAGCATTTTTATACAGGCGAAGAATTTGCCTTGGCCGTCAGATCGTACACACATGGCTATGATTTATTCGACCCAAGTCAAATTGTTTGTTGGCATCGATTGCATCCTTCTTCAAATCGCAAGTATTGGGATGACAACAGTGATGACAAGTCTGCGTTCAGGCATAAACAGGCGATGGGTCGGTTAGAGTTACTGCTGGCTGGCGACTCTGATAAGGAATTGGGGCGTTTCGGGTTGGGTAATGAACGTAGCCTGGAAGATTATAAGCAGTTTTCAGGCATTGATTGCATTAACAAATCAATTGATGCTGATGCGGCTAACGGTGTACCGCTTATTGCTGATATTGTTGAGTTTACAGATAATTCGTTTGAACAACATTCTCAGTTCGTTGATACTAATACGATGATTGATGTCACTATTCATTTGGCTCATAAAGAGCCCATCATGGTGCGTTGTGCAGAAGACACTCCCGTATTGGTGAGCTTGTTTCAAGGCTTAAGAGACAGATCTGTGAGACCCGATGATGTGATTTACCTGAATGTTGCAGAAGAGGGGGGGCAAGATTCTATATTCTTTAAGCAGTCGCAACTTGTCGCAATTGAAACGTCACCAACACTGAGCAATGGTTTTTTCAGCCAACTAACGGCTTTCAATGACGCTGCTGTGGCTAATCAAGCTCAAGCTGTTGTTGAGCCAGAACAGCAGATTTTTTCATCAAACCAGACTATTCAAATACCTTCTGCACAGACTCCCCCAATATTAGGTGGAGAGATAAGCGACGATTGGAAAATTTGGATATGGCACAATGTGGGGCGTGGTTGTTCAAAGGACGATATTTTTAAGCAATTAGTCGAGCATGGTTTTCCTGCGCATGTAGTTAAGGTTGAGCTTAATTACGAACCCTCTGTGCGGCTAGACGAAATTGTTGTGGGCAAACCCATTCACCAAAACGAGTTTGAGTATCAAGCAAACTCTGTAGCGCGCCAAATGGAAAGTGACGGTCTCGAAATTTATTCGATAGATAACTTTTTAAACCAGGACGAATGTCAGCAGTTAAGTGAGATGATCCTTGCTAATTTGCAACCTTCAACTACCGTCGCTAATGATGGTTTAAACAGTGGACGAACCAGTAGCACCTGTTTTTTTGATTTAAACAATTTGCAGCATGGCTTAGCCGCGAGTATATCTGAGCGAGTTTCACGTTTAATTGGAATCAACCATAATTACGCAGAACCTATTCAGGGCCATGTATACAGACCGGGCGAAGAATATAAGGCTCATCAGGATTGGTTTGAGCCAGGAACTCCCGAGTTTGAATCTCAGGCTAATGCTGCAATGGGCGGACAACGTACTTGGTCGGTTATTATTTATTTGAATAGTGTTGAATCAGGTGGAGACACTGTGTTTGAGCGTGCTGGAGTGACTGTGCATCCAGAGCCGGGCAAAGTGGTATTTTGGAATAATCTTACGGGCGATGGGAGACCTAACAAAAATGCGTTGCATCAGGCTTGTGCCGTTGAGCAAGGTCAAAAAATAGTTCTTACACTATGGTATCGCAGTCTTGGTCAGGGTGGGATGTATACGCGAGAACCTTATGAATTGGTTCCCAAATTTACTGAACCTGGAATTCAATTAAAAACAATGTCTGAGTCATTATTCCAGGCACTGTCAGATTTTTATCAAAAAGCGTCATTGGGTGATTTTCGAGATGAACATGTTGATGGTGGTTACTTACAGAACAATGCAGGGAGCAATCCAAGCTCATTAATTACGCTACCAGACAATCTGCAACAAGCCGTTATTAGTGAATTGTTACCGATTTGTGAGCAGTGGAGCCAGCAGGAGCTGGATTGTACTTCTCTTTATGGTATTCGTGTTTATCATCGCGGCGCTTCTCTACGAATGCATACTGATACTGGGCGATCGCACATCATTAGTGCTATTTTAAATATTGCGCAAGAGGTTGATCAGGATTGGCCATTAACAATTGATGACCATATGTTTCGTCGTCACTCCATCTTTTTAAAGCCCGGAGAGATGCTTTTATATGAGAGTTCACGGCTTACTCATGGTCGTCCTGATCCACTGCAGGGTGAGAGTTTTGCCAATTTATTTGTGCATTTCTGCCCGAAAAACTACGATATCCCCGAACTTGTTGAGTCTATGAAGGAGATCGAGTATGTCTGAGGGCTTTTTCTTATGTCGTACTTGTGATAGTACTTATGTACACACTCCAGACCCACCAGAGGGTAGATTAAATACGCTTTGGTTGGCTCCATTATCTACCGTTACCTGCAAATTACTACCAACGGTCTGACCCGTTACGGTATAGGTTGGATACGCATTATTGGCGGTATTAAATGCAGGAAATACAACAGCAGCGAAACTGCTTCCATTCCAGGCCGTGCTTTGAGTTGTCAGACCTTCAAGGGTCACCTGTGCGGTATTGCCTGTAATGCAGACATTAACATTAATCATACCATTTGGGGATAAGCCGCCCGTGCCTGGAGGAGAGGGTGGGGCCGATGTTGTTGGTGCTGATGTTGGTGAGAATGTCGTTGGTGCTGATGTTGGTGAGAATGTCGTTGGTGCTGATGTTGGTGAGAAAGTCGTTGGTGCTGATGTTGGCGAGAAAGTCGTTGGTGCTGAAGTAGTAATGATAGGCATATGATATCCTCGAAATTATTTCTATTGCTATGAGACGATGAGTGTTTGTTTGATGGCTATACAGGTATTGGGCCTGTGCCATTAAAAACCAATATCGCGCTCGTTTGTGCGTGAGCAGGCACTACAACAGAATGTACTACTGCATTTTTCCATTTGCTTGGGAGTGCTTGGCTGACGCCAATTACGCCGCCTCCGACTAAAATTTTACGTATACTGTCTCGTTTATCTTTGCTCATAATCTTTACCTTTTACTTGGGTATTGCTCGCACTCCTTCAAGTAATACACTAAAGAAGTTATAATTAGTTGCTTTAATGAGTATAGATAATTTATTTCTATTTTGATACTACATGTTGGATTAAAATTCAATCTGTATTTCAACAACAAATATCAATATGAGTCTTCTCGTTCTTACAAGCCCAGATCTACTTTCCAGCCGATTAACAAGGTTTATGGCTAAACAGGTGCCAAACCACATGGGGCCAAGTCGTATTCCAATTCCCGATCTGTCGTCTTCATCCGTTCGTTATAAATTAAGAGAGTTGCATGATGGACTGCTCAAAAAACAACAAAAAACATGGTATCAGTTAGTTTCCACGCCACATGAGATTTTGAAAAAAAATGATGTTGTTGAGCCGTTAAACGATATTGTTTCGAAATTTTCTGGGTCATCGTCTTTCATGATTAATGACCCGCTGTTGTGTTTTTTCTTGCCGTTATGGGACTCGTTGGATGAGTCGCCTGTGGTGGTGTTCCATTATAGTGACCCGCTTGAATGTGCGATTGATTTGCAGAAAAAGTGGCGATTTCCTTTGAGTGTTGGTCTAGCGCTGTGGGAGAGTTATGTCTTGGCCGCATGCAAAAATATTGTCAGTAAGCCACATGTGCTTATGTCAGCCAATAAATTGCGAAAGTCTGGGACAACACATCTACGTGCTGTATCCAAAGAATTAGCCGTTCTGGGTGAATCAGACTTGAGTAAGAGTATTCTCGAGTCGCTTGAAGATCTGTCTGAAGCACATTCATTAAGTGCATATTCAGCCGAGCAGTCTGAATGGCTGCAAGCGCCCCAATTCGAAATATTCAAACTGTTGGAAAGAGGTTCTTTGAAATTACTTGCTCAGCGGGACATTTCTTATCAAAGTGTTGATATTCTGGAAAAGTATGGTCAGTTAAGGGCTGGATTCGAATTGACACAAAAAGCGCTCGAGGATACGCAAGCCAAACTTGCACTGGCCGAACAAAAACAGGGCTTATGGGATGTTAGTGATTCAGCAGCTGAAGTCAGACTGGACCATGGCCAACTTTCTCAGGTAACCATTCATTTACGTGACATCCCTTCATTTAAATTTCACTGTGAAGCAGACGCACCCATATTGGATGTGTTGCGTGATCATTTAGTTAATAACACACATAATGAAATGATTTATTTGAACTGTGGTGAAACGCACGCTGACGAAGCTATTTATTTTATGTCCGCAGATCTGCTTTCAATCGAAATAGAAAATATAAAAGCACACTGAAGTGACTGCTGATATGGATCAAATTTTTGTACAAATCGCGTCGTATCGAGATGCTGAATTACCTAAGACAATAAGCAGCGCTTTAACCGCGGCTAAATATCCGGACAGAATAACATTTGGGATTTGTTGGCAGTACGATGAGGCAAGCTATCTTGATTTGGATAAGTTTGTTGATGACTCTCGTTTTAGTATTACTCAAGCGTACTATGAGGACAGTCGAGGGTGTTGTTGGGCACGAAACCAGACTAATTTGCTCTACAGGGGCGAAAAGTTCACTTTGCAGATTGATGCACACACGAGGTTTGCGCGTGATTGGGATGAACGGTTCATTCGTATGCTGCAAAATCTGGATAGTGAAAAACCAGTGCTTAGCACCTACCCGGCACCGTTTGAATATGCAGGTGGTATAGAGCATCGTTATTCAGATCGAGGCATGCAACGTTTGACCATGAATCGTATGCGTAAGAATTTAACGACTATTTTTAAGTCAGAAGTGGTTGAAGATCGTTCACAGCCGGCCTCCAGTCATTTTCTAGCGGCGGGTCAAATTTTCACATACGGCAGTTTCTGTGAAGAGGTTGAGTATGACCCTGAGTTGTATTATTCGGGCGAAGAAATTAGTTTGTCGGTGCGCGCTTATACTCAGGGCTATGATTTTTATTGCCCGAATGAAGATTTGTTATGGCACTTGTACCAACATTCAATGCCAGTGCACAGTGCTGATCATCCGGATAATCAAAATGATGCAGCTATCAACAGACTGCATACTTTGTTTATTGAAGATCATACTAAACTCGGGAAATACGGCTTTGGGAAAATTCGCTCCTTAGCGGACTACGAAGAAGCGACTGGCTTGGATTTTAAGGGGAGATTAGATCGAAAACCGGTAAAGACGCATCTGAAAATGACAATTAATCTGAACTTGTCAAAAATTGAAGAACGTACTGACTATGATTATTGGATATTTACACTGCAAGATGTTGATGACCAGGAAATATATCGCAAAGATCTAAGCCCTGATGAAATTCCATCGCATGACACACCAACAATAAAACTGGATATTGAATTAGTTGATGAACCGGTTAGTTATGGAATATGGCCGCATACACCAAAGCATGGCTATTTTCCCAGACACTTTGAAGATTTATCGTTTTGTTGATTTTCGAGTGTCAATAAAAATATATTTTATGATTCATAAGCTTGCCTTAATTGGGAATCTTTCAGCCTGTTTTTCTAACGCCCCTGAGTTATGCAGAAGCCTCTACAAGCTAATGGGTTTAGTGATAATTATTGGGGTTTTGACATTGAAGTAAGACCGAGTGTCTATGATCATCTGCCAGAGGAGGTCGCAACAGGCATGGGTGAATATTACTCTGCCAACAGGGTTAACTTTCTGAAGAGTGATTGTGCTGGAGATGGGGTGAACACATTCGAATTTTCAAAGAGGCTCAATCTCCTTTATTGAGATGCAAAGTCAAAAATCATTTTTGTCTCTTGGTCAAAACACGCATACGCAGCACCTTGCTCGACGGCAGGCAGTGTTCCAACGTAATCCCATAATGACGTGAAGCCTTCTGGGCCACTTTCGCTACCATGCCAATAACCGTTACCCCATCGATAGACATAACTTGGGCGTAATGCAGTTCCGTAGTAAGTACTTTTGCCTGAAGTTTCGATGAGTAAATCTCTAAATTTCAGATCAAAAGCGAGTTCAGTTGTTTGTGGGTATCCCCCAACAGCATCAAATAGCCTACGCGTAAAGCGCCAGCTCGAATGGAAAAAGCCGTTTGAATCTTCGGCTTGAGCGCAACCGAGAGGTTGGTTGTGAGTATTCCAAATCTTTTCTGGAATATAGAATTCACTCAGTTTCTTCAAGTGACATTCAGCCACATTACTTAAATTCCACGGTAAAAAAATATCATCGTCTTCCCAAACTGCAATGACGTCACCAACACAGAGACTTATCAGGTGATTGAGTTTCTCGGGTAAATTAGGAAAACGAACGTTTGTCGAAATTAATCTCCAATTTTTACCTTCGGATTCACTAAACTGGTTTGCATCGTCTAATACAACAAGTTCACAACGATCCTTCGGATAATTCTGGGCCTCGAAACAGGCGATCACATTACGAAGTAACTCAGGTCTTTTGTAGGTTGGACAAACACATGAAATAAAAGGTAATGACACTGGCTATTCAATTATTGGTAAATAATTATCTCACTTAACTAAAGTTCAAGAAAGTATACAAGATAATCTCAATTACTTTATTGAAAGATAAAAGTGTTGGCTTAACGCAATTCAGGTCGAAATAGCAACGGGCGCTTTTGCTATATTTTTGTAATATATAGCCAAGATTTGTGTTTGCATACGTACTGCCTCGCTTCTCTATACCCTATATTGGCGCAACACGGTACACTTCTTCAAGAGACGTCAAACCTTCTGAAGCTTTCTTGGCACCAGCAATCTTCAACGGTATCAAGCCTTGTTTTACTGATAGCTTCTGCAGCTCATCGAGACTGCCGTCATTGCCGATCAAATTACGAACTTCTGGAGTGAGTTCCAACATTTCATATAAACCAACACGTCCTTGATAACCGGTGTGCCTGCATTCCAGACAACCCTCTGCTTTGGCATAGTTTGTTGGTTTGAGTTTCCAGCCTTTGGTCGTTGAGTTCCAGGTATCCTCGTCAATCTTGCCGGGCTTTTTACAATGTGGGCATAGAGTTCGAACCAGACGTTGTGCCATCACGCCCATCACTGTTGCATTGATCAGGTAGTTGGGAATACCGAGTTCATTCAAACGAGTGATCGCAGAACAGGCATCATTGGTGTGTAGCGTGGACAATACCAGGTGGCCTGTCAAAGAGGCCTGTATCGCCATTTCAGCGGTTTCAAGGTCTCGAATCTCACCAATCATGATGATATCCGGATCTTGACGCAATAAAGAACGCACGCCTGAAGCAAAGGTTAAATCGATACCCTTATGAACTTGCATTTGATTAAAACTGGCCTCAACCATCTCAATAGGGTCTTCGATGGTGCAGACATTTACTTCGCTGGTGGCCAGATTTTTCAGAGTTGAATACAGTGTTGTTGTTTTTCCTGAACCAGTAGGGCCGGTAACTAGAATAATACCGTGTGTCCGTCTGGTGAATTTATCCCATAAGTTCAGCTCCCGATCAGTGATGCCCAATTCATTGAAACTGCGTTGTAATACTTCAGGATCAAAGATCCGCATTACCATTTTCTCACCCATGGCAGTGGGAATGGTGGATAGCCGAAGTTCGATTTCCTGTCCATCTGGTTTCTTGGTCTTCAAGCGGCCATCCTGCGGGCGGCGACGTTCTGAGATATCCATGCGGCCGAGTGTTTTCAAACGACTGATAATGGCCAGCATGACGTTGGGTGGAACTTGATAGACGTAGTGCAATACACCATCAATACGAAATCGTAGCTCACCTTTGTCACGCCGTGGTTCTAAGTGTATGTCACTGGCGCGTTGATCAAAAGCGTATTGCAACAGCCAGTCCACCACTTGAATGATATGATGGTGTTCAGCATCAAGTTGCCCGCGCTTGCCCAACTCAACCAGTTGTTCCAGGTTCTGTTGAATGTTGATGCTTTCATCGCCTTGATTTTCCTTGGCCTTGTTGATGGAACGAGCCAGACTGTAAAATTCGTTGCGATAGCGATCAATGGTGACTGGGTTAGAGAAAACGAATTCAATTTTTTTCTTGAGCATGCTTTCCAGCTCATCATGCCAGACATGATTGACTGGTTGGCCTACAACAAAGCGCACTTTATTGTGATCAACATACACAGGCAAAAGGCCATTTTCGTTGGCAAACTGATAAGAAATAACATTCATCACTGAACCAACATCAATTTTCAGCGGATCAATATGCAAATAATCCATGCCCAATTGAATGGCGTACCATTCGCACAGATCATCCAATGAGATTTTGTTTTCGGTATTATCCAGACGAGCTGGAAGCATTTTGCTGATCGAAACCAAAGGGTTTTCTTTTCCTTCCGTGCTTCCGCGATAATTTGAGTGCACCCGTTTAGCTTCTTCTGGCCCAATCATTTGTCCGATAACCATTTTTTTCAATAATGGCTTAATCTTAAATTCTTCTAGTCGCATGTTGTCTGCCGTGTCAGTTGTATAAAAAAACGAAATAGGTATCCTTTGATGGTATTCCATCAAAATCATTGATTCCAGTCAAATGACAGAAAACACAGGTAAAAAACGTTTATTGAAAGTTTTGGTAAAGCTTTGCTGTGTTGTGGTATTTGCAGTATTCACTGGTATCATCATCAATGGCATGTTTTGGTCTCCATCGACTTCCAATTCACCAAAGTGGTTGGATACAATGACCTTGGGTGAGACCAAACTATTGCGTTTCGGCAGCAAACGTCAATGGGTGACCCGTTTGAATGTGCAACAGCAGCAGTTTTTGCAAGGTTTGTCGGACCATGTTTATAGTGATTCAGCTTGCTCATTACAGCAGTCATTGTGTCAGGTATACGCAGATAGTGTTACTCAAGGAGTATTAATCCAGTTTGTGCAAAAAACACCTGACCAATTACCAGCTGATGTGCCTTGGAATGGCGGTTTTGTTGACCCTGGTAATGGCGCTATTTATGATTTGTCTGGACGAGGGTATGTAAGCAATGTTGATGGCGCGAGAAAATCAATCGCCATCGAAGCCTCAGAACTCAGGAGTCAATAATGGATTCTCAACAGATCCTGATATTTCTAGTTACATTCTCATCAATATTAATTTTGCCTGGTCCCAATGCCGCATTTGCAGTTGGTCAGTCATTGAGATATGGAGTTATTAAATCATTGCCTGTTCAGTTGGGTTTCATGTCAGCAACTGGCGTGCATGCGATGCTGGTGCTTTGCGGGATGGGCTTGCTTATTCAAGAACACATTATCATTCTGCGATTACTAAAGTGGGTGGGCGTTATATATCTGATCTATTTGGCCTATAAATTGTTTACCGCGGCCCCATCAACAATCACAGTGCCGCTTCAGGAAGTTTCTTCAGCGAAAATGTTCTGGTCAGCCATGCTGGTATCATTAACAAATCCCAAAGCATTACTCGCCAGTATCATGATTTACCCCTTATTTATTGATGATGGACAAGCCTACTTTTTTCAGGCCATAGTGTTGATTTGCAGTGCGATGTCTGTGTCATTTTTAATTTATCTTACTTACAGTCTTATGGCTGCAGCCTTGCAACACCGTTTGACCGGCTCTCAAACGGCTAACAAAACGGTCGCTTGTTTTTATTTGGGAGCTGCAGGAGTGTTATCTGCAAAATAAAATGCTTGGAAACCAATAATGGCCCTAAAGATACTCAAACGATCTGCGACTCCACATGACGCGCAATGGTTATGGGAAATTTACGTTGATCTTCTTAAAGAACCCATAGAGCAACAATGGGGTTGGGATCAAGGCAATCAGGCCCGTTTTTTCAACAGAGAATTTGATATAAACCGTTATCAAATTATCCTGTTGAATAAGCGCAGGTCAGGGGCCTACTATGTCAACGAGTATGAGGACTACTTACATTTGCGTATGCTTCTGGTGTTACAGGAGTTTCAACATCAGGGAATTGGCAAACACGTTATTGGAGAGCTGAAAAAGCAGGCGAGTCTCAGTCAGCGGGATATTCGGCTCAGCGTCATAAAGTCGAATCCTGTAGCGGATTTTTATCTAAAATTAGGGTTTGTTATAAAAGATGAAGACGATGGTTGTTTCGGGCTAACGTGGAGCTCGGTAAAAACGTAATAAATTGGATTCGGCGAAATGCCAATCTAAACGGGAGAATACATGAAGGCATATCTTATTTTGGATTTAACTATCAATGATTATGATAACTTTAAAGAATACATTGAAAAAATCCCCGAATTCATCAAAAAACATGGCGGCAGGTACATTGTTCAGGGAGTAGAAGCTGAGGTCATAGAAGGCAATTGGTGTCCGCAAAGGGTGGTTGTTCTGGAGTTTCCCTCGCGAGACAGCGCCAAAGAATTTCTCAGTGACCCAGAAGCAAAAGCTTTGTTTGCAATTCGACATCAGACAAGTGAGAGCCAGCTGATTTTGGTAGATGGGTGTTTTTAGCGCAGTGTATTCTTGGTTTATTGGACAGAAGCCCTCTAACGGTCGTCTGGTTGGTTCAGAAGTGCAATTCTGGGTCATTGACTTTAGTAATACATAATAAATGGTCACAAGTAAAAGCGGTATAAGGACTCTATCGCTCTGCTTGAATTTCCATTATGCTCACTATCATATGTAAAGCAGGGCACATTATCTTTGTGAAAACTATATTCAGGATTTGTATAAAAAAGCTATTGGGGTTGTGATGTCGTGAACAATACAACTTTGACATATGCTTGGCAACGTGGGCGTTTTAAGGCCCTTTTGTTGTGGTTCTTTTTGGTGATATTGAGTGTCAGTGGTTTAGCTGCCTATCAGCATAATCACTATATGGCGGAATTGAACAGCGAAAGTGCCGGGTTGTTTCGCATTGCATCACAACGAGCAAGTCAGCATGGTGCTCATTTGACGGCGCTGGCAGTGGTTACAGATTCCGGTATCAGTCAATATCAGGATATTTTTCTGAATATGGCCAAAACAATCAGTCATTTCTACCCGCGAATTGACGAAATTCAACTTATACAATTGGTTGAGGGTCAACAGTTAATCGGCACAAAACCATTAGAGGCTAATGTTGCATCAACAATCAGCATGGCTACCCGTAAAGCAACAGGAATGTTTACACTGGTGCCACATCCCTCACGCAAAGAACATTATTTATTGATCAAACGTAGACCCAATTCTGATGAAGCGCTCTATGCACTGACATTGAGTATAGATGCAAAAAAATTGCTCAGCAGTAAATCGCCATTTTGGTCTCGTGACAATGTCGTGTTGCAGCTGGCATTGCCAAATGGCGCTGTAGTGATTGGTGCTGAGGAAATCGAGACGCCACAATATTCCGAAATCTTAAGTAGTTATACACAGCCTTTACGCCTAAGCACCTCAATTCTCCTTGGCTTTGCTGATCTGTTGCCTGCCTTGAAAGTCATAGGAACAATATTACTTGTCAGCTTACTCTATTTTCTTGCACTGTTAGTTGTATGGCAAAAGGAACGTACACGAGCGGCTGAGCAGTTGGCGAAATTACGAGAAATAGAAACCCAGCTTTCACACGCTTCGCGTGTCAACGCGATGGGCGAAATGGCCAGTGGTATGGCCCATGAATTGACGCAACCACTAACGGCTATCCTTGCTCAATCCCAGGCAGGGTTGAGGTTGCTGGAACCTGACAATATTGAAGAACTTAAGCATATTCTTCATGACACTGTGTTGCAAAGCCGACGAGCATCTTCCATTCTTGAACGGTTGCGCAATTGGTCACGTCCCCACAGAGAAGAAGCATCAGCAACTGATTTGCTCGATGCATTGTATAATGTGCGCGGATTATTTACTTCAGAAGCTGATCAACAGGGTGTACAACTGGAGTTTCACTTACCTCAGCAAGCGGTTGTTGTATTGGCTAATCAGGTGGAGATGGAACAGGTCATTTATAATTTGGTACGCAATGGTTTTGACGCTCTTGAAGGTACAAAAGGTGCCCGAATTGATGTGTCTCTGGACGTATCTGCCGAACAGGTAATACTTGAGGTGTCTGACAATGGTCAAGGTGTACCAGCAGATATTATCCCACAGCTTTTCACTCCCTTTTATACCACTAGGGACAATGGTACTGGACTTGGCCTTACGCTCAGTCAAAGATTGGTTGAACGCGCTAATGGTGAGATATCTTATGTTGAGGGTGGCCTCGGCGCTACATTTCGCGTGGTGTTACCACTGGCGGTTGACCATTGCACGCTGCGACAATCAGAGATAGCACAATGAAGCATCCAGTGTATCTTGTCGATGATGATGAAGCGGTTCGGCGCGCCTTAAAGTTGTTGCTCTCAACGGTTAGCATCGACGTTCACACCTTCGCTGATCCGCAATCCTTTCTGGCACAATTGGATCGATTGGTTCCAGGTTGTCTGGTCCTTGATATCCGAATGCCTTTGATCTCTGGATTGAAATTGCAGGAGAAGTTGGTTGAACGGCAGATCAACTGGCCTATTGTAGTCATCTCCGGGCATGGTGATATAGAAGCTTGTCGACGGGCTTTTCACCTGGGAGCCGTGGATTTTCTTTCTAAACCTATCGACGAAATGGATTTGATCGATGCGATTCAAAAGAGCAACGAGGTATTGGAGTCTCATTTGCAATCTCAGGCTGCAAAAACCGAAGCCCAGCGACAGCTTGCCTTAATGACAACGCGGGAAAACGAGGTACTCAACTTAATTGTCAAAGGGTATACAACCCGGCAGATCGCTCAGGGGTTGGGTTTGTCACCTCGGACAGTGGAAAGCCACCGGGCTGCAATAGGCGCAAAACTCGGTACCACGTCTCAATCAGAGATGACTCGACTTTGGATAGTCGCCTACGAAACTCCGTAGAACTACCTAGAGCAAAGCCAAAACTACGAATAGGATCGTTTGGATTAAAGGAATAGACTGATCCCTCTATTCAAATGACAAATTAGAATAATCACACGGTGTTTATGGAACCTGAATGAAGTCTGTTCAAAACACGGTTCTGGCAGTGGTCCTGCCGGATATTTCGCCTGCTCCTCGAGGCTCAGCTCACAGCAGGTGCTTGTCATTTTTACTCAATTTTACTATTACCTTAATCAGGAGAGAAGAATGCAACTGAAGAGTTTTTTTACTGCCTTATCATTGGTTGTCACATCGATGGTTGTTGTCTCAGTCAGTATGGCTGATGATCAGATTTATGCCTCGGATCAGGGCCATACCGAGGTTCTATTTGGCTGGAATCATGCCGGTGTATCACGACAGCATGCTGAGTTTACCGTATCATCGGCTACCTTGAATCTTGCGGACGATATTGAAAAGTCGTCTGTGGATGTCACCATCGATACCTCCAGTTTGTCCTCCGGCTTTGAGGCACTGGACAAGCACTTGAAAAGCAAGTCTTTTCTGGAAGTTGAAACCTATCCGGCAATCACTTTTAAAAGCACTTCTGTCAAAAAGACTGGCGAGAAAACACTCGATATAACTGGCGATCTCACGATACATGGCGCGACTAAACCGGTTGTGCTTAAAGCAGAGATGACGCATAAGGGGGCGCATCCTGTAGCCGAATATATCAGCTATTACAAAGGTTCCTGGGTTGCATTCAAGGCCACGACCGAAATAGACCATATGGCATTCAATGTTGGCTCTTTTTCGACAGGTCCTATCGCGATTGAAATAAATACAGAGATGAAAGCCAAGTAAAGTCTTTGTTTTTAGGGTGTAAAGACAACAGCGCCGATTGTGTGCTGTTGTCTTTAATTTACATTAGGGGCAAAATTTCAGTGTGAACAGGCTCCAGCGTTTTATAAGGCCGCTATCCTAAAGCGGGTCTGCAACAATTGATGTTAGAAAAAGTAAAAGGAGAGCTTAGATCTATTTCTTGGCTTAATAAACTATCAATGGAGGGTGAATGAGAAAAAGATTGATTTTGTTATTTTTGACTATCTTTTTAATTTCTTGTGGAACAACGTATCAAAAGCATACATGGTCAGGTGGCTATAAAGATGTAGATCTTGGTGAAGGTAAATACTTGGTAGAATACTACGGCAATGGAACTCTATCTCCTGAAACGGTACAAGCGTATTGGGAGCAACGGGCCAATGATATCTGCCCGAAAGGCTATAGTACTATGGATGATGAAGAAGGCGAAAATGATGGTGGTATATTTATAAGCCCACTTGTGACTGTGGAGCACCCGTGGATAAAGGGGGTAATAAAGTGTCACTAATTGAAGTCACATAGGCTTATAATCTAAGTATAAAAACAGGTGTCAAAGTCCTGATTATATTTGACTAAAATTTATCAATGAATAAGCTAGATCTGACATTAACTCCGAGGTAGTTTTAAACATCACATGGAAATAGAGAAGGCGGAACTATGCTGCCTTATGACAGCAGACAATAAGCAGCCTAATCATTCTGGTAGGACGGTGTTTTTAAACAGAATTGAAGGTATCGTCTGGAATGCTCAACGGCAACCGTTATTGTGAATATACGATCCTATACTGACGATGATTTACCCGCTGTTCTGGATATTTATGCCCGATCAAAACTGGATGAACTGATTTATGAAAGTGAGCACTTTGAGTTGCTGGCACTTGAGCAGGATCAATTGCGCCTGTCACAGCTTATGGAGTCTGATATCTTTGTCTATGATGACGATGGTGTCATCGCTTATGGAGCACTGTTTGGTTCTGAAATAAGAGCTTTATTTGTTCATCCAAATAATAGAGGCTGTGGTTTGGGTAAGTTGTTGTTATCTCATTTGCTCTCGCAGGCCCGGCGACCAGCCAGTTTGTCAGTGGCAAAGAGCAATATCCCGGCAAAAAATCTGTATCAGAATTTCGGTTTTAAAGTGGTCGATGAGTTTGAAACTTCATACAATGGTGTGCGCGTCTTAGCGAATAAGATGGAATGCATAGAACATTTGCCACACACTTCGGGAGAATAACGATGAACACAGAACAGTGGAATCAACGACTGGCGTTTTTTGACTCGTTGATAGCTATGAACTCTGATTTTGAGAGAAAAGGAAAAGCCATGCCTTATACCTCAGCCAATGGGCATATGTTTTCACAATTGAATAAAGCTGGAGAGATTGGTATCAGGCTACCCAAAGAGTCCCGAGAAGCATTCATCGCAGACTATCAGACCACCTTGTTCTCAGCCTACGGCACTGTAATGAAAGAGTATGTTCTTATTCCTGAAAAATTGCATGACCAACCCCAACTACTGAATGACTTGTTATCTGAAGCTTTTGTTTATGTCTCCAGTCTTGCGCCAAAAGCGAAAAAATAGCCTAATATTGTAAACAATTGAGTGATGTCAGGTATTGAGACACTATGTATTCCAGACGCCAGTTTTTAACATTACCGTCACTTTTGGGGAGTTCAATACTGCTTAGCAGTAACACAGATGCAACTGGATTGAATGAGGGTGCTCGTTGGTTTATGCCAGAAGAGAGTGAACGACATGTTCGTACCTGGATGTCGTTTATTGCCAGTTATGAAATCTGGGGAGAACGTCAAGTGCCTGAAGTGCAAAGAAATCTGGCTACAATTGCCAGAACTATTGCCAGATATGAGCCAGTAGTCATGTTGGTTAGGCCTGAAGATTATACGTTGGCTGAGCAGGCTTTGGGAGGTTTAGATACACATCCCTATCCAATAGAATTAGTTGAATTTCAAATGAATGATTTATGGATGAGAGATACTGGGCCTGCATTTGTTGTTGATGGGAAAGGCCATAAAGCGGCGGTGAATTTTAACTTTAATGGCTGGGGAGAAGATCAGGCTTATGAACTAGATGCTGGAATTGCTGATTTTGTTGCCCAACAAGCTGGAGTAAACAGTATTCAATCAAGCCTGGTCCTCGAGGGTGGTTGTTTTGAGTTGGACGGGCAAGGCACAGCTATAATGACCGAAAGTTGCATTCTCAATGACAATAGAAATCCCGGCAAAACGAAACAACAAGTCGAACAGGAATTGAAACAACAACTTGGCTTGGAAAAAATTATCTGGCTCAAGGGAATCAAGGGGCGGGATATTACCGATGGTCATACTGATTTTTATGCTCGTTTTGCCAGACCAGGGGTGGTTGTAGTCAGTCGCGACAATGACAAAGCATCGTTTGACTATGCAGTCACACGTGATAATTTGCGCTTACTTCAATCAGCAACTGATGCCAAGGGTGATGCTCTTGAGATGGTTGTGCTTGATACTCCACAGCAGATTAATACACAGTATGGAACAAAGGATTTTGCCGCTGGCTATGTTGGATATTATGTCTGCAATGAGGCGATTATCATGCAGAAATTTGGTGATGAGAAGGCAGACACTGCTGCCAGAGAGAAAATAGCTGAAGTGTTCCCGGAACACAATATTGAGCAATTATCCATTGACGGTATCGCCAGTGGTGGAGGCAGTATTCATTGTGCAACTCAACAAGAACCTTTGGCTTGATGATAAAAGCGATGCAGTTTGTCACTTAATTATTATGAATGACCCCTATACACCACCAGAATCAGAACTTGAAGAACCCTTAGGACCAAGACCTAAGCAAATCTACTATGTCTTAATGTTATTGGTTTTATCTTGTCTGTTATCTATTACACAAACCTATCTGGCTTCTTTGACTGAAGAAGGTCTGGCCATGACTGATCCAATCAATATAGGTTTCTCTGTTTTATGGTTTGCTGTGGTGGCATGGCTAGCTATTGAAATAGCTGATGCTAGATCGAGTTCCAAAAACACCATGTTCTTTTTAGCCGTCATTGTTGCAGTGTTGAGTTATTTCAGCCTTGATAATTCTTATATTGCTTATTTGGGCTTTGCTGAAGCGATTTGCTTTTTTGTCTGTGGGTTGATTTTGAAGAGTAAATCATTAGAAACATGGTTTCGATAAGCAACGCGGTTTGAGGGTTTAATAATGCAACAGACAGAAACGGCCTGGTTACAATATCACAAACAATTGCTGCAGTTTATTCGTTCTAAAGTAGCAACGTCAGAAGATGCCGAAGATATTTTGAGTGAGGTGTTTTCCCGACTTATCAAAGCCGATACTGAGAAAAAAGCGCCAGATAATATCTCGTCATGGTTATATCAAGTGACACGAAATAGTATTGTTGATTACTATCGAGCTAAAAAACAGACAGTCGAGTTACCTGATGATTTAATGGCTCAAAGCAAGGAACCAGATGTTGTGATGCAGCTATCTCGCTGTATGTTGCCGATGATTAAGGCTTTGCCGCCGAGCTATCAAGAACCGTTAACGCTGTCAGAAGTTGAAGGTAGAAAATATAAGGAAGTAGCCCTTGAGCTGGGTTTGAGTCTGGCTGCCGTTAAATCCCGTATTTTGCGAGGTAGAAAATTGTTGCACAAAAGTATGGTGAACTGTTGCACTCTCTATCGTGATGACACTGGAAAAGTAGTGGATTACTCACAGAACAAAGGTGATGTGTGTAATCTCACAGACGAATAAAATGTGCATCCTTTTCTGACTTGCTTCGTCTTATAGTCTGAGCGTACCGCAATTTCGCGGGATGCCGTTGAACAGGAAACTGAAAAATGAAACGACTACACATACATATTGCTGTGGATGAACTGGCAGACAGTATCAACTTTTATTCAACTATTTTTGGTGCTGCACCAAATATTGAGCACAAAGATTATGCCAAATGGACAATTGATGACCCTGCAGTAAACTTTGCTATTTCCAATCGAGGGCAAACTGCAGGAATTAACCACTTAGGCATACAGGTTGATTCAGAAAGTGAGTTAAAAGAAATTTCTCAACGTCTTGAAGAGGCTGAGATAACGTCTTCAAAACAGGAAGGGGCATCCTGTTGCTATGCAAACTCCAATAAACATTGGGCTTTAGATCCTCAGGGAATTGCATGGGAATCGTTCCATACATTGGCTGATATCCCCACTTTTTCGCAAGGCAATAAAGAGCATGAACAAACAGAATCGTCTGCATGTTGTATTCCCTTGATGAATAACGAGATGGCAGATCCGGCACAAGACGAAGCGGCGTGTTGCATTCCCAATGAGAATGATTCTTCGGCTTGTTGTCAATAATGCTGAGATCGGAGTGTCATTGTGCAACAAAGCAAAATGACACTCCTGTTATCTCAGACTTGTTGTATCTATAGCGCTTGAATATACTAGAGCCTGTCCAGACTAAAATATAGACGGCGATCTCAGCTTAACATTTTAGTCTGAACAGAGGTCCTGGGTATGAGACCTTTAAAATATCGCGACATTTTTGTGGTTTAGCAGCACTGTCACCATTTCTATATAGAGTTATTTGCTGAGTAAAGGAGTGAAAATATGAATGCTGGTCAAGTGAGACATTATTGCATGACTTTTGCTGGAGCTTTAGAGCAGGACAGTGGCCATCCCTCAAATGTGCTGACTTTCAGCATCAGAGATAAGAAATTCGCTTATTTTAAAACCAGTGAACCAGAAAAATGGCGTTTCAGTGTTCGGGTTACTCCTGAACGATTTCTTGAGCTGACGGATCAGACGGGTATTAAACCAGCACGTTATATGCACCGTTTTCATTGGGTCAGTTTTGTAGACGTTGGCTCTGCGGATGAAGACTATTTAAAAGAATTGATTACCTGGTCGTATGAAAAAGCCCTTAGTACCTTGCCCAAGAAAGTTCAGGCAGAATTGACCGCTTGATTCTGTATTCGACAAGGGAGTGCCAGAGAATGCCTGTCTAAAGTGTTACTCTCAATTAATTAACTCTCTATAGCGCTTATAGAGTTGGAAATTTCCAACAGATTACCATCAGGGTCGCGTATGTAAATCGATAAAAGAGGCCCGGCTGCGCCAGTGCGGTTTACCGGACCTTCGATAATCGTAACGTGATTCTGTTTAATATGATCAATAACACTGGATAAAGGTAGGGGAGTGATGAAACACAAATCAGCACTGCCCGTTTGAACCTGATTTGCTTTTGGCTCAAATTCCTGTCCATGTTGATGCAAATTGATTTTTTGTTGGCCGAAGGCTAGAGCTATACGGCCCTCACCGAATTCAATTTTTTGCATGCCAAGAATTTGTTCATAAAAACGGATTGTGCAATCTATATCTGCAACGGTTAATACCAGGTGGTCTAAAGAGTCTATCTTCATATCAGTGCTTTTTCTGTCTGGAGGTAGTTCTTTACTTCCATCATTGTCAGGGTAATGACGCAGGTTTTGAAACCGTGGGCAAATGATTCACTCTCTTCTGGGTTTTGACGGTTATCTCAACGCGGCGGTTTAATGCTCGCCCTTCAGGATAGTCTTTGCCATTTTTAGTGTTATCAGCAACAGGTTTTGTTTCACCGTAACCTTGAGTTGTCATCAAAGCTGGGTCGATACCGGCTGTTTCAAACCACTGTTTGACTGAGCTTGCGCGTCGTTTTGATAAATCAAGATTATACTCATTTGAACCTTTTGCATCGGTATGTCCCACGATTTGAATTTGGGTGCCTTGATAGTCCTTATAAAGTGTCAGTACGCTTTTAAGTGCTGCTTGTGCTTTAGGGGTTAATGTATCTTTATCAAACTCAAATAAATAATCTCCAGATAGACCAATAGTGAAGCCAAAGCCTGTTGGGTCACCTGAAATGGATGTTGCTCCAGATACTGACGTCACATTGCTGACTAAATTTCGATTTGAAATCACCAGAGCAACAGGGCCATTACTTAATTCAGAGCCACCTAACTGCAAATCAATGGCACTGCCTTTCTGGCCATACTTAGTCATTAATTCTGCATCATTAATTTTCGCCAGGGAGGCTTCAAGCTCACGCATCAACTCGGGGTCAATTGGGGCTTCTTTGTTCAAACTAAGCTCGGTTTTGCTATCCGCTGTAGAGTCCGTGTTCTGCAAATCGCCATCGGCTTGCACTGTATTGCTGGTCTGAACCGCTGAGGTGTTTTTAGCTAAAGCTACAGCCGAGAACCCTTGGTTGGCCACCGTATTTTGTGTTTGTGGCTGTTTCCCTGTATCTGGACGTTCCTGCGTAGTTTCTGATGTAACCGAAGTGACTTTTTCCAAATCAAACTGAACATCTTCACTTGAACAGGCCGCAGATACTAAGCTGACAAACACAGCGAGTGTTTTCCATTTCATCATTGCACCTTATTGAGGCTTATTAATAGTAAATGGTGTTACACCTGGAAAGCTCAGATCCAGAGGCCAATCACTGTCTTGAGGTGCTTCATATTTCATCCAACCGACCTTTTTACCACCAGCTTTCACAGTAAATGTGTAGTATTTATTGGAGTTCAGTTTATCGGCAAAAATGTCCGTTTTTGAGTTAGTGTAGGCAATAGTCGAAGCGAGCCAGCGGTCTTCGGCATCTTTAATAACCGGGTATTTCTTATTTCCCGTATTAAAATAAACCTGTTGAATAGGAAATGCTGAATAGACCGCGTCCTCGTCACTGGTATTTTCCACAGCAAAGACAACCGTCATGATATTTTTATTGAATGAGACTTTCATGATATGGACTTCCATACCATTTTCGCCATACTGAGTGTCAATATAGTTGGCACTATAGGCATTAGCAGAGAATAGTATGGCTGACAGTAATAGTATTTTTTTTAACATAGTGTTTCCTGAGTAATGTTTATATGTGGTGATCAAATGTCGGTTCTTAATTTGGCAATTAAGGCTGTTCAATCGTAAATGGGCTGACACCTGGTAATGCTACTTCTATTGGCCAACCACCTTCCTGAGGTGCTTCAAACTTGACCCAACCAACGCGTTTTTTCTTATCAGCTAATTTTATGAAGTGTAACTTGTTAGGGCTTTTACTGGATGTGAATAAGGAATCGTATGACCAGGATTCGTCATAGGTAATGGTTGAAGCCAGCCATTTACCTTCTGCATCTTTTAATACGGGGTATTTTTTGTCGGATGATGTGTAGTTAACGCTTCCAATGACCATTGATTTAAAATCAACTTTCTCACCGGTTGTATTCTCCACCATAAACGAAACTGTTAGTACATTATTCGTTACTTTGGCTTTCAGTAAATGCACTTCAACGCCATCTTGACCATATTGGGTGTCAAGATAATTGGCAGCGCTGGCATAGCCTGAAATGATTAGTGATGAAAGTAGCAGTATTTTCTTAAACATAATTTTTCCTTAATTTTCCTTTTATTCTCATAGTTCTGGTTCAAAACTAATAGTGAATATAGATGAATGCTAACGCTTGATGCAACCTGCGTTGGGAGAATAAGGTACGGAAGCCGTGATATTAGCTTCAATCACCAGTGGATCATTTCTCCCTCGAAGTGTGCAAATGCCAGATGCAAAAGTTGTTTCTATGTCAAACCTGGAGGTCACAGTGTTCGTTGATCGATCAACTGATACAGCGCGAGTGGTCCTTTTATTACCTGACATTTGAAGGTAAGTAAGCGTATTTTTAAACCTTGGGGCAAGCGTGATACTCTCAACTAGATTACCTGCGGTGTCGTATCGATGAGTATGTAAAATAAGTTCCGAAGAATTGTCAAATACAGACGTTCGAACCACTTGATGTGATGTCACTCTATTGTTGGCGTCATAGGAAAGAGTATGTTGCTCTGTTGTATTCACAGCACCGTTTTTGCTGGTAGTGATTGCGGCGCCCAACAAACGATTATTGCCACCGTATTGGAAAATAGTTTCGCTGTTCGCTTCTGCAGCGCCATTAGTGAATGATTCTGAAGTTGTTGAATGTAATCTCCCACTATTATTGTAGTGATAACGTTTGATCCCCGATGTTTGATTGCCTGCTTGAGGGCCGGTAATAAATTGGCTTAGAAAATCCTCTGAAAGAGGTTTATTCTGGCTATTATAGACCCTGTTAGCGGTTGTGGTGAGCTGAACCTGTGATGGGTTGCCGGCAAACAAAGCGAACACACTAAGGTTGCTTCTTATATCATTGCCTGAAGAGTTCCACGTAGTTATAAGCTCACTCATTTTTCCAAGAGGACTCATACGATTGTAAATATCGGTTTTAACATAACGAAAGTTTCCTGAACCGCTTGGAGGAACTACTGGAGGAGGAGTGGGTTTTGGAGGAGGCAATGTTTGACGGTTCTGCATGGCCGCCGCGATGATTGCCGGTATGAAATCCAGGATATCGCTCTGTGCAGGGTTTGTTGCTTGAGCTATTGAAACTTGATTAGAGCAGATTAGAATCAGCACTAAGGTTAAAGATGATAAGAGTTTCTTCCAAATAATCATGTCGTTGTTATCCACTGTTTGTTCGCTTATTAAAAACGTCCTTGTCGTCTTGCTATCCAATTTCTATGTCCTTATTAAACAAAATAGTTGTAACTCAGGTGTTATCCAGTTGTAACAATATCGTTACAACTGGATTATCAATGGGGCAGCTTGGCAGGGTTGGTTCAGGTACAGGCACTGAATCAATGAGAAGAATATCCAGCTTCTAAGTAATAGCAATAATGCAGATATCTCGCTATTATTAAAATAATCACACAAAAGCCCTGATTTATCGTAGTCTCTGCCTTTGGCAAAGCCATTTTATGAACTTGATTGGAGAATTTTGTGCATTTCTATGAAAAACTAAAATCGATCTGGGGAAAAAACAATTCTTTGGTGTGTGTGGGGCTTGACCCGGACGTATCTCGCTTCCCGGAACATCTGCAGGATATGGATGAATCTATATTCCACTTCAATAAAGCCATTGTTGATGCAACCCATGATGTTGTTTGTGCTTTTAAACCTCAAATAGCCTATTTTTCTGCGGAATCAGCTGAAGACCAGCTGGAGAAAACGATAGATTATATAAAGCAGAATTATCCACATATTCCTGTAATTTTAGATGCAAAGCGTGGAGATATAGGCAGTACCGCAGAGAAGTACGCCATTGAAGCATTTGAACGCTATGGGGCTGATGCGGTGACAGTCAATCCTTATTTGGGCTATGATTCTGTTGAACCTTTTCTCCGATATCAGGATAAAGGAACGGTGTTGTTGTGCAGAACCTCCAATCAAGGTGCCAAAGATCTACAAGATCTGGAAGTCGAAGGGACTCCTCTATACAAACGTGTTGCTCAGTTGGCCAATGAACATTGGAACAAAAATGGTAACTGTTTGCTGGTTGTTGGGGCTACATGGCCATCTCAAATGTCTGAAATAAGAGCCATGTCTGGTGATATGCCATTTCTGGTTCCCGGTGTTGGGGCCCAGGGCGGCGATGTACAGGCATTGGTAAAATCAGGCCAAAACAGCTCAGGTACCGGGTTGATCATCAGTTCGTCTCGAGGTGTTTTATACGCCAGTAATGGCCCTGAATTCGCGCAAGCGTCAAGGCAAGTGGCAGTTGCTCTTCGCGATGAAATAAATCTCCATAGAAACAAAGGCTAATAGACCTTTGTTGTTCTTAGAATAAAAAAGAGGTGTTTTATGAATAAAATTATGCAAGTCAGTGTCTTAATCAGTGCTTTATTGTCGGTTGTTGCGAACCCCCTTATGGCGGCGGAGCAGAAACATGTTGCGATTACTCAAATTGTCGAGCACCCTGCATTGGATGCTTGCCGAAAAGGGGTCCAAGATGAGTTGGCAGCCCAAGGCTATGTGATTGGAGAAAACCTTAAATGGAGTTTTGAAAGTGCACAAGGTGCGCCAGCAACGGCAGCCCAGATCGCCAAAAAGTTTGCAGGGGAAAAGCCCGATGTCGTAGTTGGAATTGCAACCCCTTCAGCACAAGCACTGGCATCATCGGCACGTGAAATACCTTTGGTTTTCTCGGCAGTAACAGATCCTGTCGGGGCAAAATTAATCAAATCAATGGACAATAGCCAAGGAGGTAATGTCACTGGAGTTTCTGATTTGTCGCCAATCAATCTGCATATGGAATTGGTGAAAACAATTATCCCGACAGCAACTCGTCTGGGAGTCATCTACAATCCCGGTGAAGCCAATTCACTGACGTTGGTCAATCTGGTCAAAGAGTATGCGCCTCAGCAAGGTCTATCTGTCGTTGAAGGCAGTGCGCCGAAGTCCTCTGATGTGTTGGCAGCTGCCAGATCGTTAGTCGGTAAAGTCGATGCGATCTATATTCCCACTGATAATACTGTGGTTTCAGCATTTGAAGCGGTGGTTAAGGTCGCAACACAAGCCAAAATTCCAGTGATTGCTGCAGACACTGATACAGTCAAACGCGGCGCTATAGCGGCTCTTGGTTTTAATTATTATGATTTAGGCCGTCAGACAGGAAAAATGGTCGTATCCATTTTAAAAGGCACTAAACCCAGTGATATACCGGCCGAAGGTGTTTCCAAGACAGAGTTATACGTCAATCCAGAAGCTGCTAAATCGATGGGAGTTACTCTAGCGGATGACTTTATCGCTTCAGCAAAAGAAGTGGTCAAAACGGGTTCATGATTCAACTCAAACGGGGTTTGATTTAAGTGAGTAGTATTGCATTTTTGGGGGCTATCGAGAGTGGATTGATTTTTGCTTTGGTTGCCTTTGGGGTCTTTTTTTCATTCCGAATTCTTGATTTCCCCGATCTGACGGTTGATGGCAGCTTTCCTTTGGGAGCTGCTGTCAGTGCCGTTATGATCATTTCAGGGGTTAACCCATGGCTGGCAACCTTGTGTGCTTTTTTTGCTGGTTCTCTGGCTGGGGTCGTCACTGCTTTGATGAACGTCAAGCTGGGTATTTTGAATTTATTAGCCTCAATCCTGACGATGATTGCTTTATATTCAATTAACCTGCGAATCATGGGGCGCCCGAATATTGCTTTGTTGGGTGAGAATACCGTTTTGACACCAACAGACAGTTGGAGCATGCCATACTATGTGTCTACACCATTGGTGTTTGCTATTGTTGTGACGGTTTTTTTCGTGCTGTTGTGGCTTTTTCTGAATTCACAACCGGGTTTAGCCATGCGTGCAACGGGATCCAATGCTCGAATGGCCAGTGCCCAGGGAATTAAAGCAGATCATATGATTATTCTTGGCATGGCCGTTTCCAATGGACTGGTTAGTCTGGCAGGTAGTTTATTTGCCCAGAGTCAAGGCAGTGCTGATATAACCATGGGTGTGGGAGTTATCGTAATTGGTCTGGCTTCGGTGATTGGCGGGGAAGCTATCATCAGCCCCAAAACCATGTTTCGAGCGCTTCTGGCGTGTGTCGTAGGTGCCATTTTATACCGTTTTGCCATCGCACTTGCGCTCAACGCGGACTTCATCGGTCTTAAAGCTCAGGATTTAAATTTGATTACGGCCTTATTAGTTTGTTTTGCGATTGTTGCGCCGCAAATGAAATCAAAAATAAAGGCTGGAATGACGGGTGGTAAACATGATTAGCGTGCGTGACCTTTATGTGACATTTGGCTCCGGAACTCCACTGGAAACGAAAGCGATACGTGGCATTTCTCTGGATATCAATCAAGGAGAGTTTGTCACCGTTATTGGCAGCAATGGTTCGGGAAAGTCCACTTGCTTAAATACCTTGAGCGGAGATATCAAGCCTAGTCGTGGCACTATTGTGATCGATGGTCAGGATGTCACCAGCTGGTCTGTTGCCCGCCGGGCTGGGCTGATTGCGCGGGTTTTTCAGGACCCTTTAGCCGGAAGTTGTGAAAATTTGACAATCGAAGAAAATATGGCTTTAGCCTGGTATCGAGGTCAAAAAACAGGGCTTGGGATGGCTTTGAATGCTCGGAATCGATCTGTTTTCATCCAACAATTATCACGTTTGGGTTTGGGCTTGGAGAAACGCTTACAGGATAAAATGGGCTTGTTATCAGGAGGGCAACGTCAGGCGATCAGTTTACTTATGTCGGCACTACAACCTGCGAAAATGCTTCTTCTGGATGAACACACAGCCGCTTTGGACCCCAAAACGGCAGCTTATGTCTTGGAATTGACTTGCCAGATAATTCAGGAAAATCAACTAACGGCTCTGATGGTTACACACAGCATGCAGCAGGCACTGGATGTTGGAACTCGAACTATTATGTTGCATGAAGGGAAGTTAGTTTTTGATGTTTCCGGTGATGAGCGTAAAGGACTGACAGTGGTTGATTTACTTGATTTGTTTAAAGAGCGCCAACATGAGTCACTGAGCGATGATAGTCTGCTGTTGGGTTAAATATTTATGATAAAATAAGTGCTGAAATTAAAGACCTGTAGGATGAGGGGAGAGTGAAAAACTTGTTGGCGGAAAAGTTAGGATTTTTTCGAGATTGCTATGACAGCGAAAGCCAGGAAAAGATACTCTGGAATGTCTATTCCACACAGATTGATTATGCCCGTCAGTTAGCTTTGGGTGCTTATGATGCTGCTGAATCAATAAGCCTGCCAGTTGCTTATGCTGAAAAAGTGGCCAAAGCGGCCTCTCACTATCACCGTGAAAAACAACTGCTGTTCTGTCGCTATTTTATTGTGGCAAAGATAGACAGTAATGCCTTTGGTGAACAAGGTAAAAAACGGACTATTTGCAGCCCTGTATTCTACTTTCCGGCGAGTGTTGAAAACGATAAGGCATCACCCTCATTAAAAGTTGATTTGGAAGATGGTGTCATTAATCCTGCCGTGATTAACTTTTTTGACCGTTTTGGTTTGAATGTCGAAAAAAAGCTAACCAGAATTTTGGAGGCACTTTCAACACCAGAACACAGCAGTACGGTAAGCATTAGTGATGAGATCAATGCATTGCTCATGCAGTTACAACAGTCGGCAATGGGTGTCACAATAGAACTGATTGCTGACAATAAATTACCGCTCAAGGACTTGACTAAAAATGCAACTGAGGCGAATCATTATATTAATTTAAGCAGTTTGGTTTGTCTGATACGCAAACAGCAAAGTGCCCAGGGTGTATTGCACGAACTGGAACAATTATCGGACAGACGAGCGGTCTCTGCTCCTCTGGCGCATATTTTGCAGGAACGTTCTTTTTCGCCTGCATTGAAACGACCTGGTTTTTTCTGGTTTTTAAACCCTCGTAAGCGTCATGATGAAGTTCCAGCGGTGTTAAGCACAGCTCAGAAAAAAGCCATGGATAATGCAGCTAATCATGCCTTGAGCCTGATGATCGGTCCTCCAGGCACAGGTAAGAGTTTCACCATTGCTTGTATCGCTTTGAGCGAGTTTATGCAGGGAAAATCGGTGTTGATTGTGTCGCAGAACCAACATGCGGTTGATGTAGTGCGTAATAAATTGATCAATGATTTTGGCATTGTCAGCAATATGCTTGTGGTAGGAAGTGACAAAGGTATTTCTAAACAGGTCAAACGGCAAATCGAGGAAATATTAAGTAACGTCAATGCAGGTTCTTCGGATCTGATGTTGAAGCAGGCAACTACTGCCCTTAGTCAATTATTGACTAAGGCGCAAAAAGCAGAACAACGGTTTGTTGATGACAGTCAATCAGCGGTAAAGCATGAACAGGCATCAACAGATTGGAATATAATTCGGAAATTTTTCAGCTATATCAACCGCAATCGAAGCGACCTTGTACGACCAAATGCAAAGCCAGTGCTGTTGACCCAACAACTGGATAATATCGAGGAATTGGATAGTCAGACACATGAGCTTATCGCTCAGAAAATCAATATTTTTTATCAGAAAATCAAGGCAAAGGCTGGCTCTGACAGGTATTTTCGAAAAAGCTTACGATTTTTTTCTCGTTCGTTATCGGCGCGCACGGCAACCAAACAAAATGAATATTATCAATCGGTGGAATATTCACAGGTGCTGACGGCATTGCCGATTTGGTTCTCCTGCATCTCCAATCTGCATCGCTTACTGCCATTAAAAAAAGAGTTGTTTGATACGGTCATTATCGATGAAGCAACACAATGTAATATGGCAGTCTGTATTCCTGCACTGTATCGTGCTAAAAGAGCCGTCATTGTTGGTGATCCGAAGCAATTGAAACACGTGTCTTTTGTTTCTTATAAACAACAACAAACATTGTTTGCTGAACATGGTTTAACAGCTGGGAATATCAGTGATGACTACCGTAATAACAGTGTTATTGAGTATGCTTTATCAGCATTTGATGACGTGCAACAGATAGTGAGTCTGGACGAACATTATCGCAGCCATCCCCAGATTATTAACTTCAGTAATGCCCAGTTTTATAATGAATCACTGAAAATTATGACGTCCAAGCCGGGTGACTTACAAAGAGCGGTGAAAGTGGTGCAACAGCCCCATGGCAAAAGAAAATCATCAATCAATCGAGTTGAAGCCGAAGCCGTTATTGCTGATTTGCGGGAGTTGATTGATGCCCAGAAGAACTTGCCAGATCAGCAGGCTCATAGTGTAGGAGTATTGTCTTTTTTTCGTGATCAAGCCCGTTATCTGGAAAAATGCCTTTTTGACCAATTCACTTTGAACGAATTGCGTAAGCATAATATACGCTGTGGAACACCGTTTGCTTTTCAGGGGGAAGAGCGCGATATCATGCTGATCTCCTGTTGTGTTGATGAAAACACCGCCGCCGCCGCTTATAACTATTTAAACCGCGATGATGTGTTCAATGTTGCCATCACGCGTGCGCGTGATATTCAGAAACTATTTTTGTCCTGCCCAGTTGAACAGATAAACCCGCAATCGTTATTGAGAGCCTATGTACAGTATTGCGAAGAACTGACGGAGGATGAAACTGAGTATGATTTAAGCCAGCATGACGCTTTTCAAAATGAGGTTTGTCAGTTGTTGGAACAATCAGGGGTAAAAACGGTGAAAAACTACTTGGTTGCGGGTACCAGCATTGATATTGTTGCCGTCTATAAAGGCAAAAGCCTGGCGATTGATCTCATTGGTTTTGCTGGTGCTTTGCAGGGAGCATTGCCGTTGGATCGGTATAAGCTGTTAAACCGTGCGGGCTTGCCATCCTTTTTGCTGCCCTATGGTGAATGGCAACAGCAGCGTGTGTCTGTGTTGGAGTTGCTTGCTCAAAAACTAGGTTTGGCGAAATCAGGTCTAGTGCCTGGTGTAGAAAATGAAGAAAAGCCTCTGCTGATTGATTTCTCACAGGATGAACAAGAATTCTTACAACTATTTGATCTTTCTCTGGCAAACCTGAATAGCAGTTTTGTAAAGCATGAACAACAACGGGCTCAGCAACAACTTACGCTGTTTATTGAAAAATATCGTCAGTACATAGCTTTATTGACTGATAGATTCTCACCAGAAGAACTCACTTACAAACGTTACTTTAATGCCTTTAAAGACTTGATGGACAACAGTTTTGGCAATTTAAGTGCCATTTCTAGTACACTAGACCTTATTAGCTCTATGCTTGAACAGGAGCAGAGTCATCTGAACCTGTTACATGATGAACAGATGCAGGCATTGCATGAACAACGTCTGAGTTTAATTGAGCAACAACAGGCAAAGGTTCAGAAACTGATGTTGCAAAATGAGTCGGCCTTATTGCAGATGGATAAAACGCTGATCAAATTGATGTCTCTGCAGACTGATTCGGCCAACGAACAGCAGACGATTGCCGAAGCGGAACAGTTGCTCGAAGAAATGACTAACAAATTGGATTTATATGCAAACACAAACAAAGACTAAAGACCCCTTGACCTTGTTGACGATTGAACAAGCAAAAAAAGAATTGCCAGCGATAGCAGATAAACCGGTTGAACCAGAAAAATTGTCGAAGCTAGAGGCACAGGCCAGTCAGATGATTGATGATTTATTGGCCTTATCGACCGACGATCTAAAACGTCGACAGGATTATGCGCATGAAGTGCAAAATATGGGGCGGGCTGCTCAGCTCAAGTTAGTGCACAAAAGCAACCTGTTGAAAGAACCGATGCAGATATTGATGACGGATTTGCAGGATGGAGGTTCGGTTGCACAATCTTTATTGAATTTGCAGGAAACGATTAACGATATTAATCCTAATCGTTATAACTTTACTATGAGCGGCTTTCGTCGCTTACTGTCAAAAATTCCTGGTGTGGGAACTGTTGTTTCGCGATGGTTGGTCAAATTTCAGGCTGTTGAGGCAATTATTAACGATATCATTGAGTCTTTGCGCGTAGGTCAATCCCGTCTGGAACGAGACAATATCACGTTAAACAATGATCAGCTTGAAATGAACTCTCTGGCGGGCGAATTGCGTAATTATGTTGAATATGGTCAGATTATTGACCGGCAGCTGACCAGTCGAATTGAGTCAGAATTAAACGACGAAGAGCGCAAAACCTTCATTCAAAAAGATGTTCTATTTCCTTTGCGTCAGCGTATTATTGATTTGCAGCAGCAGCTGGCTGTCAATCAATATGGAATCGTCACCTCTGAAGCGATTATACAGAACAATAAAGAACTGATTCGTGGTGTGGATCGAGCATTGAATGTCACCGTTGTTGCCTTTCAGACGGCAAGCACCTTATCGGTTGCTTTAGAGCACCAGAAAACCGTGCTCAAAGGTGTGGAAGCTATTAATGACACAACCAATGACCTGCTGCTGCAAACTTCAAAAAAACTGCGAGAGCAGGGTGCAACCATCCAGCGCCAGGCATCGAGTGCCTCCATTGATACCGCTGTTTTAAAAAGTGCTTTTGAAAATGTCGATGCAGCCTTGCAGGAAGTCAACGAATTCAGAGTGAAGGCTTTGCCTGAGCTGTCAGGAACGATTAAAGAAATGGACACAATCAACCAGCAGATGGAAAAAAGCATTGATGAATTTGAAGCCTCGAAAGAAGTAGCGCGTAAATTTGAGATCAGCTTATAAGGTGTCCTTGGTTTTTCTTATTCTGGGAAATATTTGAGTGAATATCAGTAATAATACGGCGGTTAAGGTGTGACCGGTCAATAACAGTAAAGCGCTGATACCTATCAAAAATAACCATAGAGCGAGTTGTATTTGCAGAAATCTGGAATGGGTCAGGGTCTTGCTGGTCCAGCATAAACGGAATCTGCTATAAGCAGAATGCAAGCCATAACAACCTAACAACAGGTACACCGATAAAACAATATAGACGAAAAGTGGTAATTGCTTTTCGAACTCTTTGCCATTGTCTGTATTTATGGGCTGGCGGGTGAAATTGAACAAAAGAGCCGTTTCGCCAACATAAGGTGCGTCAGATAAATTGGAGAGCAAGCGTGGGATCAATAAGGTGCCGTCCAATAATGGCCAGGCTGATACCAATGCTTCGGCGCTCAGAGGGTAGGCGTGATCAAAGCGCCCGTTAGCGCGTGCAGCGCCGATACCATAGGCGCTGGCAGCAGTACCAAAACCGGCAATCACTGGGCCAGAGTCAACATCTATCCACCAGTCAGGGTATGACTTGAATGCAGAAAATTCTCTAATGCCAGCTAGAAAAAAACCTTCTTGCCAGAAGTGCTTTTCATAGTTTGCATACCAGCGTCTAGCGGTGTCTGGCCAGACTTCCGGGGCCCAAATCAGCATGAAGGAAGCGCCAATTCCGCGTGCTGGCCCATAGCCCTGACCGGTCTTTGAGTTTGCATAGTAGGTGGGCAATTGTGATTCGGGGTCCAGCCTTGGTCCACTGAAGCCTCGTAAGGACCTGGCAACGAATTGGCTGAAATCGAGTTTGAGTATTTCTCCCGCACGTTGAATAACGGCAATCGCGGGGAGGATATCAATGGGGTAGCATTGCCCTGGATAATCATCCAGCAAACCGAATGGCGATGCATCCAATTCCTGGGACAATGAAGTGACTTGTTTTAACAAGAGGTCTTGATATTGCTGGTTACCAGTCAGGGACTGATAACTGGTCAAACCGCTGATTAAGAGCATGCGATAAAACAGGTTTTCCCGAGACAGGTAATCATCTCCCCAATGTTGTTTTACCCAAGCGGCGTGATTGGGGTCAGCTATTAATTGCGCTGAGGCATCGATGGCGTCGGCAGCATAACCAGATGCAATGCCTTGGTTTTGTTGTTGCAGTGATTCTGTAGCCCAAAGATAAAAAACGGCGCTGAAAATAGGCCATTCTGTGCCTGAAATATCATTGATGTTGCTATTGGCTGCGGCAGTGTCGACTCTTTTTCGAGCCCATTTGCCAAAGGGCTTGGACAAATTCTGGTGCCAATGAGCTGCTGTGCGAGGTATTTGGGCATTGCCCAGTGCTGGGTCTTGTAGATAATACACTGTGCTGAAAAAAGGTGTTAGAAACAAATACAGGCAAAGACCGGCAAAGATGATGCTGTTGGTGCATACAGCAAAGCGAGCCAATTTTTTCATGTCAATAAGCCATTGAGGCAGAAAGTGCCTGACATTGAGTTGAGTGTATTCCTTGTTGCTCAGGCAAGGCATTCATAACACTGCCAGCTGTAAGTTTGAAGGTGGTCGATAGCTTATGCCCCATACTTTTCAACGCTTTCGCTGTCCATGTGTTGCAGGTATTCATTAAATAATAGTCGCCGATTGCCTGGTAAAATTGACTGTCACCATAGATGCCTTGCTTGAGTGGGATAATGGCATCATTTTTTGTTTTACGGAAGCTATTGGCGATATAGTGCATCAAAGAGTTTATTTGGCTATCACTGGCGCATAATGTCTGAATCTGGCTGTCAGGAAAGTATTGGTAAACGTCCTCAGGGATAGCTACTGCGTGTATAACCGATTGGGTGGGCCAGAAAATAGCCCGTAATGTCAGGCCTGATGTGATTTCATTGGCCTGATAAAAACCTTTGTCTCCCCAACCGAATTCAATATGAGCTGTGTTGCCAAAACGAGATCTCAGCGTCGGTAAATGGGCATACACTTTTTCGGCTGGAATAACCAAGCCGGTGTGCCAACCATGGCTGACGACGTAGGTCAGATTCGGCTTTTTACTGTCTGTTGGTTCATTGTGAGAAACCACCTTTGGGCCTGATGCACATGCAGTCAGTATTAACATGCTGATGGAAAGTAAAATCGATAGGGTCCCTGTTGTCATACTACTGTCCTTAAAATAGTTGCGTTGTTATGGTCGCTGGGTGACAACCTTAATGGTCATTGTCAGAAAAAACATGACAATCAAAAAGAGTGCTATTAGCCTCAGCAATATAGCAAGTGAATGCTATAAATTCACAATACTATAACTGACAAAGCCCATCAGCAGGGCGTGAATGAGCAAAAATAGAGGTTTACTCAGCTATTCGACATAATTTCGGGTATCTTGAATTGGTTTTAACCGAACCAGGTCAGGGGTTCTTCATACATGATTGCAGCTTGTTCGCGCAGGCTCAAAATATGTTGTTCCCAGCACTGCTGAGTATTGAACCAGGGGAAAGCTATCTTAAAAGCAGGATCATCCCAGCGTTTCGCCAACCAGGCATAGTAATGCATAAGGCGTAGAGTTCGCAGGGCTTCAATCAGGTGCAGCTCGCGGGCATTGAAATTACAGAACTGTGTATAGCCTTCCAGTAAGGCATCCAAGCCCGCTGTCATATCAGCTCGATCACCACTGAGAAACATCCACAGGTCCTGGCAGGCTGGTGCCATACGTGCATCATCAAAATCAACAATATGTGGCCCTTCATCGGTCCATAGAATATTTCCGGGGTGAAAGTCACTGTGATTACGGATCATCTCAATATCACCAGCGCGTTCATAGCTGTGGCCTATGGCTGTCAGCAGTTCCTGGCTCAGGCTGTCGTAGGCTGAGAGCAAGTCATTTGGGATAAAATCGTTTTGCAATAGAAACTCGCGGGAGTTCTCGCCGTAGCTTGTCAGGGACAGGCTCGGCCGATGAGTAAATGCTTTGCTGCGACCTACTTGATGAATTCGTGCTACAAAGCGACCGAGTTGTTCCAGAGTATCGAAGTTTTCCAGATCAGGTGCACGACCGCCACGTTTGGGGAAAAGTGAAAATCGAAAAGTACCATCGTTAAACAAGGTTTGCCCATCCAGTTTGGTTGGGGATACCACGGGAATCTCAGCTTCTTCCAATTCCTGAGTAAAAGAATGCTCTTCGAGAATATCCTGATCTGTCCAGCGCTCAGGACGATAGAATTTGGCTACACATTCCGTGCCATCATCCAAGCCAATCAGATACACTCGATTTTCAAAACTGTTCAAAGCCTGCAGGCGACCATCACAGCGCAAACCCGTAGTTTCAATGGCGTTGAGAACTGTCTCTGGCGTCAGCGTGCCGTAATCCATCAGGAGTGTCATTATATTGCCTGTTGCTGGTTGTTGATTCTGCGTATTGTAGCCTTGATTTGCTCTATCTGGCTTTTTTTGTTTTCAGACAGCAGTTATCATGTGACTATCGAGACCTCAGCATAACTCAGAGGCCAAAACAATGAGGCAGAATGGGGTCCATCAAGATGCAAACCGCAGTGAATAGTGAACTGTTTGGATGTTCTAAGTGCCCTTTGGTATTCCAGCAAAGAGTGAATCACTGTGGCCATGTTAATACTATTAAGTTACTTGCTTATTGAGATACGCTGAGCTGTCTATTAAAAAGAGCAACTGATTAAGGATACTATCGTCGCTATGCCGAAGAAAATTCTATTTATCCCGGGGAAAAACCCCAAGCCTGAACCTGGTCTGCATCAGGATTTGCTGCAGCGCAGCCTATTGGAAGGTGTTCGCCGTCATTCTGCTCAGACTGCCAATGAAATTGAACAACAGCAGGCCTTCGAATTATGCGCCTGGAATTATGCTTTTTATTCTGAACATATGGATTTCTCAGAGCATATCCCTCATGTGGAAAAACTGTTAAAAAAACAACGAGCGAGTGTTCAGGATAAACTGTGTGCTAAAACATGGAAAATTCGCTTGTCACGTTTGATCTATCAAACCGGTGACCAATTCCCTTGGTTGATTGATTTTTTGGCCGATGAACATGTTAAAGCATTGCTTGAAGGTTCGATGCAATATTTTGATAATCATGACGGCAGAGCGGAAGAGGCACGCAGTATTTTGCGTGCTTGCTTAATGCCTTATTTGCAAGGCGACCATAAGTTGCTGATCGTGGCGCATAGTTTAGGCTCTATTATTGCTTATGACACTTTATATCAAATCAGCCAACTTGATCGCAGTGCCAAGCATATTGATACCTTGCTAACAATTGGTAGCCCATTGGGTTTAAAATATACCCAACAGCGCCTTTTGGCTTATAGTAAGACGGACATAGAACAAGTGCCAAGCAATATTCGACGCTGGCAGAATGTCTCCGCTCGAGGTGATCTCGTGTCTGTGGATAAAACCCTGGCAGATGACTTTTCCTTGATGACCGAGGCTGGTTTGCTTGAAGAGCTGACCGACCATAGCAAAGGGGTTTATCATTGGTATAAAAGCCCTTTGGGGTATAACTTTCATAGTTCATATGGCTATTTAGTCGGGCCAGTGACGTCTAATATCATTTGCCAGTGGTGGCAAAATAACTGAAGATGTGAACACAATGGCAAAAAAGAATAAAGCAAATGGTGTCGGAGTAGTCCCTCAATTGATTGCCCACAGGGGGTATTCCGGGCGTTATCCGGAGAATACTTTGCTGGCCTATCAGGCTGCTTATGCCTATGGTGGCAGGTGGATGGAATTGGATATTCAACTGACAGAAGATCTGATTCCCATAGTGCATCACGATGTCAGTTTGCAGCGCATGGCCGGAGTTGATCTGGATATTCGGCGGGTCAAAGCTAAGCAACTCAAAAAATATTCAGCCTTTTATCCGGAGCGTTTCGCAGATGAATTTGTGGGCAACGGCTTTACCAAATTAAAGCATTTGGTCAAATGGGCATCTACGCATAAAGACATCCGTCTATTTATTGAAATTAAACAGCAGAGCATTGATGAATTTGGTGTCCCTGTGTGCATGGATGAAGTCTTTCGCCGCATTAAAAAAATCCAACAACAATGTGTGATTATTTCGTTTAATGATGAGATTCTCGACTATGCGCGTAAAACCAATTCTCTTGAAGTGGGTTGGGTGATTCCCGAGTGGAGTGACTCTGTACAACAACGGGCAGAGCAGTTGCAGCCGGAGTTTTTATTTACCAACAAAAAACATCTGCCGGAAGACAAACAATCCTGGTGGTCTGGGAGCTGGGTTTGGGCTATTTATAATGTGGATACTCCAGAAGAGGCATTGCAATGGTTTGATAAGGGCATTGACCTGATTGAAACCAACGAGCTTGGTCTGCTTGTACGACATGAGGCTTTTGCCAATGGCAGTTGAGTCCGATTACGATATCACCATCATAGGTGGTGGAATTCATGGTGTGGGTGTTGCCCAGGCCGCCGCCGCCGCTGGCTATCGGACACTGCTTATAGAACAAAAACATCTGGCTTATGGCACCTCACGCTGGTCCAGTAAATTGATTCATGGTGGTTTGCGCTATCTGGAAAGTTTTGAATTTGGCTTGGTCAGAGAAAGCCTGTATGAGCGTGAGCTATTACTCAAGTTGGCACCTGATCTGGTCAAACGGCAGAAATTCTATATCCCAATATATAAAGACACCTCGCGCAGGCCGTGGTTTATTGGCGCTGGCTTATTAACCTACACCCTGCTAGCAGGAGGCCGTAAGGGCACGCGATTTCGCCGGATTCCTCGTTCACAATGGGAAGAGCTTGATGGTTTGGATACAAACGGCCTGGATTGTGTGCTGCAATACACAGATGCACAGACTGATGATGCAAAACTAACTCAAGCGGTCATGTATTCTGCCAGGCAACTGGGAGCAGACTTATTATGCCCTGCTGAGTTGGTTAACGCACAAATAGACAGTGATTTCATTACTATGCAGGTGCTTGTTGATGGTAAACAGCAACAGATTACAACGCGTGCTGTAGTCAATGCAGCTGGCCCCTGGGCGGAACAACTACTCACTCGATTTACTCCTCAACTACCAGACTTTCCGGTAGATAATGTTCAGGGCACACATATTGAATTGCCAGGCAGTGTTGATAAAGGTTGTTACTATCTTGAGGTTCCAGAAGATAAAAGGGCAGTATTTGTGATGCCCTGGCAAGGCCATACTATGTTGGGTACAACCGAGTTTGCCTATGAGGGCGATCCGCATAAAGTCCATTCCCGAGATGAAGCGGTTGATTATCTGCTGAACGTTTACCGGCGCTATTTCCCGGATAGAGATGATACTGTCATCAACCGCTGGGCAGGCCTGAGAGTGCTGCCTGCAGCGACTGGAGCTGCGTTTAAACGTTCACGGGAAACACAGATGCCAGTGGATGATGTATCAAGGCCACGTGTGTTATCGATTTTCGGCGGTAAACTGACGGGTTATCGAGCCACCGCAGAAAAAGTGGTTAAAGTGCTGGCAGGTTCATTGCCACCGGTGCAGGCAAAAGCGCGAACAGATGAATTGCCGTTGACTCTGGATGGTGTTGAAGATACTGAAAGGGGTAATTAAAAGGATAATTCATAGAGTCTTATTATGTTATTACTCAGTTTAACCAAACAATGCGGTGTCAGCTTGCCGATTACAAATTCGGCATTCAGTTAATGAAAAAAGTAGAATTATATGGACTTGTTGGTGCAGCGTTGATAATTCCGTCAAAAACGGGTGTCATTTTTACCAATCAAGTAGAAGGTTATGCTTGTAATCACCCTGAAGTCGAGGGTTTTCTTATTCCTTTCAGTAATGATTCTGGGTGTGAAGACTATGAACGTTCATTGGAATATAAATTATGCGATGTGTTTTTCGAAGGAGGTTGGGGGAAATTAATTGATAGTCAGGCAAATGAAATTGATTCTATTTTAAGGTCTTCACCCGAAACAAAAGGAGTGTCAGTAAATATGAGGCGTTTGAAAGAGTCTGTTGAATCCTGGGTGTGGGTAAATGCTAAAGAACAAGAATTTTCCTGTTACAAAGGTTTTGGGGATTTTGAGGCTATACTTACATGGCCAAATAGTGATTAGATACTGCTATTATTAACATCGAAAAAACAGTCTTTCTCTGATGTTGATACTCTCATTACAGGTGGCTGACTGAATTTTGTTTGCTTACGGTCTTAACTACCTTGCTCTCAAAGGGTGTATTTGATAATTTATTACGAGAACGAATTAGACAGGGGCAAATCAAGCAGACTTTATAAGATAGTTATGCTTATAAAGGAGACAATGGATGTATTTTTCTTAGTTCTGGGAGCCACCTTCTCTCAAATACTGGCTTGATCCAAAAAAGCTCTTTACAGAATTCGATAACCTACACCATATAATCAAGTATTATTTTTTAAAAGGAGAATCACAAGTGTTAAAAAACAGTATTCTAATACTACTTTGTTCAATGGTTCTGGGCTGTAGCGAGCCAGGACTTGATTCAAGCATGGAGGATGGAATTGAGAAACAGTTTGAAAGTAATTCACAACGCCCGCTTGAGTTTAGTGGTTCACTGGACATAATCGATGCATCATTTGATGATAACGGCCCAACCTGGGCAATAGGGACACTTGCTGTTGAAAACTCATCGGATGAAATTCTGGTTGAATTTAATGGTAAGGTTCTGCAAAAGGCGGGTGTTACGGAAGAATTTGACTATCCGGAAACGGTCACACTCTGGCTTAATGATGCTAAAAACGAATATTACCAAGTCAGCAAGATGGAGTGATTTCCATCTTTGGGGCGTAGCGAAAAATAGAACACACATTCGGGAGAAATACAGATGGGAGCATGGAGTGAAGAAAACTTCGGCAATGATGATGCCTGCGATTGGGTTTGGGTTTTGGAGAAATCCAAGGGGGTTGATATCCTTTTGTCGCCACTGAAGGTCATTCTGGCAAACAATGAATATTTGGAGTCTCCAGAGTGCTGCGAAGCCCTGGCAGCGGCAGAAGTTATCGCCTCCGCTATTACTGGGGATGACTCCAGAATTCCTGAAGAAGCTCAAAAGTGGTTGGCGAAAAAGCAGGGTTTCTTTGGTAAAAAACCTCAAATTAAAAAAGAACATGCCCTTATTGCAAAGCAAGCCATAGAAAAGATTCTTGATAATTCAGAACTAAAAGAACTATGGGAAGAAACCGAAGAGTATTCTAAATGGTGTGAAATACAAACCCAGCTTATTGCCACATTAGCTGATGTATAATTAAAGCCTGTTAGAAGAGCTTAGAAGCGACTTCACCTTCGATATTCACTGTATAGGCTTTCTATGAAGAATATTTTGTTTGCAGTACTTCTTATACTGATTTTTTTAAGCCAGGCTGTGGCTTATGAACGGCATCAGTTCGAATTATCATTACCAGATGCATATGAAGTCGAGGAGTAAAAAGATGACCTGAAAAATTGGGTATCATCATTAATAAAAGGTGTCGGTTATAGTCCAGAAGAAGTCTTGGTTACTATCTTTCTGAAAACTAACGTCTCAATTGTTGTAGATGGCAAATTGATATCTGGAGTTGTATACCAAAACAAAGATAATCCTTCACAATTCTATGTAACGAAACCTAAAGGCGCAATTGTAGATTTTTCCTCTAACCTTGTGGGCACGATGGGTGTCGCTGGCATTTCTTCACACCCCACACCCAGCGGACGTATGGTAGTAGTTTTAGCACCAGATAAAAATACAAATATCTTAGGTGTTACCTTGGATTTCACGTCAAAAGTCGAAGTACGAGAACCGGCGTTCAAGGGAAAGTCGGTTTCCTATGAATGGTAAAATAGCTAACACATGTGATCGTTTGAGTAAAATAACTATTGTGTTCCAATTTTGCTATGCTATGAAGTTAGAAAACATAACATGTTACATTTGGAAATAGATGCTTGAATCAACACAAATTTTTGCTTACATGGCTGCTCTAGCCATAGCAGCAGCGATCCCTGGGCCAGGTATGACGGCTCTAGTTGCTCGTAGTGTGAGCTCAGGGCCAATCACTGGGTTTGCTATGCTGGTCGGGTTGATTTTAGGCGACTTAACATACTTGTCATTCGCTGTATTTGGACTTGCTGTTTTAGCCCAGAGCTTCAGCGCTTTGTTTATTGTCGTGAAATGGGGTGCTGTTGTTTATCTGTGTTATCTTGCCTGGTTGTTTTGGAATGCAGATCATCAACCTTTGAATTCGACCAACACGTCAAGGCGAAAGGATCTTTTATCCGCAAGTTTGTCGGGATTTACTATTACACTGGGAAATCCAAAAACAATCGCTTTTTACCTGGCGTTGCTTCCCGTCGTTATTGATATAGAAACGGTTTCCATACAAAGTTGGGCTGTTATGTTGGTGCCGCTGACAATTTTGGTGTTACTTGCTGTAGGCACTGTTTTTATTGTAGGAGCAATAGGTGTTCGCCATTTATTATCGAGCGCTAAGGCACAAAAAGTACTTCATCGCGGCGCAGCAGTTACCATGCTTACTGCAGCTGGAACGATGGTTGTGAAAGAAGCGTAGAGCCATCCCTGGCAGTTCTTAAGAATAAACTCCTAGTTCTGAGGTAAATCAACAATGATTAGTACGGCTTCCTTGACCTTGCTTGGGTTTCTTACCCAGTGATTGGTGCTGGCACTTTCAAGCCAGGTATCACCTTCTCTAAATCGTCTTTTGCGTCCATTTCGTGATTCAATAACCAGGCCACGCTCAACGTAAACAAATCCAGGGCGTTCAGCGTGTGAATGTGGAGCAACGGTTGCCCCGGGGATGAGAATGACTCTGCGTGCACGCAGATTGTATTCAGGCACATTTATTTGTGCTCCTAAATTGTTGCTATGCAGTTCGGTTGCAGTAAGCCCCTGCGTTTCAGTGGGCACTTTGTGTTTGTTATTGGCAAAAGAATGTGATGATGTTGCTACCGTTATCAGCAAGGTGGCTAAAGCTAGTTTAATATTCATGTTGATACTCCCTATTTAGAATGTAATAAGAACCTAAAGAATTTTAGGAACAAATTGGATTCTAAAATGCGAACCTGACTCTCAACTGATGTTCATGCGATAGTGTTGACTATCGTCTGTCTTGCAGCAAGAAAATAATCTCTCTTGTTTGCCTGGGGCTAACCGTTTGAGAAGCCCATAATTTTTTGTGGGCATAGGCCATAATTATATAGTTGTTGGAATATTGACAGTCTATCAGGGCCTATGATCGAATTTGTTTCTGGTTATTCCGGTGGCTATTTGTATTGTTAGCGGAATGAGAATAGATACTAAGAGGCTTAGTTGCAGTAAATAACAGGACTCATTTATCAGCACAATAGCGTATTTTCAGGACCTCTGTTCACCAGACTGAACATTCACTTTACATCTAGTTAGAGAGCATCATTCCCTATGAAAATTATTGACAAACTTTACATTAACGGCCAGTGGCAAGAGCCTGAAGGTAAGGGCACACAAGTTGTTATCAACCCGACCACAGAAGAGCCTTGTGTACAAGTTCCCTTAGGTAACGAAAGTGATGTTGAAAAAGCCATTGCAGCAGCTCGTGCAGCTCTGCCAGCCTGGTCCTCGACTACTGCCTCTCAGCGTGCAGAGTTTATGCAGGCTATTGCTGAAGAAATGCAAAACCGTTATCAGGATTTAAGCGTTGCATTGACAACGACGATGGGCTCTCCCAAGAGTGTTGTTGGTGCCTATCATGTGGACGAAGCCATCGCCAGTTTAGGCTTCTATGCAGATATGGCTCATGAGATGGAAACAATGGATGAAAAAGACGACATTATATTGTTGAAGGAACCTATCGGTGTCTGCGCATTTATCAACCCCTGGAACTATCCCTTGCACCAAATGATGGGTAAAGTAGCCCCTGCTTTGGCAGCGGGTTGCACCATCATCACAAAACCTGCGGAGCAAACGCCGCTGCAGGATTTTATTATGGCTGAGATTTTTGACAAGGCTGGTTTGCCAGCCGGTGTTTTCAATCTTGTTTCTGGTCCGGGGCGTGTCATTGGGCCGGTTATGTGTGGGCATCCAGAGGTTGATATGGTGTCGTTTACTGGGTCCACAGCAGCAGGGGTCAAAGTGGCCTCAGCTGCAGCGCCAACAGTGAAGCGAGTCTGTCAGGAACTGGGAGGTAAATCCGCCTATATCATTACTGACGATGCTGATCTGCAAGCTGCCGTCCGTTATGGTGTTGAAGATGTCATGGGCAATACCGGTCAGACTTGTAATGCCTTAACCAGAATGTTTGTTGCCAGAAGTCGTTATCAGGAGGCCTTGGATATTGCGGTCAGTGTTGCGGCGGAGCAAGTAGTTGGTGATCCTTTCGATGAGAATACGACTATGGGTCCAATGGCATCGATGCAGCAACGAGATACCGTGCTTGACTATATCAGCAAAGGTGTTGAAGAGGGTGCGAGAATCATTACAGGAGGTTTAGGCATGCCGGAAGGATTGGAAAAGGGCGCTTATGTTAAGCCGACGATTTTTGCTGATGTCAGCAATGATATGACTATTGCTCAGGAAGAAATCTTTGGTCCGGTTCTGTGCGTCATTGCCTATGATGATATTGAACAGGCGATTCAAATGGCCAATGACAGTGTCTATGGTTTATCCTCGGGTGTTTATGCCAGAGATAAAGAATCTGCACTGAAAATTGCCCGACGTATGCAAGCAGGTCAATGTTATATTCAAGGCGCTTACTTTTCTATTAAAGCGCCTTTTGGCGGCTACAAACAATCAGGCAATGGCCGTGAGTGGGGAGAGCATGGGATGCATGAATATACTGAAACGAAAGCCGTAGTCAGCGGTTGATCTAGTGACGCAGTTCTTGCTGATAAGTGCGGGCTGCGTCAAATTATTCAGCGTGTAATTGTGCTTGAAAAGGCACTTCCGGTGCGTTTTCTCAAATGTGCCAATATGAGTATGAGGTGATTCTAAAGCTGAGAATAAAGTTGGTAACCTTCTCGATAATACAGCTTCATGGTAGTAATCACTTTGTCATCAAATGAGGTGGTGCGATCAATAACAAATACAGCTGTGCCTTGGTCGGATTCTATTGCTTCCGCAACATTTTTATCAGCATTCACTGCGTAGAATATAACGTCCCCATTGGAAAACGGAACGGTCTTTAACAGCCATTCATTGGCACTGATTTCATCCAGAGGAGCGTCAGTTATTGCGGGAACCGCAAGTAGGTTGACCCAGCGTTGTTCATAGGCATATGGACGATCATCTGCCAGATGTATCGTTTCCATATAGACTGCTTTTTCACCCTTGGGCAATTGCAGGCGGGTCAGTATGGCAGAGGGAGGCACCTTGGATTTCATGGTAATCAGTTGATGCCGGTAACGACACCCGGCTGCTTCTACCTGTTCGCGAATAATAGGTATCTCAAATTTGGCTTGATGAACCGGCATCTGACAGACACGTGTGCCGCCTTTTCGTTTGCGCACAACCAGTCCATCATCGGCCAGAGTTTGCAGTGCTCGGTTTATCGTTGTCCGGGCACAGCCATACTCTTCAGCAAGAGCCATTTCACCTGGGATTAAAGCGCCCAGTCCCCATTCACCCGATTCTATTCTCTGGCGGATAGATTCTCTTACTGTGTGGTGGGAGTTTGCTGTCATAAATCTCGTCGCAGGCGCGTTATTGTTTGATGGAATTCAGAAGTGATCTTGTTGCGTTGTACATGAACCCCGTCTCGAACCATGTGCCTGCCAGCTGACCATACGTCACTGATAATATCATCCGAACAGGCGAATATCCATGTGTCCAGAATGGTGTCTTCTGACAGCTCTGCAATTGAGTAATGATTGGCATTCAAAGCCACCAGATCGGCCAGAGTACCAACTTCGATGCTGCCGGATTTTCGACCTATGGCCTGAGCACCGCCCTGACAGGCAGATTGATATAAATAGCGCCCATTTGATTTCATTTGTTCATTGCTTAATACGACCCGGCGCTGGTCTCTGAGCCGTTGGGATACTTCCAGCATACGCAGCTCTTCACTGAGTGCGATGTTTACATTTGAGTCTGCTCCAATGCCAAACTTGCCGCCATTCTTCATATAGGTTTCGGCATTGAAAATACCATCGCCTAGATTGGCTTCGGTAATTGGGCACAAGCCTGCGACCGCATTAGAGGTTGCTAAATCCACAGTCTCTGCATGGTCCAGATGGGTCGCGTGGATAAGGCACCATCTGTGGTCGATGGGCATATTTTCCAACAGCCATCTCACTGGAGTCGTGCCAAGAACCTCTTTTACCTCCCTGACTTCCGCCAGTTGTTCGGCAGCGTGAATATGGATGGGTGCATTTGGAGCCAGTTGAATCACTGAGCTTAAGGCTTCGGGTGATATTGCTCTCAATGAATGTGGCGCAACTCCGAGACAGTAATCCTTTGGAAGGTCTGAAAAACGACCATCCAGGGTATCAAATAAAGTGTGAAACTCATCAATGCTGCAACCAAATCTGAGTTGGCCTCCTATGAGCTCTCTGCCATCCAAGCCACCTTGCATATAAAGAACCGGCAAGTGGGTATAGCCTATGCCCGTTAGTCTGGCTGCTTCAAAGTGCCGTTGGGACAGTTCGTCAAGTTGTGCGTATCGTTGGCCCTTGTGAGCATGATGCACATAGTGAAATTCGGCGGATGCTGCAAAACCGGCTTCGAGCATTTCCATTTGAACCAGAGCGGCAATAGTTTGTATATCATCTGGGGATAGAATTTCCAGAAACCGATACATCACTTTGCGCCAACTCCAAAAGTCATCAATAGGGTTGGGGCCTCTTTTTTCTGCCAGACCTGCCATGGCCCGCTGAAAACTATGGCTGTGTAAGTTGGACAGTGCTGGTAATAAGATGTCTACCGACTCATCGGCCTGGCAATGGTCACCGGAAATCTTTGAAATATAACCAGAGTCATCAATTTCAATCGTCGCATTATGTTGCCAGCCATCAGCTGTCAGGACTTGTTTTGCAGAAATAGTAGTTGTCATTACAATTTATTTTAATATAATATGTGCATACATAATATCATATTGAAGCGATATAACAAGAAGAATGAACAGTGACAATTTATATACAGGATGTAATCTGGCAACGATGTCCAAGGGCCAAGGTGATTACGGCTTGATTGAAAATGCGTCTTTTGTCGTGCGTGACAAACGTGTTATCTGGGTGGGTGCAGCTAATGAGTTGCCGGCATCTTATAGTGACCTATCTGCTCAGGACCTTGGACAACGCCTGGTGACGCCCGCTCTGATTGATTGTCATACACATATCATATTCGGGGGCAATCGGGCGCGAGAGTTTGAAATGCGTTTGCAGGGAGCGAGCTATGAAGACATTGCTCGACAAGGTGGTGGCATAAGATCGACTGTGCTCGCCACTCGGCAGGCCAGCGATCAAGAGTTGTTGGAGCAGGCCTTGAAGAGATTGGATTATTTGATCCGTGAAGGAGTGGCGGTAATTGAAGTGAAATCGGGTTATGGATTAACCGTTGAAGATGAGATTCGCATGCTGCGGATCGCTCGTCAGCTGGCTCAGCTTCGTCCAGTCAAGATTGTCACAACATGGCTGGCGGCGCACACTGTGCCGGCAGAATATACCGGGCGACCAGATGACTATATCGATGAGGTTGCTATTCCCGGCTTGAAAATAGCTGCAGCTCAAGGTCTGGTGGACATTGTTGATGGCTTTTGTGAAACGATTGCGTTTTCTGCAGCGCAAATAGAACGGGTTTTCACAGCAGCCGAGGCATTGAGCTTGCCAGTCAAGCTGCACGCTGAACAATTATCTGATCAGAAAGGTGCACTTCTGCTTGGAAAATATAAGGGTTTATCCGCAGATCATTTGGAATTTCTTGCCGAAGAAGATGTCGCTACCTTCGCTCATTCCGGTGCTGTTGCTGTTTTGTTGCCAGGAGCATATTACACACTCAGGGAAACAAAATGTCCCCCAATTGAACATTTTAGAACACAGGGTGTTGATATGGCAGTAGCGACTGACTGCAATCCGGGTTCATCACCCGTTTCTTCGATTCTGACGGTGATGAATATGGCGTGTACAGAATTCTCAATGACGCCGGAAGAGGCGTTGGCAGGGGTGACTCGGTGTGCAGCAAAAGCTCTGGGTTTATCTGGTCAATATGGTGTGATTGAACCCGGCGCTGTTGCAAAAATGGCTGTATGGGATGTAGAACATCCGGCAGAACTCTCTTATTGGGTCGGAGCTTCGTCCCTGCATAAATCTATATCTTAGAAGGTGTTTCCATGACAATAATTCTTAAACCGGGAAAAGCGACCCTCAATCAACTCGAAACGATTTATCGAGATGGTGAGTCCTTTGAGTTGGATGTCTCAGTGTTTGATGATGTTCGCAACAGCGCATTCAGGCTGGCAGAGCGTATCGAAAGTAATGACACGATTTATGGGGTCAATACAGGTTTCGGAAAACTGGCATCGGTCAGAATTGATATTGACGATTTGCTGGCTTTGCAGCGTAATCTGGTGCGCTCACACTGCGCAGGTGTTGGTAATCCCTTACCCGAAAATGTTGTGCGCTTGATCATTGCCCTTAAATGTCTGTCTCTGGGACGAGGAGCATCTGGAGTGCGATTGGACGTCATTCAGCAACTGCAGAGCCTGGTTGCAGCTAATATTATTCCAGTGATTCCTGAGAAAGGTTCAGTAGGAGCCTCAGGGGATTTAGCGCCATTAGCGCATATGTCGGCCCCACTTATTGGTGAAGGAGAGGTGTTTTTTGAAGGCGAAAGAATGTCGGCTGAAAAGGCTTTAAAACAGGCTGGTATTGAGCCAATTGAACTTCAAGCCAAAGAAGGTTTAGCATTATTAAATGGCACACAAGCATCTACGGCTTTAGCACTGGCTGGTTTGTTTGGTGCCCAACGGCTGGCGGTCGCATCGCTCACCACGACCGCATTGTCGATTGATGCTGCTATGGGGTCCAGCGCTCCATTTCATGATGAAATTCATCAGCTCAGAGGACATCGTGGGCAAATTGAGAGTGCGCAAAGGCTTAGAGAATTGTTACAGGGATCGGAAATTCGCAATAGTCATAAAACGGGTGATGAACGTGTGCAGGATCCGTATTGTCTGCGCTGTGCACCACAGGTTATTGGTGCTTGTCTGGATCAGCTCAATCAGGCTGGGGCAACCTTGGAAATCGAAGCCAATGCGGCGACAGATAACCCTCTGGTGCTGTCTGACGGCAAGATTATCTCAGGCGGCAACTTTCATGCGGAACCGGTGGCACTGGCAGCAGACCAGATCGCGATTGCTATCTCCGAGATTGGCTGTATTGCCCAACGCCGGGTAGCCTTGCTGGTTGATCCGGCTTTGAGCTTTGGTTTGCCAGCATTTCTGGCACCTGATCCAGGGTTAAAGTCTGGTTTGATGATTGCTGAAGTCACATCTGCTGCTTTGATGAGTGAAAATAAAGCACTTGCTAACCCACGATCAGTTGATTCAACGCCAACGTCAGCCAATCAGGAAGATCATGTCTCAATGGCGTGTCATGCTGCTCGTAGATTATTGGAAATGAATGACAATCTGGCGCATATCCTGGGTGTAGAAGCCATGGCTGGAGCACAGGGTATCGAATTGAGAGCGCCTTTAAAAACCAGTGAATACTTGCAGCAGATCATTGCAAAAATTCGTAAGGAATGCCCCTCCTTAAGTGATGACAGGGTGGTCAGTATTGATATTGAAAACTTAGCCTCTATGGCACATGAGAGCAAAGCATTATGTGGTCAGGGCATGGGCAGGAGTGTATTTGAGTAATGACAACAATAACAACGTCAATTCATCCTGTTTCAGTCATCGAGGGTAATGGCCCTGTCATACTTGCGCAGCCGCATTCAGGCACCTTTGTGCCAGATGATATATACGCCGAGCTGAACGACAGAGGTCGCCAGTTGCTTGATACGGATTGGCATATACCGGAGTTGTATGATGGTTTATTAAACGGTGTCAGCATTGTCCGGGCAAATTTCAGCCGCTATGTTATTGATCCTAATAGAGATCCTCATGGGTCGCATTTATACCCTGGAAAAAACACCACAGACTTGGTGCCCTTGTCGACTTTCGATGGAAAGCCCATCTGGAATAAAGAGCCAACAATCGAAGCAATAGAGCAGCGAGTCAGAGCCTATCATCTCGCTTATCACGATGCCCTGCAAGCGCAGATTTGTCGTGTTAAAGCAGTGCATGGGGTTGTGGTTTTATATGACTGCCATTCAATCCGATCGCAGATACCGTATTTGTTTGATGATGTATTGCCTGAATTGAATATAGGGACTAACAGCGGCTTGTCTTGTGATTCTGACATGATAGCAGCGGCTGAAAAAGCATGTCTGCAAAGCGGTCAATACAGTTATGTTGTTGATGGACGGTTCAAAGGAGGGTGGACAACCCGGCATTATGGTCAGCCATCAGATGGAATACATGCAATACAGATGGAGTTGGCGCAGCGCACCTATCTGCATCAGGAAAGACCTCCATTTGACTATGACCAGGATAAGGCCAACACACTTCGTGAGGTGCTTACAGACATTCTCTGGCGAATCAAGAACATCGCCGAAACACACTTTTCCAAGAGTAACGACAATGAATAAGCCATTAAACAGCAAACGTGACATCAAAAGTCCGCAAGGCAGGCAATTGAACTGCAAATCATGGGCCACCGAGGCCCCTTTTAGAATGCTGCATAATAATCTGGATAGAGAGGTTGCCGAAAACCCAGATGAATTGGTTGTTTATGGTGGCATTGGCCGAGCTGCCAGAACTTGGGGAGACTTTGACATAATTGTTGAAACGCTTAAGACTTTGTCAGAAGAAGAAACACTTCTGGTCCAATCGGGTAAGCCAGTTGGTGTCTTTCAAACCCACAAAGATGCTCCGCGCGTATTAATCGCTAACTCTAATCTGGTGCCGCATTGGGCTAATTGGGAGCATTTCAATGAGTTGGATAAGAAAGGTTTGATGATGTATGGACAAATGACCGCTGGGTCATGGATCTATATTGGTAGTCAAGGCATTGTACAAGGCACCTATGAAACCTTTGTCGAGGCAGGACGACAACACTTTGATGGAGACTTAAGTGGAAAATGGATATTGACCGCAGGCCTGGGAGGAATGGGCGGCGCTCAGCCTTTAGCGGCGGCTATGGCAGGAGCTTGCTGCCTTGCAATTGAGTGTGATCCTGAGAGTATAGATTTTCGCTTAAGAACCCGCTATCTGGACAAAAAAGCGGAAACTCTGGATGAGGCTCTGGCCTTGATTGATCAATGGACTGCTTCAGGTCAGGCGAAGACAGTCGGCTTGTGTGCTAATGCGGCTGACGTTTTCCCAGAGCTGGTAAAACGTGGAGTGCGGCCAGATATTGTTACTGATCAAACCTCAGCTCATGATCCACTTAATGGCTATTTGCCTTTAGGTTGGTCATTGTCTGAATGGAAACAAAAAAGGGTTTCAAACCCCGAAGAGGTTACCAAAGCCTCGCGAGCGTCAATGAAGGTTCAGGTTCAGGCCATGCTGGATTTCTGGAACCAGGGAATACCGACGCTTGATTATGGCAATAATATTCGACAGGTCGCTCTGGAAGAAGGTTTGGAAAAGGCATTTGATTTTCCGGGTTTTGTGCCGGCCTATATACGACCACTTTTTTGTCGAGGGGTTGGACCATTTCGTTGGGTCGCTTTATCTGGAGATCCAGAAGATATCTACAAAACAGATCAGAAAGTGAAGGAATTATTGCCTGATGATCAACACTTGCACCGTTGGTTGGATATGGCCAGAGAGCGGATTGATTTTCAAGGCTTACCAGCACGGATTTGCTGGGTTGGTCTGGGTGATCGGCATCGTCTCGGTCTGGCGTTTAATGACATGGTCAGAACCGGTGAGTTGAGTGCACCTGTTGTGATTGGCAGGGACCATCTGGACAGTGGTTCGGTCGCAAGCCCCAATCGTGAAACGGAAGCTATGAAAGATGGTTCCAGTGCTGTATCAGATTGGCCGTTATTGAATGCTTTGCTGAACACTGCTTCTGGGGCAACCTGGGTCAGTCTGCATCATGGTGGTGGTGTGGGTATGGGCTTTTCACAACATTCAGGAATGGTGGTTCTGGCGGATGGTTCAGACGATGCAAAACGTCGATTAAATCGGGTTCTGTGGAATGATCCGGCGACCGGTGTGATGCGACATGCGGATGCGGGTTATGAGATAGCAATTAACTGCGCGAAAGACCATGATTTAAATTTGCCGGCCATTACAGGTACACAATAAAGCAACAGGCTCTAGCTACAAAATTGCTGGTGCGATGCAACAATGATGAAAATGCCTTGGAAGGCATTATGCCTTTTATAAGCAAATTTAGAACGCCGGGCATCGCCCGGCTTTTCTTTGGGTGTTGCATTGATGGTCTTAAGTGTCACACAAACAAACTGATCATAGGAGAACACGGAGCATTTAAGGAAAGCTTGTGTTTTAGCAAGATTGGGTAAGTTTGCTGTTTTTTCAGCAAGTTAAGATATTCTGCTTCGTATGCAGGGTCGTTAGTATGGCTGTTTATTTTTTAACTAATTTATAAAGTTAACAGGTCCAAGGTATTCAGGAGAAGTTCTATGGCTCGTATCGTCGTTATGGTTATTACTTTGACAATTATGAGTTTGCATGTCACACACGTTCTGGCACAAACCCAAGTAGCCAATCAGGCTGCTATTTTGCCGCCGGTTTATTCTTTGCTATTGGAAGGTGAATCCGTCGAAGCCACTGTTGTTAATGCACTTATCACACCCTCACGCACACAGTGTGCCTCTCCCTGCACGGTGGTTTTCAGCGCTGATAAAACAACAGCGCAGGGTCTGGATGCACATGGGGTCTGGTCACAATTATCCTATTACTGGGACTTTGATACTGATGAAAGTGACACCTATGGTTCACTTTACAATCAAATGTATACCTACGTTGAAGGTGACACTTCGTTTGAGAAAGGGCATGTGCCGATGGCTACTAAAACCTTTTTGTGTGAGACAGGAACCTGTGTGTATAACGTTGGCATGCGGGCTCAGAATGTGGCGGGTGAGCATGATGATGACTTTGTTGAAATCACCGTCAACGCAGAATCAACCCAATGGAATGCAACAAATACAGTTTGCATATCGAACACCTTGAATACCTCAGCAGACTGGACTGGGTTTGATAAAGCCTGCCCTGCCGGGGCGACCAAGCGTAGCACTACCTTGTTTGCAGATGAGTATAATGGCAAGTTGATTCTATTGAAGAAAGGTGATGTGTTTGAACAGAATATTGCTACCTATCCCAATCAAAGCAATTGGAAGATGGGTGTTTTTGGTGATCATAATGAATCGCGACCGGAAATTGATGGCAAGGTGATTCTGGGTGTGACCACGATCCCCAATCCGACTAATGCGCCGTGGGCGGCTAATTACAATAATATCACTCGTGCTGAAATTCAAGGCTATGGTTGGCCCTCTAATATCTATCTGGAAAGTTTAAAATTGGCCAGCTTCGATTTCCCCATGTCTCATAACCATGTTGGTATTCACGATATTGATATGGATCGAGGGTCCTATACCAGCGGCGGCCGTATCGTATTATCCAATGGCCGTGACCGCTGTTTTGGTGGTGGTTATTGTGACCTCGTGCCATTTGCCAAAGGGGCTTATATCAGTAGGGTCAGTGTTGTCGGTTTTGATGGTGGTGATAGAAGTGTTGGCCTTAATGTTTCTGCCATAGGTTGTGATATGAGCAATTTTACAGGCATTGTTGATGGGAGCTTTTACCGAACTACGGAACATAACCTCAGAACCATGGGGTACTATCGGTATAATATTCAGCGCAATTTATTCCGTGGAGGCCACTATTTCCCAGGCAAAGCCAAGGTCACTACACGAGCATGTAATGCTAATGAAATAGGGCCGCAAGCTTATGATCAGCTGGGTTTTGCCAATATCGCTGGAATGCCTGCAACCTGGGCAGACGACATCATGAATTCTGATGGCAGTATGAAAATGCGCACTGAAGCTGCGACTACGGCTCCTTTTACAAATCGCTACAGTCATCAGAGTCGCTATCTGGTGGTTAATGGAAATCAGTTGGGGGATGCGACTGCTCCAATAGAGGATAATTTTGGTGGCCCTAAATACATCAATAATGGTCAAGCCGGGGCTTATTCCCTGCATTCGGATATTATCCTGACGAACAATCTGTTTGAGAGGGATCAAGGGGCAACAGAGTCAGGTGGTGATTTGCAATTGGAAGCGTTTAACAGCACCTGCGTTGATAATCAATATACGAATGCCAATGGTTGTTACACTCGCTCAAATCCGGTGGTGGACCCGAATATATCGATTAACCCGCAACCAATACCTGCACCAGAAAGCCCTTGATCTACCACTGGCTGATTGATTCTAAGTCTCAAGGGATATAGTTGCTTTAAGCGCCACCGCTATTTTGGCGCTATGCGCAATGTCAGGAATTGTTTTAGCAAGAATGGATAAGACTGCAGATGTTTTTCAGCAAGTTTGGTCATTCTGCTTTAGATAAATGGGCGTTAAGATGGAGGTTGGTTTTAGACATTATCAAGGATATAAAGGAGAAATTGGATGACTCGATTCATCGCTATTTGGGGCTTTCTGGTCGTTACCAGTTTGTATTTTACACATGGTCAGGCACAAGCCATGCTGCCCAAAGAGGCAGCTATTCTACCACCCGTATTTTCTTTGTTGTTGGAAGGGCAATCCAACGACGATTCTATTGTTAATGCAGCCATCACACCATCACGCACAGACTGTGCCAGCCCATGTACGGTAGTGTTCAGCGCTGAGAAAACTACAGCCGAAGGTTTGGATGAGCACGGTATTTGGTCGCAGCTATCGTATTACTGGGATTTTGATACCGATGAGAGTGATACCTACGGTTCACTCTATAAACAAACCTATACCTATGTTGAAGGCGACACGTCTTTTGAAAAAGGCCATGTGCCTATGGTGACCAAGACCTTTCTGTGCGAGACGGGGACGTGTACTTACAATGTTGGCATGCGAGCGCAGAATGAAGAAGGTGATTTTAATGATGCCTTTGTAACAATAACCGTTAAATCAGAATCGCTTGAATGGAGTGCGGCTAATACAATTTGTGTATCGAATACATTGGATACAGCAACTGATTGGACTGGTTTTGACAAGGAATGTCCAGCAGGAGCAACCAAGCAAGATCGCATGCCCAACGGCGATCAGTACAATGGTAAATTGGTATTGATGAAGCGCGGCGATGTGTTCAGTGGTCGAGGACTAGCGACGTATCCAGATCAAAGTAATTTCAAGATTGGCGTTTTTGGCAATAAGGCAGATGGTCGGCCAGAGTTGGATGCGCCGATAGCGCTTGGTGTTACCAACTTTAATGAAGGTTTTATTAATCCGGATTTTGCTAACTATCTGGGCATTAATGATGCGCAGGTTCAGCAATATGGGTGGCCTTCGAATATCTATATCGAGGGTTTGAAAGTCCAAGAAGTCGCGTTCCCCATGTCTTATGAACATGTAGGCTTGCATGATATCGATATGGACCGTGAAGATTATACAATAGGTGGCAATATTAGTATCGCTGCTGGAGTTGGTTGGTGCTACGGGACTGGGACGTTAGATCATAACGGTCAGATTCGAGAAGGCGTAGACTGTTCTTTGGTGCCCTTCCCCAAAGGAGGTTATATCAGTTCGGTTGACATTGTTGGTAACAATTTCGAAGATCATGGGCCGGGTCTTAATATAGGTCAGACCACTTGTGCCATGGTTAATTTTCTGGGTATGACTGATACCAGGGCGCGGTTGGCTTTTGAACATAATATTAGAATCGCGGGTTGGTATCGATTAAATTTTATGCGCTCATTGATTAGGGGGCAGCACAATCAACCGACCGCTACGCCTAAAAATGGCAAGATTACGCTTAGATCCTGTAATCGATCTGGTGGTGACTGGGAGAGAGGAGTCTGGGCTTCTGCGCCGGATTTACCGTCTACCTGGAAGGATGATATTATGAATCCAGATGGGTCAATGCGCGCACGTAAGGACTCGGATTCAACGGATTCATTATCGATAGAGCATCTTCACCAAAGTCGCTATCAAGTCATTGCGTATAATCAAATAGGAGATCGTGATGCACCGCTTGGTAAACCTGGTGTACCTGGATCTGGAGCATATTCGACCTCGATTTCAAATGGATTTCCAATAGACAATCAGCTACAAAGTGATTTGATGATTGCGCACAATATTTTTGAAAAAGAAAGTATTGTTGATATTGATAATGTGGTTCCCTGGTATAGCGATATTCAGTTGAATTCAAGTTATGGCACTTGTGTTGCCAATCAATATGCACCAACTTCGGGTATATGGTGTACGCCAAAACTGGAGTGGATATTGCCAGGTGCAATGCCAAACTTCAGACGTGAACCCGTTCCGATTGCGCCGCCATTAGCGCCAACAAATTGATTATTGTTTTTTACAATTTTCTAGCCATAAAAAAGCCGGGCATTGTCCGGCTTTTTTATGGATGCATAGAATTATTTTTTTAAAGCATCACGAATTTCAGCAAGAAGTTTTACTTCATCTGATGGCTCTGCCGGAGCCGCAGCTGCTTCTTCTTCCATAGCGGCTTTGGCTTTGTTCATGCCCTTGATGATCAGGAATAAAACGAAAGCCACAATAAGAAAGGTAATGATGGCGTTGATAAATAAACCATAATTG